>CAJTMJ010000016.1 GCA_910577335.1 uncultured Duncaniella sp. | reverse complement strand
ACCCCCATTCCACCCCCACAAAAACCCCATCTACACCTATTATATATAATAAAGAGATTGCTATTTATTACAGCTTCAACTACACATTGCAGCCCTCTACCCCCACTCTTTTCTTTGACGAATAAAAAGTTTTTCGTAATTTTGGGCAATAAAATCACATCTCAATGGGAAGCATAACCAATCACATTAAATCAATATTTTGTATCTGCACCTCATTTCTAATAATAAGTCAAGATGCAAAAGCCATATTGCCATCGGAGATCAGGTGGCACAATGAATCAACTGACACTACAAAGATCACATCAATACTAATATCGGCATCAGAGCTAAACGCAAAAGACCCCAACCAAGTTGTAGCATTCATCGGCAAACAGTTCATCGGCACCCCCTACGCAGCCGGGACACTCGAAGGCGTACCCGAGATGCTGACAGTAAATGTTGACGAACTGGATTGCACCACATATATAGATGTGGTATCAGCTATGGCGGTCACAATAGGTGAACGCAGGAACTCATGGCAGGACTTCGTGCACAATCTTGAAAAAATGCGTTATCGTCAAGGCAAAGTTGACGGATATGCTTCACGAATCCACTATATAAGCGACTGGATTGTGACAAATGCGCACAAGGGATTCATCCGTGATGTCACAGACCGCCTGTCAAATCCGTCATATCAGATAAAGACCCTTGATTACATGTCTCGCCACAGGGACAATTACCCCGCGCTTAGCGACTCGTTGGAATATGAACGCATAAAGAGCATGGAGGTAGGATATCGCTCCCATCGCTATCCCTACATAAAGAGCAATGCCCTGCTTGGCAAAAATGCGGCAAAAATGCTAAAGGAAGGTGACATCGTAGCCCTTACAACAAAAACAGAGGGTCTTGACGTGAGCCACCTCGGCATAATCGTATTTGAAGATGGGATCCCACATCTGATGCATGCATCAATGAAAGAAGGGAAGGTGGTGATTGACCGCCTCCCCCTCAGTGAATATCTTAGAAAAAACAGAACCGTCAACGGCGTACGTGTTATAAGAATACTTGAACAATAATCAATATCGCTCCCTCTCCTCACACACTTACTCTATACCGTACTCTTTAATTTTCCTATACAGTGTCCGCTCGGAGATGTTAAGCTCTCGAGCGGCTGCTTTTCTGCGCCCACCGTTACGCTCAAGCGCACGACGTATTGTCTCCTTTTCCGTATCTTCAAGCGTAGCCGGAGCAGCTACCGAAGCATTGGAAACGTCGGCACACTCAGCTCCATCCTCGGCACGTCGGAGCGACGATGCAAACGGCTGGAATTTCACAATCGAGCGTGTGGTCTCCGACGAAGGCACCACATTTTCCACCGAACGGTAAACCGACACCTCGTTAACCATATTCCCGCCCGACATTTCATCGAGCCTTGCGTTAAGCACTTCTATCTGCTTTTGCAAACGGAATATCATGCTGAAAAGCGCGTCTCGTTCAGACGTATAATTATGCATCTGATCACCCGTTGTCACTGTCGGCGCATAGCTCATGGATGCCTGCGGTATGTATGATTCAAGGGCATCGGAACCTACACTGTTTCCGGCATCAAACAGAGCCACCTGCTCTATCACATTTTTAAGCTGTCGGACATTTCCGGGCCAGCGGTAATGCAGCAGTAACGAGCGGGCTGAATCGTCGAACGAAACCGAGGGCATCGAATAACGCTCGGCAAAATCAGCGGCAAACTTACGAGCGAGAAGCACTATGTCATTCCCCCTGTCACGCAAGGGTGGTATATGTATCGACACAGTAGAAAGGCGGTAATACAAATCCTCTCTAAACCGACCTTCGGCAACAGCCTTAGCCATGTCAACATTTGTAGCCGCCACTATACGCACGTTTGAACGCTGCACAGTGGAAGAACCCACCTTGATAAACTCACCGCTTTCGAGCACACGCAACAATCTTGCCTGTGTGGTTAACGGCAGCTCTGCCACTTCATCAAGAAATATAGTGCCGCCATCCGCCTCCTCAAAGTATCCCTTACGAGACGAAACAGCTCCGGTAAACGCCCCCTTCTCATGTCCGAACAATTCGGAATCTATAGTCCCTTCGGGTATCGCACCGCAGTTCACAGCTATATATTTCGAATGTTTTCGCGAAGAGAACCCATGTATGATTTTCGGGAAAAACTCCTTGCCCGTTCCGCTCTCCCCTGTTATCAGCACAGAAAGGTCTATCGGCGCAACCTGCACGGCACGCTGCACCGCCGCAAGCAGACCCGGGGAATTACCCACAATTCCAAACCGCTGCTTCGCTTGTATCACCTCCTGAGGATAATCCTGTAGATTAAGCTCCATCACAATTATAAAAAGCTATTTAATCTTTTGCAATTCGTATGTCTTGGCTTTGAGATATGCCCCAAGCTCCTCGACCGAACCGCTGTGTTCCTTAATCTCCTCTACTGAAATCGGATTGCCAACTGAAATATGAAGCGTGTCGTTCTTACGGCGGAACACTTCTCCGGGGAGACGCAATGTGCGCAACTGCCAGCTTACAATGCCAAGGAATCTGAACCACCAGCTATTATATCCATGGAAAAAGATCGGGATCACAGGCACCTTTAGTTGCTGTATCAAACGCACTATCGATGGACGCCACTCTCTATCCTCAAATCTCAAGTGACGATTATAGTTCGAAACAGCCCCTGCCGGGAAGAATCCCACAGGCTGACCGCTTCTCACCAAACGTATAGCCTCCTTTATACCCTGCATGGAGACAGCTTTCTTATTGGGATCCTCGCTTGCAGCTTGGTCAACAGCTATGAAATTCGGGCGCATGGCGACGATATAATTCAATATCATATTAACCATAACCTTAAATCCGGGACGACGGCTGCCAACTATATCAATAAGCGTGATCCCGTCTAATGCGCCAAACGGGTGATTGCTCACGGTTATGAAAGCCCCTTCAGGTAGATTATCAAGCACCTCCTCGTTATCGATACGTAATTTTATATTCAAATCCTTGAGAAGCCCGTGACAGAACTGCGGTCCGGGAGTGTCGAAATTATGATCATGAATCCAGTTGACCTTATCAATCGCCAAAAGCTTCATCAGGAAATTAACGAGTTTACGTTTGCCTTTGAAGAATGGCACCATTTTCACTATATCATCATAATCGAGCACAGTACGTTTTACCGGCTTGGCTTCATCGTTGATTACTGACTTTTCGTCCATATATCAATTATAAATTAATTAGATTTGCAAAATTAACAAAAATAGCTCGTATTTGAAGCAGACGACGCTATTTCGACGCAAAAAAGCGACAATTTTACACAAAACAGCCCCGTTTTGTATAATTAACAATAAATTATAGCACAAAGTGTGTAAAAATGTGAAATAAATTATCTAAATTTGCACCCTGCAATCGGAAAGATTATTTCATGCAGATTCGTTTGACATTATTATGAACTTACTACAAAAGAAATTAGCCACCTACACCGCCCCTCAGGAAGCCAAGGCAGCCGGAGTTTACCCCTACTTTCGCGCCATTTCCAGCGAGCAGGATCCGGAAGTGATTATCAACGGGAAAAAGGTGTTGATGTTTGGCTCCAACTGCTACACAGGTCTCGTCAACGACCCCCGCATTAAAGAAGCCGCCATTGAAGCGACAAAGAAATACGGCACAGGATGCGCCGGCTCACCGTTTCTGAATGGCACACTCGACCTACACAAAAAGCTTGAAGCCAGATTGGCTGAATACATGGGCAAGGAAGATGTGATGATCTACTCTACCGGTTTCGGTGTAAACCTTGGTGTGGTTTCATCATTGACAGGTCGCGAGGATTACATCCTTTGGGACGAACAAGACCACGCATCCATAATCGAAGGCAGACGTCTTTCGTTCAGCCAGCAGCTCAAATATAAGCACAACGACATGGAGTCGCTTGAAAAGCAGCTCCAGAAGTGTGCCCCCGACAAAGTTAAACTGATAGTCAGCGACAGTGTATTCTCTATGGAAGGCGACGTTGCCAACGTTAAGGAGATGGTAGCTCTCGCAAAGAAATATGACGCAAGCATAATGATTGACGAAGCCCACGGTATAGGCGTCTTCGGACCCGGCGGTCGTGGCGTATGCCATCATTATGGCGTGGCTGACGACGTGGATCTCATCATGGGTACATTCTCCAAGTCGTTCGCTTCACTCGGAGGTTTCATAGCCACAAATAAAGATGTGACCAACTTCCTCCGCCACCACTCACGCTCATATATATTTACCGCAAGTATAACTCCGGCGTCAACGGCAGCAGCTCTTGCCGCCCTTGACATTATGGAGAAAGAGCCTGAACGCCAGGAAACCCTTTGGAAGCTCACCAACCATGCTCTTGAAGGATTCCGCTCACTCGGACTTGAGATAGGCAACACATCCACACCTATCATCCCATTGTTCATACGCGACGATTTCAAGACATTTGCAATCACCCGCGACCTTCTTGACGAGGGTATCTTTGTGAACCCGGTAGTTTCTCCGGCTGTTGCTCCTCAGGACACACTGATTCGATTCAGCCTTATGGCGACACACTCTATGGCACAGGTTGACCGCGCGCTTGAAACTATCGCCAAGGTATTCCGTAAATATCAGCTCATCCCCTGATAAGGCTTTCCTACAAAGCCAACCCCATAAAAAAGGAGCGATGCTTCAAGCGTCGCTCCTTTTTTATTTCACAAGATTATAACATCGCATTTATCTTAAAAAAATAAGTGAATCATAGACAATCCAAATATCCATAAACAAAATCATTAGAATAAGATAAAGCAGGGGTTATAGGGATGCGAATATTTCTATTCGCCACAAAGTTACTACTTTTTTAGAAATATCCAAAAATTTTAACATTTGGCTTGATAAAAAAGATAAAAAATCGAAACAATCGTAAAAATCTTACGCATGACCTTCGGCAGACTCGATCGCATCGTCATCGTCTCCTACCTCATCATGAAGCTGTTTGTTAAGCTTATTGTCATTCTTAAGTTTTATCTGATCGAATCCTTGCCCGTAAACACCGTTAACATTACCCTGCGTGATGAATGCGTGAGGGTCAATGCTTTTCACGATACGAAAAATTGTCACTGACTCTATCTTTCTGCACACAACCAGAAGCACCTTCATCGGCTGTTTTGTATACCAGCCCATACCGTCAATCACTGTCACTCCGCGCCGTGCATGATTATTGACCGCAGTGGCAATCTTATCCCATTTCTTTGACACAATGGTAAACTGCACAGCCTGACGATTGGTGTTGATCATGAGGTCAACCATATAGGTAGTGATGAACAATACCACAAAACCGTAAACCACACGTGAAATCTCATGGAAAAACAAATACGAAGATGAAATAATGGCAAAGTCCACATACAGCATCGTACGTCCCACGGTCACATTAGTCTTTTTAGCCACGATAGCCGCCACAATATCGGTGCCACCGGTACTACCATTATTAATAAAGACTATACCCAAGGCTATACCTGAAAGTATACCGCCTATACACACATTCATAAAAGGCTGACCCGGAACGAGAGGTCCGTCGAACAGCGAAGGCATGAATGTTACCACAAGCGATATGGCTGTGGCACCAAATATGGTCTTAAGCACAAATGCCCTGCCGACAACACGCCACGCAATGGCAAGCAACACAAGGTTGATGGCATACTGCGTGAGACCGATGGAGTAAGTGTTGTTGGTGAGGAAATATACAATCGTACCGAGACCGGTCACACCGCCGATCACCACCTTCTCCGGCAAAATAAAAGCCGAGAAACCAAAACCATAGATTAAGGCTGCGAGCACTATCATAACGTAGTCACGGCTCGACATCCACATTTGTTTTCCTGTCAAATGCATAGTTACTTAATTTTTCATCGCAAAAGTAAGGATTATTTAACAAACGCCAAAATATACTTTGCCCCATAAACAAGCGTCCTGAGAACGCCGTAAGCAGCATATATTCCAAATTGAAACTTTACCACCTTATATTATAATAAATCGGAGTCCCAACACCCGACTCACTTCCGATTGTAAGTCATTCGGAAAGAGCAGCACAATTTGTTAAAAAATCATAAACATTCTTTGTTAATTAACAAGAAATCACTACCTTTGCAGTCCGATTATGTCCAATTAATAAACCCGATCGCCTCATGCCTACGCTTTTGGCCAAGCCGACGCATGGTGCAATCATTAAGTAACTTTCTATTAATTAAACATTTAACGTGGATACTTTAAGCTACAAGACCCTTACCCCCAACGCTCAAAACGTTGAACACAATTGGGTTGTCGTTGACGCTACCGATCAGGTGCTCGGTCGTCTTTGCGCTAAAATCGCTCTTATTCTCCGTGGCAAAAACAAGCCCAGCTATTCACCCAACATCGAATGTGGTGACAACGTGATCGTTATCAACGCAGACAAAGTTCGTCTGACCGGTAACAAGTGGACTGGACGCGAATATCTGTCATACACCGGCTATCCCGGCGGACAGCGTGTTGCAACTCCCGAGATCATGATGAAGAAATCATTCAACAAGCATGTAAAACCTGGCTACCACCCCTTGTTCATCAAGGTTGTGAAGGGTATGCTTCCTAAAAACAGCCTCGGACGCCGCATCATCGAAAACATGCACGTGTACAATGGTCCCAACCATCCCCACGAAGCACAGAATCCCGTAGTTATCGACATTAATAAAATTAAATAATTGAAGAATGGAATCAGTTAATGCAGTAGGTCGCCGTAAAGCCGCTGTGGCTCGCGTCATTGTAAAAGAAGGTAACGGGCAAATCACCATCAACAAGCGCCCCTTGGATGTATATTTCCCCTCTTCCATCCTTCAGTATATCGTAAAGCAGCCGCTCACTACTCTCGATGCTGCTGAGAAGTATGACATCAAGGTTAACCTTGACGGTGGCGGTTACAAAGGACAGGCTGAGGCTCTCCGTCTCGCCATCGCCCGCGCTCTCGTTAAAATCAACCCCGAGGACAAGCACACACTCCGTGTGGAAGGCTTCATGACTCGCGACCCGCGCGTTGTAGAACGCAAAAAGCCCGGTCGTCCCAAAGCACGCAAGCGCTTCCAGTTCTCAAAGCGTTAATATTTTCTTATTTTATCTTTCTCCTCAAGTGTTTAGTATCTAAATCATTGAGATGGACACGTTCCCTACTCTCTGATTGTAAATTTTCAAAGAACGTAAACAACCTTATCAAAACTCATGTCAACTCCTACATTTGACCAACTCCTCGAAGCAGGTTGCCATTTTGGCCACATGAAAAGAAAATGGAATCCTGCAATGGCTCCTTACATCTTCATGGAGCGTAACGGTATCCACATCATTGACCTCTATAAAACTCAGGCTAAGCTTGAAGAAGCTGCTGCAGCTCTCCGCAACATAGCTAAGGGTGGCAAAAAAATCCTTTTCGTTGCCACTAAGAAGCAGGCTAAGGAAATCCTTGCCAACAAGGCTGAAAGCGTTAACATGCCCTACGTTATCGAACGCTGGCCCGGTGGTATGCTCACCAACTTCCCCACTATCCGCAAGGCTGTGAAGAAGATGGCTTCTATCGACAAGATGACCAAGGACGGCACATTCGACAACCTTTCAAAGCGTGAAAAGCTTCAGATCACTCGTCAGCGCGCTAAACTTGAAAAGAACCTCGGTTCTATCGCTGACCTTAACCGTCTTCCTTCTGCCCTCTTCGTTATCGACGTGGCTAAGGAACACATCGCTGTAGCTGAAGCTAACCGTCTCGGCATTCCCGTTTTCGGTATCGTTGACACCAACTCTGACCCCAACAACGTTGACTTCGTTATCCCCGCAAACGATGACGCATCAAAGTCAATCGAAATCATCCTTAACACCGTATGTGATTCTATCAACGAAGGTCTTGAGGAACGTAAGGTAGAGAAGGCTGACGAAAAAGCTTCTGCAGAGAACTCTGAGGCTGCTCCCCGTCGCGAACGTCGTCGTGTTAACCGCAAGGACAACACCGAGGCAGCTCCCGCCGAAACAGCTGAAGCAGCTGAATAATCTCTTTTTATCCACATTTTAAAACTCCAAAAATTCTATATTATGGCAGTTACTATGGCAGAAATCACCAAGCTCCGCAACTTGACAAGCGCCGGCTTGATGGACTGCAAAAAAGCTCTCGCCGAGACTAACGGTGACATCGAGGCTGCTGTTGAGATCCTCCGCAAGAAGGGTCAGGCTGTTGCCGCTAAGCGTGAAGACCGTCAGGCTTCTGAAGGTCACGTGATCGCTAAGACCGACGGTAAGTTCGCTGCTATCCTCGCACTTAACTGTGAAACTGACTTCGTGGCTAAGAATGCCGGTTTTGTCGCTCTCGCTACAAAACTCATGGACATCGCCATGGAAAATAAGTTCAAGACTGTTGAAGAGCTTAAAGCTTTCGTTGTTGACGGTCAGACTATCGCCGAACTCATCACTGAGGAAAGCGGTAAGACCGGTGAAAAGACCGAAATCGGTGCTTACGTTACCGTTGAGGCTCCTACCACCGCCGCTTACAACCACTTCAACAACAAACTCGCAGCTATCGTAGGTTTCAACCTCGAAGGCGTAGATCCTCAGGTTGGTCGCGAAATCTGTATGCAGATCGCATCTATGAACCCCGTGGCTGTTTCACGCAACGATGTTCCCCAAGCTACTATCGATCAGGAGATCAGCGTAGCTGTTGAAAAGACCAAGCAGGAACAGGTTCGCAAGGCTGTTGAAGCAGCTCTTAAAAAAGCAGGTCTCAACCCCAACCACTTCGACTCTGAAGACCACATCGAGAGCAACATCTCTAAGGGTTGGATCACTGAAGAAGACGCTGCCAAGGGTCGTGAAATCATCAAGACCACAGCTGAGGCTAAGGCTGCAAACCTCCCCGAAGCTATGATTCAGAACATCGCCAACGGTCGTCTCAACAAGTTCTTCAAGGAATCTTGCCTCATGGAACAGGAATATGTTCAGGACAGCAAGCTTACCGTAGGTCAGTTCCTTGACCAGACTCAGAAGGGTCTTGTTGTAGTTGACTTCAAGCGTGTGAACCTCAATCAGGACTAATCTCCCGATAAAGTCATAACATCGCAATAAATACCGGGCTGATGCAATTTCCGCATCAGCCCGGTAATTTTATATGTACATGCATCCTGACACTTCTGTCGGCGAAACCCACACGAATGTCTAATTCATTTGTATGCTTCACATAAAAAAACTATCTTTGCGAAACAAGGCATAAAATAATCATCACATGCGCGATATAGGATATAAACAGAAGCTCACCACATTTCTTACGCACCTTCTGTGCATCACAATCATCTTCGTCCTACCGGAGCTGCTTTGGAGCCTCTCATTCCCCTCCAAACCTATACATCTGTGGGTCTATGCCAAAGCTCTCGTGTATATCATAATCTTCTACGTGAACTATTATGTGATCATCGAGCGTTCCATAGACCGTTCGCACAGTGTGCTTCGCTTTTTAGGACAGAACCTATTGCTGCTCCTCATAGCCCTTCTCATTCTCTATCTTATATGGCGCTTCTGGGGCGACCAGTTAGGTGTACCTTGGAAAAAATTCGGGAAGAAACATCACAATCACTCTGAATATGTGTACATAGTGCGCTGGACATCCGTGTTCCTCCGCGACCTTGTGATGATAGTGCTTACCATCGGGCTTGCGGCAGCTTTGCGACTGAGCGACAAATGGATGCTTCTCCGGCAGCAAAAAAAGGATCTTATAAGCGCACAGCGTGAGGAAGAATTGAAAAATCTTAAAAGTCAGCTGAATCCTCACTTCCTTTTCAACACGCTCAACAGTATATATGCACTGATAGCCATCTCACCCACCAAAGCTCAGGATGCGGTGCATGAGCTGAGCCGACTGCTGAGATATGTGCTTTACGACAGCCCCACATCCGTCACTATAAAGCAGGAGGTAGACTTCATCGACAATTACGTCAAGCTGATGCGTCTGCGACTTAACCCGTCGTTAGATATAAATGTGGCAATCGATGTGATAGGCTACGAAAACTGCAACATAGCGCCACTGCTATTTATAACCCCCATCGAAAATGTGTTCAAGCATGGCATACATAACAATCCCGACGACAAGATAGATATTTCAATCACTGCAGCCGACGGGATGATCAAGTGCCATACCTCCAACACCATCTTACCGCCTGACAATCGTCCCCCCATGTCAAGCGTGGGAGGCATCGGTATGCAGAATCTCCGTCGCCGTCTGCAACTACTGTATGGCGACAAGGCTATTCTCGCCATAAATATCACTGACAGTCATTATGTGGTCGATCTCTCAATCCCCATTTATGACCCCTCTACCTTAAAATCAAGTCTAACCAACACTCCCGATACTGAACAGGGAGCCTAATACCCTTATACCGAAATGATACTCCGTTGTTGCGTTGTCGATGATGAACCCCTTGCATCAGGACTCATAGCTTCTTATATCACCAAGACACCTTTCATGGAACTTGCCGGGGAGTTCTCATCTCCCAAAGATGCCATATCCACAATCCTTGACGGAGATGTTGACGTGGTGTTTCTCGACATAAACATGCCGCAGCTCAACGGTATTGAGTTCGCCAAGATAATCCCGCCGTCAGTAAGAATAATCTTTACAACCGCCTACGACAATTATGCCGTTGAGGGATTCCGTGTAAACGCACTCGATTATCTGCTCAAACCCATCAGTTATGACGAATTCCTCGCTGCCGGCAACCGTGCCTTGCAATGGTACGAGCTGAACAGCCGCCGTAACGAAGGTGAATTATCGTCCGCAAACCAAGAGTATATAATAGTAAAGAGCGAGTACAAGTTAGTGCAGATAGCCGTAAAGGATATTCTTTACATCGAGGGACTTAAGGATTATGTGAAAATCTACACCGAGGGTTCCGACAAATCCACCATGACACTTATAAGCATGAAAGCGCTTGAACGCACCCTGCCGGCTAACAGATTCATGCGTGTGCATCGCTCCTATATAGTAAACCTCCCAAAAATAAAAATCATAGAGCGCAACCGCATAGTGTTCGGGAAGGTAGCAATTCCTATTTCCGACAGCTATAAGCAAGCGTTCGCCGATTACATAGCTCGGCGAACGCTCACACTTCGACCTGAAGAAGATCAGGAATGATTAAACCGGGGTGGCTTCTGCTTCCTCAACCACAGTGTTCTCGGCAGTTTCCACCGGGTCAGCCTTGGTTGACACATTTATTGGCATTTTCACCCACAGACGGTTAGGGATAAGACGCCAAAGGTTATATCCCACATTCCAGCGCTTGTCTATCACCACCATCCTGCTCTTACGTATCAAAGCCTTGATGATAGCCGGAATTATATCCTCTAACTCCATGGTCATAGGATATTCCCTGTCAGGTTTAAGTAATGGTGTGCGTATCCAGCCGGGACGGATGTCTGTAAATGATATTTTCAGCCCCTGCTTATTGGCAAGTTGTTCCAATGAGGTCAGATAGGTCTGCTGGAATTTTTTCGAAGATGAATAACTTGCAAGCTCACCTATCCCGTTAGTGCCGGCTATGGATGTGATAGCGGCTATATGACCGATTCCCGAGCATTTGTCACGGAAATATCTGAAAGCGGTATCTACCATTCTTGTAAAGCCCACAACATTGGTCTCCACAGTCGAGACCTCTTCAGCCACTTCCAACGAACTGTTCTCAAAGCCTATACCTGCAACATGAAGATATATATCCATGCCGCCCACATTCTGGATAAGGCGTTCGAGCTTCGTCACGGCACTCTTGTGGGTCACATCGATATGCTCCCACTCCACTTTCTCCGGAAATCTCTTCTGGAGTTCCTTCATCACATCATCTTTTCTTCCAGCCACTCCCACTCGCCAGCCGGCTGTGGCATAAATCTCTGCGACTCTAAGCCCGATACCCGAGGTCGCTCCCATAATTACGATATGCTTCATACAAATATACCGGTACAATTTTAATTGAACGTAAGTTTACCTTTTGGTAAAACATCCAAAGTCATGAAAATGTTAAGGGTAGCCCTCAAAAAAGAGCTACCCTTAATATTTGTAATGAGTGATATTCTAATCAAACACACCTTCTATCGACGATTCCTCGGCATTGGTGTCAGCATCGACAGGCTCCTCATAATAGCCATAAAATTCTTTCTCGCAGAGATTCACATTTCCGGGGATGTCAAATCGTGCCGATTGCGAATAGTTGAGTGTCGGATCCGCATATACCTTCTTCATAAATCTGCCATAGATCGGGAGAGCCATCGAAGCACCCTGTCCGTAAGCCATGGTGTTGAAGTGGATGTAACGTTCGTCACCGCCAACCCATGTGCCAGCCACAAGCTGAGGGGTGAATCCCATAAACCATCCGTCGGCATTATAGTTGGTGGTACCGGTCTTGCCACCCATCTCCGCAGTCAAGCCGAAACGTGAACGAACCCTGTGAGCCGTACCCTCGTTCACCACATTCAGCAGCATGGATAATATACGGTAATATGCCTTCTCCGATATGACCTCCACATGGCGTGGTGAAAATTCGGAAATTATGTTACCGTTATTATCGGCTATCGCAGTGACAAACATCGGGTCAACCCTCATACCATTGTTTGCAAAGGCTGAGTAGGCTGTAACCATCTCCTTGACCGATACATCAGCTGGTCCGAGGCAAAGCGACATCACCGCAGGGAGATCGGAAGTGATACCGAAATTATGCATCGTCCTCACAAGCGACGACGGTGAAAGCTGAGAGATAAGTCGGGCAGAAATCCAGTTGTTAGAATTGGTAAGTGCCCATTTAAGATCCACCATCTCCCCTACTCTCGCACTTCCGGCATTTCTCGGTGCCCATACTCGCCCTGCTTCATCAGTCAGCACAGGCTGAGTATTTGACAATTCATCGCAAGGTGTGAAGCCTTCCTCCATAGCATACGTGTAAAGGAACGGCTTGACGGTAGAACCTATCTGACGCTTACCGGTTGATACCATGTCGTACTGGAAATATGAGAAATTCGGACCTCCGACGTATGCCTTTATATGCCCGTTGAGCGGATCCATAGCCATAAATCCTGTGCGAAGGAAATGCTTGTGGTAAAGAACCGAGTCAAGAGGAGTCATCACTGTGTCAACAGAGCCTGAGTAAGTGAACACCTTCATCTCTCTCGGAGTGTTGAATGCCTTGTTTATCTCCTCACGTGAAGCTCCCGCCTTTACCATCACACGGTAACGGTCGGTGTTCTTCATCGCATTTCTTATGAGGTGATTGCGACGTATCTCCGAAAGCTCGGCACGGTCGGTGGTATAAGGGGCACCTTTTATACCGCGTTTTTCACGGAAAAATGCCTTTTGCAAGTCACCTCCAAGATGCTCCGACACCGCTTCTTCGGCATATTTCTGCATTCTGGAGTCAATGGTGGTGTAGATCTTGAGACCATCGGTATAGATGTCATATTTTGAACCATCAGGCTTCGGATTCTTTTCAATCCATCCGTAAAGCGGATTTGTCTCCCAAGCTATAGAATCATCGACATACTTCTGCTTCTCCCATGAGCGATAATTTGAACGCTCCGGTTTCTTAGCTCTGAGCATACGTCGAAGTTCCTCACGGAAATAAGGAGCAATGCCATCCTTGGTGTCAACCCTGTGGAATTTTAATTTTAAGGGCAATGCGCTTAGGCTGTCAAGCTCTTCTTTGGTGATTTTCCCGTTCTTCTCCATCTGTTGCAGCACAACGTTGCGGCGCTGTCTGGTGCGCTCATTCTGCCTTACAGGGTTATAATATGAAGGATTCTTAACCATACCCACCAAAGTGGCAGCTTCCTCGATGGTCAAATCCTTAGGAGCTTTCCCGAAATATATATGAGCCGCACTCTTGATACCCACAGCGTTATAGAGGAAATCGAACTGGTTAAGATACATTTTTATGATCTCCTCCTTTGAGTAATAACGTTCGAGTTTTACAGCTATCATCCACTCGATAGGCTTCTGCATGGCACGTGTCATAAGCCCGGAACTTGTGGGTGAATAGAGCTGCTTGGCAAGCTGCTGTGTCAGTGTAGAGCCGCCGCCCGAATTTTTGTTACCCATAAGAACAGTCTTGAACAACACACGTCCTAAACCTCGCATATCAATACCAGAGTGTTCCTCAAAACGCACATCCTCGGTTGATATCAGCGCATCTATCACATGCTGCGACACTTCATCAAAATCGGCATAAACTCGGTTACCGGTTCCTGAGAAGTAACGTCCTATCTCCTTACCGTCTGACGAATATAGCACCGAGGCGAAACGATCGGTAGGATTTTTCAATTCCTCGACAGGCGGCATGTAGCCTATCACACCATTATAGACAAGGAATAGGAAGAAAAACACACCGACAATCATTGCGGCAAACACAATCCACATCGTTGCTATGATGCCACGATGATGCTTTTTAGTTTTTTGTGCTTTATCAGGCTTATTATCAATTTGTTCCATGAAGTATCGTTATGTTATCTTGGATTGATTGTTCTAACTTATATCTCTTTTGTTTGAACTGACTTAAACTTTTTATTTTTTAAGATTTGATGCTATTTTCGAGATGAATTACCAGCTCGATGAGGGAGCTTAGCGAGCTAAGTGACCGAAGAGAGGCTGATAATTCAGCCGAAAAGAGCTTCAAAGATTGAAAACATGGTAAATTTCAGCCCGAGTTTAACATTTTATAAAAAGTTTAAATCAGTTCTTTTGCTGATTATAATTCGAATTGCAAATTTACATAAAAATTCTGAAGCCAAACGAATAAAAACGTAGATTATGACCTTTTACAGAATCTTTAAGTTAATTCTTCAAATTAATTCTTTAAGTTAATATCCTGCCTGTAATGCCAATAGGCACCCTCAAACCATTATCAGTCATGACCACAGTACCATTTGTTCCGACAGAGTTCAATTTAGAGTCTGTAGGAATTGACACTGGTGTAGTTACCTCTGATTTTTCAGAAATTTCAGGCTGTTTTTCCTCCTTATTCTCATGTTTTTCAACTGTTTCAGCCTGTATCTCTTCCTTATCAGCCTGTTTTTCCATTTTGTCCGCCTGTTTTTCCTTCTTCTCAGCTTCTAATTTAGCTAATTTCTTCTCACGACGGATAGCGGCATTCCTGCGGGCACGCATCGAACGCTCCACAGCCTTCTCAAGCTCAGGCAATATCATCATATATGCCAACTTCACTACAGTTGAGCGGACATGAAACATGACATCCTTCTCGCCAAGATAAAGATCTATCATCCCCATCACAACACCTATCCCATCAATATGGTACGGATCAATGCTTCTAAATGCGTCAATCAATCGCTGGTTAAATCCCTTGTAGGCTTTTGCTGAAATGTGTTTCATAATATTAGTTTTTGTGGGTTATTATTCTTTTTGTGATTTCTTATTTGTGATTTCTTATTTGTGATTTCTTAATCACATTGCAAAGATAATACCCCGAAAGCCCCAAAGAGTGCGAAAAATTCAATTTGATGAAAAATGACTCGTCCGGAGAAATTGTATTCCCCTTACGAGTCACTTGTTTATTTATGTCTGATTTATGCGTTAAGTTTGAATAGTTCTCAAAACCTATACGTTTTATCAGCCGATAAGTTTTGCCAAATCCTCATCTACGGTGGTGATGGTACCGATATTGAATTTCTCCTGAAGCACCTTGAGTATGTCAGGAGTAAAGAATGCCGGCAGGGTCGGTCCTGTGTGTATATTCTGAATTCCCAGGCTCAACAACGCAAGAAGCACTATCACAGCTTTCTGTTCATACCAAGCTATGTTATATACGATTGGCAATTCATTGACATTTTTAAGCCCTAACGCCTCCTTCAAAGCCATGGCAATTACCACAAGGGAATAGGAGTCGTTACACTGTCCTGCATCAAGAACACGAGGGACTCCCTCTATATCACCGAGTGGCAATTTGTTATAACGGTACTTAGCACATCCTGCAGTAAGTATCACGCAATCTTCGGGAAGCTTTTCTGCAAATTCTGTATAATACTTACGTGAGGGCATTCTGCCGTCACAACCAGCCATTACCACAAATTTACGTATTTTGCCTCGTTTTATAAGATCGATAATCTTCGGAGCAAGAGCAATCACCTGATTATGAGCAAATCCGGTTATTATCTCTCCATGTTCGATTTCCGTAGGAGGCTCACATTTCTGTGCACGTTCTATGATTTCAGAAAAATCTTTTTTGCCGTCAATGCCTTCGGAAATATGGTGTGTGCCCGGCATACCTACAACACCGGTAGTGTAGACTCTATCCATGTATGTTGTCTTGGGTCTCGGAGGCACTATACAATTGGATGTAAACAAGAACATACCATTAAATGTCTCGAATTCATCAATCTGCTTCCACCACGCATTGCCATAATTACCGGCGAAATGAGGATATTTCTTGAAAAACGGATAGCTCTGCGCCGGAAGCATCTCGGAATGGGTATAGATATCCACACCCTTTCCAGCCGACTGTTCAAGCAACTCTTCAAGATCCTTTAAGTCATGACCGCTCACAAGTATGCCCGGACGAGTGCCAACGCCTATGTTAACATTGGTGATTTCCGGATTGCCGAATGTCGATGTGTTAGCTTTGTCAAGTAACGCCATTGCCTTGACACCACCTTCTCCTACATTAAGCACAATAGAGAACAGCTCGTTAGCATCAACATCAGGACGGCTTATCTCAGCAAGGGTATTCTCAATGATAGCATAAATATCCTCATCCTCGAAACCAAGGTTAAGGGCATGTCGGGCATACGCAGCCATGCCTTTACACCCGTAAATGGCAAGTTGTTTTAGCCCTCTGATATTCTCATCCTTATCATGTAACACACTGAAAATCTCTTGGTCGAGAGTTCCTCCGGCATCCACTACTTCCAGTTTACCATAATTATCCTTCGATATATGATAGGATACCTCCGGCATATAGGGAATCCCTACATTATGTTTCTTCAGAACACCTTCAAGCACATTTTTCAATTCAAGAGCTTTGGTAAGATATCCGTCAAGCATATCATTATCAAAATTTGCATTTGTAATAGTGGTAAACAGCGCATCGATAATGAAATGTGAAGCGTCCCGATCGGCAGAGCCTTTTTCACGCAGCAGGCGATTCAATATAGCCATACCGCGCACAATATATAAGAGCTGATCCATGCGTGATGATGTTTCCGGCTTTTTACCGCACACCCCTTGAATCTCGCATCCTTTGCCACGAGCCGTCTCCTGACATTGGTAACAAAACATGTTCATATTCTATAAATTTTTAGATTGTTTTTTACGTTAGTGCATATTAATTTCTTAGAAATTATATGATTTCATAACATTACCTTAGTATATAAGGTTCAGTCCTTAACTTATTTAAACCAATTATCACGAACTATTGTTAAACTAAAAAACAATTTTAACGTTTCACTGAATTTCCCTGTATGGACTGGCTTATTGAAATATTTCGCAACAATCAGGTAATACCTATTTTTCTTACCCTTGGACTTGGCTTTTGGCTTGGAGGAATCAGATATAAATCGCTGTCTCTTGGACCTGTGACAGCGACACTGATTGTCGGTGTTATAATAGGACAAATGGGAATTCCGATATCTGACACAGTAAAATCATTAGCATTTATGCTGTTCCTTTTTGCCATTGGATACAGCGTTGGACCCCAATTTTTCCGTTCTTTAAAAGGAGACGGAGTTAAGCAGATATGCTTTGCTCTCATCGAATGTGCACTTTGCATAGCAACGTGTATCGGCATATCAAAGCTTATGGGATATGGCAAAGGTGTCACCGTAGGTATTTTCGCAGGATCTCAAACTGTATCTGCCGTCATCGGTGTGGGAAGTGATACTATTCGCGCTATGGGATATACCGACACAGAGCTAAAACGTATGCTCGACATTATTCCGGCTTGCTATGCTGTTTGTTATATTTTCGGGACTATCGGGTCTGCGTGGATTATAGCCAATCTCGGTCCCATACTTCTTGGCGGTCTTAAAAAGGTCAAAGAAGAGACTGTGAAAATTGAAGAAGATATGGACTCCGGTGATTTCGTACCCGACCCCGGTCTTATCGTAGCCAATCGCCCTATATCATTCCGAACATACAGGGCTGAAGCCGATTATTTCAAAAGATCGAAAACTGTCGAAGAAATTGAAGAACATATAAAAAGTCTAAATCTGCGTCATTTCGTGGAACGTCTCAGGATAAAGGGGGAGATATATGACCCCGAACCGGGTTTGAAAGTAAGAAAAGGTGATATTATCGTTCTTGGAGGTATACGTGAGACAATAATAGACGAAGCCGGATGGATAGGTCCCGAAGTGACTGACCATGAGCTTTTGAATTTCGCCACAGAGAATCTCCCTGTCACTGTATCTAAATCGGGAGCTGCCGGACTCTCTGTTGGGGAACTTAAACAAGAACCATTTATGCGAGGCGTGATGATACACAAGATACTGCGCAATGAAATGGCACTCCCGGTAAGAAACAAGGTGCGGCTTGAAAAGGGCGACATAATCCATCTTGTAGGAGTGCCTCAGGATGTAGCGGTAGCTGTTCCTGAAATCGGTTATTCCGATCGAGCGACAGGTGAAACCGACATGGTATTCATCGGACTTGGTATTGCGATAGGGTGTTTCATAGGCGCATTGGTAATATATCTCGGAGGAATCCCTATCTCATTGAGCACAAGCGGTGGAGCAATACTTGCCGGGCTTATAATGGGATGGTTAAGATCTAAACGTCCCACATTCGGACATATTCCACGCTCGGTAATATGGTTTATGGATAACGCAGGTCTGAATCTGTTTATAGCCGTCGTAGGTCTTGGAGCCGGACCCTCATTTATCAGCGGACTTAAAGAGGTAGGCTTTGAATTATTCCTTATAGGGATTCTTTGCACTACGATTCCACTGATTATATCAATATATCTCGGTTACAAGGTGTTCAAATTTCCGGCGGCAGTCACACTTGGGTGCGTAGCCGGAAGCAGGAATGCGGTAGCTGCTCTCGGAGCCATACAGGATAATCTTGAAAGCACATTGCCTGTCATGGGCTATACCGTGACCTACGCCGTGGGGAGTATATCGCTCATACTTTCAGGCATGATTGTGGCAATCTTAGGATGATATCATGAGTCACTCCACCATCCATACCCGGAGATGGACTATTCCGTTACCGAATCCGATAGGCTTGCAGATAAATATCCTGTTGTTCAGCCAGTCGTATTGTGAGTCAACCGGAGCCTCGAATACGGGTGAGGTTGTGAAATAATCCCCCTTGCTAACACCTATATTCCTGACGTTTATAAGTTTGGAATCATTAGTCCGCAAGGTGTAAATGGCATTAAATTCCACTCTTCCACTCACTGTGTCCACCAACTGATAATCCGCACCGCCGGGAAGTATGTCGGCTACCACATCACCCTCCACATTTCCGCCTACTATCGGAATCATCACACGCAACCCTCCGGGAATCACACCTAAGTTCCTTGCTTCACTGCATTTGGCATGAATATCAAAAACATGCTTCACCTTAACTTTAGGCTCTGCCGAGTGCACATCAAAACATGTAAGTAAAATAGAAATGATAACCGTTATGATTTTTAAATATCTCATAGTGCCAATTTTTTTTCGAACTGGTTTAAACTTTTTATTTTTTAAGATTTGAAGCTATTTTCGAGATGAATTATTAGCTCGATGAGGGAGCTTAGCGAGCTAAGTGACCGAAGAGATGCTGATAATTCAGCCGAAAAGAGCTTCAAAGATTGAAAACATGGTAATTTTAAGTCTGAGTTTAACATTTTATAAAAAGTTTAAACCAGTTCATTGCAAAGTTAATAAAAATTATAGATGTTAAAATCAGGATTTTTATATACTTTTGTGAAAAATATACATCATGATGAATAAATTGTTCCCTATTTTTTCTTTGTTACTCTCGTTTCAAATGATGGTTCCAACTCTTGCACAAGGGGCGGAAAATAATCCTAAAGCTGTCAAGCATATCGATAACGGAGGTAGCGGAGCGTTCAAATCGGTTGCCGTGTCCGAAGAAACTCTCCCCGGTTTTGTTGTGTATCGCCCGCAGGATCTTTACTGGGCTGCCACAAGGGAGAAAGCCCTACCGATACTGATATGGGGAAACGGAGCGTGTGTTGACACATCCATTGACTATGAAAGGATGCTCATAGAACTGGCGTCAAAAGGGTATATGGTCGTAGCCGTCGGCGATATCCAGTTTGAGAAAAAAGACAGGAAAGACAATCATACATCATCCGACATGCTCGCACAGGCTATCGACTGGGTAAAAACTCAGGCTGCCGATAAGAAAAGCATATATTACGGAAATGTCGATACCACAAAAATAGCAGCTGCCGGACATTCATGCGGTGGAGCGCAGGTACTTGCCAACGCAGCCAATCCCGACATCAAAACATGTCTGATACTCAATGCCGGCATGGGCGACATCGAAATGGCTGGGGCTTCCAAAGAATCGTTGACTAAACTGCATACACCGATGCTCTATCTCACCGGAGGTCCGGAGGATGTGGCATACAACAACGCTCAGTTTGACTATGAGCGAATTAACCATGTACCGGTGGTATATGCCGACATGTCAACTGCTGGTCATGGCGGTACTTATTGGCAACCCGGAGGTGGTGACTTCGGACGCATGGTGGAAGCATGGCTCGACTGGAACCTGAAAGATAAAGAGGAGAACAAGCGGATATTTATTCAGGGTGACTTATCATCATTCCCCGGTTGGACCATAAAGAGCAAGGGTTATCCTAATGATGTAAAAGAGGTTTGGATTAAAAACGGAGACCGCAAGATTTTTGGAATAGAATCTGCGCCTAAAACCAAAGGAAAGAAGGGTGTGGCCATCATAAGCCATGGATTCAACGGCACTCACCATTTCGGCAGGGATTATTTCGACACCCTTAACGGACTCGGCTACACTGTGTATACCTTTGATTTCCCTTGCGGAGGTATTCATAGCAGCAGCGATAACAATACTATGAAAATGTCTGTTATCGACGAGAAAAACGATCTGAAATCTATCGTCCGCCACTATCTCCAACAGCCTGACACTGACAAAGATCGTATCGTGCTAATCGGTGAAAGCCAAGGCGGTTTCGTATCGGCTATCGCAGCTTCCGAACTTAAAGACACCGTGAGCAATCTCGTGTTAGTCTATCCGGCGTTGTGCATCCCCGATGACTGGAACAACCGTTACAAAACAGAAGCTGAAATCCCTGATACCACCAATATGTGGAATGTGCTATTGGGAAGAAATTTCTTTATGGAGTTGAGAGATTTTGATGTTTATAGTACTATATGCCGTTATGAAGGTCCCGTGCAGATAATCCATGGCTCAAAGGATCCAATAGTACCGTTGAGCTATTCTGAGAAGGCGATGAAACTCTATAAAAATGCTCATATCGGAGTGATTCCGGGTGCTGGTCACGGATTCAATCCCGAACAAAGAGCTGTCTCCAACAGATTCGTTAAGGAATTTCTTGAAGCGACAGCCGTACCCCGTCAATAGACACTCTGATGGCAAACAAATCCATTTTACAACTACACTGGAGACTTTTCCTACCACTTGTGGGATTGCTGTGGCTAATAATCGGAATTACAATCATTTATTTTGTAAATCACGAGAAACACAGGCAAAGGGAAAATCTTGAAAACCGACTTTTAAATGTCAACAACACCGTAATAAGCGCTTACGGTAACGGAGCGGACTTGCAAAAGACAGTAGATTTCATAAAACTGTTCACCGATGAGACCACTCTTGACCCGTTGCGTCTGACTGTGTACGACGACAATGGCAATATGGTGGCTGACAACCCCGAAGCCACTATCTTGCTCCGTGACAGCAACGGAAGACCTATCGTAGAGCTTAACCGGCTTCTACTCAGCCATAAGGACTCTACCGTCCATGACATATCGTTGGATAGCAACAAGTTCATGGTGAGTTCAAAGACAAGTCCTGATGGCAAAATCCACTCCTTTGCCGCATTGCCCTACAAAGGTGAGGTGCTCGCATTTCTAAGTATAAATCCGATGGTATGGATTGTGGTGATAATGCTCGGAATACTGTTGTCGGTTCTGATATATTTCGGAGTCAGAGCCATCTGCCAGAACGTGTATACTTTACGTGATTTTGCTCAAGCCATAGCGTCTGATGATCTCCCTGAGAATGTGGATTCATGGCATTTCTCAAAAGATGAATTTGGCGATGTGTCACGCAATCTGCTCACCGTCTACCGTGATAAGATACATGCCGAGAAGGAGAAGATGCACCATGAACGGCAGATAGGTATAAATGTCAGTCATGAGCTTAACACTCCCGTGGGAATCATCAAGGGTTATATCGACTCAGTGATAAGCGATAATGATATGCCTGAGGAGCTTAAACGCAAATTCCTCATGCGAGCACAGCAGAACATCGACCGCCTTGTCAACTTGGTAAATGACGTGAGCATGGTGATGCGGTTGCAGGAAAATGGCGCACCCATCGAATGTACCCTGCTCAATTTCCACGACGTTATAGTTCAGCTTGACGAAGATATAGCGCAAGGACATATCATTGATAATATGATATTTACCTACGATGTCCCTGAGGATTGCATGATAATGGGTCATGAATCGCTCCTTACGAATGCGCTCCTGAACCTCATTTATAATGCCGCACAACATTCGGGAGGTACACGTATATCGCTCAACTGGCTTCGTGAGGAAAACGGACGACACATATTTTCGTTTGCCGACAACGGTTCAGGTGTTGACGAAGAGCATCTTGCAAGGCTGTTCGACCTGTTTTACCGTGTGGATGCGGGTCGCTCCCGCAAAAGCGGTGGTGCCGGTCTCGGACTCCCTCTCGTCCACCGTATAATTACCGCCATGGGTGGTGACATCACTGTTGAAAATGCCAAAACAGGCGGTCTGGTATTCACATTCAGCCTACCTGCCGGATAAATCCATTAACAGAAGTCAGATATATTGGATCACGCGAATCCTAATAACATCGTATAACTAATTCAACAATCAATTATGCATTTTAAATATTGTCCTGACTGCGGGACAAAACTTTCAGAGCGTGAACTTGGCGACGAGGGACTTGTGCCTTGGTGTGACAGATGCGCAAAACCATGGTTCGACATGTTCCCGGTTGCAACTATCACACTTGTTTACAATGAAAAAGGTGAAGTCTTGCTACTCAGGCAAAACTATATCTCCACTGAGTTCATGAATCTCGTGTCAGGATATGTGACGCCGGGCGAAGATGCCGAGACATGCGCAGTCCGTGAGATAATGGAGGAAACAGGGCAGCATGTGGAGGAACTTGAACTTATAATGACCAACTGGTTTGCGAAAAAAGAGATGATGATGATCGGATTTTTCGCACGAGTGAACGCCACAGAGCTAAAACTATCATCTGAAGTTGACTCAGCCGCATGGCATAAACCCGAAGAAATCCTCGACCTTGTAAGCAGTCGTCCGGGTTCCACCTCACGTCTGCTGTGCGAAAAATTCCTTGAAAGGATAAAATAGTGATGCTTTAAAGCGTCACTATTAGACTTCATGGATATTATATTCCCCTATCCGAACCCTATCCGAATGATAATGCACAAACATTTTTCTACATTTTCATTGCCTGAATTTATAAATTTGCGTAAATTTGCAGCTTAAACTTAAAAAACTGTTTGTAAAGTTCATTCTTAATTAGCAAAATGAAAGTATTAAAATTTGGCGGGACATCCGTAGGTTCCGCAACCGGTATCCGGAATCTTAAGCGCATAGTGGAAGGACAGTCACGTCCCACTGTAATAGTAGTAAGCGCATTAGGCGGCATCACAGATCTACTCATCACTACAGCACACACTGCCGCCACAGGCAATGAAGCATACAAGGAAATGCTTGAAGCCATCGTCACACGCCATCACGAGATGGTTGACGAGGTTATCGACAATGATCCCGAAGGTCTTAAACAAGAATTGGATTCACTGCTTTCGGAACTTTCGTCGATTTATCAGGGTGTGTATCTTATCCGTGACCTCAGCCCGAAGACTCAGGCGGCTATCGTAAGCTACGGCGAGCGTCTTAGCAGCCGAATAGTGGCACGACTAATCCCGGGAAGTCTCCTGCATGATTCCCGCACATTTATAAAGACAGAGCGGAAGCATGGCAAATCAGTGCTCGACAGCGACTTGACCCGCAATCTTGTACGTGATGAATTTTCAGGCAAGGCATACTCCGAAGCCATAAATGTTGTCCCCGGTTTCATCAGTTCCGATAAAGAATCGGGCGAGGTGACAAATCTCGGACGAGGTGGCAGCGACTATACCGCCTCAATCATTGCTGCGGCACTCGATGCCGAAGCCCTTGAGATATGGACTGACGTTGACGGCTTCATGACAGCCGACCCGAGAGTAATACCCACCGCCTATACCATCAATTCACTCAGCTATGTGGAAGCGATGGAGCTATGCAACTTCGGTGCGAAAGTGGTATACCCGCCTACCATCTACCCTGTCTGCGTAAAGAATATACCCATCCTTGTAAAGAACACATTCAATCCGGACGCACCCGGAACTATCATAAAGGATAAAATCGAAGATGACCGCAAACCCATCAAGGGTATCTCAAGCATCAGCGGGACCACGCTAATCACTGTCACCGGTCTTTCGATGGTAGGTGTGATCGGTGTTAACCGCCGAATCTTCACCGCACTTGCCGACAACGGCATATCTGTGTTCATGGTCAGTCAGGCTTCTTCTGAAAACTCAACTTCAATCGGTGTGCGTGATGTGGACGCCGAGGAAGCCGTAAGAGTGCTTGATCAGGAATTTGCGAAAGAGATTGACACCGGTGCGATGTATCCCATGCACGCTGAAAGCGGACTTGCCACAGTGGCAATCGTGGGTGAGAACATGAAGCATACACCGGGTATAGCCGGTAAACTTTTCGGCACTCTCGGACGTAGCGGTATCAGTGTGATAGCTTGTGCGCAAGGCGCAAGCGAGACCAACATTTCATTTGTGGTCAACGGTCTGTACCTGCGTAAGTCACTGAATGTCATCCATGACTCCTTCTTCCTGAGCGAATACAAAGAACTTAACCTCTTCATCTGCGGCACAGGGACTGTGGGTGGTATGCTTCTTGAACAGATAAAGAACCAGCAGGAAGAACTGATGCGCACCCATCGCCTGAAACTCAATGTTGTCGGTATCGCCTCAAGCCGTAAAGCCATATTCTCACGCACAGGTATTGATCTTTCAAACTACCGTGAGCTTCTTGCGCAAGGTGAGGACAGCAATGTCAAGCATCTGCGTGATGGTGTCATCGGCATGAACATATTCAACAGTGTGTTTGTGGATTGCACCGCCAGCAAGGAAGTTGCAGCACTCTATCAGGATTTTCTTGACCATAATATCTCTGTTGTGGCAGCTAACAAGGTCGCAGCCTCCAACTCTTACGAAAGCTATCAACGCTTGAAGGATACGGCATTGCGCAGAGGTGTCAAATTCCTGTATGAGACAAACGTGGGAGCCGGACTCCCCATCATCGGCACCATCAACGACCTCCGTTCGTCGGGCGACCGCATACTAAAGATAGAAGCCGTGCTAAGCGGCACACTGAATTTCATTTTCAATGCCATTTCAGCCGACACACCCTTCTCGGAGACCGTGCGTCTTGCCAAAGAAATGGGATACAGCGAGCCAGACCCGCGCATCGACCTCAGCGGTCAGGATGTGGTAAGAAAACTCGTAATCCTCACACGCGAAGGTGGTTATAAGGCTGAACAGGACGAGGTGGAAAAGCATCTGTTTGTGCCAGAGGATATGCTCAAAGGGTCTATCGAAGAGTTCTGGCATCGCCTTCCTGAACTTGATGCCGACTTCGAAGCTCGCCGGAAAGTGTTGGAGAAAGAGGGGAAGCGTTGGCGCTTCGTGGCTAAAATGGAATTGGGCAAGATGAGCGTTTCGCTTCAGGCTGTTGACAGCCGACACCCATTCTACGGACTTGAAGGCTCAAACAATATAGTGCTGCTCACCACCGAACGCTATAAAGAATACCCAATGCTCATACAGGGTTATGGCGCAGGAGCGGAAGTGACCGCTGCAGGGGTCTTTGCAAACATCATGTCCACGAGCAATAACTAACGCAGGGTGAGTTTATGAAACATATCATAATTCTCGGTGACGGGATGTCAGATCACCCCATTGCCAAATTCAACGGCAAAACACCGCTTGAAGCAGCCGACACCCCTGCGATGGATAGACTTGCACGTGAGGGTCGTTCCGGATTATTAGCAACTATTCCTGACGGGTTCAAGCCCGGAAGCGAGGTTGCCAATACAGCCATACTCGGATATGACCTGAACGAGGTCTACGAAGGGAGAGGACCGCTTGAAGCCGCAAGCATTGGCTACGAGATGCGCCCTGACGACATGGCTATACGCTGCAACATAATCACCCTCGCCGACGGTGTGATCAAAAACCACCACGGAGGACATCTGACCACCGAAGAGGGTGACTTGCTGATAAAATATCTTGATGAAAAACTCGGCTCAGACCGTGTTAAATTCATCACCGGTATACAATACAGACATCTGCTTGTAATCAGAGGTGAAAGCAAACATATAGAGTGCGCCCCGCCCCACGACCATCCGGGCGAAGAGTGGAAACCGCTATTGGTAAAGCCTATTCCCCAAATAGCCGAGGAACCGGGACGTCTATCCCCACAAGAGACCGCCGACCTCATCAACAACCTCATCATTCGCTCGCAGGAACTCCTTGCCAAGCACCCGTTCAATCTTGAAAGGGAAGCTAAGGGGCAGCCTACCGCCAACTCCATCTGGCCATGGAGCGGTGGTTACCGACCTCGCATGATGACCCTTCAGGAAAGCTATCCCCAGATCAAAACCGGTACTGTGATCTCAGCGGTGGACCTCATAAGAGGTATCGGGCATTATGCGGGATTGCATATAAAAATAGTACCGGGGGCTACCGGGCTTGCCAATACGAATTATGAAGGGAAGGCTCAGGCTGCCATTGAAGCTCTGCGCACTGATGATTTCGTGTTTCTCCATATAGAAGCTACCGATGAAGCCGGACATGACGGAGACCTCGATCTCAAGACTAAAGCTATCGAGTATCTTGATCACAGAGTGGTGAATCCCATAATAAATGAAATAGAGAAATGGGATGAACCGGTATGCGTGGCACTCCTCCCCGATCACGCAACACCTGTGGAGAAACGTATACATGTAGGCGAGCCTGTGCCGTTCACCATCTGGCATAAGGGCATCACTCCCGATTCAGTAGACAGATACTCAGAAACATCCTGTGCCAAAGGTTCATACGGACTGCTACGTCTATCTCAGTTCATGGAAGAGTTCATGAAATTCTAATCCATATATCTATAATCATCTCACATTTTTCTCCCATATCGTAAGAAATTTTCTCACAATGAAATATTACAGCACAAATCATCACGCTCCCGCCGCTTCGCTTGAAGAAGCCGTAGTGAAAGGACTTGCCTCAGACAGGGGACTTTTCATGCCTGAGCATATCGACCGTCTGCCTGATGAATTTTTTGAAAACATTGATAAATTCACCTTCCAAGAGATAGCTTGCCGTGTTGCGGAAGCTTTCTTCGGCGAGGATATACCCAAAGAGGATATTGACCGTATCGTATGTGACACACTGGCATTTGACTGCCCGGTAGTGGAGGTTGAACCGTCGATTTATTCCCTCGAACTTTTCCATGGTCCCACGCTTGCGTTCAAAGATGTAGGCGCACGCTTTATGGCACGTCTGCTACAATATTTCATCAAGCGTCAAAATGACGGCAAAGAGGTCAATGTGCTTGTTGCCACAAGCGGTGACACCGGCTCTGCTGTCGCCAACGGTTTTCTTGGCGTGGAAGGGATTCATGTATATGTGCTCTACCCAAAAGGGAAAGTCAGCCCGATTCAGGAATGTCAGTTCACCACACTTGGCAAGAATATAACAGCCATTGAGGTTGACGGCGTGTTCGATGATTGCCAAAGCCTTGTAAAATCAGCCTTCATGGATGCAGAGCTTTGCGACCATATAAAGCTTACCTCAGCCAATTCCATAAATGTGGCTCGCTTCCTCCCTCAGGCATTCTATTATTTCAACGCTTACGCCCGCATGAAGGAAAAAGGGCTTGCCGACCAGCTCGTAATCAGCGTTCCAAGTGGAAATTTCGGAAACATCACAGCCGGACTTTTCGCTCACCGCATGGGACTGCCTATAAAACGATTCATTGCAGCCAACAATGCTAACGATATATTCTATAATTACCTGATGACCGGTGTATACTCTCCCAAACCAAGCCGTCAGACTATAGCCAATGCGATGGATGTCGGCGACCCGAGCAACTTCGCACGTATCCTTGACCTTTATGGCTGTGATCACGGTCGCATCACTTCACTTATCAGCGGAGCCACATACACCGACGAACAGATTGCCGAGACAATGAAAGAATGTCATGACACCACAGGCTACACACTTGACCCGCACGGGGCTTGCGGCTACAGGGCATTAAAAGAGGGGCTACGGCCCGGCGAAACCGGAGTGTTCCTTGAAACGGCACATCCTGCCAAATTCAAAGATACTGTGGAGCCGATAATTGGTGCCGAGGTCACTATTCCTGACCGTCTTGCGGCATTTATGAAAGGTGAAAAGCAGTCAGTGCCCATGACGACGGAATTTGCCGACTTCAAATCGTTTCTTATGACCAGATGACAACAGATATGTAACCATCAGATAAACATTTCATAAATCTCTCACCCAATACCAACACTATGCAACAATACTGGTACGTTTTAGTCAATGATTCTCAGGTAGGACCGTTGACGATGGAAGAAGTCCGAAATATGAGTTTGACACCTGCCACTATGGTATGGCGTGACGGAATGAGCCAATGGATGCCTGCGGCACAAGTACCGGAATTCAGCGACCTTTTCTGCAACACCCAAACTCCACCTCCACCCCATGCCAATGCCGGAGGCTACGGATACCAACAGCAATTCTACGGTCAACCCGGAAACAATTACTACGTATCTCAGTCAGGCAAAGATAAAACCGCAGCGGGCATATTAGCCATTCTGCTCGGTGGTCTTGGCGTGCAATATTTTTATCTCGGAAAAATCGGAGCCGGTATTCTAACAATAGTATTAACACTTATCACATGCGGACTTTGGGAGATATTAATGATAGTGCAAGGCGTTCTGATACTCACCATGTCACAACAGGAATTTGACACCAAATTTGTCTATTCCGACTCCACCCTCCCACTTTTCTAAGGAGATTAACCCGGCTGATTAAAACAGCCATTTGTAAAATAATAAAATGAAAATCCTCTGCGGCATTGATTTACCGCAGAGGATTTTCACAATTAATTATCTAACTTATTAAGCGCCTTTCAGGAATCCTTTCACAAGAAGAGGATACATGGTTTTATAAGTTGTACGGTCAATCATGTTGCCCCAATAGAACACACTAACATCTGCTTTACCCTTGGAATAAGTAGTGATGAATTCGCCATATTTAGCTTTTTCCTCATCAGCAATCTTTTCGTATGCGGCACATTCGCCGATTACGACAGGTATGCTGTATTTATTGGAGAATTCAATCATAACATCCAGTTCCTTGGCAAGTATGTTTTCGAATTCAGGTGTCCAAACAGGAAGCTTGTCATCATCAATCTCACCGTTAAGGTTAGAGAATGCCGACGGGCTATAATTATGAACCTGCACAAGAAGGTGACCACCAATCTTATCATTCGGAATCACGAAATTGTCGAAACGTGTCTGACTTCCACCTCCACCGTAAGTATTTACGATAAGGTTACGGTGAGCATTGTTTCCACCTGTGGCGCGTACAGTATCGACAAACTTCTGAGCAAGGATATTTACTGCCTCATAACCGCCTGCTACAGGCTCAACCCAAGAGTTTGCGCCATCAAGCATCTCGTTATAACCCTCGAACAGCAGTTTTTCGCCATACTTGTTAAAACGATTGGCAATCTGAGTCCAAAGACTTTCAAATTTCTTTGATATAGGATCGATATTTGCCAAATCAGCACAGAGCCAGCCATCCTGACCGGTGTCATGATGCACATTGAGTATACAATATAGACCGGCATTGAGTGCATAGTTAACTACTTCTTCCACACGGTTTATCCAAGGTTCTTTCACCACCCAGTTTTCATCCATGTGCAACCACCAAGTCACAGGGACACGCACACCTTTGAAACCGGCAGCGGCAACAGCATCAAACCACTCCTGAGTAGCAAGAGGCTGACCCCAGCAAGTCTCGCAAGCCACGATATCATCCGGATCAAACCAATCGCCTACAGCATCAAGGGTATTATAGAGGTTGATACCCACAGCCATATTACGGTTGGCAACGTATGCTGATTCCCAGCCTGACTCATCGGCAGCCGAAGGTTGTTTTTGAGTAACAGTGATAGTCTTCACAACATCTGCCGCACGGAATGTCACTTGACAAGTGCGAGTAGCATCATCTTTTCCGAGAGGTTGAGCTGTAAGCTTGATATAACGAGGCTCGTCAGTTTTTTCGGGCATACCCTGTGTAGGATCGCCTGAACGATTTGAAAGCACAAGCCAATCAGCTCCTTCCGGCACTGTAATATCCCAGTATGCATTGGTCTTAAGAGTGACCAACACACTACCACCGTAAGTGCCGAAATCCAAAGCATCCACATTAGCGCCGTCACGAGTCACAGAAAGTTCTACGGGTCCTTCCGGCACGAATTTATCATGGTCATCGGAACAAGACACAATTCCGACAGAGGGGAGCAACAGGCTCACCAAGAACATGAGCTTTGATATGTATTTAAATTGATGTTTCATATTCCTTTACTGTTATTTAACATATAAGCGGAAGTTGTCGTATGCGATAATCACATTATCACCGGTATTGTTATATCCAAGGAAAATCTTGAAGTTGTCACCACCGGGATCGGAAGCGCACAGATCACCGTAAGTTGCTACACCGGGTGCTATCTCTGACATAGGTATAGCCACTGACATCCATTCACCGGGCATCAGCTTGCCTGTCACACGGTCAGCGATAGCGATTCCTGCTTTCTCCTTACCAAACACAGTGATGGTTGAAGTCATAGTCTCAGCGACAGTAAACTGTTCGTGCATATAAACTTCATAGCGGAGTTCGATGTCGCTCAACGGTGTTGAAGCATCAATACCTGTGGGTGTGGCTTTAGAGTTAATGGTAAGGTTATGGTCCCACCAGCAAGTGAAGCCTTCGAAGTAGATGAAGTATCCGGCAGACTTCTTAATAGGACATGTTTCCGGAACGGCAGCCCATCCCCAATTAGGATAGCTACAGAAGTGGTTAGTACCCCAACCGTATGCCATAGAAGTACCATGACCATCGAAGTCCTCATAAACACGGCTATAATTGTAAAACTGGAGAGAAGCACGACCGCCAAGCGTAGCCACTGTAATCAAACCGTTAGAGCTGTTTGAAGGCAACTGGTCAGGCATTGTGAACACAAGTTTATCCATGTTTTCATTTGTCTCAACTGTGTTCACATCGATGTTGATCTCACCACCGATATTCAATGTGGTAAGGTCGGTAAGATATTTACCATATATCTCAACACGCTGACCCGGTATAGGCATATCAGTAGAGATGTCGGTCAGAATCGGTTTCTGGGGAGATCTTGAGAAGCCGCAGTAAGCATCGCCGGCATAGCACTGCACCATATAGATACCCTTGTCGGGAATTTCATTGGCAGGCATTCTCAATTTTATCTCGGTACGGTCGGTGTTAACCGAAAATTCGGTTATCTCAAACAAAGGCACTGTGTCAAGGTCGGTAACAAAGATATGTTCAACCTCATGCAAAGTGGAACCAACAAGAGTCACCTCCTGACCGGGAACCATCTCAGCCACACCCTGATCGTTGACAGTGAGCTGAGCCTTATAAAGTTCAAGTTCGGGATACCCGGCTATCACATGGAAAGCGTAAGTGGCAGTACCATGAGTAGTCTCCACTCTGATCTCAAGCGGAAGAGATTCATCCATACCGCGCACCACGAGGTCCTGAGGGATAGTGACGATAAGGTGAGTTGAAGTGTTATAGTTACTGTTGAAGTAAACATCCTGATCGTTGATATACACATGCACTGCATTATGCAGGTTTGAACCCTGTATAAGTATCAACTGTCCCACCATGGCATCGGTAAAGGTGGAGTCAGCAAGCTCCGGATCAGTTGTGCGCACACAGTCGATCACCGGCTGACCGCCGCCGTTATCATCGTCGGAACATGACGCTAACGAAAGAAGCGCAATATTGGCAAGCAACGCTGCCAGCAATATATAAAGTCTGTTCATGATACGGTGAATTAATCGTTAAATTTATAATGTTCGGGCTCAGCCTTAAGAAGCGGATTCTGAATCACGTCAGTTTCAGGATAAGGGAGGAATATGTTGCCCGCATTGATATTAGCTTTGACTGACGGCACGATGAGGGGACCAAATTCGGTTTCTTCATAAGTTTTCCAGTCCTCGCCACTTGATACGAAGGAGAGTTCCTGATTCTTTCCTACGGCAATTTCATCCCATGTATAACCTCTATACTGGCTGTTGAAATATTGCAACATCTTTTCAGGTTTCCATTTGTAGATGTCGATCAGGTAATACCAGTTCTGATATTCCATTGAGAATTCCACACGATGCTCACGGATCAAATCATCGAGAGTGACAGAAGTAGCTTCATCAATTCCGGCACGACGGCGCACGGCGTTGAAGTATTTGATTTCGTCACCGGAGATAGAGTTTTTATTACCGAGACATGCGTCAGTATAAGTAAGGTAGATGTCAGCGAGACGGACGATATAGGTGTTAAGCGGAGAGTTCATACTTGACACATATCCGTCATTGTCATCATCGGGACCACCGACAACGCCTTTCTTCACAATTGATGTCTTGCCTTCGTATGTGTACCCGCCGTCAGCTATACAAATATAGTTGTAGTGGACACCGGGAGTGGTAAAAGTAGCGTCACGGCGTATGGTTTCCCACTTATAGTTACCGTTATTAGCTTTGTAACGGTATTGCATAAGCATATCTGCACCTGGGTTATAGGCACTCCATGCAGCCACACCGCCAATCATCTTGGAATCGCCGCACAAGTCAGGGAGAAGAGTGTTACAAGCATACCAAACACTTTCAGAAGAAGCATACCATTGCATCTGCAACAGTGACTCGATGTTGTTATTGTGACGATACTTGAACAGGTCGTGATAATCAGCCATCAGCTCCGAGCCGCTGTTATTGATCACATCAAGACAAGCTTCCTTACATTTGTCAAGGTCAGCCTGATTTCTCTCAGTCTTATCCCATCCGGCACGGCTGAGATAAGTCTTAGCCAACATAGCCTTGGCACTCCAGCAGGTGGCACGGCCGGTAGTGGCAGGTGTCACAGGGAGTTTTTCAGCTGCAAATTCGAGGTCACGAATGATAAACTTGAAGACATCCTCCTCATAGTTTCTCGGACGCACGGGATTGTCAACGATATCCTGATTATCTTCGAAAAGGATAACCGGTCCCCAGATATGAAGCGCATAGTAATAAGCACATGCTCTCATCAAGCGGGCTTCAGCGATAGCTATTTCCTTGGCACGTTCAGTGACTTCAGGGAGACATTTGGTGTTTATGTTCTCAATGGTGGAGTTAGCGATGGTCACCACGGAGAACAGACCCTGCCATGCGTTTGCGAGGTTGCTGTTAAGGGCGTCCACAGTGAAGAGAGTGAACTGAGGATTGTTATAGGGAGAATAAACGTCATTTGAACGCAAACTGCCGAGCAGGACTATCGAACGTGAATGATAGTCAAACCAAGCTCTATTGTAGAGAGGTGCGGTGCCGGCAGCAACGGCAGCATCAGAAGCGTAGAAGTTCTCGTCCACGAATTCGTTGTCAGGAACCCTGTTAAGGAAATCGTCACCGCACGATGTGGCTCCGAGCAACACTGCCAATCCGATTATATATTTATTAATTTTCATGTTTTAAATTCAATTGGTTAAAGACTAACATTCAGACCGAAAGTGAACATACGCTGTGAAGGATAGCGGGCATAGTCAACGCCTCTAAGAAGCACGTTCTGGTTATAAGCACCGATTTCAGGGTCATAACCCTTATATTTGGTGAATGTGTGCAAATTCTGAATGTTGCAGTAAACGCGAAGAGACTCTACGCTGAATTTACGTGTGAACGAAGCCGGGAGAGTGTAGCCGACAGAGAGGTTCTTGATGCGCAGATAAGAGGCGTCTTCCACGTATACATTGCTTGTACGTGAGTTCTGATTGGAAGCGGACTGGTCGATACGATAGGTTGTCGCACCGGGATTTGACACGTACATGTTTTGAAGAGTACGACCGCCTTCGGGATCGATCAGAGCAAGTTTTGCATAATCGCATACAGAAGCGAGTGTTGACCAGCGGTTGGCAGGGTCGCTCTGCTCTTGCAGGAGATAATTGTATCCGTCATTTCCAACCGAACCGGTTAGGAAGAGGTTAAAGTCGAGACCTTTCCATGTAATAGTGTTATTGAAACCGAATGTGAATTTCGGCTCAGGATTACCTATATATGTACGGTCTTTTTCATCGATAACACCGTCACCGTTGATATCCTCATAAATGTAGTCGCCATACCATACACCGGTGCCTTCAGCAATCTCCTTATTTTCAGGTATCGCCACGAAGCGGGGATTACCGGTAGAATCAAGGATAAAGTCACCGTTGGCATCCTTCATGTAGAAGTCGCTCTCTTTCTCGAACATACCGATCACCTTGTAGCCATAGAACTGTGCCACGGGGTTACCGACTGTAGTATATGTGAACACATCGTTGCCAATCTTACCCTGAATACCTGTGCTTTCGGTGTAAAGATCAAGCACCTTATTTCTGTTCAGAGAGAAGGTCAAACCTGAGGTCCATGAGAAATCACGATTTGAGATATTCACAGTGTTAAGGGTGAATTCAAAACCTTTGTTGCGCATCTCACCGGTATTTACCCAAGGAGACTGAATGGCACCGCTGATATAAGCCGGAAGAGCCGCCTGCATCAGAAGGTTATCGGTGTTCTTAAGATATGCATCGAAAATGAACTCGATACGATTATTGAATAAAGTCAGGTCAAGACCAACGTTATATGAATGGGTTTCCTCCCATTTCAACTTGCTGTTGGCAAATTTGCCGGGATAAAAACCTGTACCCCATGGAGTAGCCACGGTTGCCATAGTGGCACCGTAAGCGTAGTTGCCGGCATTCTGGTTACCTACGATACCCCAACCGAGACGGAACTTAGCATCTGAAAGCCAAATAACATCCTTGAGGAAAGCCTCGTTTTTCAATCGCCATGCGATAGCTGCAGATGGGAACCAACCCCAACGATTGTCTTTACCGAATGCTGAAGAACCATCGGCACGGAGAGTGGCTGTGATAAGGTAACGATTGTCAAAATTGTAGTTCAAACGTCCATAGTATGATTCGATTGCGAATGTACCGCTACCGCTACCGTTTGTGGCAGTCTTAAGGTCACCAACGTTTATGGCATGGATGTTATTAAAGAGGTATCCGGTACGAGCGGCAGAAAGATTCTCCCATTTTGATTCCTGAGATTCGTGACCAGCCATAACATTAACGCTATGTCTGCCAAAATCCCTCATAAAGGTGACATACTGCTTGAAACTGGTGTAACGGCTGTTTGAAGCAGAGCGTTCGCTCTTGCTTGTCTGCTTGAACTGACCAAGCTTCATCTCAGGCTGGAAATAATAGGAGTTACCACGGTCAAATGAGCCACCGTATTCGATACGGGCGGTAAGACCGGGCATGAAGGTAATGGTTGCGTATGCGTTAATCAAAGCCTGAAGACCCTTGTTATAGTTCTCACGGGTGAGCGCATCGGCAAGAGGGTTGGTGTAGTAGATACCGAGCTGGTTGTTTTCCTGATAGCCCCAAGATCCGTCAGGGTTCTTGGCAGGCACTTCGGGAAGCTGGCGGAGCGCAGTGAGGATGACATTGTTGTCATCGATTGTATTGTTGCGCTTGGTGCGTGACAGTGAGGACTGCGCACCGACCTGAAGCCAATCGGCAACCTTGGTATCGACATTTATACGAGCTGTGAAACGTTCAAAGCCTGAACCTACAGCGATACCGTCTTGGTCAGTGTAGCTACCGCTGATAAGGAACTGTGTAGCTTCGCTACCACCGCTGATGGTCACCTGATGATTCCACATGCCGGCATCATTGAAAATCTCTTTCTGCCAGTCGGTACCGTCACCAAGGATAGAGGGATCGGCAAATTCAGGACGTTCGCCCCAACCGAGCACCTCGACACGTTCATTGTAGAGCTGCGCATATTGACGGAGATTCATGGTCTTAAGGCGTTCGGGAATCTGCTGGAGAGCGTAGTAACCTTCGTAGGTCACACGAGTCATACCGGCTTGACCGCGCCTTGTAGTGATGAGAACGACACCGTTAGAAGCACGTGAACCATAGATCGCAGTTGCTGACGCATCTTTGAGGACTTCCATTGACACGATGTCTGACGGGTTTACGGTAGAGAGGGCTGAGGTTTTACCGTCGGATGACTTACCATCGACAGCCACACCGTCGATCACATAAAGAGGTTCGTTACCGTTAAGAGAGTTGGTACCACGGATAGCGACCGAGATACCACCACCGGGTGAACCGGAGTTCTGAGTCACCTGCACACCGGCAGCACGACCCTGAAGAGCCTGATCGACCGAGGTTACCACGGTCTTCTTGATGTCATCAGCGCCGACTGATACCACAGAACCGGTAATGTCGCTACGCTTCATGGTACCATAACCGATAACCACTACGTCATCAAGTTTCAACATGTCGTCCTTAAGAGCGACGTTAACGACACTGTTTTCAATCTTAACTTCGGTTGTCATATAACCGATGTAAGAGAAAATCAGGACATCGCCTTTTGACGCCTTTAAAGAGAAATGTCCGTCAATGTCAGTGGCGACACCTTCGTTAGTGCCCTTTACCAACACACTGACACCAATCAGCGGCTCACCGTCAGATTCGGATGTCACTGTACCCGAAACGGTGATTTTGGGTCCGGTGGCAGCACTGAGTGAGAGTGCGGGGAGCAGCAACAGAGATATTATCATCACTGCCTCGCTGAAGCGAAGAAATAATTGTTTTCGCGAAAATAGTTTACTCATTGCTCATAAGATTTGAGGTTAAATTTATTGTGTTACTATACATTTTTCACGCCAGCAAAATTACCAATAGTCCAGCCGTCGGGATTTAATTTTTGTTAACTATCCGAAGATGGCTAACGACCATAAGGCTAATTTTTGTTGTATAACAGATGTAATTTTGTTAACAGAGGTGAATATATGTTTGATTATGTGTTTTTAAACATATTATTCAGCCCAGTCATCTGTGCGGAATGGAACCAATGGAAGACCTTTAAGGTTATGAATGTTACCTATCGAGAAGTTCTTGAAACAATAGCGTACAGACTTTATCTCAGGTACCTTGTCAGATGACACCTCGATAGCCCTGTTATACCAAAGCTCTTTTGCCTGTGCAGGATAAAACACCTTATCCTCACCGGCAACTTCAAATCCGTCAAGCTCCGCATTCGGAGTAAGACCGTTTTCTATGTTGTCAAGATGGATTATAGCCTTGTTTCCATGGAAATCCACGGATTTAAATTTGGGGTACTCTGTGTCAATACCTTTTATGTCATAAGTGCGATTTGCAGCGAGGAACGCAAGTCTCTCCCCTATCTCCTCCTTTTTAGAGCCATGAATGTCATTGATCTCATAAGGATAGATAAGGTCGGTGGTGCTGATGCAACCGCTGTTAGGGATAATTTCGGCAGCCTTGTGCTGAGCCTCGCGCAAAAACGCAGCTATTGAACCATCGGGATTACCATAGCTCCATGCCGGAATCTCCACAAAATAGAAAGGTAACTCACCCTGCTTCCACTCATCACGCCATATCTTTACCATATCGGCAAGACGTGAGGGATATGTGGCATGACGGCCGACATTAGCCTCACCCTGATTCCAAAGGAAACCTTTCACAGTGTAGCCTGCAAGGGGATGGAGCATGGCGTTATACATCACATTGATTCGTTCCCAAAGGTGGAGCACGGAATCAGGTGTGGCTTTCTCCTTCTCGACATTGCAATCGGGGTACTTGTCGAGCTGCCATTTAGGCATCCAGCCCTCAGCCTGACTGCCGCCGAGAGAACAGTTGATGACACCCACGGGCACATTCAGGATATCGTTAAGTGAGCGGGCAAAGAAATAAGCCACAGCCGAGAACTCTCCGGCATTCTCAGGCTTGCTTTCCTGCCATTTGCCGGGTACCTTTGACTGGGGTTCATATTCACCGCAACGATTGATAGTAGCCACACGGATGCCGGGATATTTACCGGAATATGCTATAGCACGACCACCATTCTCCACGGGCTGACACCAGAAGCCTTTTAAGGGCATTTCCATATTTGACTGTCCCGAGCAGAACCACACTTCACCGATAAGGATGTTTTTAAGCTCTATATCCGAGTTGTCACCTTTGAATGAGATGGTGTGCGGAGCGTAACTTGCCTCCGGGGTTGCAACAGCCAATTCCCAACGACCTGAAGCATCAGCCTTGGCGGTATAGGATTTATCGCTCCAGTCGGGCTTCACTGTAATAGTGGACATCGGAGTGCTCCAACCCCAAAGTTTGGCATCGGATTGCTGCTGGAGCACCATATTGTCACTGAAAATATCCGGCAATTCAATCTCGGCACTTGCCGATAGGGCCATCATCATAGCCACGCCGGTGAGTATATAGCTTTTCATTGTAACGTCTTAATTATCTGATTTTAAGAACGAGTGATATGTCATTAGGTTTTTTGTTGGCAGGGAGATTGACCACAAGTCCGTCAGAAGTACGGCGATGGCTAACCTTACCGGCTCCGAGGAGCTCAACTTTTTTGATCTTACCTTTGTAAAGCGGATTGCCGGCTGCAAGTGACTTTATCACGACCTTACCGTCAGCGGGCCATTCGAGCACATGAGCGTAAATAGCACCGTTCTTTTCCACGAAGCGGATGTCGGCTGATGTATAAGGAGCATTTTTTGACTCGTTGAAACCGGGACCGTCAAGAGGTATAACAGTCTCGGTAGAGGGACCTTCGCCATATACCGCCCAAGGACGTGTGCCGAAAATACCTTCCTTGTTCACATCCATCCAAGCAGCTATATCCTCAAGGATTTTTTCTTCCTTATCGTCAATAGTACCGTTACCTTTGACGGGGACACTGAGAAGCATGTTTCCGTTCTTGCTCACGATGTCAACAAGCATCTGCACAACGGTTTTGGCTGACTTATACCAATTGTCAACATAGCATGAACGGTCGTAATGCCAGTTGCCGAGACAAGTACATGTCTGCCAAGGTTTAGCTTGTCCCTCAGAGGGTACACCTTTCTCAACATCCCATACGATAGCCTCTTTATGCTTATCCTGAAGTTTCTTACCGAATACAACGGCTGACAGTTTGCCATCGTGCAAGCGCATGTTTCTGTTGTAATAATGCGCCACTACATCGAGACCTGTATTGTCAATGGGCCAGAATGGGAGCACACTGTCATCGAAATATACCAAGTCAGGGTTATAACGATTGATCATATCGACAGTGCGGTTGAAGAAATTATCGTAATATTCCTGTGAAGGAACTGAGGTACCCTCAGCCCAGTCCCAAGTCCAGCCATGACTGATGGAATGTTTCTGAACATACAGTTCCTGAGGATCATAGCCTTCCCACCATTTACCTTTGCCATCCTCTTTGGTCACCACTCGGGCATCGTATGATATACCTGCGTGAGAACCAGCCTTATCAGCACCTTGCGCAGTCTCATACCAAGTCCACGCATGTGAGGAATGGATACTTACACCGAAAGGAAGACCGAACTTGCGGGCAGCCTTTTCCCATTCGGCAAGAATGTCTCTTTTGGGACCCATATTTACAGAATTCCATTTCTGATATTTGCTGTCCCAAAGGTCCATATTGTCATGATGGTTACCCATTGCGAAAAAGTATTGCGCACCTACCCTTTTATAGAGTGCAACAAGCTTTTCAGGATCCCATTTGTCGGCTTTCCATTCATTTATCACATCCTTGAATCCGAATTCCGACGGATGTCCGTATTTCTCCAAATGTGCCTTGTAAGCTCGACCGCCTTCCTCATACATGCCGCGCGCATACCAGTCGCCAGTCTCAGGCTGACATTGGGGACCCCAGTGCGCCCATATACCAAATTTCGCATCACGGAACCATTCAGGTGTTTCGTATTGCGACAAAGACTCCCATGTAGGAGAAAATTTTCCCTGTTCGGCAGGTTCACGCTGTGCGAAAGATGTGGCACTGCAAGCCAAAGCCGCCATAGTCACAGTAAGACTGCGTAGTTTGTTTTGTATCATTGTTTTAAGGTTTTAGATTATCCGATTTAAGATTTTTATAAAATAAGATAGATGCTGCCACTGAATGGCACATAGTTAAGCTGCATATTCTTCTGTCCGGAGGGACCGAGTTGTGCAGGAGATTGGAATTTCGTGCCGATGGCAGGAATTGCAGACATGAATCCAAGGCTTGATTTCGGGAATGGAGGCACTGTATGTCCCTTTCCGGCAAACTTCGGGCTTTGCGGAGTCAGCATCTGGAAGAAAAGTCCTGAGCGAGAAGGCACGAGGGTAAAATCACCTTCGGAGGTCTTCACCGTGACAGCCCTGCAATCTGAATGATAGCCCTTGAATTCGGGGTAATCCCAAGATTCACCGGTGACAGTGTTGTTGTATTCCTTAAAGTGTCGTCCGAAAGTAACACCGTCAAGACGGTTTTTCCACACACGATAAGGACCGTTGCCAATCCATTCCATAGCAAGGATCTTTTCTTCCGGATAGTCAAATCCGACACCTATATAATCGACCTCGCCGTCAACAGAGAAATTGTAATCTATCCTCGGAGCGTCGGACGGTGAGAATATCCATTTTATCCATTGCCTGTCATCAAAACGAGGCTCGACCACGTATGTGTCGCCATCACGGTAGCAGACAAGTTCCTTAAACTTATTGCCGGAGGTAGCTATTGCCGGGAAACCTTGAAGCGAGATATGACCTTTGGGTGTGTCTATCCCCTCCAATCGTCCTGTGACCTTACTGAATTTGTATGACTTACCGTCCTGAACGATTGTGATGAAGGTATCATTCTCCCTCATTTCAACCGCTCCGGGAGTTCCGACATTTTTCAGACGTTTCTGCAAACGGTCATTACCAAGCGGACTGTTATAAGTGTATATGTGCCGACCGTGAGGGTCAGTGACAGAAATCGCAATCAGGTCATGGTTATACCATCCGTCAGGGAGAGTGAAACGAACCTCTCGACGCTCGCCGGGAAGTATTTCAGGCGATGGGAGATTGCCCTCAGTCACTACTGTCTGCTCAAATCCACCTTTATTATTATTGGAAATGTCACACAGCGTATAACTGAAACCACACTCTGACAAATTGGTGAACATATAATCGTTCTCTATACGCAGCTCAAGTTCGGGAGACTCGGTAAGAACTCGGTTTACAATACGTACCGGAGACCATATATCCTTAACTGCATAGAAGCTTCCCTCCTTCTCACGATGCGGACCGACTATGCCGTCGGGGGCAAGATCATAACGGCAATCGATGCTGTCGTTCATATCCGAGCGCACAAGACCTTCGTCGAGCAACGCCCATATAAATCCTCCTGCCGGAGCACGATGCTTCATCATCACATCCCAGAAATCACGCAACGATGCAGCTGCACCACCGTCAAACACACCATGCATAAACTCTGTCGGGTAGAAAACATCATTGTCATAGATTGCAGAGTTCACCACATAATTATAATCTGGATAATGCTTGGTGTCAGTGCCACGAAAACGTTCCCAAGGATGCATTACAAACCGTTGCTGGAGATCATACAGCTTATAGTCGTCATCAACATCAGTGTTCCATCCACCCTCGTTACCGTTAGCCCAAAGAACTATCGAAGGATGATTGCGGTCACGCTCTACAACTGATTTTGCAAGACGGCGAGCCACACCTGTATCATACTTTTTCTGCCAGCTGCACAGTTCGTCAATCACGAGCAGACCTATAGAGTCACATATCTCAAGGAAATCCTTGTCAGGGGGATAGTGAGACATGCGAACGGCGTTCATATTCATATCCTTTATAAGCTCCGCATCGGCAAGAGAGATGTCACGGGAGAGTGTTCGTCCGCTCTCAGGATGGAAACAGTGGCGGTTGACACCTTTAAATATTATACGACATCCGTTCAGATAGAAACCGTCGGCGGGACGAAATTCCACTGTGCGGAAACCGATTTTTTCATCCACCTGATGCTTTACCGCACCATTCTTGCCAACAAGTTCAGCCACGACACGATAAAGCACCGGATGCTCTTGGGTCCAAGGCTTAACACCGGTTACCTTTGTGCGCAGCGTGTCCCCGGCATTTCCTGTGACGGTAGCCAATACCTGTTTGCCGTCAAGCGTTTCAACACGTACCCTTACGTTTCCGGGATTTTTCCGAGAAACCACAGGACACACCGCAAGTGAGCCGTCGGCACGGGCATCAACAGCGAGCGATTCTATATGCTGCAACGGCTTTATCTCAAGATATACCGGGCGATATATACCTCCGAAAAGCCAAAAGTCAGTCTGACGTTCGGCACGATATATCGAACTGTCAGCCGGACATTTGCGGACTTTCACTTCAAGCAGATTTTCCTTGCCGTAGTTCAGACGGTCAGACAGATCATAAGAAAACCTATAGAAACCGCCCTCATGTGTATCACCGACCTTCTTACCATTAAGTTTAACCTCGGTATCGGTCATGCTACCTTCAAAAACAAGGCTAACGTCATTACCTTTCCAAGCCTTATCGGCAAAGAATTTATGGCGGTAATATCCGGTCTCATCCGACTCCTTAGGCTCTTCCCAGCCATAATAATATGTGCCGAAGCCTTGAGTTTCCCAACACGAAGGAACTTTTATCTGCGCCCATTTTCCGCTGTTACGACCGGAACTGCACATAAAATCCCATTTGACATCACTGTCTTTGTCAATTCCCGACAGATAATGCCTCACGGTCTGCGGAGGTATGTTGCCGGCAAACACCGCCAACACACCTGCGAACAGAGTTATTATTATCGCTGAAATACGATGCTTCATTTTGCTATACAGGTATTATCAGTTGCTACTTTTTACGCAATATAGCGACATCCCACGGACCCACTGTTATGCTGTCACCTTGGTTAACGGTCTTACCGGTAAGCAGATCAACTGATGCCGCACGGCGATGCTCCACAGTGACCGGAGAGCTGCTATAATTGAAGAGATAGTTAATCTCCTTGCCCTTACCATTGACACCTGAGCGCATAATCACCGGGAAACGATACTCATCGTCAGCTATCAGACCCTTTTCGACGGCTGCGAGCCTTACAATCTTATCGATCAATGCCTGAGAGGGATATGTGCCTATATAGTAGAGTTTACCTTTACCATAATTATTTTCAGTAATAGCGGGCCATTGACCAAAGAAAGGATGGTCGGCATAAGCAAGAGGTTTAGCGGTCTCCGGGACAAGGAATTCATACCATGTGCCGATACTGTTATTGTCACCTAATCCGAACGCATTGTCACGAAGCTTCATATCGTGAATGGTGGAGTATTCCTGATAATAGAATCCGCAAGCCTTACGCAACGGACCGGGAGCACACACAGGACGAACTGCGGAATGTTCATTGCAATAAGCGCTCTTATGCATCATCACAACTGTGCCGCCGTCATGAACAAACTTATCAATAGCCATAAGCAAACTGTCGTCAGCCACATAGAGCGGAGGTATGACAAGCATAGAATACTTGCTGAAATCTCTCATTTTATCACAGGGTACAATATCTGTCTCTATGTTCTGAGTATAAAGAGCTCTGTGAGCGAGATGCACGGGATAGTTGGCAGTGGTAGGATAACCGCCTCCATTAGAATAAGGCATAAATTCGAGAGCATGATGCGAATCATGGCTATAGAGTATGGCTACCTTATTATCCTTCTTCAGATTAACAATATCCTTGCCGATTTTTGAAAGCTCACCGGCAGTACGCTGAAATTCCTTATAGACCCTGTTGGGTTCAAGGTCATGACCTATCACCCCGCGCCAATATGTTTCCTGTCCGTAATGAAGAGTAGCCCAATGCCAATACTCCACCATGTTGGCTCCGGCAGCGTAATGGGAATACACATTCTGACGCAATTGGTTGTCATAAGGGGGATATTGGCTCTTTGAATCCCAGCCGGTACCCTGAGCGTTGGTCTCTGTGATGAGATAGTTATTGCCAGCCACAGTTCTCATATAGTCACCGGCGTAAGCTATCATTTGTCCGTCCTGTCCGTCCTGCACACCGTGATATACATTGATTGCGGGATAGGTCATCTGCTTGAATGACTCCACCTGATCCACATTATGAAACGCCGGCATGAAGCAATGTGTCACGAACTGGTCGGGGCGCTTGTATTCGTTCACAATATCGCACTGCCAATTCAAAAATTCAGCAATCCTTTTACGGTTATAGCGTTCCCACTCATTCTTATATGAAGGATTGGTGACGCCATCACGTTCGTAAAATTCCTCCCAGCTATTTATATTCATTCCCCAATAGTTCATCCCCCACTCTTTTGTCAGGAGATTAAGGTCGCCGCCAAACTTATCCTTTATATAATTACGGAAGCCGATAAAGTAATCACGGTTGTTGACACCTCTTGATTCAAGTTCGTTATCGACCTGATAGCCTATTACGGCAGGATGTTTGGCATAACGCTCCATCATTTTGCGAATTATACGCTCGCTGTAGAACATATATGTCGGATTAGTAAAATCCATATTCTGACGGATTCCATAATGCGACTTCTCGCCATTCATTTTGTCTGACAATACCTCGGGATGCTTATGCGCAAGCCATGCGGGGATGGAATAAGTGGGTGTGCCGAGTATTACCTTGATACCTGCGGCATGAAACTTATCCAAGATGGTATCCATCCACTCAAAATTGAATTTCCCTTCCTGAGGCTCAAACAGACCCCACGATGACTCTCCGACACGCACGACATTAAGTCCAGCCTCCTTCATCATGGCAATGTCCTTGTCAAGACGTTCGTATGGCATATATTCATGATAATATGCCGCACCATAAAGAGGTGTATCAAAGAGATATTCAGCACTGAGCTGCATGGAAGCAGCCATAGCAAGCAATCCTATAAAATATTTTTTCATGGTTATTCCAAATTTTAATGTATAGAACTGATTTATATACTATTATTTATCTTTTTCCACAAATTCAAACCAGTCAAAATCCGCAGGGTTTGTGTTATCCTTACCATTACCGGAAGCATACATAGCGACGTAAACACCTGTAAAGCCGGATATGACTTCATTAGAGAGATTTTTTGTTGACGCTTTACTTACAAGTTTTGAAGGGCTGTCCTCATTGTCCTTTACCCAGAAACTATATTCATCAGGGGTGGCGCTTATACCTAATATCACATCACCGTCAGGTATCGGCTCATAATTCACCTCAGCCACTTCGTCATTGAGATATTTGCGCATCATCACCACTTTTTCGCCATCATGTTTTGTGACGAGAAAATCGTAATGGTTTTTGTCATTGCCTCGTATAACAAGACCGGCTTCCTCATTTTCGGCAACAGGCTTAAATGACATTTTAGTAGAGATTTCAGCGTTGAGGGATGTTTGTCGGCGACCCACAAAAGCCGGTGAATCGTTCTGCTTAAACGAGAGAGCCGAGCCGTTCAATCTAAGATGTCCCGGATTGGCGGTCAAAGACCAGTCCTTATCGTATGGATTACGCAGGAAATTCCAGTGAAGAGATAATTTTTCGCCATTAAAATCATCACGTGCCGGCTCCTTTTCCCAAGGATGCCATGGAAGATTCGGGCGTTCATATTCCTCCTTCACCACACCGTCTGTGCTCACTTTGGGCCATCCGTCGGCACTCCAAGTTATAGGAGCGAGGAATGTTTCACGACCGATATGTTGGTATTTACCATTTTGCGGACGTATGCCAAGACACACAGCCCACCAGCTGCCATCCTGAAGTTGCACGAGATCGGCATGACCTATAGCTTGGAAAGGATGGTCAGGCACATTCATATTTGAAAGCACAGGATTTAACGGGCTTGGCTCGTAGGGACCGTAAGGATGTTTGCTACGCTGAATCACCTCACGATGCTCGTAACCTGTGCCTCCTTCGGCTGACATTATGTAATAATAATCACCGATTTTGTAGAAGTGTGGTCCCTCGGGAGACGAGCCGCCAAGCCCCGAAGCTATCATAACTCGCGGACCCTCCTCTTTACCTGTGGTTACATCTATTGTCCCAAGCAAAAAGCTGCCGTTGTTATCGGGGGTCAGGTAATATGTCTTACCATCATAAAAATCGAGCGATGGGTCAACCCACCATTGGTCAACCCATACAGGTTCTGACCAAGGTCCGGCAGGATTTTCGGCACTCACAATCGAAATGCCATGTGAGCCTTCACCACCATAATTGGTGCCTATGATAAAAAATTTCCCATCGTGGTAGCGCAATGTGGGAGCATACTGTCCGCCGGAAGTCCCGGCACCTTTAAGAGGATTGCTCGTTGGTGTAGAAAGCGCATGTCCGATAAGTTTCCAGTTCACCAAATCCTTGCTGTGATATATCGGGAGTCCGGGATAATATTCAAAAGTAGATGTGACCAGATAGAAATCATCACCCACCCTACAGATACTCGGATCGGGATTCATACCCGTGAGTATGGGGTTACGAAAAGTATCCTTCGCCTCAGCAGAAGAAACAATCATAGCAAAAAAAGCTGCCAACAATACAATTTTTTTTCTCATAAACACAATAGTTCCATTTATTATACGCAAAGTTAGTTTTTGTTGCCAAAACCATGAACCTACCATAATATACAAATGAGGGAGATTGGTTAAAACGGCCTTTAACAATGTTATCAAATAGCTATATTTTTGTTAATTATTTTTTATACATTATTATCCATCAATAGTTTATACTTTCAGCAAGATAACATTCAATAATCTAATAAATGTTATCAGCATAAGGTTTCAGAGATTATTTTAATTAATTTTGCGATACAAAACCAATCAATGATGAAGCTTATAATTTCAACCCTTTTACTTCTAATATCATTAGGTGCCACAGCAACCGATGACATACGGTTCATGCACCTCTCCATAAAGGACGGATTGAGCGATAATGAAATCAATCACATAACTCGTGACTCCCGTGGATTCATTTGGGTTTCCACCGGGCATGGGCTTTCACGATATGACGGATATTCTTTCAAGAATTTTTTTAGAGACAGCAATGATCCATACTCGCTCCCTTTCGTTACCGCTCTCAATGTTCAGGAAGACTGTAACGGCTATCTATGGGTATATTTCAGTTCGGCAAAATACTCATGTTATGACCCGAAAAAGGAGGTGTTTATTGATGCTGAAAAAATACTTTCAGAAAAATATGGCATAAACGAAGCTCCGACCCTTGTATATATCGATTCCAATAAGGATCTCTGGATGGAGACATCCAAAAGGGAAATGCTTCATTATAGCGCAAATGACAAAACAATTACACTCATACCACAAAATAACCATACCGGCATCACACTTAAATGTATGTACGAAACACCAAACGGCATAGTAAGGGTGTTTTCAAACGGATATTTTGACCATATAAACCGCAGCTCAAATAAAATAGATCAACAAAACGATTATATAGTAAATCTGCCGGTCTACACAGGTGACAATTATAAAATACATTGTGACCATGACGGCGATTATTGGATATACAACGACCAATCTACATGGCTCTACAACACGAGCAACGGGAAATGGACTCATCTGACCTCCGAAAGTTCCAACAAACTGACAGGGAAATGTGTACGCAATATCGTGACTGACCGCAACGGACGTATTTGGATGACGATTGACAATGGAGGTATCAATATAATCGATAAGTCAGACATGAGTGTGGAACATATCCAGAATGATCTGTCTGACGAAAGAAGTCTAAGTCAAAACGGAGTTACATGCCTTTATGCCGACACTGACGGTGGCGTATGGGTAGGTACATTCAAACGTGGCATCTCATATTTCAACAAGAGCCTGTTCAGATTCCGCACAGATTATTTTCAGGGATTCAGAAACAACTATAATTTCGTTCCCGACGTATCCTCCATCACAGAAGACCCGAAAGGGAACCTGTATTTAGGTGTGCCTAACGGAATCATCAAGGTAACCCGAGAGACAAAACAAAGGGAATTAGTCAATTTACCCGGCACAAATCCGTCGTCAAAAGTGTATGACGTTATAGTAAGCATGACAGCCGACAATAATGGGAAAATATGGATAGGCACTTATAAACACGGGCTGATGTCGTATGACGGCAAAACATTCCAACACCATACTTTAGACAGCAACAACCCCAGCTCTGCAGCCAACACTACTATTTGGTCACTTGCATGTGACAAATCGGGATACCTGTGGATTGGCACATGGGGCGACGGTCTGTACGGAATGGACACAAAAACAGGTCGCATCACACAATGCCATGAAAATTACGCCGGCGAGCAGATTGCATCAATCTGCATATCAATGGATAATAACATATACATGGGCACAACCTACGGACTCCTCATATATGACCCTATTGCCAGAAAATTTGAAAAAACACTTGGCGACCGCAAGGGTGAGAGCTTTTTCAACAATTCATCGTTAGTGCAGGTATATGAGGACAGCCGAGGGCTTCTATGGGTTTCCACACGCGAGGGTATCAACATATATGACAGGAGGAACGATATGATAATATCGCCTGTAAGCCAGTTGAACCAGTCGATAATACACGGCATCACCGAAGACAATGACAAAAATATGTGGGTCACCTCTTCGCAAGGTCTTTACCACATAGTTGTCAACAGCGATCCCACCACACAGGAATATACATTTTCACACAGAAAATATAACGACTTTAGTATTCTTGATGATTTTGATTTCAATCCGAGGGCCATATTACGCCACTCATCTGGCACAATAGTGACCGGCGGAGTGAATGGCATAAGCCTGATAGACCCTTCAAATCTGAAATACGACACCTCGACACCGCAGGTACATTTCACTTCCATGCAGCTCTTTAACCGGGATGTCAAGATTGACAGCATATATGACGGTCAGCGCATATTGGATATGGCACCCGATTTCACCGAGGCGATACACCTGAACCATGACCAAAATGTGTTCTCCGTGACATTTTCAGCGATGAACTATGTATTGCCTGAAAAGACCACCTATATGTATATGCTCGAAGGTTTTGACACCGACTGGTCAGTGTCAAACTCCAACAAACTCACATATACCAACCTTGCTCCGGGAGAATACATTCTGAAAGTAAAAGCTGTGAACAATGACGGATACGCAAGCGACGAAGCCGCAGAGTTGAAAATAATAATAGCACCCCCATTTTACCGTTCGTGGGTGGCATATATCATATATTTTATTCTATTTATATGTGTGATTCTGCTTCTGAGGGCATATCTGCGCCATAATGAGAAGCAGAAATATGAATTGCTCCGAATACAGCAGGAAGCGCGTCAGAAACATGAGATTGACGATATGAAAATGCGCTTTTTCACCAATATAAGCCATGACTTGCGCACTCCGCTCACACTTATTCTCACACCGATTGAATATGTGATAAACAACATCGACAATAAAGACCTGAAAGAGAAATTGGAAATGGCACGCAACAATGCCGTGCGTCTTCTCGGGATGGTCAACCAACTCCTTGATTTCCGCAAAAGCGACATGGCAGGACACCGCCTTAATTCCACCAAGGGTGATATTGTGGATACCGTGCGCACTATATGCAACAACTTTGTTGAATATTCCGAACATCGCAACATAAATCTTACATTCTATTCTTCGGTCAAGAGCCTGTATATGATGTTTGACGAGGACAAGCTCAACAAGATAGTGATGAACTTGCTCTCGAACGCATTTAAATTCACCCCAGACGGTGGACGTGTGGATGTGTCGATCGATGTCATTCCCGCCACGGACAAACAGCCTGAGATGCTTGAACTCAAGGTTGCAGACAATGGCTGCGGCATCAGTGACGAACATAAAAAGCTGATATTCGACCGTTTCTACCAAGTGCCGCAAAAGGGTGGCCGCCAGTCATCGGGAAGCGGTGTGGGATTAAATCTTGTAAAAGAGTTTGTGACCCTGCACGAAGGCACCATCTATGTGTGTGACAATATCGGCAAGGGTGCCGTGTTCATCATCAACATACCTATTAAAAAGGTGGATGATGCTGCGGAAGTTGAAAAGAAAGATATTCCACGAGAGGAACCGAATGTGGAAATATCCGATGACAAAACAGTCCTGACAACGGAAGTGGCTGAGGACAACAAGCGTCCCGTAGTGTTGATTGTGGACGACAATGACGATTTCCGAAAATTCATGAGAGATTGTCTCAAAAATGACTATGTGGTTCATGAAGCCGACAACGGTAAAAAAGCATGGGATATCATACCGGAACTTCAGCCGGACATAATAGTATCAGACGTTATGATGCCGGAGATGGACGGTAACGAACTGTGCAGTCTGGTGAAGAATGATATCCGCACATCACATATACTAGTAATACTTCTCACTGCAAGAGCTGCAAAAGAACATGAATTGAAAGGTCTTGAAAGCGGAGCGGATGACTATATCACCAAACCGTTCAATCTCGACATTTTCACCCGGAGAATCAAAAATCTTCTCCAGCACCGCCGTGATTCCCACAAAGAGCCGATGGAAATATCTCCAAGCAAGATCAATATCACACCTCTTGACCAAAAACTGATGCAAAAAGCCATCCGCTATGTGGAGGAAAACCTAAGCAGCAGCGAGCTATCGGTTGAAGAACTTAGCAGTGAGCTTGGCATGAGCCGTGTGCATCTCTATAAGAAAATGGTATCAATTACCGGAAAGACACCTATAGAATTCATACGTATAATCCGATTGAAACGTGCCGCACAACTCATCACTGAGAGTCAGCTCAGCATAGCTGAAATCACGTATCAGACAGGCTTCAACAACTTGAATCTTTTCCGTAAGTATTTCAAAAACGAATTCGGAATTCTCCCGTCGGAATATCAGGCAAAGTATGGGAAAAAATACAATGAATCTATTTAAGAAACACTAAAAATTAATTTAGGAATACACAGAATACCTTCCCGTAGCTCTATTACAATTCAGACAGCTTTACATATAGGTAACTTTATATGTAAGTAGCTTTATATAGGTAGCTCTATATAGCGGTTGTAAATTACAATAAAAATGAAGGTGTGTCTCGAAACCACTTCGAAGCACACCTTTCTTTACAATAACCGAACTATTTTTCTACCTTAAAAAACTCTATATATTATCTAATTCAAATCTCTTCTCTAAGCCATTTTTCAAGTTCTTCTTTCCACTGGTGTTTGTAGATGAATCCATCACCGTAACCCCATCCGTGACCACCTTCGGGATAAGCGTGAAGCGATGCACGGACATTGTTTTTAAGAAGCGCCATGTAGTAATTAACACCATTTGCCACGGGCACTGCACCGTCGTCAGATGAAAGCATGATGAAAGCTTTAGGAGTATCGGGTGTTACCTGTAATTCATTTGAATAGTTATCCTGCAACTCTTTTGATGGTTTTTCGCCTAAAAGATTGGCTCTTGAACCGCCATGAGTATATGTTGGGTCCATAGTTATGACAGGATAAAACAGCACTTGGAAATCGGGACGAGTTTCCTTGCTGCTATAATGTGTGGCAAGGGTCGAAGCGAGGTGACCGCCAGCCGATGCGCCCATAATGCCTACCTTAGAGGGATCGACACCCCATTCCGCAGCATGACTACGCACAAGTCGTACAGCCTGTTCGGCATCAGTCAAAGGAATTTCATATTTCCCCTGAGGGAGGCGATATTTAAGCACCACGTATGTTATACCCTGACTGTTAAACCATTCAGCCATGCCATGTCCTTCATGATCCATAGCTTCCCAAGCGTATGCTCCACCGGGACACATTATTATTGCTTTTCCGTTAGGTTTCTTAGGCACGTAGGCTGTTATGGCAGGGTCGCAAGTAAAATCATTGGCTCTTATGGCTTCTATCTTCACAGCTGAAGTGTCAGCCGGATTCTCATCCCAAAGCAACATCTCCACTTTGCTCTGTGCCGCAGCTATCATATTAGAAAATAGCAGACAAAATACAAATATCTTTTTCATTTATTTAAAGTTAAAATTGAATTCGGTTAAACGTTTCATGATATATTGGTTTCCTACCGCAAAAATAGAAAGATATTATCTCATGCGGGATATAGATTTGGTAAATTATAGGACTTGCGGGGTAAGCATTTATTAACTATAAGGTGCATAATTGTTACCGACAGGCATCATATACTATTATCGCTTCCATTATTAATATGTACCCAGTGTTTAAGCCTTACCATTAAACCGTCTATTAATCAAAGATATTCTCCAATCTTTATAGCCTAAAATTGCACAAAATGTTGCGTGATGTGATATGCAAGACCTAATGAGTGATTTTCTTTGGCGTTTTTTTTGACTTTTGGAACTTTCATGTTACCTTTGCACGTGCATAATCAACTTTAGTTAACCCTTTTGCAACATCTATATTTAATACCATAATCATGGCAGAAAAGAAAGAAAAATTGTTTGAACAGTTTCCCCCGGTTTCCACTGCAGAGTGGAAAGCCAAAGTGGAAGCTGACTTGAAGGGTGCCCCGTTTGATAAAAAACTTGTATGGCGCACCAATGAAGGATTCAATCTCCAGCCTATGTACAGACTGGAAGATATCGAGGACTTCAAGACCACCAATTCACTTCCAGGCGAATTCCCATACGTACGCGGTACACGTACCGACAATGACTGGCTCACCCGTCAAGAAATCCTTGCAGACACTCCCGAAGAAGCCAACAAGAAGGCTCTCGATGTGCTCAACAAGGGTGTGACTTCGCTCGGTTTCCATGTGGAAGAACCCACCAAGGAAACTCTTGAAACTCTTCTCAAAGATATCCACCTACCCGCTGTGGAGGTCAATTTCACTTGCTGCGTTAAAAAAGCGCTTCCGCTTGCCAAGGCTCTCGTGGAATATGTAAAGGAGCATGACTGTGTTGAAACATTCAAAGGCTCAATCGACTTCAACCCCTTCCGCAAACCGCTTCGCAAAGGTGTGGCATTTGACGCAGCCACTCTAACAGCCATGGCTTGCGAAATCCTTGATGCCGTTAAGGATGTTCCTGCGCTTCGTGTACTTTCAGTAGACAGTGACATGCTCAGCAATGCCGGAGCATACATCTTCCAAGAACTCGGCTATGCTCTCGCATGGGGTTCACAGTGGATGACACTTCTTACCGATGCAGGCCGCAGCGCCGACGAGGTAGCGAGCCGCATAAAATTCAACATGGGTGTTTCGTCAAACTTCTTCATGGAGCTTGCCAAATTCCGTTCGGCACGTATGCTTTGGGCACAAATCGTGGCTCAATACAAACCCGCTGATGAGAACGCATGTAAGATGATGGCTCATGCCGTTACTTCACGCTACAACCAGACACTCTACGATGCACATGTAAACTTGCTTCGTAGCCAGACTGAGGCTATGTCAGCCGCTCTTGCAGGTGTTGACTCTATCACTGTCACTCCGTTTGACATGCCTTACAAACGTCCGGATGAATTCTCTGAACGTATCGCCCGCAACCAGCAATTCCTTCTTAAAGAGGAAAGCCACCTTGACAAGGTTATCGACCCCGCTGGTGGTAGCTACTACGTGGAGACACTTACTGTTGCCATAGCCAAGGAAGCTTGGAAACTTTTCCTTGAAGTTGAAGACAAGGGTGGATTCCTCGCTTGCTGCAACGATGACGAAGTTCAGAAAGCAATACGTGAAAGCTCTGAAAAGCGCCACACTGACGTTGCCCGTCGTAAGGAAATCCTTCTCGGAACCAACCAGTACCCCAACATCAATGAGATGGCAGCTGACAAGATCGTAAACCTTAACGGTTCACTCTCTTGCGGATGTGGTCATCATGATGAAGCTTGTGAGACTGCAGGTCTTCCCACCAAACGTGCCGCAAGCGACTTCGAAGCCCTCCGTCTTGCTACCGAGGCAGCTTCCAACCGTCCGAAAGTGTTCATGCTCACTATCGGTAATCTTGCCATGCGTCTTGCCCGCGCTCAGTTCTCATCCAACTTCTTCGGATGTGCAGGTTATGAAATCATCGACAACCTCGGTTTCAACACAGTTGAGGAAGGCGTTGACGCAGCTCTTGAAAAGGGTGCTGATATCGTGGTTCTCTGCTCAAGCGATGATGAATACGCAGAACTTGCTCCCGCAGCATTCAAATATCTCAACGGACGTGCTGAATTTGTCGTTGCAGGTGCTCCCGCTTGCATGGATGACCTCAAGGCTATCGGCATAAATGATTTCGTACATGTACGCTGCAACGTGCTCGACACACTCCGTGCGTTCAATGACAAGCTTCTCAAAAAATAAGAACCGTTCAACCCCTATATAATTATGAAACCCAATTTCAAAGATATTGACATTGTAAAAGACGCATTCGGTGACCTCCATGTCCCCGAAACCACAGGGGAAGAATGGCTTACCCCTGAACTTATCCCTGTCAAGCCCATTTATACAAAGCAGGACCTTGAAGGACTTGAACACTTGAACTATGTTTCAGGTATTCCCCCATTCCTCCGCGGTCCGTACAGCGCCATGTATCCTTTGCGTCCTTGGACCATCCGCCAGTACGCAGGTTTCTCTACGGCAGCTGAATCAAACGCTTTCTATCGCCGTAATCTTGCTTCAGGTCAGAAAGGTCTTTCAGTAGCATTTGACCTTGCCACACACCGTGGATATGACGCTGACCATGAACGTGTGGTTGGTGACGTAGGTAAGGCTGGTGTATCTATCTGCTCGCTTGAAGACATGAAGGTGCTTTTCGAAGGTATACCTTTAAACAAGATGTCTGTGTCAATGACTATGAACGGTGCCGTTCTTCCGGTACTCGCATTCTACATCAATGCAGGTCTTGAACAGGGCGCCAAGCTTGAAGAGATGGCTGGTACTATCCAGAACGACATCCTCAAGGAATTCATGGTGCGTAACACATACATTTACCCGCCGGAATTCTCTATGCGAATCATCGCTGATATCTTCGAGTACACTTCGCAGAACATGCCTAAGTTCAACTCTATATCAATCTCAGGTTACCACATGCAGGAAGCAGGTGCAACCTGTGATATAGAACTTGCATACACTCTTGCCGACGGTCTTGAATATCTCCGCGCAGGTATCAACGCAGGTATCGACATTGACGCATTCGCACCCCGTCTCTCATTCTTCTGGGCTATCGGTATGAACTACTTCATGGAAGTAGCCAAGATGCGTGCGGCTCGTCTGCTTTGGGCGAAGATTGTAAAACAGTTCAACCCGAAGAACCCGAAATCACTTGCGCTCCGTACACACTCACAGACCTCAGGATGGTCACTTACCGAGCAGGATCCGTTCAACAACGTAGGACGTACTTGTATCGAGGCTATGGGTGCAGCATTGGGTCACACTCAGTCGCTCCACACCAACGCACTCGACGAGGCTATCGCACTTCCGACCGACTTCTCAGCACGTATCGCACGTAACACTCAGATATACATTCAGGAAGAAACCATGGTCACCAAGCAGGTTGACCCGTGGGGCGGTTCTTACTACGTGGAAGCTCTCACCAACGAGATAGCACACCGCGCATGGGAACACATTCAGGAAATCGAGAAACTCGGCGGTATGGCTAAGGCTATCGAATCAGGTCTTCCGAAGATGCGTATCGAAGAGGCTTCAGCACGTACTCAGGCTCGTATCGACTCAGGCCGTCAGACTATCGTAGGTATCAACAAGTATCGTCTTGACCACGAAGATCCTATCGACATCCTCGAAATCGACAACACCGAGGTACGTAAGGACCAAGTAGCCCGTCTTGTTGACCTGAAGGCTCATCGTGACGAGGAAGCAGTCAAGAAAGCACTTGCCGACATTACCGAATGTGTACGCACCAAGAAGGGCAATCTTCTCGACCTCGCTGTCAAGGCTGCAGGTCTCCGTGCGACACTCGGTGAAATTTCAGATGCCTGCGAAGAAGTCGTTGGCAGATATAAAGCAGTAATCAGAACTATTTCAGGCGTGTACTCATCAGAAACCAAGCAAGATCCTGACTTTGTAAAGGCTCAGCAGATGTGTGAAGAATTCGCTAAACGCGAAGGTCGTCAACCCCGTATCATGATTGCCAAGATGGGACAGGACGGTCACGACCGTGGTGCCAAAGTGGTTGCTACCGGTTATGCCGACTGCGGTTTTGACGTGGATATGGGTCCGCTCTTCCAGACTCCGGCTGAAGCAGCCCGTCAGGCAGTTGAAAACGACGTTCATATCCTCGGTGTATCTTCACTCGCTGCCGGTCACAAGACCCTCATACCTCAGGTTATCGAGGAACTTAAGAAACTCGGCAGAGATGACATCATGGTTACAGCCGGCGGTGTGATCCCCGCTCAGGACTATGACTTCCTTTACAAGGCTGGCGTTGCCGCTATCTTCGGTCCCGGCACACGCATCCCTGTATCAGCTATCAAGATGCTCGAACTTCTTAACGGAGAGGAATAATCTCGGATAGTTAGAATTTAGAGATTGACAAATTCAAGGTTTAGATAATTGCTTCGGGTGTTAACCGCCCAAAGGGTTATCTAAACCTTTATTTTTAATGCGATTTATGAATAATTTCAGTTTTTACAGTCCGACACACTATGTATTCGGACGAGGTGCCGAAGAGCAGGTGGGTGAACTCACCAAAGCAATGGGCGCACATCGGGTCATGATAGTCTACGGCATGGGGTCAGCAGTGAGAAGCGGACTCATAGAACGTGTGAAAGATTCTCTGAAATCAGCCGGCATAAAGACAGTTGAATTCGGTGGAGTGCAGCCTAACCCTATAGACACAAAGGTTTATGAGGGTATCGGAATGGCACGGGCAGAGAAAATTGACGGATTGGTAGCTGTGGGCGGCGGTTCGGCTATTGACACTGCCAAGGCTATAGCGTGTGGAGTGCCTTATAATGGTGATTTTTGGGATTTTTACTGCGGTAAAAAGACTGTGAAGGAGGCATTGCCTTTAGGTGTTGTCCTCACCATTCCTGCGGCTGGAAGCGAAGGGAGTGGAAACTCTGTGATCACCAAAGTGGAAGGGTTGCACAAACTGTCGCTACGCACCGAATCAGCACTGCGCCCGAAATTCGCTTGTTTGAATCCCGAGATTACTTTCACCCTCCCACCCTATCAGACAGCCAGCGGTATAGCAGATATGATGGCGCACATTTTTGAGCGTTATTTCTCTCAGACAGAAAATGTCGAAGTCACCGACCGCCTTGCCGAAGGTCTTCTGAAAGCTATTATTGAGGAAGCGCCCAAGGTGATTGCCAATCCTACCGATTACGATGCGAGAGCCAACATACTCTGGAGCGGAACACTTGCCCACAACGGGCTTTGTGGCACCGGACGTGCAGAGGATTGGGTATCGCACTTCATGGAGCATGAAGTGAGCGCAGTCTACGGTGTAACCCATGGCGCAGGACTTGCCGTAATCACACCGGCATGGATGACTTATATGGCAGAACATTGCCCGGCAAAGATAGCTCAGTTCGGCAGACGTGTATTCGGTATCGATACGGTCAACGACCGGGAAGCCGCACTCCAAGGAATAGGTCGCTTACGGAATTTCTTCAGCTCCATAGGTCTGCCTGTGACATTTGAGCAGTTGGGTGTGCCTGATCCGGACATAGACTTACTCGTGGCAAAACTGCATGAGAACAAAGGCGCACGCATAGGAGGTTACTATCCGCTAACATCAGCGGAGACAGCTGAAATCTATCGTCTTGCTCTGTAAGAAATACGTATGAACTTCTTATAAGAAGTCAAGTCAGTTAAATAAAAAGGTCTGGGGCGCAAAATTTGCACTCCCGACCTTTCTTATACTAAAATCTTTAGAAGCTTAAACAAAGCATGGTCTGCAGACGATTGTCGTGGTGAGATACACCTGACATATCCACTCTCCTGCCATATATGTATTCAAGACCGCACTGTATGCCGGGCTTGATAGTCCACATCACATTGGCAAGCGCATATTGCGCATATTTGTATTGCTCACCCCATGGTGTGGTGCCTTGGGTGTAATTCGGAGCATAGTTACGCAAATGGCTATAGGTGGTAGTGATAAAAACGGTCGGTGAAATATTGTATTGGATACCTGCATATCCGCCCCAAGCCTTGACCGTTGTCAATTTACCATTATCCTCTGCATCAGGAACCATGTCAAGTCCGCCTTCGTACAGGTCTTGGAAATAGCTTGTGATACCTTTGCCGTAGGCTGCTTGCCAGTAGGTAGTGACCACAGGGCATAATGTAGCGCTTCCGCTCATTTTAATACCCCACCCTATCATATCTCTGTTACGGTCAGCCGGGACATCTCTATAAAGCATGTTACGGAGTATAGCCGAGAATCTCAACCAGCTGCTACCTCCACCCCATGAATACTGAACGTATGCAGGGATATCAGGGACACGTTGGTTAACGATATAATTCTTATCGCTTGTAGTAGCCGAAACCATAGGCAATTCGAGTCCGGCAGCCACTTTCCAATGAGAATTTATATCCAAAGTGTAATCCAGCACACCATTGGGTATGGCTGTGAAACCACACGGACCTTCGTTATCGATGCTTGGAGGGGCAGCCGCCATATCAGAGAACAGACTATAATTATAACCGGCTGTGATACCTCTGTACTTCAAGTAGGCATACTGCAAGTCAAAGCCATAATCGTTTCCACCGGTGAGGTTGAAATTAATATATGCCCCGACCTGATTTTCATTTCCGGGCAATGCCACAAAGTTGATAAACATACCGCTGGTTGCAGCGCTAAACTGCACAAGCCCGTCATCGCCCTTGCGGGGATTCATAGGGATGGCAGAAGTTGTAAAGTCAAAAGCATTATCAATAGGGTCGCCCCAATCATACGACACTGTTGCTTTAAGCGTCCCGCCTATACCAAGATAAAACTTACGCTCCTTACCGATAATGGCAAACCTCGGAGCGCCGGGTATATTATAGACAGCAGGGGCATTCTCCACAAACTTTTTATGGATCTCGGCTGTGTCGGGGTTTTCTCCCGCAATGTGATTCAACACTGTCACGCCGGTATTATCCTTTCGGGCAGGATGTCCCTGAGCCATTATGATCTGAGATGCGCACAATGTCAGGACAAGCGCACCTACACGTAAAAACGAAATCATATATGGATTTTTTATGCGATTAGTAATATGATGTGTCTATACGGAACACAAATGATTTACGAAATATCAATACTACAACAGTGAAAATGACAAGCAGGATCGAGTTGAGTATGAATGGGAAACTATTGACAAGATGGTGAGGGTCAAATATCGACCTGAAGAAATCGACTATGAAAGGGGTGGCACTTATGGAGATGTAATTTGCCGCAAGGACAAATGCAAGAGCCAGTGTGGCTTTAGCCGGGACGGTCACTATCTGAGTCGCCTTATCATAGATAAGGGGCTGGAACACGCCATATCCGAAACCTACCAGTACAGATGCCACGCACATTATGCCGAAATGTTTCCCAAGAACCATCAGAATAATACCCACGCTCATTACCAAGGAGGATACTATCAATGTGCCTTGCTTAAAGAGCTTTACGATAAACGGGAGGATAAATCCCGGAAGGAAGACAGCAAGGAAGAAAATAGCTGTTATTGTACCCACTTCGGAATCACTCATCCCTTCACTCTGCATCAGGAACGGAGAGTAATAACTTACTATCACTGTGGCGTAGCACACAAAAAAATAGACAGCTATCAGGGACCATAGTCTTGAGATAATAAAATCGTCTTTAACTTTCCCTATCTTGCCATAATTATCCGAACCGGCAACCGGCGGTGCTGCATGTATCGCCTGAGCGGGAGTGCCTGCAACTGTAGCCATTGCAGCTACATTTACCGAAGCCTTCACGCGAGGTGTCGGAGTGACTACAGGCGGATTCAGGTCAGCCTTAGGGATACCCCTTAAGAATACCGACAGAACGAGTGGAATCGCCGGGATAAGATAGACGAGAAACGGCAGATGCCAATTGCCACGGTTAAGCCAACCAACAATAAATGTGGCGACCACCAATGCAATATTCGATATGCCCGACTTGATACCAAGCTGACGCATACGATACTTCCCCACAAACGTGTCGGCAAGCAATCCGGCGGCGAGCGGTATCAGCAATCCACATCCCATTCCGAGGATACAACTTATGATTATCAGCTGTACCATACTATCGGCAAAAAGATAGAGGATTCCCCCCGCCAAATAAATGGCGAGGGCAACCACTACAATGCTGATTTTACTTTTCGACAATGAAAGTTTGCCGGAAAGGAGTACGAATGGAATAATGAAAAGGTTAGGCAATACCGTGAGAAGCTGTATCTCAAGTTCTGACGTATGAGGGAATATTTTGTCAAGGTTTCCGAGCATCGGCGTTATAGCGAGTCCCGGGAGATTGACAGTCAGAGAAATTGACCATATAGCGATCAAAGTCATAAGGGAGATTTGCCCTTTTCCGGTATTAATTTTCATATTCCGTTTTGATTAAATTTTAACTTTGATCCTCTTCCTTGAATGCTTTTTCAATTTCATCCTGAGTAGGCACATAATTTTCGGGCCACTTTGAAACTTCGTCAGGCTTACGACCTTCTATCATCCAATTGAAGGGATAGAAGTCGGAATTGGCATCATGCCATGACGGTTTACGTTTAGCGTAGATGATAAACGGAATAGCCACGATAATGATGGAGCCTATAAGCAATATGGCGATATATACCACAGGGCTACCGGTGTTGATCTGACCCGGGGGAAGGAAGCTTAAAACAAGTGCGGCAACTGCGCCACCGACACCCACAAGTGTCACAAGCCATTTGCCAAAATTACCGCCGGGCACTCTGTAACCTCTTCTCACTTTACTCTCAGTGTGACGCAAGCGGAAGAAAGCGCAGTAAATCATGATCACAAGCACAAGATAGGTCACAGTCGCCATCTGACTCATCACCTGATAGGCACTCTGAACAGAAGGGAGCACAATGAGGACAAGTGCAAGGATAGTCACGATCAAACCCTGTACCCAAAGAATATTGGTCTGAACACCATTCTTATTTACTTTCTGAAGTGAATGCGGCAGATAACCGGCTTTACCAACGGCAAGAATACCTGTGGAAGGACCTGCTATAATCACACTCACCTGACCGATGACACCGAAGGTCACAAACAGAGCGAGAACATTACCGAGCCAAGGACATCCGAGATGTGCCCAAAGGCTATTGTAAGCCACGAGCAAGCTTTGGAGAAGATTGATCTCCTTCTCAGGCATCACAAACCCGATGGCAAGAGTACCGAGGATAAACACTGCAAGAATAATCACCACAGCCACCAATGCGGCACGCGGGAAATCACGCTGCGGGTTCTGCATAGAGTTCACATGCACTGCCTGCATCTCCATACCTCCGTAGAACAGGAAGATAGAGGCGGCAAGCACTATTGTGCTGTATTTTGTGAAGTCGGGCCAGAATGAACGGTCGGTAGGTATGAAATTCTCACCACCTGTACAAATATAGACTATACCAAGAATGATAAGAATAGCACCCGGGATAATGGTACCGAACAGACCGCCGAGGGTTGAAAGTTTATTGGCGTTTCGCATACCACGGAAACAGTTGAATGTGCTGAGCCAATATACAGCGAGAACTATTATCAAAGTGTAGATTGTGTTTGACGCAAGATGTGTGTCAAAGGTCTCGGGCCAGAAAACGTATGCGAGTGACACGGCTCCGAACATCAATACTGACGGGAACCAGATCACCACTGTCATCCATTCAAGATACATTGCAGCCCATCCCCAACGTGCTCCGAACGCCTCAGACACCCAGCGGAACAGACCTCCGCTCTTAGTGTAGGTAGACGCAAGCTCGGCACAGACAAGCGAAAACGGGATTAGGAACAATATTGCTGAAAGGACATACCAGAATATGGATGTGTAGCCGTATTCGGCTTGTGATGAAAGCCCTCGAAGACTCAGAATGGTGGTGACAATCATGATTGCCATACCAATCATCGTGACTGTAGCCTTCTTCGCACCCCCCGATTTGCCGCCTGCCGACGGCACTTTGCCCGTAGACGTTACAGAAGGCGTAGCCGGTTTATCAGATGTTGCCATATATTAAATAGTTTTTTATAGGATACGATTAATAAAAAGATGCCGCAAGGACGGGGACTATGACCCATCTTTGCAGCATCATAATTCGTCGTCATAATGAACCTGTCATAATACCTGATGAGAGTTCATTCCATTCGCCGCACAAACGGCGATACTTGACGGAGATCTGTTAGAATTTCTTATATGGGTCAATCACAGGAAACGCCTGAGCGATACGAGTGCCGACCTTGTAGTGTACGCCGGGCTGAGCAGTGAAGCTTACATTGCTCTTTTCCTGGAATGCCATACAGCAGTCAGAACCGCCAAACTGGAAGTAGCTGATTTCCTCACCCTTGTAAAGTGTTCTACCAACCTCAGCGGTAGGAATTACAGAAGAAACCTGTCCCATACCGATAGGACAAACAGCCACAAGACCGATCGGGCTATCAATGATGATCACACCACGGGTCTGCATAAATTCATAACCTGCCGAGTCAGGAGCATCGATCTTGAAGTCCTTGTTGGCGGTGTCAGGATTAACAGCCACAGTGTTGCCTACGATTGTCTGAAGATCTTTCTGACCCTCTACAGGTTTAAGCACCATCTGTACGTATACGGCACCCTGAATAACTCTTGATTCTACCACAGTACCTGCCACAGGAGCGTGCTGACGGTGATAGTCGTAAGTGTTAAGGAATGAGTGAGTCCACTGACCACCCTTGAAGCAATCCTTGTACTGGCTGCCTTCAAGCAATTCCTGAATCTGCCAGTAAAGACCCTTGATATTAACGGCTGTGTTGGAGTTTACTTCCCACTGACCTGCAAATGTGCTTTCAGCCGGAGATACTATGACACGCGAGTCGTCAATAGCGGCGATAGGACGGTAACCCGGTTTTGTACGACGGGCGAAGAGCTGGTTGACAGTCTTCCAACCGCCACGCGGACGTACATATTCATCCATGTTGTAAGTAGCAGCTTCCATGAACGACTTCTCAACCTCAGGTGTGAGCTGAGCAGGGTTGTCCATCCACTGACCAAGAGCTATCTGATACTCACGCATCCATTCTGACAGCGGAGTAAGGGCGGGGTCGGTTGGACGAGGTACCTCAGGATTCTGATACTGACCCACAGGAGCTACATCGAGAAGATAGTACATTGTCTTGAACTTCTCAAGTGTTGCTGTACCGTAACGGTTTTCAAGCCAAGGGGTTGTAAGGTTTTTATCGTTCCATTCGATATAGTCGTCAAGTGTGCGGATGTTCATGTACTCCACAACATTTTTCTGGTGAACTATCTCAAGTGCCTTTTCAAGTGCAGTACGCATTTTACCACCGTCGGCGTTGATAAGCTCGACGAATTTCTGCATGATAGGCTGTAATTTCGTTGTATCCATAATTAACGTGTTATTTGTTGTTAGGATTATTATTGTCTATGTGTAAGATTTATTTCAGTTTTATCACCGGGTGAGCTACCGCGAGCTGTGTACCGACTTTATAGTGAACACCCGGCTGAGCTGTAAATGTAATGTTGCTCTTTTCCTGGAAGACCATCACGATATCTGAACCGCCAAACTGGAAGTAACTGATCTCTTCACCCTTGCGGAGTGTACGACCAACTTCTGCAGTAGGAACGATTGATGATACCTGTGCCATACCCATCGGGAGAACGGCTACAAGACCTATCGGGCTGTCGATCACGAAAAGTCCACGGGTCTGCATAAATTCATAACCGGGATCGTCAGGAGCGCCAAACACACGTTTGCCTACAAGCTGAGTCTTGCCGTCGGGGTCGCCGGGGATAGGTTCGGCTGTCACCTGAAGGTATACAGTGCCCTGAATTACACGGGCTTCAAGGATAGTACCTGCCACAGGGGCATGCTGACGGTGATAGTCAGTGGTGTTAAGGAATGAGTGAGTCCAGTGACCGCCTTTGAACGCTGAAGCGTACGGGCTGTCCTGAAGAAGTTCTTCGATGTTCCAATATATACCCTTGATATCAACACCGGTATTTGAGTTCACCTCCCATTGTCCGTCGAAAGTAGCATCGGCAGGGGCAGTGATGATACGTGAATCAGCGATATCGGCTATTGGACGATAACCCGGTTTGGTGTAACGGGCAAAAAACTGATTGTAGCTCTTCCATCCTCCGTGAGGACGTTCGTATTCATCCATGTTATAGGGTGCAGACTTATAGAATGTCTCTTCCGATTCTCCGGTAAGAGTGAGAGGACTATCCATCCATTCACCCAATGCGTTGATAAACTTACGCATCCACGCAGACAGCGGAGTAAGAGGCTGCATCTTATCATGAGGGGTTACAGGGTTCTGTAATTCTTTTACAGGGCTCTGGTCAAGAATGAAGTAGAATTTACATACATGCTTGAACACTTCTTTACCATAACGGTCCTCAACGGGGACCCATTTCAACTGAGCATCCACCCACTTAAAATAATCGTCGAGTGTTTTCACATCTTCGAATCCAATCACATTGTAGGATTGTGCCTTTTTCAAAGCTTCTTCAAATTTGCTTTGCCAGCCGTTCTGTGCAATCATATCTATGAGTTCTTGCACGACAGGATGATACTGTGTAGTAGCCATTAAGAAAAAATTTAAATTTTATGTTTAACAGGTCTGTAGTAAATGATGTTTTTCATTTCTGCATTTCTTATGTTAAAACAAATCCTATTTTGTATAGTTGGGTGAATACGTATAATTTATGTTAACTCTTATTGTTAAAATCTCACATCCCCTATTATCTGAATTTAGGTAATTATTCACTACCTTTGTCCTCGTAATAACCCCGGAGTTCAATGAATATATTCTTCATCCTCATACTGTCACTTCTATCATTGTCGTTCGTCAGCTGTGCCGATGATGCCACACGCATGGCTGAAACAACCCTCGCCACGGCTGAAGATGTCATGGACGAACATCCCGACTCGGCACTCACACTGTTGTCCGACTCCTCGTTTCGACCTGTCGGAAAAAGGCAGAAAGCTCTTGGCGCACTCCTGCTCACCCAAGCCCGGCATAAAAATTTTATCGACGAGACCAACGACTCACTGATAACCACAGCCGTGAACTATTTCGAGAGCCACGATGATCCGGCACGACTTATGAAATCTCTTTTCTACCAAGCCACTCTAAACGCCAACGCTACCAACTATCCGTCGGCTATGACCATCGCCATGCGTGCCGACCGTATAGCCAAGAATACAAAAGATATATACTGGCAAGCACGCATAGCCGAGCTTATGGGAACCATTTTATCTGAAACATATTTTTACGAGGAAGCTATAAAATGTTACGAAAATGCAGCCACCCTATTCAAACAAGTTAATATCGAGAATGCGTATCTTTATAATTTAGGACATCTCGCCACAAGCCATGAGAATCTTAATGACTATGAAAAAGCCATTGCCATTGCTGACAGCATCCGGGGACAGACATCTTCCCCATATCTGAAAGTTTATAGTGCTGATATATTATCCTACTCATTATATAACTTAGAACGATATCGCGAAGCTAACGCCTTCGTTGACACATTGCTCCAATACGCTGATACGGTACGGCTTAGAAGTCTCGATTACTCTAACATTGCAAAAATCCGAATAGCATACGGAGATATGTCAGATGTCACAAAAATGCTCGATAAAGCCTTATCCTTAGCAATCACCCCCAACGATTCCATATCGTATAACATGGCATTACTCCGATTTTATGAAAAAACAAACGATATCCTACAGGTTTATTCGATATTAGACACATTGCATATCCAACAAAATCGAATAGCAGCAAAAATCCGCAAGCAATCCTCAATAGTGGCTCAGCGCGATTTCTATTCCCAACAGGCAAAAAACGCAGAATTGCAAGCTGCCAAACGTAAATATTCAATTATCCTGATAGCAGTTACCTCCATTGCTATTATAATAATTGTGACCATACTTTTTCAAAACAAGATAAAGCGCAAGGATGCCGAAATAAGACTGAAAGTAGCCAAAATACAATATCTTACTTCTTCTATTGACACCAATAAAAGCACTATGTTACAGCTATCACAGTCGCTTCTACAGAAAGGATTGCGACAGTTGAACATGCTGGTAAATGAGTTTTACGAATCCACCGACACTGCCGAATCACGCAAAGCCATATATAAAAACATCGAAAAAGAGATCCTAAAGCTTACTGACAAATCTAATCTTGGCGAGATTGAGCGGATTGTCAACTCCTGTATGGATGATATTGTCGAGAAAATGCGATTGCAGCTCACCGATTTCTCCAATGACGATATCATATTCCTGACCCTGACTGTTGCGGGATATGGAGCAAAAGCAATATCGCTTTTCACCGGCATAAAGCCAAACTCCACCTACACCAAGCGCACACGACTTATCGAAAAGATAGCCAAATCCGATGCTCCCGACAAGGATTGGTTTATATCGAAAATCAAAGGTTCACCATCGTAACCAACCCTCATGGGTGCTTGCAGTATGGGCGGTTGCAAATGCAAAAATTTCACATCTTCACGGCTAAACAGCTTTAATACAACTGGTTAACACATCTCATACGCAACATTTATAATACACTGAATATCAAACGTTTATAATCTGTGTGAAATTTCGATTTCACACAGATTTTTATTTATCTGACATTCAATCTCTTACGACAGTCCTTGTGTGATATTATTGCCCCATCATTTCCACACTAATCTGAATATTGTACCTAACTTTGCTAACAACAAATTACTAATATAAAACTCTAAAAACATGAAAAAATTCATCACATTTTTAGTGCTGCTATTATTTGTCAGAATAAGCATTTCTGCCGAACCGACCACGCCGACAAAACAAAGGAAGGATATAAACCTTGAACAAATAAGTATCCGAGGAGGTAAAGATTATCACCGAGTACCGGCTCGTCATAACAATGTAGAATGTTTCTATGAGGACGGCTACCTGCACCTTACCTTTGAATACCCCGAAGGTAACGCTACCATATCCATAACTGACATTATGGATACCCCATGCTTAACCCAACAATTCTCCACATTCACCCTTTTCACTTTATATATAGGTGAGCCAACCGAACCACTCAACATCAAAGTCACAACAGAAGCCAACATCTATACCGGAATGTTAATAGCTTTATAAATTATCCACATTTTAAATTTTACAAATATGTCAAAATTATTACAAACAATCACATTAGCTTTACTACTGGTTTTTACTAGTTGTTCAAATGAAAATGAAGATATTCTTGAAGCTTTGTCTGATTCTTCCACACTCAAAGAAGAGAATACTGATTCTTGTCATATGACTCCAGATTCCATTGGATTGGAAGACGTTATTCTTTACAACGGGGATTCCATATTGAACAAAAAAATGGATAATCAACGTCGCAATCTGCTTAAGTCAAGGTCTTTAATGACTGGACTGGAGACAGGTTCAATTTTAGAGAGCAATTTATATGCCATCCAAGGAATGCGTTTTAACTTACTGGTAAAAGACGTTGTTTATGGATGCTGCATCACACATACCAGCCTTTTAAATACTGACGTTAAATATATTTAAAAGCGTATGTTAAATTGATAATGTCACATTGATAGAAACCTTTCACATATTATATTTGTATCAATATTTGACCAGTTGATAAACCGTTCTTTCTAACACACCATATAATCCATAAATAAATTATTAAAGAATCACATTATGAAACTTACAAATTTCAACCTTGTTAAACATTTACTGTTTCTCTCCATTCTGACCTTACTTCCGATTGTGAGTTCATGTGGCGACGACAACGACGAACCTCAACCCGGTTATCCGGATCCAACCATACCTGAAAATGCCGTACAGCTCAATATGATGAATGAGTCAAACGGAAAGTCATTTCTCGGGAATACCGACGTTTATCTTTCAGATGGTAACAATTTGGTAAGTTCGGAGGAATATCTTATAGGTAAAGTTACCAAACTACCGCTTAGCCTTTCTGCCTCTCCAGAACTTTCACAACTATTTCCACAGATTGCAGTCGAAACTAAAAATATATATCAAATTTTCGCTAAAGAAAACTTACACAAGTTTCCGAGTGGGATATCCGCATTAAAGGATAACACCACATATATTAATGCGTACGTGGAATCATGGATTAACAAAAAGAAAAAGAAAATCGGTGCTAAAATAAGCTTCTTAGAGGAAAATGTAACTAATGATTTTCCATTTGGAGCTGAAACATCATGTCATTCCTCAAAAAGCGATGGTAAAACACTGGTTAACGATATAAAATTTGGCAATAGCGACGAAATCGAAGTGCTATCAATTAAACCTGAAAACAAAAATATTTCAATAGATATTCGTAGTGATAAATTACAAATTACTACAATTGGACCTGTTACATCTGATATTGAAATATATGTTAGAGACTTTTATGTATTCAAGCCCTGTGTCATACATATAACCCCTGAATAACTATCCTGTAATAACAGATCGATCGGGGTGATTTCGGTATTTCGGGAAATTTTTGTAACTTTGCGAGCGGTATTGCCTTGGGGCATCACCGTAATATTCATAATCATAAAATTGTAAACCTAATGAGTTACAATCTGTTAAAAGGCAAGCGCGGTGTGATATTCGGCGCGCTCAACGACAAGAGTATTGCCTGGAAAGTGGCTGAGAAAGCCGTAGAGGAAGGCGCAACAATCACTCTGTCAAACACCCCCGTGGCAGTGCGCATGGGCGAGGTCAGTGACCTCGGGAAAAAACTTAACGCTGAAGTGATACCTGCCGACGCAACCAATGTGGAGGATCTCGAAATGGTGTTCCAGAAATCAATGGAAATCCTCGGCGGAAAGATAGACTTTGTGCTTCACTCCATAGGTATGTCGCCCAACGTGCGCAAGAAGCGTTTGTATGACGACATCGACTATGACTTGCTCAACAAGACTCTCGACATCTCGGCAGTGTCATTCCACAAGATGATACAGTGTGCCAAGAAGCTTGACGCCATCAATGACTATGGCAGCATCCTCGCTCTCAGCTACATAGCAGCACAGCGCACTATGTTCGGCTACAACGACATGGCTGACGCCAAGGCTCTGCTTGAGTCGATAGCCCGCAGCTTCGGCTATATCTACGGTCGTGAAAAGCATGTGAGAATCAACACCATATCTCAGTCGCCCACAGCAACTACCGCAGGTAGCGGCGTGAAAGGTATGGAATCACTGATGGACTTCGCCAACCGCATGTCGCCTCTTGGCAACGCTGACGCTGACGAATGTGCCAACTATTGCATCGTGATGTTCAGCGACCTCACCCGCAAGGTGACTATGCAGAATCTCTATCACGACGGCGGTTTCTCAAGCATGGGTATGAGTCTCCGTGCCATGGACCAGTACGAAAAGAGCTTTGACCAGTATCGCAATCCGGACGGAACGATACAATACGGTTAACAATTGAAAATTGACAATGGACAATTGACAATTTTTTCAATTGACAGGTATTCAATTGACAGTTGATAGTTGAATGATGGCAATTAACTATATTAATTGTCAATTTTCAATTGTCAACTGTCAATTGTTTTAATTGTCAATTGTTTTAATTGTTAATTGGAATAATTGTCAATTGTCAATTGTTTTTTGTACCTTTGTAGGTTATGAAATTTCAGCTGACTTCACAGTATAAGCCTACAGGCGACCAGCCACAAGCGATAGAGCAGCTTGTGCAGGGTATTAAGGATGGCGAGAAAGCCCAGACGCTTCTTGGCGTGACCGGTTCGGGCAAGACTTTCACCATGGCTAATGTGATAGCGCAGGTGGAGAAACCTACTCTCATCCTCAGCCACAACAAGACTCTTGCAGCCCAACTTTACAGCGAGTTCAAAGGATTTTTCCCTAATAACTCGGTGCAATATTTTGTGTCGTATTACGACTATTATCAGCCGGAGGCATATATCCCTACCGTTGATAAGTATATCGAAAAGGATCTCATGATCAATGATGAGATTGAGAAACTGCGTCTCTCCACCGTGTCGGCACTCATGTCGGGGCGCAAGGATGTGGTGGTGGTATCGTCAGTGTCATGCCTTTACGGTATGGGCAATCCTGAGGACTTCGACAGCAACGTTGTGATGGTGAAAGTGGGTCAGAAGATAGCGCGCAACAAGTTTTTGCGCACTCTCGTTGGCGCACTCTATTCTCGTAACGAGGTTGAGCTTTCGAGAGGAACATTCCGAGTGAAAGGTGACACAGTGGATATACGCCTTGCCTACGAGGAAATAGTGCTGCGTGTGACCTTCTGGGGTGACGAGATAGAATCTATCAAGACCATACATCCGGAGGATGGCACATCGCTCGGCTCGCATGACGTGTTCAAAATATATCCGGCAAACCTTTTCGTGACGTCGCCTGAGAGGATGGGTTCGGCAATCGGACAGATAGAACTTGACCTCGGGGAGCAATACAACTACTTTTTTAAAGAGGGGAAAGAATTGGAGGCTAAACGACTGTTGGAACGTGTGACCTACGATGTGGAGATGCTTCGTGAGGTGGGACATTGCTCCGGTATAGAGAATTACAGCCGATACTTCGACGGACGCCAACCGGGTATGCGCCCATTCTGCCTACTCGACTATTTTCCCAAGGACTTCCTTACAATCGTGGACGAGAGCCACGTGACCTTGCCCCAATGCCGCGCGATGTACGGTGGTGACCTTTCAAGAAAGATGAATCTTGTGGAATATGGCTTCCGACTCCCAGCCGCCCTTGACAACCGTCCGCTGAAATTTGAAGAATTTGAACGTCTAACCCCGCAAGTGTTGTATGTCAGCGCAACCCCAGCCGATTATGAGCTGGAGAAATGCGAGGGCGTGGTGGTGGAACAGATCATCCGACCGACAGGACTTTTGGACCCGATAATAGAGGTGCGCCCGTCACTTAACCAGATTGACGACCTGCTCCACGAGATAAATTTGCGCATCGAGCGCAACGAGCGTGTGCTTGTGACCACACTGACCAAACGTATGGCAGAGGAGCTGAACGATTATCTCACCCGTCTTCGCATCAAGACAGCGTATATTCACAGCGATGTTGACACATTGGACCGCATACGAATACTTGACGGACTGCGAGCCGGAGATTTTGATGTGCTTGTAGGTGTTAATCTTCTTCGTGAGGGACTTGACCTGCCGGAGGTGTCGCTTGTGGCGATACTTGATGCGGATAAGGAGGGATTCCTGCGCAGTCACCGTTCGCTCACACAGACTGTAGGACGTGCGGCACGTAACCTCAACGGCACAGTCATAATGTATGCCGACAAGATTACCGATTCGATGCAGCAGACCATCGATGAGACATCACGCCGCCGATCGATGCAGCTTGCCTACAACGAAGAACACGGCATCACCCCACAAGCCATCATCAAAGCCCGCAACGCCATCATCGGTGTGGACACGGAGGGACTCGAACCCGTGGAACAGAAAGGGAAACGAACCTCTCCCGCCCAGCGTGGGAAGAAACCGCAGCCCATACCGTATGCGGAAGAGTATTCCACCAAAGTCAACCTCGCAGCCGATCCTGTCATACCATATCTTACACCGGAAGCATTGCAGAAACTTATCACGAAGCGGCGCATGGAAATGGTGGAAGCTGCCAAGCGAATGGACTTCATAGAAGCGGCACGTTTGCGTGACGAGGTGCTTGGCATGGAGCAAATGCTATCTGATAATAATAAGTAACATTATCTTAATCTGATTTTAATAATCCCCCTATTCAGCCATGCCTGTTAAGCCTAAGAAATTCCGCAATCCAAACATAGCAGATTCCCCGAAGCAGAATCCGAGACCTGACGAGCCGAGACATGACGTCGCGTCATTGATGCGTTACGACCTCATAACACCACCTGCAACCGAGTATCTACCCACGAGTGTGAAAGAGATGAAAGCTTTGGGATGGGACTATGTGGATATTGTCATATTCTCAGGGGACGCTTACGTGGATCATCCTTCATTCGGGGCTGCGGTGATAGGGAGAGTGTTACAGGCTGCCGGTTACAAAGTGGCGATTGTGCCGCAACCTAACTGGCAGGACGACTTGCGTGACTTCAAGAAATTCGGTGCTCCAAGATTGTTTTTCGGAGTGTCAGCTGGAGCCATGGACTCTATGGTTAATCATTACACTGCAGCCCGTCGCCGCCGAAGCGATGATGCCTATACCCCCAACGGACGTCACGGCGCACGTCCGGACTATCCGACTATTGTGTATTCAAAGATACTCCGGGAGCTATTCCCCGACACACCTATTGTTGCCGGAGGTATTGAGGCGTCTATGCGACGTCTTGCACATTACGACTATTGGCAGGACAGGCTGCGTCCGTCACTGCTGATGGACTGCGATGCGGATATCATCAGCTATGGCATGGGTGAAAAAGTAATAGTTGAACTCGCCCGGCGACTCGCCTCAGGTGAGAAAATCAACGATATCACCGACCTGCCTCAGACTGTAATAAGAGTCAAGGATGAGAATCTGTGGACAGGTACGGGAAATGAGATAGCAGTTCTCGACAAAGACATAATCCTATACTCTTACGAGGATTGCTTAAAGTCAAAACGGCATCAGGCAGAGAATTTCAAGCATATCGAGCAACAGAGCAATGCCATGCATGGTAAAACCTTATGGCAACGCCACGGAGACACATGGATAAAAATCAATCCGATGTATCCTCCTATGACCACCGAGGAGATTGATGCGTCGTTCGACCTGCCTTACACACGTCTGCCCCACCCCCGCTACAAAGGGAAACGGATACCGGCATACGAGATGATACGCCATTCCGTAAATATCCATCGCGGATGCTTCGGAGGATGTGCATTCTGCACTATCTCAGCCCATCAAGGCAAATTCATAGCCTCACGCAGCAAGGAATCAGTGCTACGTGAGATAAAAAAAGTCATTGCGATGCCTGATTTCAAGGGATATATCAGTGACATTGGTGGTCCGAGTGCCAATATGTACCGCATGGGAGGTAAGAATACGGCAATCTGTGAAAAGTGCCTGCGTCCCTCATGTCTGCATCCCAAACCTTGCCCGAACCTCAACACCGACCATCGTCCGCTACTTGACCTCTACCATGCGGTTGACGAGATACCTGAAATTAAGAAATCGTTCATCGGGAGCGGTGTGCGCTACGATCTATCCATGCATCAGACCGGCGATGCAGATATTGACAAAGCAAATCGTAGATATAATGAGGAGCTGATCGCACGGCATGTGTCAGGAAGGCTCAAAGTGGCGCCGGAACACACATCGGACGCTGTGTTGGAGATAATGCGCAAGCCATCGTTCCGTTTGTATCATGAATTCAATGATATATTTGAAAAGATCAATTCACGCTACGGGCTGAAACAGCAGCTTATACCCTACTTCATCTCGTCACATCCCGGATGTCATGAGACTGATATGGCAGGGCTTGCTGCCGAGACCAAGGAATTGAATCTGCATCTGGAACAGGTGCAGGATTTCACCCCTACCCCGATGACAGTATCGACTGAGATATACTATACCGGCTATCATCCCTATACCGGCAAGAAAGTGTTCACTGCCATTTCCCCGGAAGAGAAACTTGCCCAAAGGAAGTATTTCTTCTGGTATGACCGTACATACCGGGAGGATATCACCCGTTCATTGCAACGACTGCACAGGACCGACCTGCTTGCCAGGCTATTCCCGCCTCGTGCATCTTATCCCACCCGCAAAGGGAATCAGACCAACCGGAAGCATTAAAATAGACATTAAGACTTCAACAGTGCATAAAGCCTGTCGTGTATTGCCGGAGAGCCACACACGAGGGATATACCTCTGTCCTCACGGAAGCGGGTCCACTTTCCACCGGCTTCCTCAAGTATCAGAAGTGCGGCATTGACATCCCATTCATGAAGATTTAGCTCCCAGTAGCCATCCAAGAACCCGGCTGCCACATAACAGATATCAGTGGCTGCCGAGCCTAAACGCCTTATATCCCTTACATGAGGTAAGATCTTAGACAGGTTATCCATATTGTTGTCAGGATTAGTGTCCTTATCTACCGGAAAACCTGTTGATATAAGCGACCGGGACAAATTATCTTCCGTAGAAACATGGATTGGATTGCCGTTAAGAAACGCCCCTTTGCCCCTGACTGCATAAAACATTTCGTTTGCGGCAGGGAGATAAACCACTCCGTATTTCCTTTCACCGTGATGTTCGACACCTATTGAAATCGCCCATAGCGGTATTCCGGCAAAGAAATTGTTAGTGCCGTCAATCGGATCTATCACCCATCGCCAGTCGGCAGTTCCGTCAGTCACGCCTGATTCTTCCGACAGAATAGCGTGTAACGGATAGTTAGCACGTATATGTTCCTTTATTATACGCTCACACTCCTTGTCGGCATTTGTAACTATGTCGCTGTCATTCAACTTATTTGCCACCTGCATTTTCTGATGGTGACGAAAATATGTCATGGCGGCATCGCCGGCTTCATGTGCGAGAGCTATAATTTCTTCAATCATAATTTACTATATTTATGAATGACAAATTTAATAAAAAAATCAGACATTCCACCTTTTTATAATAAGACGGAATGTCTGTAACATGAACATACGGCAACGATATATTGCTTATATATTATATCTTACCAACCAATTCAATGCCCGGAGTCAAGGTAGAATCGCCCGGACGCCAACGAGCCGGACATACCTGATCGCCATGCTCGGCAACAAATTGAGCGGCTTCAAGCTTACGGACGAGTTCGTCGGCATTACGTCCGATGCCGTTGTCCTGCACCTCTGCTATTTTGATTTTGCCTTCGGGATTTACTACGAATGTGCCTCTGTAAGCCATGAAATCATCAGTGTTAAGCACGCCGAAATACTCGCTGAGCATACCGGTTTTGTCGGACAACATCGGGAAACGAACCTTACGGATAGATTCGCTTGCGTCATGCCATGCCTTATGAGTAAACTGGCTGTCGGTTGACACGCTGTAAACTTCAGCGCCAAGCTGACGGAACTTATCATAGTTTTCAGCCATATCTACAAGCTCAGTCGGGCAAACGAAAGTAAAATCCGCAGGATAGAAGAAGAATATAGCCCATTTTCCTTTCAGGTCATCACGTTTTATAGTTTTGAACTCGCCATCAACGTAAGCTTCAACAGAAAAATCGGGGATTTCTTGATTGATAATTGTTTTCATAGAAAAAATAATACGGTTTTATTGTTAGTAGACAAAATAAATTTTTAATCGACTATGTAATAACATTGGTATGATGTAAATAGTTGCATTACACAATATATAATATAAGATATGATATATCGAAATATCAATATTTTCACATAAATAAACCATTTATCACATAAGTGACTACCATTTGACTACACATTTTGTTGTTCAGTTCACATTTTTTTGTTAATTTTGACGCAAAATGTTAAATACCAAACCGGCTGTTATGACTCATTTTAATTTTTTTCACAACAATTATACATTGTAATTGTTAACATATAAAAGATTAACATAAAGATTAACAACGAAAGGTTTTAAACTTTTTATTTTACTTAAAAATACTCACACCTCAAGGGGTTGTCTATAAAATATGAAAAAATCAACTATTTGGTTACTCACTATCATCATGGCTCTGACATTCATAGGGTTACTATATGTTCAGATAACATACATGAACAACATGAAGCGTATGCGTGATGACCAGTTTGCAGAAGGGGTCAAGCGTTCGCTTTACGCCGTAACCACCCGTCTGGAGCAAGACGAGACCAAATACTTTTTAGAAGAAGATCTTCAGCAGATGGATACGCAATTCTATCCACACACAAATGCTGACGGATCTGTGAGCCTCAGTTATATGTTCAATACCTCCGAGGGTATAAACTATGACCTTACCCTAAAAGGGAACATTGACAGGAAATCGTCAAACCGCTCCATGGGAGAACTGATGAGGGGTAAGTATCTATATCAAAAGGGGTTATTGGATGAAGTGATACTCAACATTATAAATCAGTCGAGCAATCGCCCCATAAGCGAGAGAGCCGATTCCACTGAGGTGACCGACTATTTGCGCTCAGAGCTTGACAACAACGGTCTATCGCTACCGTTTGAGCTTGCCGTGGTCAATCGTGTCGGAGGGATTGTGTATAAGTCTCAGGGCTATCATCCTACTGTGAAAGATGAGAACAGCATGTTTGTCCAGCGCTTGTTTCCGAATGATCCAAAAAACAAAACATATTATCTAAAGGTATATTTCCCCACCAAAAGCGATTATATCTTCGACTCGATCCGCTTCATGATTCCGTCGTTCATATTCACATTCATACTGCTTGTGACTTTTATCTGCACCATCATACTGGCATTCAGACAGAAAAAGCTAACAGAGATGAAAAACGACTTCATCAACAACATGACGCATGAGTTTAAGACTCCGATATCCACCATATCGCTTGCGGCACAGATGCTTAACGATAACGCTGTACTGAAATCGCCCACGATGCTCACACATATATCCACAGTGATAAATGACGAGACAAAACGTCTTAGGTTCCAAGTGGAGAAGGTGTTGCAGATGTCTATGTTTGACCGCCAGAAGGCGACACTCAGACTTCAGGATGTCGATGCGAATGTGCTGATAGCCAATATCACCACTACCTTCAAATTGAAAGTGGAAAAATATGGAGGTAAGATAGAAGCCGTGCTCGGCGCAAAGGATTCAACGGTAAGAGTTGATGAAATGCACTTCACTAATGTGATATTCAATCTTCTTGACAATGCTGTAAAGTATCGCCGTGAGGATGTGCCTCTGAGACTGATCGTCTCGACACGTGACATAACACAACACGGAGAGGAACGGATAGAAATAACTATCCACGACAACGGCATAGGGATGAAACGAGAAGACCTGAAAAAGATTTTTGAAAAATTCTACCGTGTATCCACCGGCAACCGCCATGACGTGAAAGGATTCGGTCTTGGACTTGCTTACGTCAAGAAAATGGTGGGCGAACTCGGTGGCGATATATCAGTGGAAAGCGAACTTAATGTAGGAACAAAATTTATAATAACATTACCAATAACTAAAAACTAAGAATTATGGAAGAACGTTTGCGCATACTACTATGTGAGGATGACGAGAACCTCGGAATGCTTCTAAGGGAATACCTGCAGGCAAAGGGGTTTAACGCTGACCTCTTCGCTGACGGAGAAAGTGGATACAAAGCTTTCCTCAAAGGCAAATACGATCTTTGCGTCCTAGACGTCATGATGCCCAAGAAGGACGGTTTCGCACTCGCTCAGGAAATACGTACCGTAAACTCTGAAGTCCCCATCATTTTCCTCACAGCCAAGTCGCTGAAAGAGGATATACTCGAAGGTTTCAAGATCGGGGCTGACGACTATATCACCAAGCCATTTTCGATGGAGGAGCTTGTATTCCGTATCGAAGCTATACTCCGCCGCGTGAAAGGTAAGAAGGGTAAGGAAATCACCATGTACAAGATTGGCAAATTCACATTTGACACTCAGAAACAGGTGCTTCTTATCGACGACAAGGTGACAAAACTCACCACTAAGGAGTCGGAACTTCTCAGCCTGCTCTGTGCGCATGTCAATGAGATTCTTGAACGAAACTTCGCCCTCAAGACCATCTGGATTGACGACAATTACTTCAACGCCCGTTCAATGGATGTGTATATCACCAAGCTGCGTAAGCATCTGAAAGATGATCCGTCTATCGAGATTATCAACATCCACGGCAAAGGATACAAGCTTATCGCTCCCGAGTTGGAATCGGCAAGCTAATAGACGCACTATAAGCGATTTATTATATCTCACACAATTCCACCGGTAAAATGCCTGAAGCATCATGCCGGTGGAATCTTATTATTAACATATTTCATTATGCTATGAATCCCAAACGCATCTCCACGACTTTCCTGACTCTATTGATATGGATTGTAGCCGTCTCACAGACATCCGGACAATGGAGACCTGACATCTTAGGTGACGGATATGAAATGAGACATGTGAGCCAGCCGGACGATTATTCCGGGAAGGTAATTTCAACCATAATCCGCAAACTCGCTCCCGACTCGCTACATAACCTTAAGGGTGTGCTGTATGTGCATGGCTTTAATGACTATTTTTTCCAAAGCGAGATGGGAGATAAGTTCGTGGAGCACGGATATGATTTCTATGCTGTGGATCTCAGAAAGTATGGACGGTCGATACTTCCCGGGCAAAAGAAGTTTGAGCTTAGGAATATCAATGAATACTTTGCCGACATAGACTCAGCTGTGGCTGTAATGAAAGCCACCGGGCTAAGGGAAATCATACTCATGGGGCATTCCACCGGAGGGCTTACCGTATCATGCTACCTGAATGATAAACGACCAGAAATAATCAAAGGGCTGATACTCAATAGTCCGTTCCTTGATTGGAACCTTGGGGTGATGGAAAAATTCGTATGGGCAGTGAGCGCATTAGGCAAAGTATTCCCCAACATGAAAATCTCGCAAGGGAAATCAACCGCCTACTCCGAAAGCCTGTTAAAGGCGCATCATGGAGAATGGGGGTATAACACCGATTGGAAACTCGAACAATCGCCCGACGTGACGGCAGGATGGGTACGTGCAATAAATCTTGCTCAAAAAAGCTTGCGTGACGGTAAGGCAGACATACGCATCCCGATTTTGCTCATGTATTCGTCAAATAGCGTGGACGGAGATGGCTGGGAAGAAAAATTCAACCATGGCGATGCCGTGCTTGACGTAAAAGACATAAAAAAATATGGCGCCGAATTGGGTCCCGATGTTACATGTGTGAAAGTCATGGAAGGGTTACACGATCTTGTACTCTCACGCCCTGAAGTAAGAGCCCCGTTATATCGATATATATTCTCATGGCTAAAACGAGAGCATTTATGATTGAATCGCACTCGCAGAATGTTAAATAAATTTAAATTGCAAATTTATTTCATCTCGTTACGATGAAATGTTGTAATTTTGCAACCCTATTCACAACCCAACGGGGCTGACCGGTTTTGACAGCGTGTAGAGGTGGTGAGTAAGCATGCAGAGCAATGATGGCTACGCTCTATAATCAGAGACATCAAAATTTCAAATGGCGAAAATAACTACGCTCTCGCTGCGTAATCGAAGTACAGTAGATTAGCTTTATTTCGGCAACAGTTGCCGAAACGAGACATCACCCGATTGTCCTTTTTCCGAGACGGATCGAACAGGTGGTGCAGGTAAATCGGAAATATGGCGACGAAAGCCTCGCGACTCGCCGAGACACTTAGAGGATAAGGTTGAGATTGGTGGTTTCTTGCCTGTCTCAACACGAAAACCAAGTAGAAACTAAGCATGTAGAAAGCTCATTAGTTCCACGTTTGGACGAGGGTTCAAATCCCTCCAGCTCCAC
>CAJTMJ010000015.1 GCA_910577335.1 uncultured Duncaniella sp. | reverse complement strand
CACGCACGGTTCTTAGGGGGGGAAGCGCCCGCAAGGGCGCCGACCTACCCGCCCCGGATCTCACTACCATTGCATACAACCACATGCTCAACCATCAGGAGGGTTATGGCAAAAATCCGCCGTCATTTTATGTGATCAATTTCGATGATCCGGAAAGGAGCCACAGGTGCAATCCTATCCATCCGGCCTTCATGTCGGATATTGCCGATGCCTATGAGAGTGCATACACTATCATGCTCAACTTGAACCGCTCGTGGGTGCAGAAACAAGGTGATTTCTTTGTAGAGTCTCCCATTGTACTCTTTGCGGCAATCATCTGGTATCTCCGCATCTTTGAGAATGGAAAATATTGCACGTTCCCTCATGCGATTGAGTTTCTCTGTCGCAGATACGAGGATATTTTCCCCATTCTTACCAGCTATCCGGAACTGGAAAACTATCTGTCTCCTTTTATGGATGCTTGGTTAGGTGGAGCCGCAGAACAGTTGGCGGGGCAGATTGCCTCGGCAAAAATTCCTTTGTCCCGCATGATTTCACCTCAGTTGTACTGGGTGATGACAGGCGATGATTTCACTCTTGACATCAACAATCCCGATGAACCGAAGATACTGTGTGTCGGCAATAATCCCGACCGTCAGAACATCTATGGCGCGGCACTGGGCCTTTACAATAGCCGAATTGTAAAGCTCATCAACAAGAAAGGTATGCTGAAGTCTGGTGTGATTATAGACGAGCTACCTACCATATACTTCAAGGGTCTCGATAATCTCATAGCCACCGCACGAAGCAACAAGGTAGCCGTCTGTCTCGGCTTTCAGGACTTCTCGCAGTTGAAGCGTGACTACGGAGACAAAGAGGCCGCCGTGGTGATGAACACCGTCGGCAATATCTTCTCCGGTCAGGTTGTCGGAGAGACAGCAAAAACTCTATCCGAACGCTTCGGCAAAGTGCTCCAGAAACGTCAGTCTATCTCCATCAACCGTCAGGACGTGAGCCATTCGTTCAACACCCAGATGGATAGTCTTATCCCGGCAAGCAAAATATCGACACTGACACAGGGCATGTTTGTCGGAGCGGTCAGCGACAACTTCGACGAGCGCATAGAGCAGAAAATATTTCATGCCGAGATTGTGGTCGATAATGAGGTTGTGAAAAAAGAGACTGCCGCTTATGAGCCTATACCCATCATCACTGACTTCAAGGATGACACTCCTGACAAGTCAAAGATGAAGGCTGAGATACAGCGCAACTATGACACCATTAAACAAGATGTCATAGACATTGTGAGACGAGAGACTATGCGTATCGCTGCCGACCCCAAGCTGAGGCATTTGCTCGACATGAAGCCGAGATGAAACTTTTTTTTAACATTTGAGGCTATTGAAAATCAGATAGTTGCTTTTGAACTATATACAGTGGAGGTGCCATGAAGAAAAATGTGATTTTTTTCTTTCATGGCACCTCTTTTTATCCTTCTTGAATACTGTGAATTACACACTCTACCGAATTTGGGTAAAATGTTAAAGCCATTGTGGGGTACATATATACCATACAATACAGGGGTCTGACAATCGCCAATTTTGCATCAGAAATTCAAACGAAAAGTAAAATGCAAAACGAAAAATTAACCCGGAAACTTGCCGATGTCGCAGAAGTCGGAAATAACGACAGCGACACAAAGGCACTGCTCTTGGAAATCTCTGAGAAGCTTGGCATTCTCATAGATTTGCAAAGAGCCCGGAATCCTCCTGTGCGGGAATCCATGATACAATCCGAAGATGACGGAGTCATAGACACCAGCTGGATAATCCCGCATAAACTATATGACAATAGCCAGTTCTGCCGGATTTTCAATGTCGCTAAAATCACTGCTCAAAAGTGGCGCTCATCGAAATTGATAGGCTATATACTGATTGGAAAAAGTGTCCGGTATCCGGGAAGCGACATCATCCGATTCATAGAGGTTTATGCCTCCCGTCGCAATTACAAAATCTTTCCGATAGTGGATGAATAGTTCTATCGGAATAATCAAAAATTTTACCCTTACCCAAAACAATGGAACCCACACCTCAAGAAGAAGTGCTGATAGCCCGCAATAATGAAACCGGGCAGGTAGGCGCGGTGACCGGAGTCAATGATGACGGTACACCGAAACTTACAGACGTAAAGTCGTCAAAAATATCTGACCTTATCAAATTCTCAAAAGGTCAGAATCCCATCGAAGCATTCCTGTCGAATTTCATTCGGCAGGTCAACAGTCCCTCGACCTTCGGTTTCTTCAAAGTGCCGGCAGACCGATATGAAAGTGTCGGACATGCAATGGCCGACTTCATTCAGGAGCCGGAGAAGAATGCCGAGATTCTTAAAGACTTCAAAGTTGATGTGCCTCAGACACAGCAAACCGAAGTCAAGGAGGAATCCTCTACACAAGAGGTCGCTCATGAAGAGCCTGCGAAAGAAACGGAGGCTGTCAAATACCAGAAACCTGAACCCATCGACGGAAGCAAGGTAAACTGGGATGACCTCAAAGCCAAATGGGGACTCGACCGGAGTCTTCTTTCCGACAGCGATGTGAGCAATATGCTCAACAACAAGAAGTCTAAGCTCGTCACTCTTAATCCGACAATGTTCGGTGAGTCTTTCGAGTTGAAGGCAAGACTTTCTTTCAGGTCTAACCCTGACGGCACAGTTTCACTTCGCCCTCATTTCATCACCACTGAGCCGAAACTTTCCGAAGAGTTCAAAGGTGTCAAGTTCTCCAAGTATGACCGGGAGATGCTTGAAAAGACCGGAAATCTCGGTAGAGTGGTGGAGCTGACTGATGCCAACGGCAACAAGGTCCCCTCATTTGTGAGCATCGACCGTGACACTAAGGAGCTGGTGTCGGTACACGTCAACAGCATCTATGTCCCTCCCAAAATCGGGAACACGGAGTTTACTCCGAAAGACATCGGTATCCTTAAATCCGGAAAGCAACTGCTGAAGGATTACACGGACAAGAATGGCAATACCTATCCGGTTGTCCTGCAATGCAGCGCCGCCAACCAGAATATCGAGTTTGTTCCTCGCTCCAATCGTCTCATTGAGATTGAGAAAAAGGAACAGTCTGAAGATAAGGCCGTGCAACAGGAACATAGTTCTGAAAAGGTATCGCAGGAACAGGCTGATAAGAAAGGAAACTGGCTTCTTCCCAATGGAGAAATCAAGCCTATTGGCAAGTGGAAGGACTACCATTTCACGGAGGAGCAGAAATCCGACTATGCCGCCGGCAAATCCGTAAAAGCCGAAGTCACAGATGACAAGGGGCAGAAAGCAACCGTCTATGTGAAATTCAATCCGGAGAAAGGTCGTCCCATTCCATACAAGAGCGACCCCGATTTGGCTCAGACGGTTACTCCCGCTGATGAAAGCAAGACCCAGATGGCCGTCAACAATGACGGCAAGACCAACGAGGCAACGAAAAATATCACCGAGCCACTTTCAAAGGGTCAGGTCGCGCCCAAAGACGATGACCAGCAGAAGCAGCAACGGAAGCCTAAAGGCCCTAAAATCTAAAAAATCTCCAAACGAGTGTCGGCAGTCAATGTCGGCTGCCGACACTCTTAAAAAATCGCAACTAAAAAATTAAAAACAATGATTACTATAATCGCACAGTCCCACCGCATCGCTCGCAACATCTCATTCGTTCTTCAGGCCGACATCGAGATGAACGGCTACTTCGCTAACGACAAATATTTCATCACATGGACCTACGGCCACATGGTGGAGATCAACACTCCCCGTGGCAACACCGGCTACTGGTTTCATGACTCTTCCTTCCCCATGCTTCCGAAAGAATACGCACTGGCCCCTGCTCCTTCATCTCACTCTGAGTCCAGAAACACGTCGGACCCACAGTTGTCGGTTCTCAAAAATCTTCTTGCCAAGAGCAAGCAGGTCATCATCGCAACAGATCCTACCATGCAGGGTATGCTCATGAGCAGCTACCTCCTTCAATACCTCAAATTCGAGGGTAAGGTCACGAGAGTAATTCTCAACGACCTCATGAGCGACACCATCAAGAGTCGGCTCTACTATCCGAGCCATGACAAGGGCTATGACGAGTCTGTAAGAATTGCGTCTCTCAAAGACCGGTTGGACTGGCTCACCAACGTCAACGTGTCGCGGGCCTTCGCTTTCGCCACGGGTATGAATACGTATCCTGTCACCAGAACTGCGATGCCGCTTCTTTCGATGGTGGCACGTCGTGAAAAGGATATAAAGGAGTTTACTCCGCAATCCTATCATGTGCCGACCATCACAATCAAGGACAATGACGGTAACCTGTTCTCGTTCAGATGTGAGAATATGTGGAGCGTCCTTCCAAACGACCTCACGGACAAACTGAAAGCCGGGGCAAAGGCTATAGTTTCCAAATACGAAGTGGAAACTATCGATGAGGCAAGTCCCAAGCTCCACAACATCATCTCTCTTCAGGAGGAGGCAGCAAGAGTTTTCGGCATGGATCCGGTTCAGACCTACAAACTCGCAAGAGGTCTCTACGAAAAGAAACGTATCTCGTTTCCCGGAAACTCTCAAGCCGGAATCAGCCGACGGGATTACGATGACTTCAAAAAGAATGTCTATCCCCGCATGGCGGAGGCTCCCTGTTTCAAGACATTCATCGACGACGGCTATCGTCCGGTCTTTACCAGAAGTGGTAAGGATGAATACAGCGCCGACCACGGGATAGTCCTGACCGCTTATCCTTTCGTCGGTCTCACACAAGAAGAGACAAAGATAATCTTCCTTATCGGGCGGAGGATGATGTCAACCTTCTCACGCAGCTTCCGCTACCGCAAAACTACTGTTGAGGTGGAGTGTGCAGGTCAGACGTTCTTCAACACTTACAAAGAAGTAATCCGTCTGGGTTATAAGTCTCTCCGTAAGTCGGAAGAGTATGTCGGAACTGACGCTCCAAATCTGGAGGCAAGCCAGACCGTCCACGTGGAATCTGTAGGTTCGGTGACAAAGACTACATCACCCCCCAAACCTTATAAGGACGCGGAACTGATACGCGACTGTCATAGAGTCCATCTTCCCGATTTTCGGGACGGAGTGGTCAAGGACATAATGTTTCTCCAGTCGAAAGGCTATCTCCACCGCAACAGAATGGGAGAATACTCTCTGACGGAGAGCGGTAAGGCTCTGAATTACATAATCAAGGATATGGCTATCTCGGATCCGGATGTTCTTAAAACACTTGACAGACTGGTCAATGAAACAGTAAAAGGTTCCGTGACGGAAGAGAAGTTCAACGCCATCATCGAATCGTATGTGACTGGTGTCACATCACAGGCGTTATCCTCCGCCAAGCTCTTCAAGCCGACTGAGACGGACATAAAGTGCCCAAAATGCGGCAAAGGCATCTTCCGCATTTTCGGCAAGATAGCCAAATGCACCAACCCCGAGTGTGGTCACTCAATCTATCGTCAGATTGAAGGTGTGACCATCAACAGCAGAGAGATCCGCAACCTCATAGTGGACGGACATACGTCTCCCATCCGGGGATTCATTGACGAGGACGGTAAGTCCTACGTCGGTCGCGTAGTCCTTGATGACGATTTCAGCCCTCTTGTCATCAATGTGCAGAAACATTAACCCATTACTAACTCAAAGTATGGCAAGGGCTCCTCAAAAGGGAGCCTTTACCATACAATAAAAAGCTGACAATATATGAAAGCCCCCAATATACCGGCGTATCCATCACTGGATAAATACGTCGCCACTGTCCTCAACTATATGGAGGCACACAAGTTTATCGCAGTTCCGGATTACCAAGAAATCGAATTGCAGGCTGACAGAGCCTATGACGCATGGAGTGAGGCAATCAGAAGTGGTCACACAGTTATTCAGGCTGCTGAAATTTCCAATCAGGTTCTCTTTGAAAATATAGGAGAATCAGAGTATGAGGTAGTTGAAGGCATCTTGAAGACATACTTTGGCGATACCGTTGACCTCTTTGAAGAAGAAGCAGTCAATTACTGGGTCAATCGTATCCTTGCCGATGTTCCTGACCTCTTTGAGAACTGTGAATTTCTAACCTATGGCATTTCTACCGCTGACATAGATATTAACCGCGACTCCATCATCGGTCGCATAACAGAGTATTACGAATCCTATGGCTTACAATAGACTACAAACAATGCGCGATAACATCGAGGCTATACGTATGGCGTTTAGCCTCGGTGTCAAGGGGCGCGGGGCGCAGACTGCTGAGGAAATTGCGGTGCTGCGCAAGTATGCCGGGTTTGGAGGCTTGAAGTGTATCCTCAATGATGCCAATGAACTGGCGGATGCCGCCAAGTGGAGTAAATCGGATATTGAACTGTTTGCACCGACGGTTGAGCTGCGTCGCCTGATTCACGATTATTCGCATGACGACAAGGAGTTTAACCGCTATATGGAGTCGCTCAAAGCGTCAACGCTGACCGCCTTCTATACCGACAACCATATTGTTGATGCTATATCTGACGCGCTGAAATTTCAGGGTGTCGAGATAAAGAGTTTTCTTGAACCCTCTGCCGGACAGGGTGCTTTCATAGATTCATTCCTGCGGAATGACAGGTATCCCGGAGCCGAGGTACTGGCATACGAAAAGGATTTGCTCACTGGCAAAATATTGTCTGCGTTGCACCCGTCAATACTGACCCGCATAGAAGGTTTTGAGAAGATTGAACGCGACTTCAATGGATACTTCGATTTAGCCGCATCCAATGTCCCTTTCGGCGACTTCGCGGTTGCGGATCCGGCTTATGCCGTGAGCAAGGAGATTGGCTACCGTCAGGCTTCCAAGTCATTGCACAATTACTTCTTTCTCAAAGGTCTCGACCAAGTGAGAGAGGGCGGTCTGATTGCCTTTATTACATCGCAGGGTGTGATGAACGCTGCCAGTCCCTTTATCCGCATGGAGCTTGTGAAGCAGGCTGACCTTGTGGCGGCATTACGTCTGCCCAACAACACTTTCTCTGACAATGCCGGGACTGATGTTGGCTCAGACCTTATCATCATGCAGAAGCACACCGGAAAGAAGTCCTTGTCGGCTGATGAAGAGTTTTTCATCCAGTCGGTTGTTGACCGGGGTACAAAAGTGCCGGGCAACAAATTCTTTCAGGCTTTTCCGCAAAATGTGATATGCACCGATGCAAAGGTTGGCACTGACCAGTACGGCAAACCTGCTATCGTGTACCACCATGACGGAGGTGTCGATGGCATTGCCGAAGACTTGCGCAGGGCACTCGATGAGACGCTGCACCTGCGCCTGAATATGGAATTGTATAACGCCAACGGTATCAAGCCGCCTACGCCGGACCCTGTTACACCAACACCAACTCCTACGCCTACACCTACTCCCAAGCAGGAGGCAAAGGCAGAAACGCCAAAGGTTGAAAAGAAGTCGGGCCTTACGAATACGCCGCTGATGCAACAGTATCAGGAGATGAAAAAGAAACATCCCGATGCTGTACTGCTTTTCAGAGTAGGCGACTTCTATGAGATATTCGGCAAGGATGCCGTCACAGCCTCGGAAATTTTGGGTATAACCCTGACCCGTCGCCAGACCGGTATTGACAGCCGAATAGAATTGGCTGGCTTTCCTCACCATGCCCTCGACACCTACTTGCCCAAACTTGTGCGGGCCGGTAAACGTGTGGCAATATGTGAGCAATTGGAAGACCCCAAGCTGAAAAAGACACCGAAGCAGAAGGTGGTAGAAACGGTTACCCCAAATCAGCCCCCCAAGGTCGAGACTAAGCCGGAACCAAAATCAGAACCTCCGAAAGCAGAACCCGCCAAAGAGATAGAGACCGACGGCAGTCCCGATTATACAGATAATCCCGACCCTCGCCTGTTTGCCTACAATCTTTTCGGAGAGTTGGAACCTATCGGCAAGCCTCGCCGTCAGCCCAAACCTGCGGAGGATGCTCCAAAGCCGAAGCCGAGTGTTGAGGTTAAGGATATACCCATCAAGAAATTCCGTCCGCTCAGTGAAAAGGAACTGGAGTTTTATGGCTCTCTGAATTGGGAGGATAATCCGCCAATCAACGGTTTTTATGAGACAATGATGTCGATTGCCCATCGCCAGCTCGAAGAAATGCGTTTGGAGCGTGAGGCGGAAGAAGCCGCCAAACAAGCCGCCGCAAATGGCGAGACTATCCAAGAAGGTGGTACAGTCATCGAAAAGACCGAAGGCGACTTCGTTCCCGGCAGACAGCCAAGAATGGCTGCACAAAAGCCGGAGCCAGTCACGGTCGATATGTCTCCCCGTCCTTTCTCGGAGGATATTCAGTTCTTCCACCACAACGGCAGTATGGTCGTTCAGGACGACATGGTCGGATTCCTTTCTGAAGTCCGCAAGAACGGCGCAACGTTCAATCCGTTGTCCCTCAAACCGGAACAGGCGAAGCGAGCCATGCTGTATGTCACCCTGTCGGAGACATACCAGCAGCTCTACAACTATGAGGCGGAGACGCATGAGCCATCGGAACATCTGCGCGAACACCTCAATCAGTATTATGATGAGTTCGTGGAGAAGTACGGCAACCTTAATGAAAAACAGAATGTGAAATTTATCTTGATGGACGCCAACGGGCGTGACGCATTGGCGCTGGAGCGCGGCGAGAACGGTCAGTTTGTCAAGGCTGATATTTTCGATCATCCTGTTTCATTCGCTCTCGATGAAGTGACAAGTGTCGATACTCCGATGGAAGCTTTGTCCGCATCGCTCAACAAATACGGCGAGGTCAATCTCGAATATATGTCAGGACTGGTGGATATGGACGAAGACACCCTTACCCAAAATCTCGAAGGACACATCTATTATAATCCATTAGTTGAAAACTACGAGATTAAAGACCGCTTCATCGCCGGCAATGTCGTGGCGAAAGCCAACGATGTAAGGGCATGGATTGACCGTGAGGAAGAGCGAATCAAAGGCTTCCCCGGATATGACGGAGTTGAACCGTTCATAGCCATGTCGAAGGACTCTCTCAAAGCGTTGGAGGAAGCCCGGCCCCGCCGTATTGAGTTCGATGAGCTTGATTTCAACTTCGGCGAGCGATGGATCCCGACAGGTATCTACTCAGCTTATATGTCGTATCTGTTCCACACTGATGTGAAGATAGCCTATTCTTCCTCAATGGATGAATACTCGGCAGAGGCGAGCCGCAAGAACATGACCATCTGGGAAGAGTTCTGCGTAAGAGGCTATTATCGCACCTACGACGGTATGAACCTGCTGAAGCACGCTCTCCATAATACCGTTCCCGACATCAAGAAGTCAGCCGGAAAGGACGATAACGGCAACGACATCAAGGTGCCGGACAACGAGGCTATCCAACTCGCCAATACCAAGATTGACGAGATACGAAACGGATTCAGCGAATGGCTCGAAGCCCAGTCGCCGGAGTTCAAGGAAAAACTTGTTGACCTCTACAATGACAAGTTCAACTGTTTCGTCCGTCCGCAGTATGACGGCAGCCACCAGACATTCCCTGACCTCAATATGAAATTATTGGGTGACAGGTATGGAATCCACTCCATCTATCAAAGTCAGATGGACTGTATCTGGATGCTGAAACAGAACGGCGGAGGGATCTGCGACCATGAGGTTGGAACAGGTAAAACGCTGATAATGTGCATTGCAGCGCATGAAATGAAACGTCTCGGACTGGCTCACAAACCGATGATTATCGGTCTGAAAGCCAACGTCGCCGAGATTGCCATGACCTATCAGAGTGCCTATCCAAATGCCCGGATATTGTTTGCCGATGAAAAGAGTTTCAAGGCTGACAACCGAGTGGCGTTCTTCAACCAAATCAAGAACAACGACTATGACTGCGTTATCATGTCGCACGACCAGTTCGGCAAAATCCCGCAGTCGCCGGAGATGCAGCAGCAAATCCTTCAGGCTGAACTTGACACGGTTGAGGAAAACCTTGAAGTGCTGAAACAGCAGGGCCACGACGTAAGCCGTGGTATGCTGAAAGGTCTTATCAAGCGCAAGGAGAACCTGACCGCAAAGATTGCGACCATTCAGTATCAGATGGACCAGAATCGCGACAATGTTGTGGACTTCAAACAGATGGGTATCGACCACATCTTCGTTGATGAATCGCATCAGTTCAAGAACCTTATGTTCAACACACGACATGACCGTGTGGCTGGGTTAGGCAATTCGGAAGGCTCACAACGTGCGCTCAATCTTCTCTATGCAATCCGTACCATTCAAGAGAGAACCGGTAAGGATTTGGGAGCGACATTCCTCAGTGGTACCACTATATCCAATTCTTTGACAGAGTTATACTTGTTGTTCAAGTACCTGCGTCCGAATGAGCTTGAAAGACAGGACATCAGGTGCTTCGACGCATGGGCGGCTATCTTCGCCAAGAAGACCACTGATTTTGAGTTCAACGTCACAAATCATATAGTGGCGAAGGAGAGATTTAGGTTCTTTATCAAGGTACCGGAACTTGCCGCATTCTACAATGAGATAACGGATTACCGCACCGCCGAAGATGTTGGTGTTGATCGACCGATGAAGAACGAGATTCTTCACAATATCCCGCCGACCCCAGCGCAGGAGGCTTTCATCGAGAAACTGATGAAGTTTGCCGAGAGTGGCGATGCCACAATATTGGGACGCGCCCCACTGTCGGAGACTGAGGAAAAGGCGAAGATGCTCATTGCCACGGACTATGCCCGTAAGATGGCACTGGATATGCGCATGATTGACCCCAACGCCGAGGATGACCCGAACAACAAAGCCTCGCACTGTGCCAAGATGATTGCTGAGTATTACAGAAAATATGATGCCCAGCGTGGTACACAGTTTGTTTTCAGCGACCTCGGGACATACAAGCCCGGCGAGTGGAATGTCTATTCCGAAATCAAGCGCAAGCTGATTGAGGATTACGGCATTCCTGCTCACGAGATACGCTTCATTCAGGAGTGTAAGAGTGAGCGTAGTCGAAAGGCAGTCATCGAGGCTATGAACAGCGGCGACGTGCGTGTATTGTTCGGCTCAACATCAATGCTCGGAACAGGTGTAAATGCCCAACAAAGAGCGGTAGCAATCCATCATTTGGATACGCCGTGGCGTCCCTCTGACTTAACCCAGAGGGATGGCAGAGCCATACGAGCCGGCAACGAGATTGCCAAGTTGTATGCTGATAACAAGGTTGATGTAATTATCTACGCGGTTGAGAAGTCTCTGGACTCCTACAAGTTCAATCTTCTTCACTGCAAAGCGACATTCATCGACCAGCTCAAATCGGGCGCACTCGGAGCGAGAACCATCGACGAGGGGGCTATGGATGAAAAGAACGGCATGAACTTCTCGGAGTACATGGCTATTCTAAGTGGCAACACCGACCTGTTGGAGAAAGCCAAGTTGGAGAAGCGCATCGCGGCACTGGAGTCTGAGCGCAAAGCCCACAACAAGGGTATCTCCGATTCCAAGTTCAGACTCCAAACCATCAGCCACGACATTGCCAACAACGAGGCGGCAATCAGTCGCATGAAGGAGGATGCAGCCCGATATGCGGCAGTCGTTCAGCGAGACAAGGACGGCAACCCCGTCAATAATCTCACTATCGACACCTGCAATCTCCGTGACGAGCAGAACATGGGTGTTCACCTGCAAGGGCTGGCGTTGAAAACCGACACCCACGGTCAGTACAAGCGTATCGGAGAGGTCTATGGCTTCCCCATCAGCATTATCTCGGAGCGTAATCTTGTTGACGGCAAGGAGACCGTACAAAACCGATTTGTAGTCGAAGGCAACTACAAATACAAGTACAACAACGGCTTCATTGCAATGTCCGACACCCATGCCGCCTGCATGAACTTTGTCAATGCTCTGGAGAAGATACCCGGCATCATCGCCCAGTATGAGGAACGCACCGCCAAACTCAAAGCCGACGTTCCACAACTCGAAGCCATCGTAGCCAAGCAGTGGGGCAAGGAAGAAGAACTGAAAGGTTTGAAATCTGACCTCGCCGCCCTCGATCGCAAAATCACCGCAGCCCTCGCTCCCAAGAAGGAGGAAGATGATGGTGTTGAAAACAAACAGCACCCCGACACACAAAGGGTCGAAATAAGAGATAACCAGTCTCAGGCAACAGGTCCGAAAGAGACGATGGTGGCAGAACCTGTGACTCCCGACTATCGTCAGCGAGAGCCGTTAGGTTCCCGCATAATAATCGGAGGCTGCGGAGCCACTCCACCCGGAGGGTTTCGCGCCGCCGGACCCAAACTCTAAAATTAGATCAGCCGACCATGATGAAATAAAATTCATTGTGGTCGGCTGAATTGTTTCAAGCATCGTGCTCACTTATAATCCAATGGGATTCCATATTCCTTCATCCATGCGTACAGCGTCTTTGGAGCAATATTGAGTTTTTTCGCCGCATGACGCTTTTTCCCATTACAGTCTCGGAGAGCCTGCTTCACCTTTCTGAGTTTGTCGGAATGGGTGTCGTTGGCATCAACCACCGGGTGCATTATTATTGCATCTGCCGAGATTCTCTTATTAGGTGTGATAAAAACGGCGTGTTTTATAACGTCGAACAATTCCCTCAGATTGCGTGACCAGACATGTTCGCTCATTACCTTCAAGGCAGACTTTGTGAACACTTTCTCCGGTATATTCTGTGATATACAGTAATTTTTCAGCACTTCGATAGCAAGAAGCTCAATGTCCTCATGATACTCAGTCAGAGAGGGTACCTTGATTACATTGCGCCTGAGAACTTGTATCAGCTTCGGAGAGCAAATATGCCCGGGCAAGCGGTCTTCAATGCTTACGCGCGTCGAACATATTATTATACCATTGAATAGATTCTTGTCTGTGTTGACTTTAAGTTCATTGTTGAGGAAATCAGCGATGAGTTCCTGAGCCTCGATGTCGAGGTGGTCGATTTCATGTAGATATAAAGTTCCTCCCTGTGCTTGATTGGTCATGCTTCGCAGAATGCGGGTGAAATGGGATTTTTCACTGGCGCCCCATTTTATAACTTTAAGAGGAGCCAAGGTCTTGCAGTTGGCAAAAACGAATCTGTTGTTACGTCGCATACTTCGGATATGTGCAATCTGTGCAAGGGTATATTTGGCAGTACCCGATGCTCCGGTCAGCAGGACTGTCTGAGTCTTTTCTCTTGCCACTTTCTCACGCATGGCATGAAATTCACCCTGCATATGACTGAACCATTTGATGTGGGACGGCTCGGTAAACATTGAATACAGCGCGACAGTCATTGCATCTTGTTCCTCCCGGGAATATCGGAAATAGTAACCGTCTTCCAAATCCCACATACTTGCAATCACATCATTGCGGGTAAGCCATGAGGAATAAAACGATTGAATGTTTGTAGCCTTGGAATTGGCTGCCATCACAAGGTCCCTGTCAGCCGGATTCAGTGGGGTTGACTCGCAGAACACAATCCCATAGTCGCCAGTCTTTAGAGCGTCTATCGCTTCCTGAAGATTATCGACGGCATCCCAGTATCCGTCGATAATGGGTAAGGATGATAGAATCTCGTCAAGTTGCTCTTTTGAGGAGCAGTATATAAGGACACGCTTGTAGTCCTTTTTTGTGATATTCTCGGAGGTATAGGTCATCTTTTTTGCGAGAAAGTGAATAAATCTTCAAATTTCGTTATTCTGAATTATAAGGTAACACTTAAATATACTGTTAACTCGACAATTAGTATAGTATATACAAGAGGAATACTTTTGAAGTGTTTCCTTATTTTCGTTGCAAAGGTAACACTTTTTCGCCGAAATGTAACACTTTTTATCTCGTTTTTAGAGTGATGAGATGAAGCTAAATCAAACAAAATTAATCTAAAAAACGTATAGAATCATGCCGAGCGACAAACGCGACGGCTTCAAAAATCCAAATTTAACATGACAGAATTTACACCGCCGAAGGTTCTTTGCCCGGTAGACAGTCCGGGCAGACGATGCAACTTCTTCATTGTGAAAGAAGCCATCCAGTGTCTAACTCTCAACACGTTGAATGCGCATGACTGAAACTCTACGCAAATGCACCCTTGTCAGCAATATCATGACTGGCAAGCATGAAGGTCTTCACGTTCATTTTGAAGATTTCGCAGACCTCATCAAAGATGAATGCCTTGATGCTGAATCATGGCAGGAGAAGAATGCCGAACTCATGGCTCTCGAAACCACTTTCGAAATTTACATGGAAGCCCATCCCGATGCCTCTTCCGAGGTCAAGATGCTCGTATCAAAAGTTATCGGCTTTATCAGACGCATGAGAAATCATTTCAATGATTACTATTCGTCGCTCAACCACAAGACCCACCGCTACTTCCCTGAATTCCACCCTTGCAGTACTTCTGCTCCGGTGGACGTAGCACCCGAGAGAAACCGACAAAAGGCTGAAATTGCTGTAGTGGATGCCGTTGAGTTCACCTACTGGTGCCACGAAAACATCTTCCCCTTCTTACAGTTAAATGAAGTAAGAGAACGGGTAAATGAGTTCCTTATCTCGGAGATCTCAAAGCGTCAACTGTATGCCAACTATGCCAACATCAAGACCCGTCAGGGTGTACGTCGCTCTGATTCGGACAAAGAGAAAACGATGGCATCTTTCATGCAGCGTTCAACCAACCGGCTCCACGACCGCATAAGCAGAGAGGCCGCCGCCGATGACAACCGTTCCAAGTAATCACTCCAAAAACATCAAGTATGAAAAAGCAACTGTCTGAGAACTGGCAGCTGTGGATTCTGATGGGTTCTGTCTTTCTCGCCCTCGCTGCCGGGGCGAGAAAGATTGCCCTCGAACTCGAATGGTCAGAATTCAATGCCAATATCATCTTCATTGTGTCATTTATCGCAATGTTCATCATATACATTGTATTTCATGAACTGTCTGTCAAAATATTCCAGCCGATGTTTGAAAGGCTTTTCAAACGAATGGGATTCAAACCACGGACAGATGAAGTCAATAACAAAGACTTGATTGTAATAGACTATGCCTCAACCCGGGAAATGAAAAAGCGAAAGCAGGACGAACGGATAATGGCTCTTGAAAGCAAGGTTGTTGAATATATAGGGGAGATAATGTCTCAATATACCACCGGACAGGAGTTGTCTAAGCTGATAGATCGGTCATGTGAGTTCATTCACATGAAACTGGCTCCGGATTTTCAAGAGTCGGATGCTGTAACTGTTTCTGACGAACTTTCGACTACAGACCTTATGCACTATGGCTGGAACATTGCAAAACCGTTTGGGAAGCCTTGTGGTCATACCGCACTTTTCCTGAAACAGATATTTCCTGTAGCATTCCGCAATACGGAAGTATATACAATCGAGAAGAAACTGCGACATAACCCGATGCAGGGCAGAATCAAGATAGACAAAACGATTGCCATGCCAAAGGCAAATATCGAATCACAGCATCAGCCGGAGGTCGAGAAGTCTGATAAAGCAAAAAGAGTCAAGCCGAAAGGCATGACTGCGCAGGAGGCGGCGATTGCAGATATGCTTGAAGATGGCTATCCCGATGTCTGCGACCTCAATGATTTGATGCTTGAAAAGTAGATACGGTCATTCAAGCTTTTGTGGGGCGGTGGTGGGGGATTTCACCATCGCTCCACCATCTAATTTTGCACTTGATATTCGGTAGAGACCGATGCTATATTATAAATGTCCGACAATTCTTTATCTTTCGACGAACTGCCGGGTGCAGTGTTGTCGCTGACGAGTCTTGTTAAAGACTTGGCAAAGGAGGTTCTGGAATTGCGTCAGCAAATCAGAATACTGTCCGGAGAGCCAAGCAAGTCAATAGAATTTGTAGGGATAGACGAGGCAATCCGTATTCTCGGTAAAGCCAAATCTACAATTTATGGTCTTGCCCGTGAGGGCAGGTTGCCGGCATACAAGGTTCCGGGTGAGAAAGAATGGAGATTCATTCCATCTGAACTTGTCGATTTTGTCAAAGGGAATAAGCGGGAGTCATGTCTTCCGTCCTTTGAAGATATGGAGGCGATGTTGAGCCGGGGAACACGCTGCCGACATAAGGATAAATAGCGAGAGCCGACAGATTGCAGAAATGCAACTTGTCGGCTCTCTTCTTAGGGAAAGGCTGCTATTTCAACGAGATTACATTCGCAGCCTCACGCTTGTTCGGGTCCATGACCTCGGCGTATATCTGAGTGTTTTTCACGTTGCGATGCGTTAGCATCTTTGCAATAGTGTAGATTGGCACACCTGCCGAAGTTAGCAGGGTGGCGTATGTGTGGCGGAAGCAGTGGAACGTGATCCGGCGGTTGATTCCAGCCTCCTTTATCCACGCCCGGAGAGGGTAGTTTATCATTGAGCGTTTGAGAGTCTTGAACACAAGTCCCTCTTCTCGTTCACCGCAAAAGGCGAGGGCTTCCTCGCTGATTGGGAGAGTGGCTTCCTCATCGGTCTTTTCCGTGCGGATTCGCATAACATACCCGTCTTCGGTCTTGACGATATGTTCCCACCGGAGTTGCTGAATGTCGCTGATGCGGAGCCCGGTCATGCAAGAGAACAGCGACGCACGACGCAGCACCTCATGTTTGCATGGAGTCGCGGCGAGTTTCTTAACCTCGTCGAGCGAGAGAAACTCAATTTTGGTATCCTTCCACTCAATCTTTTCGAGGAAGTCATTTATGTTCTCTCGGAGGAGTTTCTCCTGATACGCCTCTTTGAGCAGAGTGCGGAATGTTGACCAGTAACCGGCGATTGAGTTATGGGCGAGCTTACACTTGCGACCATCACGACGGCCACCTTTAAGAAGGTATGCCTGAAACTTCTTGCAGAAGTCCTCGTTGATTTCTCCGACGGTACATTTACCCTCGCAAAAATCATGGAAGTGCTGATAGACAATCTTCCACTTCTGGTATTTCTTGAAACACTTCTTGCGGAAGTATTCCAGAAAGTCGATGCGGAGTTTCTCTTTGTCGAGGAAGCCGAACTGCTCGTTGAGCAACTGCTCGAAGCGACGGCAACGGATAGCCTCCGCCTTTTCCATCATGGAGGCGTTGAACTCTCGTTCACGGGCATTTGCCGGATGCCCGTAGAGATATATTCCCAGACTCTCACGGCGGCTGAGCCTGTTGGTGTGAGGATTTCGGATTGGGGGATAGAAGTCGAGGTAGAGCGATATGCGGTCGCCCGATATTTCCTTTTTACGAAGGAAAACTTTAGTGCAGGTATTCATTGTATCTTGAAAGAGTTAAAAGTTTGACGCAAAGTTCGGTTGTGTTTGCATGGTGGAATCAGCCACCATCGCGCCACCATAGCCGGTTTCGGCTAAATCGTAGGTGGCGCAAGCAAATCATCCAGTTCTTTGCGGGAGAGATAGGTAAACTTGCCTCTCTTGGTACGGGTTATCTTATAGGTCTTGACATAGTGATAGAGCTGGTCTCTGGTCATGCCAAACTTTACCATAGCCTCTGCTATCGTGTATTCAGCCGGAGGTTCAGGTTCTGCCACACCTTTAGCCACATCAAAATGATTCTTTGAATAGCGTACTTCTTTACCGACTTTAGTTTTCGGAATTCCTTCCTTGGAAGCAAGGTTGTATATGGCTGATAATGTCATCCCGAATTTCTCTTGGATTTCAGCAACAGTGTACCACTCTGTGATTCCCTCCGGAGTTGGTTTCTTTGCAAATGCCCGGTCAACATGGGCTTTGCTCCACATGTTTTTCCCACGATACACGGTCTTGGGGATTTTCTTTTCTTTACAGACTTTCCAAAACCAGCCGTTAGATACCTGATATTTGTCAAGAACTTCCTGTGTAGTGTAAAACTCAGAAATTGGAGTTTCCTCTCGTGCAATGGTTGTCCGTTCCGTCGCAGCGAATAGAGTGTCAATATCGCTTCGCTTGACAAGGGTCTTTCGGTTGAGTTTCCATGCCTTGATTACACCTTTATTGATATAGATGTAAAAGGTCTTATAGCAAAGACCAAGATACTGAGCTGCCTGACGGGGAGTGAGAAATTCTTTCTCGTCAATTTCTTTCATCCCGGTCTGAACTCGACGCACCTCTTCTTTGCACCGTTCCATTTTCTCTTTGCGCTTTCTATCCTTATAGGCATGTTCAGCGCATCGTTTGGAACAGTACGCAGTCTGAGTAGTCCGGGCAATGAAGTTTTTTCCGCACCACTGACAGACTTTTTCAATTTGAATGTTACTGCTCATACTGGCTTTATATAAGTGGTTATTTCGCCAATTATTTCGCCAAAAGCGTGTATGGGCGTGTATCGACGTGTACTAACGTGTAAATCCTCCATCACTTATCTCGCGCTTTCGGTCCCGGTCGATGACGAAATACAACCGGGATACAAAAATGGGCGAAAAAGGGGTCAGAATCCGTTAGAATCCATCAGTAAGGGCATGAAAAAGCGTGCCGTAAAGCACGCTGTACTAATGGATTGTGACGGATTGTGACGGATTGTGACAATTACGTCATTTGCCGACGCAGAAGTTTTCAAAAATGGATTGGAGGAGATCGGAGGTGGTGATGGTGCCGGTGATGGTGCCGAGGTGGTGAATTGTTTCACGCAGGTCTTGGGCTATGAAATCGCCTGACAGACCGGTATTTATGCCATCGATGACACGTTTCAAGGATTCTTTCGCATGAAGCAATGCCTCATAGTGTCGAGCGTTAGTTACCATCATGTCAACTTCCGACGCTTCCTCTGCGCCCGAACACACCTTAAGCAATTCCTTAAGCTCATCGATATTGATTCCTTGACCGGCTGAAATAAATGCTACCTTTATCCTATTGTCGGCAATATTGTCGCCGCCTAACGATGACAATATCAGACTCTCAACATCCTGTCTTACCACATCCATATCCCCTACCCCGTCAAGCTTATCTATCTTATTGACAGCCACAATCATCTTTGCGTCCTCGGGCAGATGTTTCAATATATCGCCAGCCAACGACTTAAACATGCCGGGGAGCAAATCGGGAGTCACCAACCATACTACTACCCTCGCCTTAGACACCGCACCGAGCGTACGTTGGATACCCAAATTTTCCACCATATCAGCTGTTTCACGTATACCGGCTGTGTCTATGAACCGATACAGCACGCCATCTATCTCAACAGTATCCTCTATAGTGTCACGGGTAGTCCCCGGTATATCGCTCACTATCGCCCTGTTGTCGTCAAGCAGACGATTCAAAAGTGTTGACTTTCCGACATTAGGCTCTCCCACTATCGCCACCGGAACACCCTCTTTCAAAGCATTACCGGTCGAAAATGAAGCTACGAGCCCGCTGATTTTCCTGAGCAATCCCTGCGCCATATCGGTCAGTTCATCTCTTGATGCAAACTCCACATCCTCTTCCGAAAAATCAAGTTCAAGCTCAAGCAGCGAGGCTATCCTTATAAGCTCATCACGCAGCGATGAAATATTTTTTGAAAACACACCTCTCATCTGGGACGATGCCAGTCTGTGAGCACTTCGAGACGACGATGCTATAACATCGGCGACCGCCTCTGCCTGCGCAAGATCAAGCTTCCCTGAAGCAAATGCCCTTCGGGTAAACTCTCCGGGTTCAGCCAACCGGCAACCCTTACGTATAAGCAAATTCACCAACTCCCTCTGTATCCATTTCGAGCCGTGGACCGAAAACTCCACTACATCCTCGCCTGTAAATGAATTGGGACCTCTAAACACTGTCGCCACAGCCTGATCCAAGGGTTCGTCAACATTCTCATCATCCATGATATTACCAAGATGAGCCGTATGGCTTAAAGCATCTTTCAGTGGCTTTCCTCGCCATATCCTGTCAGCGATCATTAAAGATTCCGGTCCGCTCACACGTATCACAGCTATCCCCCCTACTCCACTCGGAGTAGAGACAGCGCATATAGTATCATTTTCAAACATTGAGTCCATATCAACATCCTTATTGAACTTGTTTATTCTTTTTCTTTCTCAGCGTACTCCAATAATGGAAATTACATTGAGACTCTACATCATTCTCGATATCATCAGGGAGCGATGCGAAGAAATCATGCCCAGTCACAGCCTCCACCGAATCAATCGGCACGGCACATGCCTGCATACCACCCTCGACCTTGCCGTTTGGCATTATGAAACCTATTCCCACAGCCGGATTTGTATAGGGCGACAATATAACCTTGAAGAAACGTTTCGGCACATACACTCTCGAATCCCCGATATACTCTATCGGTTCCCCGTCGATTATCGGTCCACAAACTATGTACAAACTGCCCATAATCTCAGCCCAATAACGGCACTTCTCCTCAAGACGTTTCCAGCTGCCGGTGTTAAGCGATTTCACCTGCGGACAGATGTTAGTCATCAGAAACGTTTCCTCCATCGCATCCTTATCCCATTTCATATCTCCGGCAGGTGCCATGTGTCCTCGGTCATATCCGGAATAATTGTAATCCCACGTATCGGCACATCCGGCAACATCTTCATCGCTGCTAAATTTATTCGTGCGGTTCACATCACCTTTGGTCTCCTCTTCCGTAAGCTCCCACGACACCCAGTTAGGTATATGATATTTCGGATTAAACGATATATCCATACCCTTATATTTTTTCTCCACCGACACTGACTTCTCATTGGTTTTAACCGCCATCAAATCCCCGTAATCTCCCGCATTTTCAATTCCGGTTCTTGTCACGCCACCATTGTTTTCCCGGCTGCTTAATTCTTGCCCCAATTTTATACAACCGATTATCAATGCGACTATCACCAAAGTCTGAATTGAAACTTTGCCTTTTTTCTTATTAATAATCGAACGTCTATATTTTCTTTTTGCCATCTATTTCAGTAGTTACAATTCAATATTGTTTATTATTTTTGCTATTTCCGCAGCCTCGCTCACGGACGTGCATGAGCTTATCGGAAGGCTAAGAACCTCCGATGCCAATCTCTCCGTGACAGGCAACTCGCCATGCGCCAATCCGGCATAACACGGCTGTCTATGTGGAGGGACAGCATAATGTATATCCGTCTCAACCCCTCTCTTTAATAATTCCTCCTTCATGCGGTCGCGCTTCCCATCGGTGACACGGATCACATACTGATGCCACACATTGTCTGTAACCCATCGGCTCATAAAAGGCTTCACTATATTTTTATGTGAAATCATACGCTCATACACCAATGCACGTTCAAATCTGCCACCATTCTCCTCGTCGATATGTGGCAATTTCACCCTTAGCAGTGCTGCCTGTAAGGAATCCAAACGGCAATTACCTCCGCAATATATATTATGGTAACGCCTGTCTGCTCCATAATTAGCCAAAGCTCTGACCGCCTTGGCAAGAGCCGGGTCATTTGTAGCCACAGCCCCCGCATCACCGAGCGCACCGATGTTTTTTGTAGGATAGAAACTAAACGCCGCCGCATCACCAAGCCCACCCGCTTGATATGAGCCGTTAATACCGGGTATACACGCCCTGCCACCTATAGCCTGTGCGCAATCCTCTATTATCTTCAGATTATATTTACGGGCAATTGCCATAAGCCTTTCATCCCACGCTATGCGTCCATACAAATGAACCGTCATAATCGCACGTGTACTGGGAGTGACAGCTTCCCTTATGAGATCATAATCTATGTTCATCGTATGAATATCCGCATCAACAAGCACAGGCGTAAGTCCGCAGTCAGTCACTGCAAGCACTGATGCTATATAGGTATTTGCCGGTACTATAATCTCGTCACCCGGCGCCATTTCACCAAGTTCAATGTATCCTCTGAGAATCAACCTTAGCGCATCCAAGCCGTTGCTTACTCCGACCACATGCTTAGTCTTAACCATTTCGCCCAACTCTCGTTCGAACGAAGTCACCTCATCTCCGCCTACGTATCTTCCACTTTGTATGACCCTGACAGCCGCTTCGATTAGCTCCGCTTCATAGCGTCTGTTCACATCACCCAATCTCAGAAAAGGATACTGATTGCTCATACTCCCCCATTCCTCCTTTCGGAAACTATACGTTTGAATTCATCAAAATCTCTCACGTAGTCAGCCTCATCATACTTAGTCGAAGTCATAACAAGACAAACGCTTCCCGAGGCGAAATTATCAAGAGTTCTCCAATAACCCGATGGTATATACAGCCCTTGGTAAGGGCGATTAAGAGTATATGTCACCCATTCCTCCCCGTCAAACAGATTCACATTGAAACTCCCTCCTGAAGCCACCACAACCTCCTCGGCCGTCCTGTGCGAATGTCCACCACGGAACTCTCCGGCAGGCACATCGTATGTCCAGTATACCCTCGAAATCTCGAAAGGCACCTGTTCCATGTCCTGCACGAATGTTAGATTTCCCCTCGGGTCACATATCTTGGGCAGCTGTATTATCCTTGGTTTGTTTTGGCTCACAGATTCCATAGTTTGCAAAATTACATAAAAATATGCTATTGAACTGATTTAAATTTTTTATTTTTTAAGATTTGATGCTATTTTCGAGATGAATTAACAGCTCAATGAGGGAGCTTAGCGAGCTAAGCGACCGAAGCCATGATAAATGTGCCTGTTAAAAAAGTGACGTGTCAGCCCTATGCCGGGCTGGCACGTCACGATATGTGCATTCAGGTAAATTAGAATTTATTCGTCTGCCTGAGCTTTTTCAGCGTATTCCTTCAGAAGTTTTTCCTGAACATCAGAGGGAACAAGTTCGTATGAAGAGAACTTCATGGTGAATGCCGAACGTCCGCCGGTTATCGAAGAAAGAGCTGTTGAATATGAAGACATCTCCTTCAAGGGCACACGGGCTGAAATCTTCTCAAATCCGTTGTCGCTTGACATACCCATGATGATGGCGCGGCGTCCCTGAAGGTCACTCATAACATCACCCATCACGTCTGCGGGAACCATTACATCGACATCGTAAACAGGTTCAAGCACCTTCGGATTAGCATTGCGGAATGCTTCGCTGAATGCGTTACGTCCGGCAAGGCGGAATGAGATTTCGTTAGAGTCAACCGGGTGCATCTTACCGTCATATATGCATACACGTACGTCACGCGCATAGCTACCGGTAAGAGGACCTTGCTCCATGCGGTCCATGAGACCTTTGACGATAGCAGGGATGAAACGTGCGTCAATCGCACCACCTACTATACAGTTATATACAACCAGCTTACCGCCCCATGCGAGAGGTATCTCCTGAGTGTCACGTACACTCATCTTGTATTCCTGATTGCCGAACTTATAAGTATCGGGAGCCGGCATACCTTCGGTGTAAGGTTCGATGATCAGATGGACTTCGCCAAACTGACCTGCACCACCCGACTGCTTCTTATGGCGATAATCGGCACGAGCCGCCTTAGTGATAGTTTCACGATAAGGGATGCGCGGTTCATCGAACACGATAGGCAATTTATCATTGTTTTCAACACGCCATTTGAGAGTGCGGAGGTGGAATTCACCCTGACCAGAAAGAATAGTCTGCTTGAGTTCCTTTGATTGCTCAACCACCCAAGTCGGGTCTTCCTCATGCATACGGGTAAGAATACCCATAAGTTTCTCGGCGTCACTTTCGGTGACGGGACGGATAGCACGACGATATTTTGGTTCCGGGAATTTTATGAAATCAAATCGATAGTCGCAATCCTTAGCGTCGAGAGTGTTGCCTGTGCGCACATCTTTGAGTTTCACAGTAGCACCTATGTCACCTGCGCAGAGCTTGTCAACCTGAGTCTTGATGCTGCCGCATACACAGTTGATCTGAGCGATGCGTTCACGTGTGCCGCGAGTCACATTCTCAAGGTCAACACCGGGAGTAAGCGTTCCTGACATCACCTTGAAGTAGCTGACTTCACCGATATGCGGTTCTACAGTAGTCTTGAAGAAGTAAAGTGAAAGCGGACCATTGCTGTCAGGCTTAACCTCTACGCCGTCAACAGTGACAGGTGCCGGCATATCCTCAACAAAAGGAACAACGTTTCCGAGGAATTCCATCATGCGGCGCACACCCATATCCTTAGCTGCGCTGACGCAGAACACAGGATAGATCGAACGGTCGATAAGACCTTTGCGGATACCCTCACGCATCTCATCCTCCGAAAGATGACCTTGGTCAAAGAATTTTTCCATTAGGGTCTCGTCATTCTCGGCAGCGGCTTCCACGAGTGCTTGATGGAGTTCTTGGGCTTTTTCCATCTCCTCTGCGGGAATTTCCTCGATAGTAGGCGCACCACCTTCGGGACCCCATGAATATTTCTTCATCAGCAACACGTCGATCATGGCATTGAAACCGGGACCGCACTGGAGCGGATATTGGATAGCCACAATCTTGTTGCCGAAATGCTCGCGCATCTGCTCCATCACATTCTCATAGTCAGCCTTCTCGCCATCAAGCTGGTTGAGAGCGAAGATTACAGGCTTTTTGAGTGACTGTGTGGTACGGAATATGTTCTGAGTGCCGACTTCAACACCATATTGTGAATTGATAAGGATCACACCGGTATCAGTGACGTTGAGGGCGGTGATTGCGTTGCCCACGAAGTCATCGGCTCCCGGACAGTCAATCACATTCAATTTCTTGTTTAGGAATTCTGCATAGAAAACCGTCGAGAATACGCTATAACCATATTCCTTCTCGACGGGAAATGAATCGCTCACAGTGTTTTTACCTTCTATGGTGCCGCGACGTTTTATAACTCCACACTCGAAGAGCATTGCTTCAGCGAGTGTGGTTTTACCCGAGCCTTTGCTACCAAGCAAGGCTATGTTTTTAATCTCGTTGGTTTGATATACTTTCATATTTAATCCAAGGTGTTAGTTTTTGGTAAGAATTTTCTAAAAACGACCGCAAAATAGTAATAATATTTCAATTTTAGCCCCCTGATTGATGTGTTTTATAACATAAAATCAAAAAAAACCTTCCAAAACCGCCCATAAATCATCGATTTTCGAGCTTAACGAATTAATATACAACCAAATAATAAATTATCATTAAAAACACTTAAATCTCCACCGCCACGGTCACATTTTTCCACCTATAATAACTTGCCAACACCAAGTCAAGGATGATTAAACGAACTAATCACCTAACCAACCTTTGAATCACCCAACTTTTAAACTCATTGACGTATTGAGATTTCACAAAAAAATTGTATCTTTGCACTCTGTTTTTAACAACACGTAGCAAATATTGACTAAACAATTATAATATGCTTACAGCTAAGGAAATACGCGAATCTTTCAAAGAGTTTTTCCGCTCCAAGGGACACCATATTGTCCCCTCCGCACCGATGGTGATAAAGGATGACCCCACCCTGATGTTCACTAATGCGGGTATGAACCAGTTCAAAGACATTATACTCGGCAATAAGGCTGCCAAATATCAGCGTGTCGCGGACTCTCAGAAATGTCTGCGAGTTTCCGGCAAGCACAACGACCTCGAAGAGGTAGGTATGGACACATACCACCACACTATGTTCGAAATGCTCGGAAACTGGTCATTCGGCGACTATTTCAAAAAAGAAGCCATCGATTGGGCTTGGGAATATCTCGTGGATGTCCTTCACCTCGACCCCGATCGTCTTTACGCCACTGTGTTTGAAGGCTCGCCTGAGGAAGGGCTTTCACGCGACGACGAAGCCGCATCATATTGGGAACAGCATCTTCCGAAATCTCACATCATCAACGGAAACAAACATGACAATTTCTGGGAAATGGGTGATACCGGTCCCTGCGGTCCGTGCTCAGAAATCCACATTGACCTCCGTAGCGATGAAGAGCGTGCCAAAGTTGACGGTGCATCTCTCGTAAACCACGACAATCCCCTCGTGATTGAGATATGGAACCTCGTGTTCATGCAGTACAACCGCAAGGCTGACGGCACACTCGAACCACTTCCTGCGAAAGTAATCGATACAGGTATGGGCTTCGAACGCCTCTGTATGGCTCTTCAGGGGAAGAAATCCAATTATGACACTGACGTATTCACTCCCCTCATCTATAAGATATCTCAGTTGTCAGGCAAGGAATATGGCAAAGACGCACGTGTCGATGTCGCCATGCGTGTCATCGCCGACCATGTGCGCACAATAGCCTTCTCTATCGCTGACAGCCAGCTTCCGGGAAATGCCAAAGCCGGATATGTGATCCGACGCATACTTCGCCGTGCCGTACGTTACGCCTACACATTCCTTGGTCAAAAACAGGCTTTCATGTACAAGCTTGTCAACACTCTCATTGACTCAATGGGTGAAGCTTATCCTGAAATCGCCGCTCAGCGTGAGCTTATAATGAAGGTGATAAAGGAGGAAGAAGATTCATTCCTTCGCACTCTTGACAAGGGTATAGCCATCCTCGATGACGCTATAAAAAATGCCAAGAATGAAGGTAAGACTGAAATCTCAGGTAAAGAGGCTTTCGTACTCTATGACACTTACGGATTCCCCCTTGACCTCACAGAGCTTATACTTAAAGAAAACGGCATGACCCTTGACAAGGAAGGTTTCGATGTCGAGATGGAAGCTCAGAAAACCCGTGCCCGTAACGCCGCTGCCGTTGAGGCTACCGACTGGGTTACTGTTCGTGAGGGTGAAACTGAGTTTGTGGGTTACGACGAAACTTCCGCTCCCACTCAGATACTCCGTTACCGCAAGGTATCGCAGAAGAATAAGGAGTTTTATCAGATAGTTCTTTCCGTCACCCCCTTCTATGCTGAAATGGGTGGTCAGGTCGGTGATAGCGGTTGGCTTATCAACGGCGATGAGACTATTGAAATCTACGACACTAAACGTGAAAACGGTCAAGCCGTACATCTTGCAAAGAAACTCCCCGCCGATGTCACTGCCACATTCGAGGCTAAGATAAACGAGGCAAACCGCCGTGCCACAGAATGTAACCACACTGCCACTCACCTGCTTCACGCAGCATTGCGTCAGGTGCTCGGCACACATGTTGAGCAGAAAGGTTCATACGTGACCCCCGAAATGCTTCGCTTCGACTTCTCTCACTTCCAGAAAGTCACTCCCGAAGAACTTCGCAAGGCTGAGCGCATCGCAAATGCCAATGTACGCAAAGCAATACCCCTTGATGAGCATCGCTCTATGCCTATAGCTGAAGCTATGCAGATGGGCGCTATGGCACTCTTCGGTGAAAAATATGGTGAGGAAGTACGTGTGGTTAAGTATGGCGACTCTGTTGAGCTCTGCGGTGGTACACACGTTCCCAACACCGGTAACATAGGTATGATACGCATCGTCTCTGAGTCAAGCATCGCTGCCGGTATACGCCGTATCGAAGCCGTAACGGCAGGTGTTGCCGAAGACCTCATTGACCATGTTGCCGACAACATGCGTGAGATTGGCGAAATGCTCCACAATGCACCCGATATCCTTCAGGCTCTTCGCAAGTCAATCACTGAAAATGCCGAGCTTCGCAAACAGGCTGAAGAATTTTTCCAAGAGCGTGTTCGCAACCTCACCCGCGAGCTGCTTGGAAAGGCAGAAACCGTAAACGGCATCAAAGTTGTGTCGCTCGGAGGTGTACGCATGGCAGATGTAGTGAAAAATGTCGCATTCGGTGTAAGACAGATGTCACCCGAAAACACAGCCTTCATAGCTGCGACTGTGGATGTGGCTGGCAAACCGCTTTTGACTGTGGCTTTCACTGACGACCTCGTTAAGCAAGGCTACAACGCATCAACAATCGTCCGCGAGGCAGCCAAAGCCATCAAGGGTGGCGGTGGCGGTCAACCCGGTTTCGCTCAAGCCGGCGGTAAGGACAAGGAAGGCATCAGTATTGCATTCCAGTCCCTCTCCGATGCTATAAAGAATTAAACTAACTTGAATTTCCCCGGTTGGGGATTTTCAGAAGGACTGATTTAAACTTTTTATTTTTTAAGAAATCAGTTTAAAGTCTCATAGATTGAAACGGCGGTATCCGTGACGGATGCTGCCGTTTTCATATACATATATATTTGAAAACTTAATGTTATGTAAATTTGTTTTAAAATCAATTAAACACACCTGATTTATTATGACACGTTTCAACACTATTAAGCATCCCATTATCCCTATAGCAATCATGTTGGCAACAAGTGTCGCTATTAGCGGATGTAAAAAACACGATACTCCCACAACTATTCCTCCGGTTAAGGTAAGCGTGAAGGTTATGCAGGGGAACAGCACCGGCAATTCCGACAGAGTATTTTCCGGCACTGTCGAATCGGCAGATGCCACTACCGTAAGCTTCTCCGTCCCGGGAACCATAACCAGAATTTACGCTGAGGTCGGTGATAAAGTGAGCAAGGGGCAACTGTTGGCACGAATCAAGGATGAAAGCCTGATGAACGCCAACAACATTGCTCAGGCTGAACTTGAAGAAGCCCGTGATGCATACGGACGTCTAAAAAAACTGCACGACGCAAACGCCCTCCCCGACATCAAATGGGTGGAGGTACAGTCAAAATTGAAACAGGCTGAAAATGCTGCGGCACTTGCCAACAGAGCGGTAGGTGATGCCACCATCCATTCACCAATATCAGGATATGTGTCTGAAAAACTTTCAGATGACGGACAGACTGTGATAGCTGCCCAACCAATCCTGCGGATTGTTAATCTCAACGATATCCGCATGGCAATATCTGTTCCCGAAGAGGAAATATCCAACTTTAGTGACGGATGTACTGCGAATGTAATCCTTGACGGACTCGACAGTTTGAAAGTGGAAGGTAAAATCAGCCAGAAAGCTGTTGTGGCTGATCCGTTGACCCGATCATACACTGTCAAATTCAGTATCCCGAATCCCGACGGTAAAATTCTCCCCGGCATGATCGGTTCCATGTCTATTAGCTCTGAAAAATCAGATAATTCAGCACAACCCCAACACGCATCATTTATCCTCCCGTCCCAGTCGGTACTTCTTGATGCCGACAATCGGCAGTTTGTATGGACAGTCAAAGACGGTAAGGCTATCAGAAAATTTGTCACTGTCGATGAATTTTCTCCTGACGGCGTTATCGTTAAGAACGGACTTGCCGTCGGCGATAGCGTGATAGTCTCAGGGATGCAGAAAGTGAGCACAGGAACTGAAGTGTCAGTATCTGCGAAATAACCAAACCTAACTATTGTCTTACTATGGCTTCATCATATACATCAAATCCAAAAACCACACCTACCCCTCAGCTTCGACCCAACCCGTTGGTTGTCGCCGGACTGAAGTACCGCAAGGAGGTGATACTGCTGGTGTGTGTGCTCATCGCTTTTGGCATATATGCGCTGAAAGTGATGGATAAAAACGAATTTCCGTCATTTACCATACGTGAAGGTGTGGTTGCTGCCGTATATCCGGGAGCGACTGTCGAACAGATCGAACAGGAGGTCCTAAAACCTCTTGAAGACTATGTTTTCTCCTACAAAGAGGTCGATAAAAAGAAGACACATTCGCAGATTTCAGATGGGATGCTGATTATTTTTGTCGAGCTCGACAACAATGTCTCTGACTCCAAACCCTTCTGGAATGAGTTTAAGATAGGGATGGAGCAAGCGAAACTGACCCTCCCTCCCGGAGTGCTTGCAGTGGAAACACTCAGTAATTTCGGCGACACCTCTGCCCTGCTGATAACCATGCAGAGCGAAGATAAAACCTATCGCGAGCTTGGCGATTACATGGACGATCTTAAGGACAGGTTACGCACGGTTGAAAGCGTGGGAACCATGACCGTTTCCGGAAAGCAGAAAGAGGAATTTGCCGTGTATCTCAATCCCGAAAAGCTTAAGCATTATGCGCTCTCCGAGACAACCGTTGGCGCAACTCTACTCGCTCAGGGATTTCAGACCACCGGAGGAGCGTTGCGTAACGGACATTACACACAGCCCATCATCGTGAAGCGTTCGGCTAATTCTATAGCTGACATCGCCGAGATGATTGTGCTGTCAATGCCCGACGGAAGCATTGTAAAACTTGGAGATATCGCTGATATCAAAAGAGAATATCCCGACCCTGACAGCTACATAACCAATAACTTCCAGAAATGTATCCTGCTCAGTGTGCAGATGAAGGAAGGTTATAATATAGTAGAGATGGGTAAGGAGGTTGACAAACAGATTGAAGCTTTCAAATCTGAAATCCCCGAAAGTGTCACCTTATTTAAAATCACCGACCAGCCGGTAGTGGTCAACAGCTCTGTAAACTATTTCCTCGTTGAGCTACTTGTCGCCATCATAGCGGTAGTGGTAGTCATAATGTTGCTTTTGCCATTTAATGTGGCTTTGATTGCCGCATCGACAATCCCGATTGCGATATTTATTTCACTCGGCTTGTTCTACGCTTTTGGCATCGAGCTTAACACTGTGACCCTCGCTTGTCTTATAGTGACGTTGGGTATGATTGTTGACAACTCAGTGGTCATCATTGATGATTATGTGGAACTCATATCGGAAGGTATGGATCACTATTCAGCGACCCTGCGATCGGGAACGGAATTTTTCAAAGCCATATTCTCAGCCACGCTTGCCATATCTGTGACATTCTTCCCGTTCCTCATCACTATTAAGGGTATGTTCCGTGACTTCCTTACCGACTTCCCGTGGGGCATGACCATTATTCTTTTAGTATCATTGCTTGTGGCTGAACTGCTCGTGCCATATATGCAATACCGACTCATCAAAAAGCCTATCTATAAATTGCAGCGTGAAGCTCTCGAATCGGGGAAAAAGAAATTCAGCTTTTTTATCTCCATGCAGAATTTCTACAATAAGGTCATCGACTGGTGCTTCCGCTTCCCAAAGACCACGATTGTCATCGGTGTGTTATGTATAATTATAGGTGGTTGGCTGTTCATCTCTCGTCCGCTACAGCTTATGCCTATCGCCGAGCGAAACCAGTTTGCCGTGGAGATAAATCTTCCGAGGGGTGCCTCGGTAGAACGCTCCACCATGATAGCCGATTCTCTCGAACGTATTATTTCCAAGGATCCGAGAGTCGTGTCTATAGCTTCATTCCATGGTTGCTCCTCTCCAAGATTCCAAGCAACATACGCACCTCAGGTCGGAGGTCCTAACTTCGCTCAGTTCATTGTCAATACCAAAAGCAATGAAGCTACCATAGAAGTCTTGAATGAATACACCGAAAAGTATGAGAGCTACTTCCCTGATGCGTTTGTGAGATTTAAGCAACTCAGCTACTCCACAGCCGACTATCCGATACAGATAAAATTTTCAGGAGCCGATCCGGCAACATTGCAACGAGTGGTTGATTCTGTAGCCGCAGTGGCTCGTCGTGTGCCGGGATTACGTAATGTCCGCACATCGCTCGACAATCCTCTTGCCTCAGCCTTGATTAGCCCTGACAAAATACGTGCTGAACGCCTTGGGCTTAATTCCACTCTTATAGAAACCACTCTTGCCCTTCGTTACTCTCAGGGGCTCCCTGTTGCGACCGTATGGGAAGGTGACTATGGCATACCTGTGACTCTCAAGACCGGTACTTCACATCTGAGCAATGTGAGCGACCTTGAAGAGGAACCAATGCCGGTGATCGGTCTAAGTACTGTGCCTTTGCGACAGATTTCATCCATCACACCGCAATGGCATCCGGGTATGCTGACCCATTACAACGGAGTATATACCGTGTCATTGATATCGGAAGTTCAGCGTAATGTCAATGTCATAGACCGTACGATAGCGTTGACCGACAGCATTAATAAAATGCATCTCCCTGCCGGTATACAGATTAGTAAAGGTGGCGAATGGGAAAACACAATGGACACTTTGCCTGAGATTCTCTCAGGATTGGCAATGGCAGTCGCTGTCATATTCTTCATCCTGCTGTTCCACTATGCTCAGGCAGACACCTCCATACTTCTGCTTCTATCACTTCTCCTGTGTGTACCGGGAGCCGCCATCGGACTAATCATACAGGATACCGCTCTGTCACTCACATGTGTTTTGGGTATAGTCTCCCTGATGGGTATATTGGTTCGAAACGCAATCGTGCTGCTTGACTATGCCGAAGAGTTGAGAAACCAAGGTCAGACAATGTACGACGCCGTGCTCAACGCTTCGAAGCGTAGAATGCGCCCGATATTCCTTACCTCGGCTGCCGCCACTATGGGTGTGTTACCGATGGTGACCGGAAACAGCGCATTATGGAAGCCTATGGGTGTTGTGATCTTCTGGGGCACACCCATAACAATGATATTCATACTGACAGTCATACCGGTGGCTTACAGCATGATGAAGTGCAGGCAAAAAGGAGCCGACAAACCCCTTGAGCAACCGCTTGAGACCCACCTTCTTTGATAAATGTGTTTGAATCCACACTCAAAAATATCAAGACAATGAAAAGTATAAATTTATTAATCATATACCTCCTGACAGCATCGTCCGCTTTGGCACAATCTTCGATGACGGAGACCATGGCTGATTCAGTGTTCACGCTCGAACAGTGCAAACAGATGGCGCTTGCAAGCAATGCCGAGATCCGCACTGCCGACAATAACGTGCGTGCGGCTAAAGAGACAGGCAAGGAAGCTTTTACAAAGTATTTCCCTGAGATTTCCGCAAGTGCTTCCGCATTCCGCACTAACCACGATATGATACAATATACCGTGCTTGACCTGTTTACTCTCGGAATAATAGATAAAGGTAAAGCTGCCGGGATATGGGCGCTCCAGCCTGTGTTTATGGGTGGTCAGATTGTAAATGGCAATAAATTGGCTAAGGTAGGTGAAGAAGCCGCCCGCATACGCAAGGAGCAGACTGCCGACCAAGTGCAGTTGCAGACTGAGGCTCTGTACTGGCAACTTGTGACACTTAAAGCCACCAAACACACCTTGGAAAGTGCCATAACCACACTCGACACACTCGGACTACAGGTAAAGACTGCCGTTGATGTCGGAGTAGCGACAATGAACGACTATCTGAAGGTAGAGCTAAAACGAAACAGCTACCGTGCCGACCTCGTAGACCTTGAAAACGGGATAGAGCTGATGAAGATGCTGCTTGCGCAACAGATAGGTCTTGGACCCACTAAAAATATCGACGTGACAAGTGAAGTTCCCGACTCCGTGCCAGCATATCCGAAAGAGTTGTATGTGAATCCTGCCGATGCGCTGAGGCTTACCAACGATCATCAGTTGCTTGTGAAAAATGTCGAAGCCAAAAATTTGGAACGCAAAATGGAGATAGGACAAAACCTGCCTAAAGTCGCTGTCGGTGCTGGCTGGTTCTATCACAACGTGTTCAATCAGAATCACAACTTTGGCGGTGTAATGGCAACCATATCAGTGCCTATCTCCGGCTGGTGGGGTGGCTCACATGCCATAAAGCGTAAATCTCTCGAACTGGGAAACGCCCGTACCGAACTTGATAATCTGAGTCAAAAACTTGAAATAGAGATGTCGGACAAATGGGACAATCTCACTGCCGCCCATCGCAAAATGATGATTGCCCGTGAGGCTATAACCCAAAGCGAAGAAAACCTCCGACTGAATAAGGCTTACTATGAAGCCGGTATGAGCACCATTACTGACCTCTTGGATGCTCAGGCTCTTGACCGTCAGGCTAAGGATGACTATATATCCGCTTACGGACTGTTCAAACTGTCAGAAGCACAGTATCTTGACTCAACAGGAAGAAATAACTTATAGCAATATCCCACACCCAATAAACACTGAATATCTTCATTCAGTCAATAAAAAAATCGGGAGTCGCAACTGATTGCAACTCCCGATTATCTCTTAAAATCTCCTCTCGGGGATAATTATTATTTCTTCTTACGGTTTCCGTAACGGCTCATGAACTTATCAACACGACCTGCGGTGTCAACGAGCTTCTGCTTACCAGTGAAGAAGGGGTGAGAAGAGCTGGTGATTTCAAGCTTGACCAAAGGATAGGTCACGCCATCAACTTCTATTGTCTCCTTTGAAGCGATAGTAGAACGAGTGATGAAGATTTCATCATTTGACATATCTTTGAAAACTACTTCGCGATAATTTGAAGGATGGATGTCTGCTTTCATTTTTATTTCGTGGTTATATTATTATCAAAGTGTTGAAAATGTGCTGGTAGGGCACTTAGATTCGTAATGGCGGTGCAAAGGTAGTGAATATTATTGATTTAACAAAAACTTCATCAAATTTATTTTCACTTTCTTTCACTAAGACTGCAATTAGCCATCATTAACCTGCCATTTCCTGACTTTTATTCATTCACATAGAAGTTTATCAGGTTATCCATAGCCTTCTGACATGCCGGGCAGAACGCCGGAGCTGTGTTGGTGCGCATACGGCAGTCATCGGCAGGGCGGAACACTCCATGGAACGAGTATCCCCCACCCTCATAGACGCCAACCGGATATTTGGCAGCTTCACTTACCGGGGTAGGTATCGGACAATCCTTTGGCAAAAGGTTCTTCCACTTGCTGTCAAAATCAACCAGAGTGGTGATGTTCGGCTCCCATGGCTCTACATCCTTGGGATATGAATCGTCCATTACGTCTCCCTCGTAGAAGTATTCGTCGCCAAGACCTCCGAAACTGTGTCCGAATTCATGAACCACTACAGGCTTAAACATCTTATGCCCTGCAGCTGTGAGAGTGTAACTGTTATATATGCCTCCACCGCCATATTCGGGTGTGTTGGCTAATATTATTATATGCTCGTAGGGTATTCCAGCCAATGCGTTATGAATATCTTTCAGATGTAGCGAAGTGAGATAACGGTCGCTGTAGAAAGTGCTAAAATGAGATGAAAATGCGGTTGACTTCCAATCACCGAGACGAGGCACGCTGACACCGCTTTCAGCCGACGGGCTTGCCACTGCCACGAAATTAAAATCACCTGCATGGCTTTTAAACGGCTCATAATCCAATATGGACTTAACAGCTATTTCAGCATCCCGATAGAAGCTATCCATTTCAGCTGTGGTATACCCCTCGGCAAGGATAGCGACATCTATCGCTTTATTGGGATCTCCACCCTTGTGGATGTATTTATGAGGAGTCACATCCTTCTCCCCTTTCTTGCTGATAAGAATATCGGCTGGATCCATACGGTGACGCATACGTGCCATGCTTTCATGGCGGCTGTTATACAGGTCTATGTCAATCAATGCCGGGGCTTTAGGATAAGGCACCAACACTGTATGCTCAAAACCCTTGGGAGTGGTTGTGGCTTCATCGGTTGAAAGCCATTCATTATACAACGACGAGAAGGATGTGCGATAGATTGTGTCGCCGGTAGCCTCGTCACAAACTGTCACCGATCCGTTCCCGGCAAGCGGCAATTCCTTCAGATGATGCCGGCGACCTGCCCATCCGGGTAACGATGACTGTGCGTCAAGGAGCACAGTGCGATCACCGTTCGGTGTTGCTCCTAATATGTAATCCAACCGCAATGTCTTGTCTTGGAAATAATGGTCATAATCCTGACCCTGCGCCATTGCAGAGACGCACAACATTCCAATTGCGAGCAGTTTAATTCGTTTCATATTTGTCAGTTTTTTATTTTAACTCTTGAAAGTTGGGATGGGATGCCACCCATCTGTTGTTTGTATGGCTCTTCACCACGACACAGGTCAAAGTCCTTTATACCGTTGTCGTAACACCATTTCATTATCTCTTTAAGCATCAGTATGCCGGGGGCATGTGTGCGGAAACGCATGTCGATAGCCAATTTTGGCACCACTATATACCCGTCGGCGACATAGCAGAAAACAAAAGCAGCCGGCTCACCATTGATTTCATAAACAAATAGCCGGGCTTCGTCGAGAGCATTGAAGCTCGCCACCTTCATTCCGCTTTTCACCTCCCTGCGGGCTTCCCACTCGCACACTATCCGACGGAAAAAGTTGGATGCCTTTTTATTCCATTGAAGTTTACGGTAATAAAATATACGCCATATACTCAGCCACTGCTTTTCGGTAGGAGGATTATTTTTGTCGTAGATTTTCAATTCCCAGCGCAAATCGCCATGAGTGAAATGATTGCTGCGGGTCTGGATATTGTGTCTGAGCTTCTTGCTCAAAGAGAGATAATAAGCGTCGAAATTTTCAAAATCCTTCAGCGGTATGTGATAGCTGTCACGCAACGATTCCTTCGCTCCGGGCAATTCCGCCAGCGCTTTAACAAACGAAGTTTCAACCGGCATGTCGAATAGGCGGATTTCATATCCTTTATACCGCTCAGTCATAAAGCCGATAAGCGATTTAAAAACATTCTCGTGACCTGCGACATTCCAAGGCGACACCGCATTGCATATACCGGCTGTGCGCCATGAGGTCATTTCAATCTTTCGCTTAGGGAAAAGAGTGACCCGCAACGGCAATATAGCCTTAGGCTCGCCATCCACCTTCATTAAGATGTAATCCAACCGCTTGAACCGTGATGAATGTTGCTTGTAATATTCCTCTACAAACTCATTCCAAGCATAACTTTGATAGAAAGAATACTCTATCGGTTTCTTCTTTCCATCCTCTATCAGCTGCAGGGATAAAACATCAAAATCCACCCATATCTCCTTTAGCGGAGATATGGTGTGGAATATTTCGAATGTGACATCTTGCGTTTTCACGCCGTTGGTCATTTTTAAGTTTATATTTTGCAAGCTTCTTAGATCACTCCGTGAGTTGACAGTAATATGGTCATGTGGTCACGAAGCTTTCTTGCTTCTGAAGCTGCCGCTTCCGCGAAATCCTCTCCGTTAGAAGCATAGATTATACCGCGTGACGAGTTCACTATCAGACCGCAGTCAAGTGTCATACCCCATTTTGCGACCTCTTCAAGGCTACCGCCCTGTGCGCCGACACCGGGAACAAGCAAGAAATTATTCGGAGCCACACGTCTAACCTCAGAGAACATTCCACCCTGAGTTGCGCCAACCACAAACATAAGTTTATCTTCATTGCCCCACTGACGTGCAGTCTCAAGCACATGCTCAAACAGACGCGTACCTGTCATATCGGTAAGGAATTGGAAATCACGGCTGCCGGGATTTGAAGTGAGGGCAAGCAGAATCACCCACTTACCTTCATAATCCATAAATGGCTTCACGCTGTCGAAACCCATATAGGGAGCCACAGTCAAAGCATCGACATTCATGTTTTCAAAAAACGCCCGCGCATACAGCGAAGAGGTGTTACCTATATCGCCGCGTTTTGCGTCAGCTATTACCAACTGGTCAGGATAATTCTCACGTATATAATTAACCGTACGGTCAAGCGACTTCCAACCGTCCACACCAAGGCTTTCATAAAAAGCGGTGTTAGGTTTGTAAGCCACACAATACTGCGCGGTCGCATCAATTATCGCTTTGTTAAAAGCGAATATCGGATCCTCCTCATTAAGAAGATGTGCCGGTATTTTTTTGATGTCGGTGTCGAGCCCTACGCAAAGAAACGAACCCTTGCGACGGATGTTTTCAATAAGTTGTGAGCGGTTCATATATTATGTTTTAATTTATATTCTGTTATTTATCAAAAATGTAGCCACTGACCTGCACATCTGCGCCACCTTTAGATCTGAATCTGACCATAAGGCGTGTGATGTGGAATGATTTCTCTTTCTTGCTTCTTACATCTATAATCTTTGTCTTTATCGGCAATCTGCGAGCCCCGGTGCCACATAATTTTCTAAGTTCCTCAACACCGATGGTGAATCGGTAGTTACGATCCTTCACATCGATTTTATTTTTGACAACCGGTGTATTCATTTCGCCAAGACTATATTCCTTAACCCAATTGTATTCTGCCGGTATACGCACAAAGCCTGTCGCACTGTTCATTTCAAAAGATATCTCCTTATCAGCCATATATGACTGGGAGGCCTTTGAGTGACGCTGTTCGGCAGCAGCAATATCTGGAGCGCATAACGCACTCATCAGATATAACATTCCAATGGTAAAAAAGCTGAATCTTGACATATCACACAAGGTTTTTAAAGTTCTGCAGCCTTCAGCTTTTCAGCATTTTCGGCAATTGTGAGCTGGTCTATGACATCCTGAATCTCACCGTCCATGAATGCCTGTAGATTGTAGATGGTATAATTTATACGGTGGTCGGTGATACGTCCCTGAGGATAATTGTAGGTACGTATTTTTGCCGAACGGTCACCGGTAGAAACCATTGTCTTACGGCGAGAGGCTATATCATCAATGTACTTCTGATGTTCCTTGTCGTAGATAAATGTGCGAAGGCGGCTAAGCGCGCGTTCCTTGTTCTTCGGCTGGTCACGGGTTTCGGTACATTCAATCAGGATTTCCTCAGTCTCGCCCGTGTTAGGATTGCGCCACATGTAACGCAAACGCACACCCGACTCCACTTTGTTGACATTCTGACCGCCGGCACCACCCGAACGGAATGTGTCCCACTTTATTTCACCTTCATTTATCTCCACGTCAAAAGCCTCTGCCTCGGGAAGCACTGCCACAGTGGCGGCTGATGTATGTACTCTGCCCTGAGTCTCGGTGGCAGGTACTCGCTGCACACGATGCACTCCACTCTCGTATTTCAAAGTGCCATATACGTTTTCGCCGGTCACAGCCATCACGATTTCCTTGAAACCGCCAGCCGCACCTTCGCTAAAGCTGGTGACAGCCACGTTCCAACCCTTTGACTCGCAATATTTGGTGTACATCTTGTAGAGATCTCCTGCAAATATGGCAGCTTCATCACCACCTGTGCCACCCCTTATTTCAAGGATAGCATTCTTACCGTCCTCGGGGTCGGCAGGTATCAGCAATAGCTTTATCTCTTCCTCAAGCGCCGGAATAGCCTCAGTGGCGGCATCAAGCTCCTCCTTTGCCATCTGCCGGAGTTCCGGATCATTTTCCGAAGCCAATACTTCATGCGCCTCATCTATATTACCTAACAATGTGCGATAATGACGAGTCACGGAAGTCAACTTCTCCAAATCCTTATATTCCTTGGTGAGACGGACATAACGTTTCATATCTTGAATCACCGAGGGGTCAGTGATAAGAGTCCCGACCTCTTCAAATCGTGATTCTATGCCGTCAAGGCGAGCCAAAAGTGAGTTATCTGCCATTTATATTGTGGTTTTCGGTATCAGGTTGCAAAGTTACGAATTTTTCCTCACATATTGCAACAAGTTCAAATCTGTTAACTCGCGAACTGATTTAAACTTTTTATAAAATGCTAAACTCAGGCTGAAAATTATCCTGTTTTCAATCTTTGAAGCTCTTTTCGGCTGAATTATCAGCATCTCTTCGGTCACTTAGCTCGCTAAGCTCCCTCATCGAGCTAATAATTCATCTCGAAAATAGCTTCAAATCTTAAAAAATAAAAAGTTTAAAGCAGTTCTGAATTTAATAATGAAATCTTAGTATCTTTGCACTGAATCATCAATGGTTTAATCAGTTCATTTCAAAAACCGCGTATGATGGTTTACCTACAATGCCGGAGGTTTTTCCGTCAGGCAGACAAACACACCAGCCCGGACTAACAAGAAGTAATATTACGATGATAATTTGACATGCTATTATATATTGCATGTCAGGGAGAGAAATGCGCCTTGCAAATAGCGTTTGTTAGGATAATATTTGCTGAATTTCTCGCCACGAAATTCTATGTTGCGTGATATGCCATAGATATTGAAGTTCGAGATGAGATACCCGGCTGAGACATTAATCGGACCTATTGTCACATTCACGCCGGCACGGCAATCAATGGCACACCATTGACCCTTGGAGGAGCTTCGTGTGACATAATCAACCGGCACCCCATTCTCATATATATCAATACCGACGCATTGATAAGGCACATTCATCATGATTCCCGGCTCAGCCAACAGTTTGATTTTCGCATCACGAATTTTCAGCAATGCGGGGCTTATCAACACCAGTGAGGGGCGCAGATAAAGATTCGAAATATACTCATCGTCATCAATCAGCCACCAGTCACTACCACCGGGAAGTCCGTCATAATAATACTGTTTCCACATACCGAACGAGCCTCCGACTCCGATATATGGTAGGAACATGTAATGATACTCCATCTCCATTTGCCATGTGTCACTTGAAGTCAAAGCACCATTTAAGCCAAAACGGTGTTTCCCTGTCGGGTCATCATCCCTACCTGACACTTCAGCCAAACAAACAATGCATCCCAATATACCCGAAAGCAGAAGACATACGAAACGCTTCATAATGGATTAATTTTTAGATACCTGCCAACCGTTTCAACCACGCTACAGAATTATCATTTGTTTCAGGATAGCGCCAATGACCGCTTGTCGGGGTAACTTCGAGGATCTTCGGTGACTTTATGGCATTGTATGCGCTATATGTGGATGTGGGAGAGCAAGTCTCATCATTATATCCGAACGAATAGAAAACAGGGCATTTCAGACGCTTGGCGAAATTCACCACATCGTAATAAGGCAAGGTCTTCTCAGTCCCCTCAGGCTCATCGCCACCTTTGAAATACTTGGGCCATCCTCCGGCTCTGCCGTGTAGGAAGCCTGTCACATCGCAGAGAGCGGGATAAAATGGGGAACATGCCGTAACTTTGGGGTTCAAGGCAGCTGTTATTATTGACAACGCCCCGCCCTGACTTCCACCGGTCACAGCCACATTTTTTCCATCCCAATCAGGAAGTGAGCATAGGAAATCTATGCACCTTGAACATCCTGCATACACGTCACGGTAATAAAAAGTCTCAGGCGATTCAATACCTCTGCGGTTATACCCTTCGGTCAAAGCTTTCGCAGCGGCATATTCATCTTCTCCAAGCTCGGGATTGCAACCGTCATGGATATTTATGCTCAGATATATGAAACCCTCGTCGCTGTACTTAGTGTAGGGTGAGATGCGATTGGCTCCGGCTCCGGGAGGACAGAAAAGCACGGGATGTTTCTTTCCGTCTTTGGGTCGTGCCAGATACCCGTAGAAATGCCGTCCGTCGGGACCAACATTTATTTTTACAAGTGAAACTTCCACATTTTCAGTGGATTTTTCAGGCAATGGGGTTATCTCAGGAGCTAAATCCACTTTCGCAGCATCAGCCAAAGCCTTTTTCCAGAATTTATCGAAATCCTTAGGATCGGTTATCACACTTTCTATATCCTCGGGGCTGTAAGCCACTTTCACTATGTCGGAATAATCTTTACCATACACAGTGAATCGGAGATTGCATGTGCGGAAACCCGGTTCAGAGCGAGTGCCGAGATCTATCATAGCCTTCCCGGCTTCGAACATTGTGGAATCGCTCACTTCCGGCTTCATCATCTCATCGCCTAACGAATATTTAACCCATACCGAGTCCAAAGGGAGTCCTCCTTTATATGCCTCAATCGTGATTTTGGTATCCTCGCCGGTACAGTAGATTCTATCATTATGGTCAGTGGTGACAAGATGTTCGACGTATGCGCGTCTCGGAGCTGAGAATTGTCCGTATGCCATCCCTGTTCCCAAACACATCATCGCAACAATAGCACCGGATATTTTAGACTTAATTTTTTTCATGAGCATAATGTATGTTTAAAGCGGTACAAAGGTACAAATTTAATTTGGAATATCACCCTTTAGATTACCACTCCTATAAATTGGTATTTTAACATCTTCCACCATCTTCACATCCCGTGACGCACGAATATCCGCATCAACACGAATATCCGCACCAATAGACTTGACTGCTTCTTTCTCTTCTTGTGAAATCACAGTCTCGTTATTCTTATTCTTTTCATTCTCCTTCTTTAATGCGGCTTCCTTCTCGGCAAGTTTCTTTTCACGTCGTCGCGCCGCATTGGCACGCGCACGCTCCGAACGCTCCACTGCCTTTTCAACCTCCGGCAACAGGAGTGCATAAACCAATTTCACCTCCTTGCTGCGAACTTTAAACATCACATCTTTCCCGCCGAGGAAAAGGTCTATCATTCCCATCACAATCCCTATCCCGTCAAGAAAATATGGATCAATACTCCTAAATGCGGCAATAACTCTTTGATTAAAACCCTCGTAAGCTTTTTTTGAAATTCGTTTCATGGTATTTAGTATTAAGTTAACACTGCAAAGATACTATGCCAAATTTCAAAAAGAGTGCGAATTTTTCAATTTGTAAATAAAATTTCTGCGATTTAATCCAAACCGAATATCCGAGAAATCATTCTCTCGGTCCTACAGGAAGATCGCCCATGCGAGGGATAGGAATAGTGGGATTCTGCATTCTCCTCATGGACCTGTTTTTATTATAGTATAACAGATTGTACAGTATTCCACCGACATCCATACCGATCTTAGTATCCTTATTAATCTGATAATACGGTTTAAGTATAGGTTGAGGATGCCATTCACCTGTGGCTGATGAGCGATAGCTTTGTGCGCCGACCTGCACCCCCCAATGGTCACTGAATCTGTAATCCATATACCCGCCAAATGAAGGTATTGACATATAACCAGCCTGAGCACCTCCGGCACCTCGTATCGGTGAGTAGTAGCTTCCAAAAATCGTGAAACTTATACGGTCAGACGCTTGATAAGAGAGCGATCCTCCAAACCCCACGGTGCGGTCAAGCCCGTTTAAATAGCCATATTTTTCAGCTGCGCCGTATGCCGTTAACGAGAACCGTCCGAGGTTCTGATAAATACCTATACGTCCGCTCTCCACCCCCATAAAGCCGGGCAAGGAATACATAGAAGTGTTGCCGAAAACACCACCTCCATCCCACGATGCTATTAACCCGGGCACCGGTAAAGCGAGTGAAAACTCCGGGGCAGTGAGCGTCTTGACATCATTAACCGGATGCGTCGCTTTGTAGCGTGCATTGAGCACCCTTATCTGCTCGTCGTAGGTCAACGGCAGATTCCTCGTGTTATTATTCACTGATATGGCACTGTCATTTCTCTGCACACGCAAAGAATCATTTTCACTATTCACAGGACTTCCCGGCAAGGTGACAGCACCATCGCTCTTCACTACTTGCGCAGTAAGGGTGGCGATGACTGTAGCCATAACAACCAATAATGAAAACCTCTTTGCCATAATCAACATATATAGTATTTAACACCCTTGGGCACTGTTGCAAAGATACAAAAAGTCTCGTTCTAATGTATGATCTTTTCCTTATTTAATCTTAACAAAAAATTTAATCCTAACAAAAACAGCGCATAGCCATAAGTGACCATGCGCTGTAATAAAGTTGGTACGTATCGGATTTATTTTATTTACCTATAGCTGTATAGTGGAAGCCTTCCGACAACACATCTTCTTTGTCGTAGATGTTTCTGCCATCCACTATGACAGGCGATTTCATCACCTTCTTGATCACTGTCCATGAAGGCACACGGAATTCTTTCCATTCAGTCACCAAGGCGATGGCATCGGCATCAATTACCGCATCATACATATCCTTGCAATATGTGACCTTATCACCGATACGGCGGCGACATTCATCCATTGCCACAGGGTCATATACTTTGACTGTCGCACCGGCTTCGACAAGTTTGTCGATGATCACCAATGCGGGAGCTTCACGCATATCATCGGTCTCAGGTTTGAACGCAAGTCCCCATAAAGCAATGGTCTTACCTCTGAGGTCGCCAAGCTGTTGCTGGAGTTTGTGGAATACGATTGACTTCTGGCGTTCATTCACAGCCTCTACAGCCTCAATCACACCCATGGTGTAACCATGTTCCTTGCCGGTATGGGCGAGAGCCTTTACATCCTTCGGGAAACATGAACCGCCGTAACCGCAACCTGAATAGAGGAACTTAGAACCGATGCGGGCATCAGTACCTATACCCTTACGCACATGGTCAACATTCGCTCCGACAAGATCACAGAGATTGGCAATGTCATTCATAAACGAGATACGGGTGGCAAGCATGGCGTTAGCGGCATACTTGGTCATCTCAGCCGAAGGTATATCCATGAAATAGACACGGAAATTGTTGGTTAGGAACGGACGGTAAAGCTTGGTCATCACCTTGCGGGCACGTTCGCTCTCGACACCTACCACAACACGGTCGGGTGACATAAAGTCCTTGATTGCAGCACCTTCCTTAAGGAATTCAGGGTTGGAAGCCACTTCAAATTCCACTGTTTCACCACGTTTTTCAAGTTCCTCAAGGATGGCAGCCTTCACTTTGAGCGCAGTACCCACCGGAACGGTTGATTTGGTGACGAGAATAGTGTATTTCTTTATGTTACGTCCAAAAGTACGTGCCACTTCAAGCACATATTTCAGGTCGGCTGAGCCATCTTCGTCAGGAGGAGTGCCGACAGCCGAAAATACCACCTCAACATCATCAAGACACGTGGTGAGGTCGGTAGTGAAATGCAGACGTCCGGCATCGACATTACGCTTCACCAAGTCATCAAGACCCGGCTCGTAGATGGGTATCTCCCCGTCGAGCAGACGTTGTATTTTCTTCTCATCGATATCCACACATGTGACATCGATACCCATTTCGGCAAAACAAGCACCGGAAACGAGTCCTACATAACCTGTGCCAACAATTGCAATATTCATAATTAATCAGCGGTATTTTTAATGTTTTTATTTACGTAGTTAAAAAGCGAAATGCGTAATCACCTTATCCCTCAGCCCTCATAGGGTTGTTAAGGAAGTCGGCGTATGCAAGACGTATACCCTCAGGCAATTCGGTGGTGTAACGCCAACCCAAAGAAGCTGCTTTCGACACATCCAAAAGCTTGCGAGGGGTGCCGTTTGGTTTGCTGCTGTCCCACACTATGCGTCCTTCGTAACCCACAGTCTTTGCCACAAGTTCGGCAAGTTCCTTGATGGTCAACTCCTTACCTGAACCGGCATTGACTGTCTCATTCCCTGAATAATTATTCATGAGGAACACACATAGGTTAGCAAGATCATCGACATAAAGGAATTCACGCAATGGTGAGCCGTCGCCCCAGCATACCACTTCCGGAAGCCCGGCTTCCTTTGCTTCGTGGAATCGGCGTATAAGAGCCGGAAGCACATGTGAATGAGTGGGATGGTAATTGTCATTGGGACCGTAAAGGTTGGTAGGCATTACCGATATGTAATCAGTGCCATACTGGCGGTTAAGGAATTCGCAATATTTCAGTCCTGATATTTTAGCAAGGGCGTATGCCTCGTTTGTCTTTTCAAGTTCTGAAGTCAACAGGCAGCTTTCAGGCATGGGCTGCGGAGCCATGCGGGGATATATGCAGGACGAGCCGAGAAATTCAAGCTTCTTGCAGCCGTTGCGCCAAGCAGCGTTTATAACGTTCATCTCAAGCATCATATTCTCATACATGAAATCGGCAAGAGCAGAGGAATTTGCTTCGATGCCTCCGACCTTGGCAGCAGCCAAAAATACATATTCAGGTTTTTCAGCGGCAAAAAAGTCATTAACAGCCTGCTGATTGGTGAGATCCAGTTCGTGATGGGTACGTGTTATGATATTGTCATACCCTTGGCGTTTCAGCTCACGGACTATAGCCGAGCCCACCATTCCACGGTGACCTGCCACATATATTTTCGAGTTCTTTTCCATCTATTATCTGTCTGTTTTTTCAATACCGACAGCCTGTTTCAAGCTATCTCCTGAATTAAATCTTATTTACCTCCGCAAAGGTACAAAATTTTAACATAGAACTGACTTAAACTTTTTTATAAAATGAGTAAATCAGCCCATAATTGTCAATCTATTCCCAATATTGACAGGATAAAGGGTGTGAGCAATGCCGTAAAAAGACCGTTGAGTGTTAATCCGAGCGATGAAAACGCTCCGTAACGGTACCCTTTTTCCATTGCGGCTGAAGTGCCGATGGCGTGAGCGGCAGTGCCGATAGAGATTCCCGATGCTATCGGGCTCTTAATGCGGCTCATCTTCACCATACGAAAACCAGCCATTCCGCCGAATATCCCGGTGCATATTACCACCGCTGCTGTCAAAGGTGGTATTCCACCGACCGCCGATGAAATCTCCATAGCTATCGGTGTGGTGACCGCCTTGGGTGCGAGCGACACTACAACTTCTTTGGTCGCTCCAAGTAATTGGGCGACAACCACGACTGAAACTATACCTATCACACAGCCTGCAATTTCAGCAAGCAACAATGGCAAAAGTTGCTTTTTTATCGATTCCAACTGTCTATATAGCGGCACACCAAGAGCCACCACGGCAGGTTTCAGCCAAAAATCTATGTACTCACCGCTAACTGCGTAGGTCTCGTAGGGCACTCCGCTGACAAGCAGGAAACCAATCAACAAAACTATTGACACAAGGATAGGATTAAGAACCGTAAGCCCTGTGCGACGCTGTATGAACCGTGAACCGAGGAACACTACAAACGTCAATGCTATGAGGAAAAATTTATTCTCGAGAAAGCTCATGATGCGGTGAGAATGTGCGTCTTACCAACTGGTGAACCCAACCGGTGACTGCGATTATAACAAATGTACTTACTACTGTGGCTCCGATTATCGGCAACCATTGGTCGGCTATAAGCCCGAAACAGCGCATAAGCCCTACTCCGGCTGGCACAAAGAAAAATCCGAGATTTCCCACTAAAAAATCAGAGATTTTATCAACCCAAAACACTCTGACCAATCTCATTTTAAGAGCACCTGCAAGCAACAACATGCCGATAATACTCGAAGGTATGGGGATGCCTGTAAGATACACAATCAACTCGCCCAACGCCAAAAAGGCGAACAGGACTGCACATTGTAAAATCATAACCTAAAACAATAAAAAATCTTGTACCTAAAATATGTTATGTAAATATGTTTTTTAGCCTAAAATCACCGCAAAATTACAACAAAGAACCGATTCAACACCATAACTTAGTGTTAAATCGGTTTATATTTTATAAAAAGCTTAATTTTTATTTTGTATATCCTATCGGATTGTTCATCATCGGTATCTGTAACGCTGTTAATCCGAGCAGTTTAGATATTCCGGCTGAATCCATCGTGGCACGAGGCACTGTTGCCACACCCATCGATGCACAGCCTAAATTTAGATTCTCACACGCAATTCCGGCGTCAATAAGGGCCATTGATTTGGTTGGCTCCCCGGCTGGCAGATTCGTAAGATCGGCAACGAACACGATGGAGTAAGGAGCGTCCATCACAAAGTCCTGAGAAAATTCACTGTTTCCAGCCACCAATTTTCTATGGTCGCCATCTTTTATATGTGAAAGCGAATGAGTTGACGGGATGTATTCCCACACGCCATCTTTACCGAACACGAACAGGCGGATTTCCTGCCTGTTAAGTGCTGTGGGATTGCTGCGGTTCGCAGGAGCCCCCTCTTTCTCTGATTTAGCTTCCGGACGGTTAACACCGGCGGTAATCCAGAGTAATTGACCGAGCGTGGCATCATCTATATCACGTGCTGTGTCAAACACACGTGTGCTGTGACGGTTAGCCACAGCTTCATTCATCGGCATACCTCCATTGAAAGATGGTGCCGGCAATTTCTTTTCCTGAGCAGTCATATTTAAGAATGTTATTATTACTGTAGTAGTAACGACCAATCTCACAAAGGGGTTCATAATACTCATTATCTATGTTTTTTAGTATATTTTTCTTTCACAATATCGTATGCCCGTCTCACAAGCGAGTAAATCATGGTGTCAGGTATATCGCCGTTAAAATCGAGCTGTATCCAGTGTTTGAGACTTTGGTTTAGGGGATTGCTGACCGATGAATGGTTAATCCTGATATCTTCAATCTCCTCAGGAGTAGACTTCACATTAACAAACGAAAAGTTATCCATATCCACAAAACAAAACATGTGGTCGAGGACATAAAACACAAGTATTGAGTCATACCTCCGGGCAAACTTTCCAAAGGGAGTCTTTTCCGTAACCCCCTCCATCGACAAGCAATATTCACGAAAATCCTCAATATTCATCACACCAAGCAAACCAATTCCTCAATGAGTAGCTTTATACTATTTTGATGTTAGCTAATAAAGATTTCTTATTTCTTTAAAAGGAAGTTAATCACTGCCCAGCCGCCGAGGATTTGAGTCAAAATGCCGGGGATACCGATACGGAAATCCTGAAAAGCATTGTATATTGTGGCGCCCATAAGCCATTCGCCCAACGTTCCTGCAAGTTGATAAGCGAGCACGACTGCCGCAAGCAAAAGCATTGAAACTTTATTGAATCGAGCAGCTACGTATCCCGCTATTCCTGCAAGCAATGTTGACTTAAGCATTATGGCTGGAAGCGCAGCCACAGCAGGCATACCGAAAAATGCGGAATTGACCAGCGGGGACATAATGGCAGTCAGCAATCCTACTCTCCAACCATATTTATAAGCCCCGATCAATGTGAAGAAATATATCGGCAGCCAGCGCACACCACCCATAGGAAAGAGATGGCATATCTGAGGAAGGAGTATATTTCCGAGAATAAAAAGCGAGGCAACAAGATAAGTTTTCGAATTGCCGTACTCCAATGAGTATAATTTTATAGTAGATGTCTGCATGATTTAATATTTCATTTATTGAACTGATTTAAACTTTTTATTTTTTAAGATTTGATGCTATTTTCGAGATGAATTATCTGATCGATGAGGGAGCTTAGCGAGCTAAGTGACCGAAGAGATGCTGATAATTCAGCCGAAAAGAGCTTCAAAGATTGAAAACAAAATAAATTTCAGCCTGAGTTTAACATTTTATAAAAAGTTTAAATCAGTTCACTTTGATGATAATTCTTTCATGAATGATTCTATTCGGCTGTAACATTCTTCAGGTGTCGCACAATCCTTACACCGTGTCTCCAACGGGCACCAGCCGTCATGGTTACGGTTTATGATATGCTCGACCTCCTTCTCGTATGTCACTTTGACCTCTGAATCCCGGAACAGCGACAATGCAAGAGAACTTATCACATCGGTATGCACCTCCTTGACACCACCGAGTATCATGAGAGCCGCAGCCGCTCGTCCCACAACCTTGTCAGCAAGTGTAGCTCCCGACAGAAAGGATGGCTCTGAATTCAGCAGTCGGTAAAAATCACCTACGCCTCTGCCGTCAAAACACCGGATAATACCTTCTGCCGAGCTGACCACAAGGGTATGACCGCCGGAATGGAGCATTTCACAAAGATGCCCTATCATAGAGTACCTTGTTTAAGTTGCTCCACGAAGTCATTTATGCGGTTCATCTCCTTGGGTATATTAATACCCTGAGGACAGTGCGGACGACATTCGTTGCAATTTATACAATGGTCTGCCTGACGAAGCTTTGGCACCGAACGATCATAACCCACAAGAAACGCCTGACGAGCCTTACGGTAATTTTCAGCCTGTTGACTTTCGGGCACATTACCTTCGTTCACACATTTGTTATAATGTAGAAGTATGGCAGGAATATCAAGCCCGTAAGGACATGGCATACAATACTTGCAATCGTTACACGGAATAGTAGGATAATGCATCATCAGGTCAGCAGTGTCATACAAGAACTGCGTTTCCTCCTCCGTAAGAGGCTTCAGCGGACAATAGGTTGACAGATTATCCTCCAGATGCTCCATATAAGTCATACCGCTAAGCACCGTCAACACACCCTTAGGAGTACCGGCATAACGAAAAGCCCATGAAGCCACGCTACGCTCCGGCTCCTGCTGCTTTAATCGTGCCACAATATGGTCTGGCACCTTGGATAAGCGTCCGCCTAACAGCGGCTCCATGATCACCGCCGGTATGTTACGCTTTTCAAGCTCGCCGTAAAGATATTCGGCATTAGTATTACGCTTGTTTATCTCAGAAGCATGTTTCCAGTCAAGATAATTGAGCTGAATCTGTACAAAATCCCATTTATACTTGTCATGCTGCGAAAGCAGATAGTCAAACACCTTTATATCGCCATGATACGAGAAACCGAGATTGCGTATACGCCCAGCCTCACGCTCGGCAAGCAGATAATCAAGCACACCGTTTTTGATATATCGGTCATTGAGTGTCTCCATTCCGTCCTCACCCATACCTATGCCATGCAGGAGCAGATAATCTATGTAGTCAACCTGCAATTCTTTGAAGGAATTATGATACATTTTCAATGACCCTTCACGGCTCCATGTTGACGGGGAGAAATTTGAGAGCTTGGTGGCTATGTAGTACGAATCACGTGGATGGCGTGACAATGCAATACCTGTGGCTCGCTCCGACAATCCCTTGCAATAAGCAGGTGATGTATCGAAATAGTTCACACCATATTCCAATGCCTTATCCACCAACTGATTTATAGTCTCTTGGTCGAGAGTCTCGTCAGCATCGTGGAGTGTGGGCCAACGCATACATCCGTAACCGAGCAGCGACACTTTCTCCCCTGTTTTGGGATTGGTGCGATAAGTCATTTTACCCTTTTCAAGGACCGGCGCAGCTGAAGCATTGGCATTCACCACTTGATTTTTGCCGGAGTCACAACCTGCGATAGCCAAAGTTGTCACAGTGGCACCGGTGCCGAACCGTTTGAGGAATGTTCTACGGTCTATATTTTGATTTTCCTTTTTCATTTTGTTCTCTTGTGATTAGACATCCTCTAAATTTCACGATGATGTTCATGCCCTTCCACATATATAGCGCTGAATGGACGAGAAGGACACAGGTTCTCGCAAGCCCCGCAACCGATGCAACGTTCATCGTTGACCACTGGAATCTTCGGCGATTCAGGATCGTTAGGGTCGTAAGCCACCATTGTGATTGCACCAACAGGGCATTTACGGGCACAATTGCCGCAACTGACACCTTTGGTGAGTGGCAGACAGTTTTCTTTTACCCATACTGCATGGCCTATCTGAGTGGCAGCCTTTTGCGCTTCTGTGATTTTGACAATTGCGCCATCCGGGCAAACCTCGGAACACTTTGTACATTCCGGCCGGCAGAAACCAAGTTCGTATGATGACTCAGGCTGCATGAAGGTCTTGAGGTCAGTGGATGGACGAAGTACCTTTGTGGGGCATACCGACACGCAGAGCTGACATGCGGTGCAGTGTTGCGAAAAATGCCGCAGACTTATTGCTCCCGGAGGCACAATGCGAGTCTTGCGAACAGGGATTTTCTTATCTTCTATCACTGCAAGACCGCCATCCACAACCTTATCCTGAGCTTTAACGGCAGCTGTTGCCACAACTGCTCCAACACCGGTAATAAAGGTGCGGCGACCGTTGTCTGTCTTGCGAGTCTCCTCCTTAGTATCTTTCACATCACCCTTAGCCGGTTTAAGATGCTTATAACTGATGGCGTGCTGATGGCAGTTGTCTATACAATCCATACATGCCACGCAGCGGGAATAGTCTATCTCATGATTCTTGGTATCGATACAAGCGGCTTTACAACGACGCCCGCATAGTCCGCAGCCGTTACATTTTGAAGTGTCAATCACAGGTTTCAGCCATGAATATTTCGACAGGAAACCAAGCACTGTGCCTACGGGGCAAATAGTGTTGCAATATGTCCTGCCGTTACGCCATGAGAGGATGAAAAGAACAACCAGTGTGACCGCCGCAACTATAAGCGTAATGCTACGCATTATTATTTCGGTTTCGTAAAATGCGTATGAGCCTGACTTTTCCGCATATCCCGCAAGGAGATTATTACACCATGCATACACCGGCGCAAGAATGTTGGATGCGATACGACCGTATGCGCTGTATGGCTCTATGAGAGTATATATAGCCGACACACCTGCCACAAGAGCGATGACAAACAGCCCAAGCATACCATATCGCAGCCAAGAGATAGCCGGAGAATAGGAATACTTGTTGCGACGCTTTTTCCCCCGTCTGCCAAGCCATGCGAAGAAGTCCTGCATCACGCCAAGTGGACATATCACAGAACAATAGACACGTCCCAACACCAAGGTCAGCACAACTAATCCTATCACCACACCGACATTAAGCGCAAGAATAGCGGGCACAAACTGGATTTTAGCCATCCATCCGAACCATGAGTGTACCGTTCCGGTGAAATCAAGGAACAGCAAGGTTATGGCAACCCAAAAGAATAAGGCTAAAACAAGTCTTATTTTACGTAGCATATTTTATGAATTTATATAGTTACTATAAAAAAGCAATGTGACTTCTATTTCAAAATGCTCTGATATTCCAATGGCAAAGTTACAAAATATAATTAAAGTTCTCTTGCTAAATCCTGCGATAAGGTATTAAATTCGTACCAAATACACATTATTTTAGACCATAAAAACACATTTTTCGACCAAATAAAAAATGGCTCATTCCTCCCAAGCCCAGCCTTGATGGCGAAGAGCTATGGGTGTGCCGGTTTTTGCTCGGAGGAAGTCCATGCGTGGGAGATTGCCGTCGGCATCACGCTGAAGGAAAAGATCCTCCGGATTGGTGCTGACAAACATATCACCTGTGACAGTTATGGCTGAATCAGCAGGTGCGAATGAATTGTTATGAAGTTCACTGCGTAACATGTCACAGTTTACGAGATGCCCGCCTCGATTGATGTCGGTATATGTATATGAAACGTTACCTGTAAGCTGATGACCATAACCCGGGACATCCACCACCTCTTTCTCTGATTTACGGTTCACCATATTGTAATTCGCACGATTTTCCCATGAGGAGTAGTTTTCCCAACGTGATCCTCCGAGATGATGATTGGAATAGATACCGTTAGCCTTGTTACGGTATGCCACACAATTGTGTATGTAATATCTCGGACAGACTTCTGGACATTTTGTCTTGCCGGGTTTCATACCATATCCACCTGCCTTAAAACCATTACCGTCGCCGGCGCTTTCAAACGTCGATATGTCGTGATGATCAGCCGTGGGCTTGAATCCGTTATAGAAAGCCCAGCAATGATCAATTTCTACCGGTGCCTTGCAATTTATCAGGTCGAAACCGTCATCCGAATTACGCCACGCACGGCAATTGCGAATCACATTTCCTGTATATTCCGGACTCCCGAGATGAAATCCGAAGCCATCCACATTGCCCCCGTAAGCGCCCTCACTGTAATCATCATAATTATTATATGCGTCGCAATTAATCACGAGATTATTTGACCCAGCGGTCTGATAATACCCTATCGCCATGCCATCGTGCATGGCAAGATTCTCGATTATACAATCCGACCCTTTGCGAGCCGCAACACACTCCGACTGCGTATGCCCTAAAACACGCACAGGCACACCCACTATATCAAAATTGCGCAAATGCATATTATCGGCTCCAAGATAAAATGCGGCAAACCGATGCTTACCGTCAAGCTTCAAAGCGGAAAAATCAAATACCGGACGCTCACCCGGATAACCCATGAAACATGTCTTTTTATCTGGTGTGCCGGCTTTTTCCAAAGCAAAAACGTATGCATAGTTCTTGTCAAATTTCATAACCTGATTATCATCGACATGATAGGTTCCCCCACGGAAATATAGCGTGTCACCGCTCTCAATCTTTTTATATGCCTCAGGAAAAGTTGCCATCGGGGCGTCAAAAGTACCGGCTGAAGAGTCATTGCCATCGGGAGACATGTAAACTACTTTTGCCTCCGACTGAAGGAATGAAAACAGGAGGACTACACTGACTGTTAATCTGAATGTACGAATGTAAGAAATTTTCATGGTTTAAGAATATTATATATAAGAAATCACACCCATTGCCACGATGGACTATGGATGCGATTACAAAGATATTAAATTTTTATCTTTTTCTATAATTTTTATGGGACTTAAGTCGCTTCAACATCTGCGCTTCGAGCTTGTAGACTTTCTCCACCTGTTTGGCAGTCAAGAATTTTCTATAAGCTTCATAATATTTTTTACGTATATTCAGAATGTTTTGGCTATGCGCCAATCTCGCCCGCAACATACTGTCGGTCTGTGCTTCAGTCAGAGCCGGAGTCTTCGACTTAACTCTCCTTGTCCTCTTTTTAGCGACATTTGCTTTGGTAGTGCGAGCTTTGGGTGTATCCAATGCCCATACCTCCTTTTGGTTTTGCATAAAAGTGGCGATGAATTTGTCACTTGTCTCTTTTGACAGGGAAAGTTTCTCGGCAATGAGCTTTGCCTGTTTTTCTGCCAGCTGTTCACGGGAAATACGCTCACCCTTTTTGCGATGACCCGCCGAAAGATTAGGTGCACAGAGGAATACAGCAAGCACTAATAACAATAGTTTCGTAAAATTCTTCATATTAAGCATAATTTTATTGATTTATAAAAATATCATCCTGATATGACTCTATGATATATGACTGATCGGTTTCTGACAGGTCGTCAAACGCTTGTGCAATATCATAAAAATCAGTATTAGAACTAAGCATCATAGTGGCAGCCACAGCAATGAACAACGCTAACATAGCAGCAATGCCAGTAGAACGAATTACAAATTTTAGCAGATTGTGTTTCTTTTTGTGTAAGGTCACATCAGCCATTATCCTCTCTTCCACATCTGCGAAAAAAGTATCCGGGACACGGTATGGCATCTTTTTGCCTATTTTATCAAAGTTATAACTGTCCATAATTCAATCATTGGAATTCATAAAATGAATGATTTTTTCTTTTGCGGCGTGATAATTAGCCTTCACATTATTCACAGTTGACTCCGTAATCTGCGCTATTGTAGCATAGTCAAACTCGTCATAATAGCGAAGATTAAACGCAATCTGCTGCTTGGGTGGCAATGACCGGATGGCTTTCTGTAATTTCACCGCTTCCAAATCCGAATAATCTATATAATCATCAGCGGCAATGGCATGGGCTTCCGAAACATCATCGTCATCAAGCGATATAGCCGACTCACCATATCGTTCACGTTGGCGTATAGCCTCATTTGTGGCTATTCTGAATACCCAAGCTGTCAACGACATCTCTTCATTCAATTTGTCAAGATTTCTAAACACCCGCATGAAAGTCTCCTGCAATGCATCCTCAGCGTCGGAATGAGTCACTGTTATACGCCTTATATGCCAATAAATCGGCTCTTTATATTGTTTTAACAGCAAGCGGAACCCATCATCCGGATTACTTATGACAGCTCTGAGTATCTCTTTATCAGACCGGGTATACAGAGCTTCCACGGCAGCCATAATTTAAGAGGTGATATATTTTGTTCAGCATACGGATAAATTAAAATTATCAAATTAACGTGGGCGTTTTAAACCGCCTACATATATTATACCCGACAAACAGGCAAAAGTCAAATCGGGAATGATAATTTTTTTCATTTATGCAAATCAACGCATATAAATAGCCATTAATCGCCACAGAGGACTTACCTCTGTGGCGATTAATGGCTATGCTAATAAATTTATATCCCGGAAGGATATTATTCCTTATCTATGGCTTTAGGCTCGGGAGCTTCCTCTTTATTTTTACCTGATTTGCGGAACTCCTCCACAATCCCTCTACCAAAGAGTATCCATGCGCTTGCGCCTACGACTGCCAAGAACACAAATCCTACAAGGATAAGCATTTTAGAAGGCTTGGAAGCTCTTAAAGGCACAGTGGCAGGCTGAACCACGGTGTAGACAGGGGTAATCTCCTGAACCTTTGCTTTGGCAGCTTGAAGACGCTGCGCAGTGGTGTTATAGAGATTGAATGCAAGCGATGCTTCATTCTGCAAACGCTCCTGCTCAGTACGTGCCGAACGGAGCACTATGCCCTGATTCTTATCCATGTAATCAGCATAACGTTGCTGAGCCTTGTAATACTCTTTTTTCGCCTCATCGTTAAGCTTCTTGGAGTATTCCAAGTCTTCACGCGCCTTGTTAGTACGGTAGCTTGTCACATAAGCCTTAAGACGTTCGGCAACCGTATCGGCAAGAAGGGCGGATACCATCGGGTCCTGCATTGTAGCCGAAAGAGTGATGATTGATGTCTTAGTGTCAACATCAGCCGACACACGGGCATTAAGAGCCTCAGCTATGGCGCTCTCGTCCTTTGAAAGTCGGAAAGTGTTCACCGAATCAGCCGCTATCTCATCCTCGCTATCGGAAAATATAGACATCACACCACCTATCATTTTACCGGGAAGACTCATCACCGCACTCCACCATGGAGCCGAAGTTTCCTCCTCAAGATACTTTCTAACTGTGGTGTTCAGTTCCCCATTCTTATCAGTCACCGGGACATCAAACAGCCCGATAGTGAACGGAACTGATGACACAATGTCAGGGTAAAGCTGCGGCTGTACAGCCTCAACGCCACTTCCACCGGCATTGATTCCAGCCATCGATGCAAGAGCGCCGAGACCTCCCGACATCTGCTTGCTATCGGTAAATTCAGGGGCAAGCTTAATAGTAGTGGTATATTCCTTAGGGATGGAAAATGCTACCACCAATCCTGTCAACACTCCAAAAAGCGCAATCTTTAATATGAACCTACGGTCAGCCCACAATTTTTGGGCGAGTTCGAGAAGATCAATCTCCTGCTCGTCATCACGAGGATCATCAATATTGTTTTTCTCGTCTATCATTTTGTATAGGGTTGAATTAGGATTGGTTATTTCAAAAGAGTAGCGATAGCTGCCGCCATAGTTCCAAGTGTACCACCGACAGATGCCACAGACATTATAGCTTGCCAGTCAGGACCCTTGCCGGGAGCCTTAGAGGGCACTATAATCTGACAGCCCGGTTCAATAGCCACTTTACCCTTCGCACGAGCGACGGTACCGTTGAGATACACTACGTATGCATGGCTCTTCTTTGCTCTTGAGCCGTAACCGCCAGCCTGATTGATATAATACTTAAGGTTTTCACCTTTCTTATACACCACAGTGTTGGGGAACAAGACATCGCCCTGCACTCTGACTGTGTTTACAAGCTGCGGGATGAAGAGCACATCACCTTCCTGCAGCACGAGATCCTCGTCACTGCCGGGGTTAGCCATAGCCTTGTCAAGTTCAATACCCACATTATAACGGTCGGACAATACCATTTTATCCATAGAGATAGAGTCTGTTCCTTCGCCACCTCTCATCATGCGGGCTATGCGCATACTTTCCTCTCTGGCTTGCATCTCATATTCAGTCATCTTTCGGCTGAGGTGAGCGCCGCGCACGTATGCAGCATTTGTAAGACCACCGGCACGATTCACGAGGTCAGAAAGACGCTCATTTCGTTTTGAAATGGTATAAGCACCTTCAAACGCAACCTCACCACCGATAGCCACTCTCTGCTGAGCGACATATACCGGGCTCTTACGCACTGTAACGATATCGTATGGTTCGAGAGTGAATCCATTGGAACCTACCTTACCGCCATTGTATGGGAAACTGAAAATCTCAGCGGTTTCATTACTGGGTCGAAGCGATTTCGGGTCGATGATTCGACGAGCCACTTCGATACGGGCGGTTGACGCACCCTGAAGCATACCGCCGGCTTGAAGAATAAGGTCTTCGATAGTGGTATTCTCAGCGTAGGGATATGTACCCGGATCGGCAACAAGACCTTGGATGGTGAAACCGCCACGGTCAATGATTTCCTGAAGGCTCGCTATCTCAATAATGTCGTTTCGTTTCAATTCCACATCCGGAGCAGTGCCATTCATAACAGCACCGAGATCAACGGGAATTACCTGAAGCGTGAGGTCCGGACCTTCACGATAGATCAATGCACGTTCAGTGTAAGCATCTTCAACAAGTCCGTCAGCCTTATTTACGAGATCACGCAGAGTAGCCATATCAGCTCCTAAAGCATAAGTGCCGGGACGCATAACCTGTCCTCTAACCTGTACTCTGTTAGAGAATCTATCGAGGATTTCACCCACGATCACCACATCACCATCCTGCAAAGGATAAGTGGCGAACTCGTCAGATCTTACATTGAACAGCTCGTTTTCTTTGCCTGTTCTGCGTCTAAGTCTTACAACATCAGTGTATGCGTTGCTTGAAAAGCCTCCGGCATAATGGATAATGTCAGCAAGGCTTTCACCCTTTTTAGCTTCATAGTACATAGGGCGCTTGAAATTGCCGTCCATCTGAACTAAGGTTTCGTAGGGAGGTACAATTATGACATCGCCCTCCTGCAGATTGATATTCTGTGAGTTTTTACCTCCGAACAGATAATCATAGACATCCACAGTCGCAATACGACGTCCGGCACGCATGATTTCGATGTTACGCAGAGTACCGATGTTGGTTATACCACCTGAACGATACAACGCATGGAACACAGTGGAGAACGGTGACAATCTATAGGTACCGGGAGTGGCAACCTCGCCCATAATGTTGACCTGTATGGTGCGCACAGCTCCGAGTGTGAGGCTTATGTCAGTCTCTGCTTCCTCAACACCGGCATATTTGTAAGCGAACAGCTTGCGGATATGGTCGTTTGCCTCCCCGATAGTCATTCCGTTGAGGTAGATCGGACCGAGCTGTTCCACAATTATGTTACCCTCGGGTGATATGGTCTCACGCAGACGGTCTTCACTCGCTCCCCAGATATCAATTACCACCTCATCGCCGGGACCAAGACGATAGTCCTGCGGAGTGGCTTGATTTTCGTTAGGTTCAAATGAAAGTGTCTCTGATGAGAATACATTATGACCAAATATGTTGCTGGTGGGTTTCAGTTCAATTGGTTGAGACTCAATTGCTGCGACAGTCTGAACTGTAGGATTGTCAGGGGCGTTCTCTGCAGCCTGACGCACTACCTTAGTGTCAACTTTCGGCTTAGCCTGCAACTGGGTTTCGGAAGAAGCGTATTTTTTACGCACACGTTCTATCTGCTCCTTTGTGACGCCGTTTGCTATCAGCTCCTTGCCGATCTGGCGCTCAGTTTTACCGGTACTCCGTTGTTGTTTCACATATTCAACAACTTGTTCATCGGTCATGTCGGCATAAGCTGCCACCGTCACGGATGACAGGACCGTGGCGGTCAAAAGCACGCATAGGGTACTCTTAAATTTTATTATTCTCATATAGGAGTGTAGTGATTATAAAGGCTGAAATAAGATTCCGTTATTTTCAGAGCGCAAAATTACTGATTATTCTCCTTTTATCCAAATTAGTACCGCATCATAATTGAAATTTATCATCCATACGTCATCACTGGTTAAGAGCCTCTACCCTATCCCCTCTACAGCGAGAAGCGACCTGAGACATGGAGCATGGACAGGAAATAAACCAAACCTTCATAATAGCGATATTTACCTTTTGGCGGTCTGGCATCCCAAAGGCGTTGCACATATTCCTTTGCCAATTCCTTATGACCGGGAATTTCTGACGAAGCAAGAGCCATAGCTCCGACTGCATTCGCACCATCCATACCCCTCGAGTAACCTCCCGATGCCATTGACCCGTCAAGAGCAAAATGACCATGCTTGAAACCATCGTTTTTAAAGAAAGTCAACAGGCGGCTCATCACTTCTGTCTGATTAACCTTATCTTTTCCACACAGATAATAGTCCATTCCTACATTCATGGCGCATCTTATGGCATCATACATATAAATCGAGGTATCATATCCTGCATGAACCCACTTATAGGCTCTTCCGTCATATTCACTATAATCAGGATATAGCCCTGTGACAGGATGTGAGGAAGCAATAAGATGTTTACGAGCTTCCATAGCCGCTCTTTCCCAAAACTCATTGTCAGCCTCTGCCACCGATGCCCATTTGTCAAGAAATGCCGGAAGCTGGTAGGAAGGATCGCTGAATCCGCACCCCATTCGGTCAGGCACGAATGTGATAAGTCCGTTATCACGATTATATAGGTTATATACACCGGATGTTTCGCCATCCTTATTCATGATTTTTGCCAAAATCGTATTCGCTTCTTCGGCATATCGAGGTTCATTCCAACGCTCTGATGCAAGAAAAAGTGCTGTTATGTAATATAACTCCCCATCCGAGGCATTGCTTCCACCTATCTTCGAACCGTCAGGCTTGCATTGCCAACAGAAATAGCCATCCCATGCAGAGCCGAGTTCATACGCCATGTGGCGTTTAGACCATTCCCATAATTTGTCAAATTGCTCACGATGGTCTAATTGCACGCTTATCATCATTCCGTATGACATCCCTTCGGAACGCACATCATTATTACCGGTATCCATAACAAAAGCTGTGCCGTCAGGACATTCGTAATACACAGAAGTCTCATTCGGTTCCTCATACCTACTTAAATCTGCGGGAGTAAAGAAATGCTCCCACACCTGATTTATTCTGGCATCTACCTCCTCATCACTCTTACCGAGAAGCGAATTGAATAGATTATCAGCTTTTGTTGCAAAAGCAGCAATAAAAATAAACTGGACTACAAATAATGTTCTGAAATTCATACGGGCAGTAAATATGTGATAAACTCAAATACACCAACTGATTTAAATTTTATACAGACTAAATCAGTTCTACGTCAAAGTTAACCATATCCGTCATATTATGCAAATTTTTCTAAACTAAGAGCCGTAATATTTCAATTCATACTTCCAAATCGTTTTATATATAAGTATAATTCGTATCTTTGCTTCAAAGAATTAAAATCAAACAATGATAATCAAATGCCGATTGATTCCTGACGGTTTTTGTGTCAATCTCTTCGGGACACTGTGGACGAGTGACAAAGGATGGATTGACAAGTGGGTAATCAACCATGAGCGTATACACAACGCACAGCAGCGTGAATTGCTATACATACCATTTTATATAATGTATATATTGGATTGGCTGTGCCGTTTGGTTATCCTTCGAAATTGGAGAGCCGCATACTATGCTATATCTTTTGAACAGGAAGCATATCTATACGGTCATGATCTCACATATCTTAAAAGGCGGAAACATTACAGTTGGATTAAATATCTAAAGAGACTGCACAGTTGATTTTCGCCACTTACCAATCATCATTTCGGAAATAATAATTAACTTTGCGGAGATAGGACTAATCAGAATCCATCGCTCAAAGATATTCAAAACTAAAATTCGAACCATGTTCAAATATCGACAGCCTTGTAATTGGAATACATCCTCGATAGTAATAACTGTATTGCTATTCATAGCATGGGCGGCAATACCGTTTATAAACACCCATTCGTCAGGACAAGACTTCGCCTTGATCATAGTGGCGGCTCTGCTTTTCATCAGTTTCATCTGCGGATTATATTACTGCCCGAAATATGTGGAGGTCACCAACTCATTACTGATAATAGGCAAATTGATTTCAAAGAAAATCATCCCGTTAGCCGACATAGCTTCCGTGGCTCCCTATCAACGCACCATGAATTTTGTAAGAACCTTAGGTAGCAGCGGGTTTATGGGCTATTGGGGTCATTACCGCAATCAGGAGCTTGGAAAGTTTTTCGTCTATGGCACTCGTATGGACCAACTGATACTCGTAACCTTAAAATCGGGGAAAAAATATGTTATCTCCTGCAAAAACGCAGATGAGATGAGCACTCAAATCAACCTTCGGCTGAAAAGAACTGAAAATATTGCCGACTAACAGTAGATAAATGGAAATAAGGCTAACACGCAAAGAGGATATTCCACAGCTCATGGAGGTGTTTGAAATCGCAAAAAAATTCATGCGATCAACCGGCAACCTTGAGCAATGGATAAACGGATACCCGACCGAGGATGTGCTCATGAATGACATAGCCAATGGATGGAGCCACACGGTCACTGATAATACCGGGAACATCATAGGCACATTCTGCATGATGACAGTACCCGAGCCTACCTATATTATAATAAGAGACGGCGAATGGCTAAATGACAGTCCCTACGTCACAATTCATCGCATAGCTTCTGACGGTAGCACCCACGGCATACTGAGAAAAGCTGTGGAATACGCTCTAATGACAGGCAAAGATGTCAGAATAGACACTCACGCCGATAACCTACCTATGCGCAATGCGGTCACAAAGCTTGGGTTCACCCGCTGCGGAATCATAAATATAGCTGACGGCTCCGAGCGCATAGCCTTCCAATTTGTAAACAGCCATAAACACACTGATGTCGAGAATTGAGAAAGAGATAAGGATAGTCAATCTCATGATACGCATCTATTGCCGGCATAAAGAGGGAAATTCGGAAATTTGCCCTGAATGTAAGGCTTTGATGGAATATGCGGCTCTCAGACTGTCTCATTGCAAATATGGCGATAGCAAGAGTGCTTGCAGACGATGCCTTACACATTGTTACCGTCCTGACATGCGAGAACGCATACGTAAGGTGATGCGTTACTCCGGACCCCGCATGATTTTCTTTACGCCGGTCGAGTTTTTCAAACATTATTTTTGCCGGAACTGATAGTATTGATTAATTTTGCAACGTTTCAGAAAATCATCATCAGATTATGCAAAAGTTACTATACATATTCTTCATACTTCTGCTGTCGGGCTGCACGATGTCAAGCAGTTTCAGCAGACAGCTTGATGATGCTCAATCACTTCTCGGCACAAATCCTCAAGAAGCATACGAGCAACTTAACGCACTTGATATATCTGAAATTGACGACTCGTCAGACATGGCACGATGGGCTATGCTATACAGTGAGGCAATGGTGGCTAACAATCTTAAAGCGCCATCGGACACCATTATTAATATAGCCCTCTCCTATTACAACCACCATAATCTGAAAGACCAACTCCAACGAGCAAAAGAATTACGCACACTACTCGATACCGATTCGAAAGCCGGTTGCGATAATCTCATAGCAGCATTATACATACAGAAGGAACGTGAGTACAGCTTATACCGGGAACGTCTGACACGTGAAAGGTATACCTTTGCCGGAATTATCATATTAATCCTCGCTATCAGTGTGATTGTATGGCAACGCCAGCGACTTAAAATGCAAAATTTAAGAGCTGAAACACTTCTCGCCGAAGCATCTGGATTAAGGTCTCTATTATCAGTACGTGAAGCCGACTGCTCAGGGTTGGAGGAGAAAGTGGAAAAACTTTTCAGCAAACGCTTCGAACTAATCGGAAAGCTGTGTGACACTTTCTATGAAGCGCAGGGCACCAAGACTGAACGAAAAGCCATAGCCGAACAGGTGAAAAAGGAGATAGAGAGCCTAAAAACCGACAGCGGCACAATGGCAGAAATCGAAGCATCAGTCAACGAATGTCGCAACGGAATCCTGACAAAACTTAAGGCTGACATGCCCTCCATCACTGAGGACGATTACCAACTCATGACATTGCTTTCATGCGGATTCTCCAACCGTGCCATCAGTATGCTTCTTGGTGAAACAATAGAAGTGATATATAAGCGTAAATCACGTCTAAAAAGCAAACTGAAATCGGGCGGTCTGAAAAATGAAGCCCTATATCTATCGGTTTTCTGACCCTCCCGACTCCATGTCAGAAAATCGGAGCAACGCACTTGTGTAATACCTTAATTACAAAATGATTACAAATCGGTGAGTCAGACTGCGAATTAGTGATATTCCATATAATCAGAGTAACTTTGCATCAAAATCAAAGACTCTTGTTATGAATAGATTTGTAATTATCACATGGTTCGCCGCACTCACATTTATCACGGCGATTGCGCAGGAAAAAGCGATTCCTGACTCATTGGAAAACCTCCTTGACGAAGTGGTGGTGACAGCTAAGCATACCACCAAAATGGATGGTAACAGACTCGTCACAACCATTCCCGGCACAAGCTTGTCGGAAATCGGCAATGCCTACGACGTGCTTCGCCAATTACCGCTTATAAAGGTAGACGAAAACGACGCTGTGACAGTGACCGGGAAAGGAACACCGGAAATATACATAGACGGCAGACCGATGCGTGAGGGGGAAGAACTCAAGACACTACTTTCATCCAATCTCAAACGTGTGGAGCTGCTTCTTGCCCCGGGTGCCAAATATGAAAGCACCACTCAGGCGGTAATCCTCATCACCACACGGCAAAATTTTCTCAAAGGGGTTAGCGTGATTGACATGGCAGAGGTGAAAAGGAGCCGGAAATGGAGTGCAAACGATGCTCTCAACCTAAGTTACCACGGACGGAATTTCGAGATATTCGGAAGCGGCACATTCGCCCACAACAACAGCGAGATAAAGGGTCGCACTATAAACCGGTTCGAGTATCAGGGGAAACCGATGGTAATAGGGAGCAGGCAGGATAATACTTATCCCGGGAATAACGGTTCGGGGAAACTCGGATTTAATATCTCGACAGGCAATCATAATTTCGGCGCATACTACAGATATTCAAAGGAGCATGGCGATTTCAGCAATCACGGCTTTGAATGGATTGACGATGAAGACCCGCTAAAACTGACAATAACTCAGGAAATCTCCTCTCAGAATCATCTTGCCAACACATATTACGACGGTAAATTTTCTGAGAAACTACATTTGCATTTCGACGGTGAGTACCGCCATTCATCACCATTTACCGAATCTGACACCAACACAGCAGATATTATAGATGTGCGTTCAACCCAGAAACGCAAATCCAAGCTTTATGCCGGGAAACTCTACATGGACAATCCTCTTGCAGGAGGTCTGTTGACTGTCGGCACCCAGAACTCCTACACACGCACATCAATGGACTACCGTATGCTCAACGAGGAGGTTGAAAGCTACATACCATCCAACCTGACTGATGCAAAACAGACCTCGCTGTCCTTATTCGCCTCATGGGATAAGAGCTTTGGCAAATTCAACATCTCGGCAGGAGCAAGGTATGAATATGTGAACTACCTATTTAAAATCAACGGTAAGAAAGATAATGATGTGAGCCGAAAAGACAACTTCCTGACACCCGACCTAACCATCGGCTATACCCCTGACGAGGAAAGTTCCATATCACTCAGCTATAAAATGGCTACTGTCAAACCACCCTATTCCCAACTCACAAGCGGACTTACATATGCAGGTCAGTACCAGATAGAGGGAGGGAACCCGGCATTGCGTGATGAACGGATGCATCAGGTGCAACTATTCGGCATGTGGAAAGACTTTATGCTTCAAAGTGCGTTCATGCGCAGCCTTGACACATACGCATTCGTGAAAAGACTCTATCCCGCCTCCACCCCGCAACTGCTCCTGCAACCTATCAATATAGATGTGTCGTCATTCTACCTGTTCCTTATGTGGGGAAAGAGCATCGGCAACTGGACACCTGACGTGACTGTCGGGATGAGTACTCAATGGTTAGAAATCGAAGGAGTGAAATACAACAAGCCATTTTTCAATTATGGTATCACGAATACCCTCCGGCTCCCATTGGGTCTGCTTCTCACAGCCAATATCACAGGTCAAAGCAATGGCGACATGCACACCAACCGGTTTGCGGCATCATGGTTTGCAATGGACATGAGCCTTCGCAAGCAATTCTTCAATAAATCGCTTACCGTTAAGCTCTCGGCAAACGACATTTTCAACACCATAAACAATGACTGGTCAATGAACACTTACGGGGTAATAGTGAATAAATATCAGAAATATGACGGTCGTAATGTGACACTCTCACTCACTTACCAGTTCCAACCCAAGAAGTCAAAATATAAAGGTGGAGCGGCAGCCGAATCAGAGAGCAGCAGATTTTAAAGCAGCAGTCATATAACAAAAATGGTGGAGGCGTTTTCAAGCGTCTCCACCATTTTCATTTTGTAAGATGTCAATTATTGAACTGGGAATCAGTTCATTCTTGAACGGTGCTGATTATCGGGTTCTCGGCAATAAGCTTCTTGGAGAATTTTTTCACCACTTGGGAATAGCTGTGGCGTATCAGACCCTCTATGAAATCATTGGAAAGGTCACCTTGCAGATCAACCTGATTCCAATATTTCTTGTTCATGTGGAACGCCCCACGTATTTCCGGATACACTTCTCGAAGTTCAAGCGCATAATCAGGAGCGCATTTCAGGGCAAACCACCCTGAGCCGTCAAGCGAAAGAAATGCAAAAATTTTGCCAAACACACGAAATACCAATATAACATCGTCAAAAGGAAAATCCTCAGTCGCCATCGGTAGGGACAGGCAATATTCACGCACTTCCTCTATATTCATGACACCTATTAATCTTCGAGGTAATATACTATAGTTGAAACCACACGTACCTTCTTCACGTATGGAGTACTATCGTCGGAATCCTCGATAGAGAACTGACCTTGCGAAGCTGTCTTGATTTTACCCACACGGCTATCACTGTCGGCGGCAAACTGAGCTGCAGCCTCACGAGCGGCACGTGTAGCCTGTCCTATCATTTCAGGCTTTATGGAGTTTAGACCGGTGAACTGATAGTTGATGTATGAATTAGAGAACGCTATCCCCTGCTTGAGCAATTCGGACTGGCGGTTAAGCAATTCACGCACCTTATCAACCTTCTTTGTGGTCACGGTCACAGTACAGTTAATCGCATATTTGAATTTAAAGGAATCAGAGCTGTAACGATTTGAGGCAGCATCGTAAGTGTCAGGCGGATTCACGGAAATTTCATCAGTACTGATACCGTTTGAGGTAAGGAATTTGACAATTATAGCATTATTGCTGCTAACATTGTCATATATTGTCTGAAGATCGTTACCGGCAAGCGAATATGTGATGGGCCAAGTGACGAGATCGGCAGGGACTTCACGTTCTGCCAAACCTCTCACGGTGACTTCCCTATCCCTATAGGCGATATTATCTATTCCGGCTTTAAGACAAAAGCCGAGAATAACGATTGCTAATGCGACCAAAAGCGCAGGCACAATGCCTTGAATACTTTTCATAACAGTAGATTTGTTTTGTTGGTTAATAAATGAGTTGATAAATGACTTGATTTTAAAATTTTTTATTTATGTTTGCAAATATAACGCATCTTAATTGAAATTCCTATATCATTTTAAGTAATTTCAATTATAGAACCGATAAAGGGTGTATATTGTTAATCAATCACACACTTTTATTCAAGAACTGATTTAAACCTTTTATAAAATGTTAAACTCAGTTCCAAACTAACTTTTAAAATCTATGACACCGACTATCTATCTGACCATCTACCTCGCCGGAGGTTGCTTTTGGGGTACGGAGCATATGTTCTCACTCGTACCCGGAGTGGTATCGACCGAAGTAGGTTATGCCAACAGTAAAGTGGCAAATCCCACATACAAAGAGGTCTGCACAGGGAAAACTGATGCCGCAGAGACAGTAAAAGTGGTATTTGACCCTCAAAAAGTAACGCTGCCCCAGATATTGGATCTATACCTCATGAGCGTTGACCCTCTATCAGTCAATCGGCAGGGGAATGATATAGGCACACAGTATCGCACCGGTATATATTACACCACTCAGGCAGAGGGGCTGGTGGTTGAGGACAAACTCAAAGCCTTTGCCAAGGAATTGGGACAGAAACCAGCCATAGAGTCAGGGTATCTTGAAAACTTCTTCCCGGCAGAGGAATATCATCAGGAGTATCTTGACAAGAATCCGGGAGGATATTGCCATGTCAACCCTGCCCTGTTTGAAGTGGCACGCCATTGGGGATTAGAGAATGGTTCCGACAATAAATACCAGCGTCCGGATGACGAAACACTGCGCCGCAAACTCACCCCGATGCAATGGGAAGTGACACAAAACAGTGCGACCGAACCGCCGTTTGCCAATGAATATGACAACGAATTCCGACCCGGAATATATGTGGATATAACCACAGGTGAACCTCTGTTTGTGTCAACCGACAAGTTCCATTCAGGTTGTGGCTGGCCCGCATTTTCACGCCCGATAAATAATGATCTTGTAAAAGAGATTCTCGATACATCCCACGGCATGATGCGCACCGAGGTGAGGGCTGCGAAATCAAACTCACATTTAGGGCATGTGTTTCCTGACGGACCGGAGGCAACCGGCGGCATGAGATATTGCATCAACAGTGCCTCCCTGAAGTTCATACCTTTGGATGAAATGGAGACATACGGATATGGCGAATACATGCAGCTCGTCAAGCCATCAAAATAATAATCATGCAGCTAAATAATTTTAACGTTTTTTTACATTTACACTATTTTAAATCCGGATTTTTCTCTACTTTTGCATATCATACTTACTTCTGATAGCTAAAAATGATATTGGAAAAATCAATATTAACAATTATAGTGACGCTTGTGCTGAATCTTTCGGCGCAGGCGTCACTATCATCTATACCTGAGAATAATCAGAACTCTAATTTTGAGTTTAAGAAAGATGGTAATATTGAATTAATCCTCGCTAATGCGGCTTCAAACTCACTACCGCAGGAGAAAGTATACCTGCATCTTGACAACACAAGCTATTATTATGGCGACAATATCTATTTCAATGCCTACATTGTCAACGCCGACGGTAACACTCTTCCGGCTATCAGCAACACTCTGTATGTCGAACTGCTGAACCCGGGAGGAGAGGTAATAAACAAGAAAGTGCTGAAGGTAGAAAACGGACGAGCAGCCAGTGACTTCATAATCAACCGTGTGCCTTTCTATTCCGGATTTATGAGATAAGGGGATACACAAAATACATGCTCAATTTCGGAGAGGGTGCTATCTTTTCACGCATCATTCCCATTTTTGAACAACCGAAAGCCGAGGGGGACTATGCGAACCGGAAAATGAGAAAATACGGAAGTGGAAAATTTGAATACAAGCGCAAAAAGCCCCAAAAGTTTGACAAGTTAAATCTTAAATTCTATCCTGAAGGTGGAATCTCGTCAAGGGACTGCCTTCACAAGTTGCATTCGAGATAACCGACAGATACGGGCATCCGATTTATGCGACCGGAAAGGTCATCGGCAAGGACGGCACAGTCTTATCTGATTTTTCCGTCAGCCATGAAGGTAAAGGGATTTTCACATACACGCCATCCGACAACAGTGCGAAAGCAGTGGTAGAATATGACGGGAAAAGACATTCATTCGATCTTCCTGAAGCATTGGAAAGCGGATATGTGATGACTGTGGACAACCTTTCGAACACGGACAGCATCAGCATTTCAGTTATGCGGAATGGAAATGACATTAGACGTGACACTCTCGGCATAGCACTATTAAGCCAAGGGTTGTTGAAAAATTATGCAGTGTTCGCCACCTCTTTCCAAAAGCCGTTAGAGGTGAAATTTGATAACAGCGTGCTGCCGCCCGGAGTGGCTGAAATCGTATTGTTTGATAAGTCCGGGAAGGCTATAAGCGACCGCATGTTGTTCAAACATGGATATAGAAATGTTGCAATTTCAGCAACACCCGATAAAGATTTTTATACTCCATACTCACCTGTAAGCATAGAGTTCTCGCTAAAGGAGGATGACGGCAAGCCGGTGACCTCGCCATTTTCCCTGTCAATCAGAGACGGGAAGGATGAAATAAGCTGGAACCGAAATATAATGACCGATCTGCTGCTAATGTCAGAGATAAAAGGCTATGTGGCGAATCCGGAATATTATTTTGAATCTGACGACCGCAAACATCGTGCCGATCTTGACCTACTGCTTATGGTGCAGGGTTGGCACAGATACCCATGGGAAAACATGGTAAAATCTAAACCAGCCGACCTTAGGTACAATCCTGAGACATCAGGGATAGAAACGGCAGGTGTAGTCAACGCATATAATAAGAAAAAGCCGAAACCGGGAGTAGACATATCGGCGTTTCTGCTCAAAAGCAATCAGGAGAATGAGAAATTAGCCACAGCCATGGATGTGCTGAAAAGTGACAGTCTCGGCAGATTCTCGTTCACAGCCGACGTGTATGGCGACTGGAACCTGATACTTGCCGCACGGGAGAAGGGTAAAAAGAAAGATTATCTAATCTCCATCGACCGCCTTTTTAGTCCCGAGCCACAACCATATCGCTACACCGACTTGGAAATATCAACTGTTAACGACATAAAAACCGACACCACGAAACTAATAGCCCAGTCTGACTCTATTCCGGAAGAAAATCTGAGTCATCTTCTCACGGCTATCGATGACTCGCTATCCACTGCCGGAGTAGACAAAAACCGGGTTGAACATCTAGACGAAGTAGTGGTGAAAGCCAAGAAAAATTCCAAGGAAAGGGATATTTATGAGGCTCGTTCAAAATCAATAGCCTACTATGATGTGAAATCAGGGCTTGATGACATTCGTGACGAAGGAAAATTTATCGGTGACGATATCCATACATTCCTAAGGGAGATGAATATCAATTTTACACCCACATACGCAAGCGGCGAGGAATACTTGCTTTACAAAGGGAGAATGCCTTTATTCGTGATAAATTACAATCGCACATACCGCACTAAAGAGGATTACGACCGGTATAAAAATATCAGGTTAGAAGCAATAAAGTCAATCTATATTACCGAAAATCTGACACAAATGTGGCATTATGCCGACCCGATGATCACATTATTTGATATTGACAAAATCTATGGGTGCGCAGTATTCATAGAAACTTATCCTGAAGGAAAAATCCCCGTAGACGCCGGAAAAGGTGTCCGCAAAACACGGCTTCAGGGTTACAGCGCACCGGCTGAATTTTACAGTCCTGACTATTCCATGATGGAACCTGAACCGGATTATCGTCGCACACTATACTGGAATCCGGCTGTCAAGCCTGACGATAACGGAAAGGCGATTGTAAAATTCTATAACAATAGTAATTGCAAGAATTTTACAATCGACCTTCAAACCGTCACACCATCCGGCTCAATCGGATATACCAGATGATGGATTCATGCTATCATAAGCTCTTGGGAGGATACATCGCATCCCACCATGTGGGATCATCCTGAAGATATTTAGCAAACCAAGCGAAGATGGTATTCTGCCATTTTTGACGCTTGTCAAACTCCATAATCTGATGATTGGCATCTTTTACCGCCACGAAAGCAGTCTCACGTCCGAGAAGCTTGAGAGCTGTATACATCTGGATACTTTCGCCAAAAGGCACATTTGTGTCAGCGTCACCGTGGAGGAACAGTAACGGAGTATGAATCTTATCGGCGTTATAAAGCGGACTACGTTTAACGTAAAGGTCGGCGTGTGACCACGGATAACTGTTAGCCATGCTAACCTCACTGTAAGAATATCCCCAGTAACCTTCGCCCCAGTAGCTTGTGTGGTCGCTGATACCGGCATGAGAGATTGCGGCGGCAAATATATCGGTCTTAGTCTGGAGATACTGAGTCATGAAACCGCCGTAAGACGCGCCGATGCAACCGATTTTATCGGCATTGACAAAAGTATGATCATTGGTGAATTTCTTAACACCTTCTATAATATCTTCGGCAACACCTTCACCGGCGGTGTTCACATGGCGTGCCGAGAACTCCTGTCCGAAACCTGTGGCACCGCTTGGTATTATCACCAATACCACATATCCCTGAGCAGCGTAAGCATGATGGGGATAGCGGCTCTCGAAGTTACGAGATGTAGGGCTGCAACCACCATAATAATTCACAACCATGGGATATTTCTTAGCAGAGTCAAAATCGGCTGGCAAAATGTAGCGGGCACAGATAGTGTCACCACGTGAAGTCACATAATCCCACGCTTCGCATTTACCAAGCTTTATACCGGCAAGACGCTCGGCGCTAACATCGTCAATCAGATTATGCTTAAGATTCTTGGAGTTAAAGGTATAAAGACGGTCGGAATTCATTGCGCCCTGACCGAAGTACACTGCCATAGGTGAACTTTTTGAAAGATCAAATGAGTTGACCAAATCCTCTTTCCCGCCAAGATTCTCTATCTTACCGGATGAAGGGTTCATGCGGTAGAAAGATATGCAATCACGGTTTTCAGCGGTAAAATAGATGTTGCCATCGTATCGGCTCCATTCCACAGACTCAATTGACGGATTGAAATCACGGGTAAGCGGAGTTATTTTCTTTGAAGCCACATCCATTATATAGAGCTGATAGTCATACATGCTCGGGGTCTGCCCTTCCTTCACATTTTTACCTATGGAATTGAAAGCTTCAGGTGCCGCACGAAGGGCAATCTGTTTACCGTCGGGTGACAGCCATGCGCCGGCGTAGAAACCTTCCTTATCAATCAGAAGCTGTGTTTCAAGCGTGTTCAAATCCATCATGTAGAGAGAGGTCAGAGTTGTGGGACGTTTTTCCAAACGAGACTCGCTCACACTGAAAAGTATCTTACTTCCATCGTCTGAAATATCCTGCAATGACGCACCTTTATATCCGAAAGTGAGCGGCTGTGTTATTCCGGTTTTCAAGTCATATTTCAACAATGATACCCTGTTGCGCCAATATGGCTGGCGGTCCTCGGGATGTACTATCTCATAAAGGTCAGCTTTCTCCTCCGGTCCTTTCTCCACTTTTGAGAATATGAGGAAATCCTCGGTCGGAGCAACCGTAAAACTACCCTCAGGAATTGATGCCGCTAAAACGGACTCCTCTCCTGACACCGGGTCGGTCACCATTAACTGTGTCTTACCGTCACGATTGCGGGTAGAGTATAAGCGATCACTACCCGGCATCCATCTCTTCCACCCGTCGAGCGAGGAGAGTTGTTTGCCGGTCGATGTGTCAGTCAATTTATATTGGTAAGAGGTCTTCCCATCTTTGTCGGTATAATAATATGCCACTAACAGATACTTACCACTGGGCGATAGCGAAGCTCCATAAATCCGTTTCCCGGTCATGACATCCATTACATTGTATCGGCGATCGCCGTCACCTGCCATAACCCAATCTGACGGTTTTTCGGTATCAATACTTACTTTTACCGTATCAGGATTTTCCCCGTCAGTCAGACATTTCACCACTATTTCATGGGTAGAAGGAGTAAGCGAAAGGTAATGGCTGTCAGCTTTCTTTCCGTCCACGAAGAGCCGGAAGTTTTTAACACCGTCAACCTTCACTGTCCCGGTGACATATCGGGGATTGTCAATTTTAAACGACAACAGGTGAAGAGCGTTGCCCGAAGCCGAAGGCAATATTGAATCATTAAAAACTTTGCCCTCAGCCACAAGGTCAAGAGAAAGTGGCAGATCGACGAGCGATGAGACATCAAATTTCTTGGAGTTCACATCAACGCTGTCTACCTGATAAGGTGCTTTAACACTAAAAGGTCCGGCATGTCGCAGCGAAGTGACATTCACTATCTCCGCACTGACACCTGTCACCATACCGAGCGACAGCGCAAGAGGTAATATTTTTTTATACATACACTGTGTTATTGATTGGTTTTAATAAGTATCAAAAGAGTTATACCGCAAATTTACGAAATTAAAAGTTAAAACACCCCCAAACCACCACACTTTTACAAATATCTGTGATGAAAAAGGCTATTTAAATCAGTTCAATGCCAGATGATAAGATATTCGATATCAAAATTAATACAAATCTAATTCGACCAAAATAGCAAACTACTATTCCTGTTGCTTAATTCCTATTTTTTATTTTTGTATGGAGAAAAAGTTAGTTTCTGCAATATTTTAAGTAATTTCGCAATTAAATCTGATTTAATATTCCCCATGAGTGATAAAAGCAACAACCAAGGCAGAGCCTATGAATACATTTGTCTACGGACTCTTCGTGATGAAATTGACAAATTTAGATCTGTAAATATTGTCGAAAACAGTTGTTATTCCGCAGCAGAAAAAGCTTGGAATACATTGTCCGATGAAATGAAGGGCATATACAAAATCAGTTCCAAGACTGCCGTTATCAGGATCTTTGAATTAGAACCCCGTATTATCGAAAACGATAACGATGTCTTGGAATTAATGATACAAGCGGATAATAAAGGTAAAGGTGGAGACGTTCGTGACATTCTGATTATTCGTAAAAGTATTCAATGGGAAATAGGTTTAAGCATCAAACATAATCATTTTGCCGTAAAGCATAGTCGTATTGGACAAAAATTAGACTTTGGAGCAAAATGGTATGGTATCCCCTGCTCTCAAGATTATTGGAATGATGTAAGACCGGTGTTCAACTATCTCGTTAGTGAGAAAAATAAAAAAACACTCTTTGACAATTTACCTGACAAAGAGAATGATGTTTACATCCCTTTATTAAAAGCTTTTATAGACGAAATCAGTCGCCAAAGCCAAACACATCCTGATGTGCCACGCCGATTAGTTGAGTACCTTTTAGGCAAATATGATTTTTATAAGGTTATAAGCATTGACAACCAACGAAGAACCCAAATCCAATCATATAATTTACACGGAACGCTAAATCAAGATGGCATAAATAGAAAACCGTCAATAGAGATACCAATCGTATTATTGCCCACTCGAATTATAAGACTTGATTTTGTTCCAAATAAGACAAATACAGTTGAACTTTATATGGATGGCGGGTGGCAATTTTCATTCCGAATACACAATGCGGAAAAGGTAGTTGCCCCAAGCCTAAAATTTGACATCCAGATAGTAGGTATGCCTACTACTATAATCTCAATAAATTGTATTTGGAAATAAAATAGGACCATAATGGATTTAATTAGTCTTTTCTCCGGTGCGGGTGGATTGGATTTAGGTTTCCATAAAGCCGGTTTTAGAACTGTTACAGCAAATGAATTCGACGCAAAGATTTGTCCGACATTCCGTGCAAATTTCCCTGATGTGAATCTAATAGAAGCTGACATTCGTAATGTCCCGTCCTGTGACTTCCCGGATAACATTACCGGTATAATAGGAGGACCTCCTTGCCAATCATGGAGCGAAGCAGGATCTTTAAAGGGCATAGATGATGCTCGCGGGAAGCTATTTTATGAATATATACGTATTTTACGTGATAAACAACCATTGTTCTTTGTCGCCGAGAACGTGTCGGGAATGTTAGCAAAACGTCATTCGGAAGCAGTCAATAGTTTTATGGAATTATTCGATGAAGCAGGATATGGTGTGAATTTGAAAATGCTTAATGCCAATGACTACGACGTGCCTGAAGACCGAGACAGGGTATTCTACATAGGCTTCCGTAAAGATTTGAATATACAAAATTTTCAATATCCCACGCCATTAAAGCATAAACCGACATTGCGTGAATGTATTTGGGATTTGCAATATTCTGCGATTCCGGCACTTGAAAAAAACAAGACTAACGGAAATGCCTGTTTATTTCCTAATAACGAATATTTCATAGGGGCATATTCTCCCATATTCATGTCACGTAATAGAGTGCGTTCATGGGACGAACCCGGTTTTACAGTCCAAGCCAGCGGGCGTCAATGTCAACTACATCCCCAAGCGCCCAAGATGATAAAGGTTGAAAAGAATCTGCAAAAATTTGTAGAGGGAAGTGAACATCTTTATCGCAGGATGACCGTTCGTGAAGTTGCACGTGTGCAAAGCTTCCCTGATGATTTCAAATTCATATACAATGATGTAAACTATGGATACAAAATGATCGGTAATGCTGTTCCGGTCAATTTAGCATATCACGTTGCTTTGCAAATAAAGAAAACATTGATAGATAACGGGGTTCTTATGGGGTAAAGATATAAAAGTAGCATCTTTTTATTCCTCCACGTTTGGCTAAGATTTTGGTTTCATCTATAAGGGAGGCTTTGGTTCCTGTTGAAAATTTAGGACTCACACCCATACATTGCCGCCATTCAAGATTTTATTAAAGAATGAATCACAAATTTATTGCCATTGTTATTTTAACACTACTATTACCGTTTATTGCAATCGGGCAATTGAATGGGGCAATTGTTGTGGATTCAATTACACGAAAACCTCTACCGAGGGGTTCCATATTTGATAAGGGGAAGAAAATAGTCGGAATATGTTCCGATGACGGGAGGATTCCTGATATACCCTCAACCGCCTACCCGATAACAATACGTTTCATGGGGTATACCCCAAAATTGATTTCAGATCAGGCGACAGACACAATATTTATGACCAAATATGTGTCGGAATTGCCTGAGATATTGGTTGAATCGAAGAAACGCAATGTGTTACACCTAATAGGATATGTACGGGAATTTTCAGATCTCACCACCTTTAGCGACACCATTTCACTTTTCAGAGAAAAAATAGTCGATTTTATGTTGCCATCGCCAAACGTAAAACGGTTTAGAGGATGGACTGCGCCACGACTTCTAAAATGTGACTCTTATTATCATATCACTAACTCAGCCGGCATTGACAGTGTGAGTGATTATTTCCCCGAACATTTTTCATGGTCGGATTGGATTGGCATTTTCAACCGCACAGAACTTCCGGAAAAATTAAAAGCAACAACTATCGGCACCGATACCGTCAAAGGGAAATACGGAGCTGCCTCAATCTGGCAAAGATCAGGGGAAACAACGCAACTCGATATTGATGTATTGGCTGACACTCTTAATTTCAAATGGATTCCCGACCTTGCGGGATTTATCAGGGACAATACCGATTTCAGGCGATTGACTATAAGATATAATCTTGAAGATGTGTATAACGACGTTATTCTCGCTGACAATATCTCAAGCATGTCATTCCGTATCGAATCAAAAGGTAGGCGCAGGAATCTCAAACATTTGCTACATACCGACGGAGGTGTCTATGTGGAAACCTATACGGAAATATATTTTATAGATAAGAGATACATAACCGTCTCCGAAGCCCGTAATTTGGAAAGACATCCATCGTTTGAAAACAAGCAACAATACCTGTCATCAGCAAAAATTCCGGAACTGCAACCTGAGGTGAAGAGCATCATCGACAGAGTTAAAAACATTGACCGAGACAAACTACGTTTAGAAAAGAAACCGGATTTACGATATATCGGAAAATACCATTCCCGCAAAAAGAGAAAGAAAAACATATTCAGTTTCTAAAATTAATCCACAAACAATCTTCCCTATAAACGGACTATTGCATATCCGGCTAAAAATTCGTAACTTTGTATGTTACGAACGAAAGAACGAAAATGCAACAACAGGAACAGAATATATCTATTTTAGGGGCTAAGGTTAATAACCTGAAAGATGTGGATGTGGAAATTCCACGCGGGAAATTAGTAGTGATTACAGGGGTTTCCGGTTCCGGAAAATCATCACTCGCTTTTGACACACTATATGCCGAGGGTCAACGCAGATATGTCGAGAGCCTCAGCAGCTATGCCCGTCAATTCATGGGTAAAATGCCAAAGCCTGAATGTAGGGCAATACTTGGTCTGCCCCCAGCAATCGCAATCGAACAAAAAGTAAACACACGCAACCCTCGAAGCACAGTAGGGACATCAACTGAAATCTATGACTATTTACGCCTGCTATTCGGAAGGATCGGCAGGACTTACTCACCTATATCAGGGGATGAGGTAAAAAAACACACAGTGGAAGATGTGATAGCAGCTGCCACATCCTATCCCGAAGGCACAAGGATAGCCATAGCGGCACCAATCACATTTCCGGAGGGTCGTAAATTCCAGTCACAATTGGATGTCTACCTTAAAGCCGGGTATTCACGCCTACTGAAAGGGTCTGAATTCGTTGATATCGAAGAACTTCTGAACGAAATAAAGGGGTCGAAAACTCCCGAAAGCTATACTCCCGATGACTATATGCTGCTTATCGACCGTCTTGCCGTATCGCATGAGGGTGATGAGCTGAGCCGACTCGCCGATTCAGCAGAGACTGCGTTTTTTGAAGGCAGGGACAAGCTTAACCTGCTGATATGGACTGACGAAGGCATAAAAAATCTCGAATTCTCAAAAATATTTGAAGCAGACGGCATCAGGTTTGATGAACCGACCGATATGAGTTTTAATTTCAACAATCCGGTTGGAGCATGTCCTACCTGCGGCGGTTTCGGGAAGATATTGGGAATAGATGAAAGGTTAGTCGTTCCAAACAACACATTGTCAATCTATGATGACGCCGTGGCTTGCTGGAGAGGCGACAAGATGAGCGAATGGAAACGAGCTTTTATCCACTCGGCGCAGCAATACTCCTTCCCCATCCATAAGCCATACATAGACCTGACACAGGAAGAGAAAGACCTACTGTGGCACGGACCGGTCAGCGAGCGCAATAGGGGAACAAAACTCACTCCGAGAGATTTTCCGTCTATCGACAACTTTTTCCGCATGGTGGACGAGAATCAGTACAAAATTCAGTACAGGGTTATGAAAGCCCGCTACCAAGGCAAGACCACATGCCCTGAATGTCATGGCTCACGTCTGAAAAAAGGTGCAAGCTATGTTAAAGTCGGAGGCAAGAATATAGGTGAACTTGTGCAAATGCCCGTGGAGCAACTTTTGCTATTCTTCAAAAACTTACAGCTCAACGAGCAGGACAGCAAGATAGCAAAACGACTGCTCACAGAGATAAGCAACCGTATATCTTATCTCGTGGAAGTGGGTTTAGGCTATTTGACTCTCGACCGTCTGTCATCCACGCTTTCCGGAGGTGAAAGTCAGCGTATAAATCTTGCGACATCGCTTGGCAGCAGTCTTGTAGGCTCACTATATATCCTTGACGAGCCATCTATCGGGCTACACTCTCGTGACACTGACCGACTGATAACAGTCTTGAAAAAATTGCGTGACCTTGGCAACACCGTGGTAGTGGTCGAGCATGACGAAGAAATAATGCGAGCTGCCGACTACCTCATAGATGTGGGTCCGGATGCCGGACGCCTTGGCGGTACAATCATATACCAAGGAGACCCGTCAAAGCTTGTCCCTTCCGAAAAGGAGAAACCGTCACCCATATCATACACCGCACGTTACCTTACAGGCGAGCTGCAGATACCGGTTCCAAAGACACGTAGGAAATGGCGTGACTCCATAGAAGTGATCGGGGCGATGGAACACAACCTGAAAAACATAGATGTGAAATTTCCTTTAGGAGTCATGACGGTGGTCACAGGTGTCAGTGGTTCTGGAAAATCCACTCTGGTGCGTGACATTCTCTTCAAAGCGATAAACCGCCATGTCGGCAACGCCGGAGATGCTCCAAGCTCATTCCGTAAGCTCTCAGGCGACCTTTCACGCATACATAACGTTGAATTCGTCGATCAAAATCCTATCGGAAAATCCACCCGTTCCAATCCGGCGACATACCTCAAGGCATTCGACGAGATACGTAAGCTTTTCGCATCCACACAGGGCGCAAAGCAAATGGGTTTCTCAGCATCTGACTTTTCGTTTAATTCGGAAGGTGGAAGATGCGAAGAATGTAAAGGTGAAGGCTATATCACTATTGAAATGCAATTCATGGCTGATATAACCATACCATGTGAGGCTTGTCACGGCAAACGTTATCAGAAGGATATACTTGATGTCGAATATCGCGGTAAGAACATATATGACATACTTGAGATGACCATTAACCAAGCTATAGAATTTTTCGGCGAGGAAGCGGGCACTCAGGAGAAACGAATTATAAAACGGTTGAAACCGTTGCAGGATGTCGGACTTGGCTATATAAAAATCGGGCAAAATTCATCCTCCCTGTCAGGCGGTGAGAACCAGCGAGTGAAGCTTGCTTCATTTTTTGCAGATGAAAACAAAGAACCGACAATGTACATATTCGACGAACCTACTACCGGATTACACTTTCATGACATAGCAACCTTGATGAAATCGTTCGACCGACTGATATCATTAGGTCATACGGTGGTGATCATCGAGCATAATATGGATGTTATAAAATGTGCCGATTATGTGATTGACATGGGACCGGAAGGTGGCGACCAAGGAGGACAAGTCGTAGCGACAGGCACTCCCGAACAGATCGCAGCGACTCCCGATTCATATACCGGGCAATTCCTAAAAGATAAATTATAACCAGCAAAAAATAATAAATACAATTACGATATGGCAAAAATAGGTGATAGAGTACGCTTCCTCAACTCTGTGGGGGGCGGCATTATAAAGAGAATAGAGGGAAACATAGCCTACGTGGATGATGACGGTTTTGAAACCCCGACACTCCTTCGTGAATGTGTTGTGGTAGCTTCGCCGGAAATCACAGAAGCGAAAGTAGCCAAGACTCAAGAAGCAATTATACCCCAGACCTTGCCCAAGAAGGAGGAAAGACCAGAGATTGAAGAGACTCCGACAGGCGATAAGCTCAATGTGGTATTGGCTTACGAACCGGCAGAGATTAAGCATCTCAACACTACCACTTTCGACACTTATCTCGTAAATGACTCCAACTACTACCTCTATTTCACCTATATGACCCGTGCCGATGAGAATAAAGGGTGGACTACACGTTATGCAGGTGTAGTTGAGCCCAACATCCAAGTCTTTCTTGAGGAGATCAAGGGTAGCGACCTCCCGGCAATGGATAGAATCGCTGTACAGCTCATCGCTTTCAAGAGCGACAGGGAGTTTAAGCTTAAATCGCCTGTCGCTATAGAAGCTCCGCTTGACACCACTAAGTTTTTCAAGATGCACTGCTTCCATGAAAATGTATATTTTGACAAAGAGGTAATAGCCATAGAGATTGTAAAGGATGATGTGGCACGTAACCGCATGGTCATTGACTCAAGCCGATTGGAAGAAGGTATAAAAGCGAAAAAAGCCATAGACCGCCCTACCCGCAAGCCTGTGCAGAAAAAACAGGTTCGTCCTGACGTGATAGAGGTTGACCTTCACATTAACGAATTGATCGACTCAACCGCCGGGCTTTCATCATCAGATATGCTGAACCTTCAGATTGACGAATTCCGTAAGGTCATGGATGCCAACCTCAAACATAAGGGACAGAAAATCGTATTTATTCACGGTAAAGGTGAAGGAGTGCTACGTCAAGCATTGATGAAAGAACTCAATCACCGATATAAAGGTCATCAGGTTCAAGATGCATCATTCCGTGAATATGGATTTGGAGCCACACAGGTAACTATATGATACTTTGGTTTTCAGGCACCGGCAACAGTCGATACGTAGCTGAAAAGCTCTCGGAAAAGCTCGGTGAACCTCTTGTAGAGATGACTCCCGACATTCTCTCATCACCTTTAGAGATTGGCTCAGATGTCGGGAGGATTATTTGGGTGTTCCCTGTATATTCATGGGGAATACCGCCATACGTGGATAAAATAATCAGCAGGATAGTAATCAAGAATCTCTCACATGCGACACCCCATCATCTTGTGGTGACCTGTGGCGATGACACCGGGCTAACCGCAGAAAGTTGGCGCAAAGCGTTAAAAAAGAGAGGATGGAAAACTATGTCAGCTTATTCAGTGCAGATGCCTAACAACTATGTCTGCATGAAAGGGTTCGACGTGGACTCACCGGACGTTGAAAATGATAAGTTGGATAACGCACCGGCACGAATCAACTACATAGCCGACGGCATCACCGAAAGCGAAGAGAAGTATATTGCGGTAACCGATATGGTAAAAGGAAATTTCGCTTGGATCAAGAGCAAAATAATCTATCCTTGGTTCATCCGCTATGCCATGTCCCCAAAGCCTTTTCATCATACTTCCGCATGTATCTCCTGTGGTAAATGCGCAGCTATATGCCCGTTGACCAACATAACTATGGTTGCAGAAAAGGGGTCACAAGATAAAAGCCCGAAACAAAAACCTTCATGGGGAGGGAATTGCGCCGGATGCCTTGCCTGTTATCATGTGTGCCCCAAACATGCTGTCGAATATGGCAATAAGACAGCCGCCAAAGGGCAATACATGAATCCTCTTTTATAGGTGAACAAAAATTAAATTCCAAATGTTAATTGTTTAATACCATACTACAACAGAATTATCAATTTTAAACAATTAACAATATGGATAAAAAGTCAATAAAGGGCACCCGCACCGAGCATAATCTGCTTGCATCGTTCGCTGGTGAAAGTCAGGCACGTTCACGTTACACACTCTTCGCAAAGAAAGCGAAAGAGG
>CAJTMJ010000014.1 GCA_910577335.1 uncultured Duncaniella sp. | reverse complement strand
ACCGGTTCCATCACAGATGGCAACCGGTTGTCTTTTTATATGCCTATATCATCAGATTATTAACGTTTTAATTGGTCAATACACAAAATTATTGTACTTTTGTACCGATCTTGGGTCAATACTGTGACCTCCACTTCTTATATTAGTAAACGTAACTATAAATGGAACTTACAGCTTCGCAACTCGCAGCCCTTGTCAACGGACAGGTTGAAGGCGATGAGAATGTTAAGGTAAACACATTTGCGAAAATTGAGGAAGGACATCCCGGTGCGCTTTCTTTTCTCGCAAATCCAAAATATACCAATTTTATTTATACAACAGAGTCATCAATAGTCCTTGTCAGACGAGACTTTGTTGCTGAGCATCCGGTAAAAGCCACGCTTATACGTGTGGATGATCCGTATGCCACTGTGGCTCATCTTTTGGATATGGTATCGAAGATGAACCAAGTTGAAAAGCGTGGAATTGAGATGCCCTCATTCGTAGCCGAAGGTGTTAATGTGCCTGACGATGCGTATGTGGGCGCCTTTGCATACATAGGTAGTGGTGCCAAGATAGGTGCCGGTGCCAAGATATATCCGCAGGCATACGTTGGTGCAGGTTGCGAGATAGGTGATGGCACTATACTTTATCCGGGTGTGAAGGTCTACGACGGTTGCAAGATAGGTAAGCGATGCATCCTCCACTCCGGTGCTGTAATAGGTGCTGACGGATTCGGCTTCGCACCTGTTGACGGTCATTATGAAAAGATACCTCAGACCGGAAATGTAGTGATTGACGATGACGTGGAGATTGGAGCCAACACTACAATCGACCGTGCGATGATGGGGGCTACCCATATCGGTAAGGGCGTTAAACTTGATAATCTTATCCAGATAGCCCATAACTGCTCTGTAGGTGACAATACAGTTATGGCGGCTCAGGTAGGTATAGCCGGTTCTGCCAAAATAGGCGCTCAATGTATGATCGGCGGTCAGGTAGGCATCGTAGGACATATTTCAATAGCTGACGGTACTCATATAGGCGCACAGAGCGGGGTGAACAAAGCCACTAAGCCCGGCGATCGTATAATGGGTGCTCCCGCCGTTGAGATGGGTGAATATGCCCGCGGACTGGTGTATGTTAAAAAGCTTGGTTCGCTTTACGACAAAGTAAAGGAATTGGAAAAGAAAATAAAATAGTTTCTCAATATATGAATCAGATAACATTAAACGGAGAGTTTACTCTTGTCGGTAAAGGACTGCATACCGGGCTTGAAATTACCGCACGCTTCCTCCCGGCTCCTGAAAATCATGGTTATAAATTCAAACGTGTAGACCTCGAAGGTGAACCTATAATAGATGCTTTGGCTGAGAATGTGGTAGCCACTAACCGAGGCACAGTGATTGCTAAAGGTGATGTCAGAGTTTCTACAATAGAACATTCTCTCGCTGCCCTGTATGCGGCTGGAATTGATAACTGTCTTATCGAAGTAAATGCTCCAGAGATGCCTATACTCGACGGCAGTGCACGCTTGTATTGTCAGGAGATTCAGAGGGTAGGTACAGTAGAGCAGAATGCCGATAAGGATTTCTATTATATAAAGTCTAAGGTAGAGGTCCGTGACGACACTACAGGTTCGTCAATACTCGTACTCCCTGACGATGACTTCTCGGTGGATGTAAAAATCGATTTCGATTCAGTGGTGCTTAACAATCAGTTCGCATCACTTGAACACATGGAGGATTTTAAGGATAATATTGCGTCAAGCCGTACATTCGTGTTCGTGCGTGAAATCGAACCTCTTGTGAAGGGAAATCTGATAAAAGGTGGCGACCTTGACAACGCTATCGTGATATATGATGCTCCCATGGATCAGAGCGAACTTGACCGTCTTGCCGACCTTATGAATGTGCCTCATAAAAATGTGCATGAATTCGGTTATATCAATGACACACCCCTGACTTCCGAAAATGAGCCGGCTCGCCACAAGCTTCTTGATGTTCTCGGTGATCTTGCTCTGATAGGTCGTCCTTTGAAGGGTCGTATCATTGCTACTCGCCCCGGTCATTCCATTAATACAACTTTCGCTAAGAAGATTCGTCGTGAGATCAAACACCAAGAGGTGCAGGCTCCGATCTATAATCCTAACAAGGAACCGTTAATGGATAATAACCGTATACGTGAGCTGCTTCCTCACCGTTATCCATTCCTTCTTGTTGACAAAATCATAGAGAAAGGCACCAACTACATTGTCGGCGTGAAGAATATCACTGCAAACGAACCTTTCTTTGTGGGTCACTTCCCGCAGGAACCGGTTCTCCCCGGTGTGCTTCAGGTAGAGGCTATGGCTCAGACAGGCGGTCTGCTCGTGTTGAGCGGTCTTGACGAGCCTGAACGCTACTCTACTTACTTCATGAAGATAGATAATGTCAAATTCCGTCAGAAAGTGGTTCCCGGTGACACATTGCTTTTCCATGTGTCGTATATGACTGAACTTCGTCGCGGCTGTGCCATGATGAAGGGATATGCTTTCGTTGGCGAGAAAATTGTGACTGAATGTGAGTTTATGGCTCAAATAATTAAGAATAAATAAATCAGAATATAAATGAAACAACCTTTAGCATACGTTCATCCCGCAGCCAAGATACATCCGAGCGTGGTTATTGATCCGTTCGTCACCATCGACCAGAATGTGGAGATTGGCGAGGGAACCCGAATCGGTTCCAACGTTACTATTATGGAAGGCGCCCGCATCGGGAAAAATTGTACAATCTATCCCGGAGCTGTCATCTCAGGACCTCCTCAGGACCTCAAATTCAAAGGTGAGGATACCGTTGCCATAATCGGTGACAATACTGTGATACGCGAATGCGTGACGATACACCGAGGCACTGCCTCCAAAGGTAAGACTGTGGTAGGAAATAACTGCCTTATCATGGCTTACTGCCACGTAGCTCATGACTGCGTTGTAGGTAATAATGTCATCATGTCAAACGCCGTTCAGATAGCTGGCGAGGTAGTCATTGACGACTTTGCAGTGATTGGCGGTGGCGCTCTTATCCATCAGTTCTGCCATATCGGTCCGCATGTAATGCTTCAGGGTGGCGCGCTTGTAAACAAGGATATTCCACCTTACGTGAAGGCAGGTCGCGAGCCCATCGCATACGCCGGTATCAATTCCATCGGTCTGCGTCGCCGCGGATTCTCCAATGAGACTATCCGTGATATTCAGGAGACTTACCGTTACCTTTACTTGTCCGGGCTTAATAACTCTGACGCTATCGAGCGTATCGAAGCGGAATTGCCTGCAACTAAAGAGCGTGATGAGATCATCCTCTTTGTCCGCAACTCTAAGCGTGGCATCATAAGGGGTTACGTATAAGTATCCTCTTCCTCTGGAATATAAATTCCGTTAATCTCCTCGGCTGAGGAGATTGCCATTCATTACACGTTATCTACTATAAAACAATTGAAATATGAGAAGGTCTCTCCCCCTCCTCCTGTTACTGCTATCAGGCATCTTTGCACCTTTCAACTCAGGCGCAAAGGTGCCTTTTAATGGTAAATCGGGGGTGGTTTTGCGGAATTCGTTATGTGAGAATTATCGTCCGCAGCATATTGTCAGTCCGGAGCGGATATCAATGAATATCTATGATCCGTTTGACGGTGTAACAGTAATTGTCAGCTCCGGTGTCCTGCCTGAGGGGTATAGTTGGGGCACTTTGGTGCCTTCCGATTGGTGGAAATATTCCCCGGACAAAGATGCCGTCGAGGCAGATCTGTTTAACAGATTCCCTCTGAATAAAAATGTGGTGGAATATAGAAAAGACCTGACACCGGGCATGGTTACCGAGCCGGTATATTCAAATAAGTATTGGAAAGCCGGAAAGGGTGTGATTTTCGGTACTCTGACAGAGCTGTACTCGCCTCCTGAAGAGTTTAAGGGTGAGCTTGCGAGAACCTATTTTTATATGGCAATCATGTATCCATCCTCGATATGGACACCGAGGGGATTCATGATGATGGATACAAATACATATCCCGTATTCAACAGCTATGCCAAAGCCATGTTAATGGAATGGCATAAGTCATATCCTGTGAATGATAATGAGCGGATAAAAAACAATATAGTGGAGGGCTTGCAGGGTAACCGTAATCCGTTTATTGATTTTCCCGATTTGCCGGAATACTTATGGGGTGACTATGCAGGGGATTCATATATTGTTCCCGGAGAACCTATGCCATTGCGTGGAGTGTATACTCTCGATGACGAAAGGATTGATCTTATATCCCCACACGTGCCCTCAGATGCAATCTGGACTATAGACGGGCTGCCGGCACAATCTTCTACCTATACCCCGGTAGAATTAGGTGTCGGAAAGCATAATCTTAAATACCGTTCGCCATCGACCGGTGAAAGCGGGTATCTGATGATAACTATTAATCATAAATAATAAGTCACGGATATGAGGAGCAAATTTGTAATAAACGGTTTATTCAGTATCCGCATGGTTAAAATAATGTCTGTCGCTATCCTTTTATTTGCAGGGATTGCGATTACAGGTTGTGAAAAATCCAATGAAAATCATCGTGGGGAGGTTCCCACTGATCCTGACAATGGCGGCAGAGATGAGCCGGTAACACCGCCGGCTGATCCCGATTCGATAGAGCGTCCCGGGATTGGCGACAAAGGGGATGATTACTCAAAAGAATTGGCTGATGCCACTTGGCGATATGTGGGTGGAGATGTGGAGTTAAGGTATTCCACTGGTGGCATTTTGTTCTCAATCAAGAATCATAAATCAACTAAGACCATAAAGATAACTGACATAGACGGCACAAACAGGCTGTCGTGTGAGATGGGCGCCATTAAGAGCGATTCAGTCCTTACCGAATCGTCGCTAAATGTCAATGGTGAAAAAATAGAATTGTCCAGAATAAAATTCAAGAACGCATCCGGCGATACGGAATGGTATCATATAATGACTGCCGATGGTGGCAATCATGTGTTGGTTGTTCCGGTTGGCGATTGATAGGGAATAAAGTCTCAGTGACTATAGCGATAGCACTGCATTGACTTATTTTTCCATCATTCGGGCAATGGTGCGTTTGTCCTCACGTTCCTTAATGGATTGACGTTTGTCATACTCCTTCTTGCCTCGTGCGATTCCTATGACAAGCTTTGCAAGCCCACGATCATTAATAAACAGACGCAACGGCACGATGGTGTAGCCGGCTTCCTTACCGCTTTTTTCAATCTTTGCTATCTCCTTGCGGTTGAGCAACAACTTGCGGTCGCGGCGAGTGGAATGGTTGTTATAAGTGCCGTAGAAATATTCAGCTATATACATGTTTTTAACCCATACTTCACCGTTGTCAACATAGCAGAATGTATCGGCTAATGATGCTTTGCCTTGACGCAGAGCTTTAATTTCGGTGCCTGTTAGCACTAACCCCGCTGTAAATGTGTCTGATATGGCGTAGTCGTATGTGGCTCGCTTGTTTTTTATGTTTATTTCTTTCGGATTCATGTGTTATTTTACAATATTAGTGAGAAAAGAAAGTAAAAAAAGTATAGTGGCAGCAATACGCCCAATATCGCTATTATCATAAAGATACCGATCTTTTCCTCCTTTATGTCCATATATTTTGTAGCTTTCCATTGGATTAACGCCACATAAAAAGGCAGGAAGAAAAGCATCATGGAGGTTACTGGAAGGCAATTGACTATAAGCGATATAAGTGCGAGCAGACCGAGTGTGTATAGCGTGAATGTCTGGCATTTACGCTCATTATATCTGCCGTTTAGAGTGGATTCCACAAAAATTGAAAGTATGAATGTCCCGAAAAAGTAGGCTATGAAGTATACCAAAAACGTGACAAACATTCTCAGGAATAGCACTATGAAAGGGATATATTGATGATATATACCTTGAATGAACACACTCGCCGCAGTTACGGCAATCAGCGGATAGTATCCCGACTTGGCTATTTTGCGAGGATTCTCATTGGCACTATCAATGTCTTCCCACCCATTGCCGGGGGAAAGTATCAGTTGAAACATGTTCATGAGATATTCCTTCATACGCTAAAAATTTCGCAGCTACAAAATTACAATAAATTTGCCATCTATCCGTCAGTTGGCGCATGTAATTTTTATCCTAACCTGCAAATTGGAGATTTGCGATGGTTGAAATTAGCGGAAAGTACCGGGGCGAACGGCGAGAAGAGAGTGCGTGCTCCTTCGGGACATGATTTCACGCAGGCGCAACATTTTATACATTTTGAGGGATCAACCGTAAGACAGTCATCGCTTATGGCAGCCGTGGGGCATACTTCTATGCATGTGCCACATCTGTTGCAGAGTTGGGTGTCTACAGTAGGCAGATATTGTTTGGGGGCTTCCTGTTGTTGGCGCATATACTCCTGCACGAAGTTACGGAAGTTTGCCAATGACTCGGCAGGGGACGGTTCGTCAGTGATAGTTATGGTGTTGACAGGATTCAGGCTATTGTCGAGGAAGCGTTTGGCAATAGCCATACCGAAATTTTCAGCGATGGCAATATCCTCCTTGTCGGGTCTCCCCACGGCAATCGGGTTTTCAGCTGACGAGTAAGTGTGTTCACCTACAAACGCAGCAGCTCCGACCGGGACAAAGCCAAGAGAACTTACGAACTCCGACATATCGTTAAGGGCGTTTTCAAATGCACGATTGCCATAGACAGCCACAATGATGCATGGTGTTCTGTCAGCTTTCAGGTGCTTCATACGTTCCTTGGCGATAGGCGCCATTTTGCCGCCATAGACCGGTGCCGAGATAATAGCAATCCCATTGGCGTCAAGTGGTGAGTCACCGTTTGCGGGAGCGTATGTTACATCAGTCTCTGTCACACTCCAGCCGTTAACTGACTGCATACCACTTATAATACCATTAGCGACCTTGGTAGAAGTCCTTGTAGGGGAGAATGTTATATTGTATAGTTCCATGATTTTAGCAAATGAAATATGATAGTAACACAAATATAGGAAAATCCGCACTATTATCGTCACATACCCACTAATTTTCTTGAAGACATAGTGCGAGTTTTGATCTATAATATCTTCATAATATTGGCAGGAGCTCTACCAGCTAAGTACTCTTCCTTCATCCATTCCATGTATGGGGCGACGTGTTCATAGAAATGGTAATAGCCTTGACACAGATAGTTGAGTCCGGGATTTCCATAGCAATCGTTGATGAACCTGTTTTTGGGACACTCACCGTGACAGGCAAATAAAAAGCTACATTCTTTGCACTGCCGAGGCAGCCGATTGCTTTTCCATTTGGCAAAATCCTGTTGCTTATTCCCATAGAACATGGAGATAAGAGAGTCATTATGTACATTGCCTAACCTGTATTCCGGAAAAACGAAGTGATCGCATGAATAGATATCCCCGTTCCTTTCCACAACACCAACATTCGCACACTCTTTTCCAAAGGCACAGATGCCCGGCGCTTCTCCTACCCAATTGGCAAGTATGCTGTCAAATATCTCTACAAAGTATTTGCCAACATCATTGCGTACCCATTCGTCAAAGATGGCACAAAGAAAGTCTCCCCACTCTTGGGCACCAATACTTTCTTCCGTAAGTCCCGTGAGATCCTCATTTTCACCTTTTAAACTTTTAAGGTTTTCACCATCTTTTCTTTCAACTATAGGGGCAAACTGTATGTAGGTGCAGCCTATATCCTTGAAAAAATGATAAAACTCCAATGGATGTTTGACATTATATGCATTGACCACTGCCATGCCGTTCCATTCAACATTGTGTTTTTTGAGCAGTTCGATTCCATGCATCACCTTCTTCCATGAAGGCCCTCCCTGTTTAGTTAGGCGGTAATGGTCATGCATTTCTTCTGTGCCGTCAATGGAGACACCCACAAGAAAATGGTTTTTCTTCAGAAATTCACACCATTCGTCTGTGAGTAGTGTACCATTGGTCTGCAATATATTGTCTATTTGTCTTCCTCGTGCATATTTACGTTGATATTCAAGTGCTTTCTCATAATATGAAATGGGTAGAAGGAGTGGTTCGCCCCCATGCCATGTGAAAAGCACCTGTGGAACAGTTTGAATTTCGATATATTCTTTGGTGAATTGTTCCAATAGCCTTCCATCCATGAAATTAGTCATTCCATGGATTAAATTGTTTTTCGTGTGCTCGGGTGAGCTTATATTTTCTTTGTTATAATATTTTTCTTTTTCCAAGTAGTAGCAATACTTGCAAGCAAGGTTGCATTTTGCCCCGACAGGCTTTAGCATTACATACAAAGCTCTGGAGAAAGGTGCGATAATGTCATTTAAATTATTCACTCTTCATTTTAGCTTAATCCAAATTCCTATTTCAAGTCATCATCAGGCAGAGGCCAGTTGGGCGATGGTTTGCGTGCCGCTCTCATTGCCTTGTCAAATTCCTCAACCATCTCCGGATATTTTTCAGCGAGATTATTGCTTTCGGTTGGGTCTTCTCTCAAATTATAAAGTTCGAGAGGAGCGTTTTTCTTAATTGTAACACATTTCCAGTCACCCTTTCGAGCTGCACGTTGTTTGCCTGGGAATTCCCAATAAAGCAGTCGGTCGTCGGTATTCACAGGTTTGCCATCTTCGTATGATTCCTTGCCATAGAAGAGAGGAAGAATGTTGATCCCATTGTAACCTTGCGGTAATGTGTTTTCCGAATCGGTGAGGGCAGCGAATGTTGGCATTACATCGGGGAAATAGATTATGTTGTCAAGAGTCTGCACCGGTACTTTGTTGGGTTGGTTCACAATGAAGGGTACACGGATGCCACCCTCATATAATTGAGCCTTACGACCACGAAAACCGGCGTTGCAATTAAATAGTTTCAGCGGGGCTTGTATTGCGGCACCATTATCGGAGGCAAATATGATGAGAGTGTTATCGCGCAACTTTAGCTTGTCGAGTGCTTTCAATAACCGTCCAATGGCAGCATCCATGTGGGTGACGAGCGAAGCATATCGCTTGTCGTTCATGTCCCATGATTCATCATCATACCAAGACGTGTTGTCAATGATATATGGTTCATGTGGCGCATCGTATGCAAGATAGAGGAAGAACGGGTTATTTTTGTTCCGTTTTATAAAGTCAATGGCATCGTCGGTAGAGATGTCGGTGTTATGCTTTACGTGCTTATCGTGTTCGTTTTCCTTTATATGGATGAGTTTGTCGTTATCGAAACGGTTGTAAGGGTAGTAGTAAGGTGAATTGGATTCAACGGTGCTTATAAGCCACCCGTGGAACTCGTCGAAGCCACGATAGATGGGAGATGCCTTTGGGTCGTATCCGTCAAGATGCCATTTATTTACAAGACAAGTTTTGTATCCTGCGGCTTTCAATACAGTAGCGATAGTGGTGTCGGTAGGAAGTATGTTGGCTCGGCGTACGATGGATGTGTCCCCTTTGGTGTTAATCTTGTAGCCGGTAAGCCCGCCCGCTGTACACATATTGTCACGGATTGTCGTATTGCCGGTGTTCTTCCCCGTGATTAGTGAACAACGGGAAGGGGAACTGATGCCGGACCCTGCGTAGCATTGTGTGAATCGAGTCCCAGTCTCGGCAAGTTTGTCAATATTGGGTGTCTTGATATATTGACTACCATAGCATGAAATATCTCCGAACCCAAGATCGTCGGCAAGTATGAAGATGATGTTGGGACGGTCAGGGGTAGCCTGCTTTTTGGAAGCAGAAGCCGGAGTCGCAGCATTGACTATCTGACTTGGTATTGTGGCAGCAAGCAAACCGCAGTAGTAAAATAAGTTCTTTTTCATGGTCCTACATAATGCGTTATGATTCACAAAGCGGATAATAGATATAGTTTAATGTGAGAGATGGAGAATAAGACTTCGTAATTTGCAGATCTAAATCTATAATTGCGAAAGATCAAAGGTAAAACTTAGAAGCCTGAACAAAGATATAAAAATAATATCAGATTTTGAGCGTTTTTTCTTAAATCAGTTCAATAAACGAATAGGATCGGTTGGGAACTTTTTCATAAAAATGTTAAATCGGTTATTCGGATACTTAAAATGTCCGTAAAATATGTTGTTAAATATATATGGCTTCTAATGAACTGATTTAACATTTTATAAAAAGTTTAAATCAATTCAATGAGAATATTTGTAATTTTGGACGCTAAAATTATTATGCAATAATATGAGAATTATAATAGCTGGCGATGGCGAGACCGGAACACATCTCGCTAATATGCTTTCCGTTGAAAATCAGGATATAGTGCTCATGGGTACTGATCGGGAACGATTGGCGGAACTTGATGCGGTGAGTAATTTCATAACTTTTGAAGGCTCGCCGATGTCAAGACAAAACCTATTGCAATGTGGCATCGAGAGCGCAGATCTGTTTGTGGCTGTGACTCCTGATGAGACAGTCAATATAATTTCATGCGAGTTGGCTAAGGATTGCGGTGCTCGCAAATGTGTGGCTCGTGTGGATAATTCAGAATTTGCCACAGAGAAGGTGGCTGATATGCTGAAACGGCACGGCATAGACCTTACCATATTTCCTGAGAAGCTTGCAGCGGAGGAGATAGTACAGTTTATAGAACATAATTGGGTGAGCGAATGGTTTCAATTCCATCATGGCGAGCTTTTTGTGGTGGGTGTCAGGATGGAAGCCTCAGGCTCGTTGTGTGGAGTGTTGCTGCGTGACGTACCCAAGGATTTAAGGGTGTTCCATGTGTCTGCCATAAAAAGAGGTGGAGAGATCATAATACCACGAGGCGATGACATGCTCAAAGAGGGTGACACGATTTATTTCTCGGTGCTTCCTGAGAATGTGGATCGTCTCCCGGCATTATGCGGCAAGCATGAGTCTAAAGTGCGGCGCATAATGATTTCAGGGGCTGGACGTGTCACCGAAAAACTTTTGGAATTGATAGATTCTAAATATGAGATAACGGTAATAGACCCAAACAGGGAGAGGTGCCAGATTATTGCCGCAAGGTTCCCGAACACCGTGGTGGTGAATGCGACATCAAATGATGTGGTCACGCTCAAAGAAGAGGGTGTTGACGGTTGTGATGCGTTTCTTGCCCTTACGGGAAGCTCCGAGACCAATATTGTGTCATGTATGGTGGCAAGAGAGCATGGCGTGACAAAGACATTGGCAAGAATCGAAGAGTTGCAGTATGTGCCTGAGGCTGAAAGCCTTTCGATAGGTAAGATTATCAATAAGAAACTCCTGAATGCCGGTAAGATATTGAATGTGTTGCTTGACTCGAATGTGGTGACCACCCAGTGCCTGTCACTTGATCAGGCTGAGGTTACCGGAATGATAGCCCCTAAGGATTCAAAAATTGTATCCAAACCGATAGGTGACCTGTCATTGCCGAGAGAGCTTACAATCGGCGGTCTTATCCGCAATGGCGAAGGTCAGCTGGTAGGAGGTAATACACAGGTATTACCCGGCGACCAAGTTGTGGTATTTTTTATATCGGGTGCGCTTTCCAAGGTGGAAAAGCTGTTTAGATAGTAAAGTTATGAAAACAACTCTTAGGACCAATTCTATAATCAAAATTTTAGGCAGACTCGTATTGGTTGAGTCGCTTATGTTGCTTATCCCGCTTGCTGTTTGTCTGATATATGGCGAGAGCGACTGGTTTGGGTTTGCGGTTGCGGTTGTGGCTTCTGCTGTGGTTGGCGGAGTGGTGGAACTGTTGACACGCAGGGTGACCACAGCGATAAGAGGTCGTGAGGGATTTATAATAACAGCTTTTGTATGGGTGGTATTTAGCCTGTTTGGCGTAATCCCGTTCATGCTTAGCGCTAACCCCATAGGTTTTACCGATGCGGTGTTTGAGGTTATATCGGGCTTTACCACCACGGGAGCAAGTATGATAGTTGATGTGGAGGCGCAGTCGCATGGGATATTGTTCTGGCGAGCGTTCACACAATGGGTTGGGGGACTTGGTATCATATTCTTTATGCTTGCCGTCCTGCCGGAATTTAACAAGGCGGTAGGAATTTCCATGTTTAATGCGGAGGCGACAGGTATGACTCACGGCAAACTGCATCCCCGTATCCGTCAGACAGCCCTTTCGATATGGGGTGTGTATTGTCTGCTTTCGTTAGTGTCTATTATACTGCTGTGGATAGGTCCTATGAATCTTTTTGACAGCGTGTGCCAGACATTTGCGGCTGTGGCGACTGGCGGCTTTTCCACGCATAACGCAGGTATATCATATTGGAATTCCGATTATGTGTTTGTGGTTCTTACGGTGGTGATGTTCATTGCCGGATTGAACTTTATGCTGTTGTATTCCACTTATAAGAATGGGATAAGGGAACTGCTGAGGAATAATGTGTTCAAATCTTTTGCGGGGGTGGTTTTCGTAGCCTACCTGTTGTTTGTGCTTTCAGCGTTAATCGACGGTGTGCCTTTGTCGATTAACCGTTTGGTGGTCTATCCGTTGTTCCATGTCATATCGGCTGTCACCTCTACCGGATTTTCCATCAGTGAAGTTGAAGGATGGGGGTCGTTTGTGCTTTTTATGACAATCGTGCTGATGATTTGCGGAGCATGTACGGGATCCACCTCCGGTGGTATCAAAGTGGATCGTTTCATGGTGTTGGGACGCAATTTTATAAATGAGATAAAGAGGACGGTGTTCCCTAAACATGTGTATGTCGTCAGGCTTAATGGCAGCGAGCTTCAAAGCAGCCTTGTGTCACGAGTTTCAGCGTTTGTGACGCTTTATACACTTACGATAGTCATATCGTCAGCGTTTATAACCCTGTTCGGCTATTCAATGATAGATGCGATATTCATGGTGGCGTCCTGCATAGGGTGTAACGGACTCGGCTATGGGGCTACAGGTGTCGAAGGTTCATTCGCATACCTACCCGATGCGGTGAAATGGCTTCTTGTGTTTGTGATGCTCGTCGGCCGTCTCGAATTATTCACATTCTTAGTCCTCTTCCTCCCATCCTTCTGGCGACGATAGATATTTATATCAATCTTCTTACCTCGTAATCCGTCGGTGAGTTATTGTTGATAACATTAGCTCGGATTGTTTATAAGTTTTGGATGGTTTCGTTGGTAAGATGTGGAAAAATCACTAAATTTGTAATCTTAAATTAGATAAAAATAATCCATAATGGAAGTTACAGGAAAAATTATAGTTGCTCTCCCGGAAGTGGGCGGCACTTCCCAAAAGGGAAATGCGTGGAAAAAACGTGAGTATGTGTTGGAAACACAGGAGACATATCCCCGCAAGGTGTTTTTTAACTTCTTCGGTGACCGTGTTGACCAGTTCCCTCTTCAGGTAGGTCAGGTGGTTAAAATCAGCTTTGATATTGACAGCCGCGAATATAACGGACGTTGGTATGTGGAATGTCGTGCATGGAAGGCAGAAGATCCCAATGCCACAATGGGCGCCCCCGCGCCGGTTTATGGGGCAGCTCCTGCGCCGTCTTACGGTCCTGCCACACAGATGCCGCAAGGATATGCAGCTCCTGCTGCTACTCCGGCTCCCCCTGCTCCCGACTTGGCTCCTAATCCTACCGACGACCTTCCGTTCTAAGAAACTAAAGTCTCATATAAATGTTGACATCCGTTAGGCTTTCAAGTGCCTGACGGATGTTTTTATATGCGTATATGTGATAGGGGTAAATAAAAAAACTATATGATTCCCGGCGTGGGGATCATATAGTTTTTATTTATTGAAGATGTATGATCTATTATTCTTCGTATTTCTTAACAATCACAGTTGCGTTGTGACCGCCGAATCCGAATGAGTTCGAGAGGGCGGCGCGCACGGGACGATTCTGTGCCTTGTTGAATGTGAAGTTGAGAGTATAGTCGATATTCTCATCATCGTCGCCTTCCTCATGGTTGATGGTCGGGGGAACGATATCGTTCTGAACTGAAAGCACTGAGAACATAGCTTCAAGTGCGCCTGTAGCACCAAGGAGGTGACCGGTCATAGACTTGGTAGAGCTTATGTTGAGCTTGTGAGCCTGCTCACCGAATACATCAACGATAGCCTTTACTTCAGAGATATCACCTACAGTGGTAGAAGTTCCGTGAACGTTGATATAGTCGATATCCCCAGGCTTCATGTTGGCATCCTCAAGAGCATTCTTCATTGAAAGGATTGCACCGAGACCTTCGGGGTGAGTAGCGGTGAGGTGATATGCGTCAGCGCTCATGCCTCCACCTGCAACCTCTGCATAAATCTTGGCGCCGCGAGCCTTTGCGTGTTCGAGTTCCTCAAGAATGAGAACTACAGAACCTTCACCCATCACAAAACCGTCACGAGACTTGCTGAAGGGGCGAGAAGCTCTTTCGGGGTCATCGTTGCGGGTTGAGAGTGCATGCATAGAGTTGAAACCACCCACGCCGGCGGGATAGATAGCAGCTTCTGCGCCACCGGTCACGAATGCGTCAGCCTTACCGAGACGGATAAGGTTAAATGCGTCGATGATGGCATTGTTGGAAGATGCACATGCTGAAACCACGCCGAAGTTAGGACCATGGAAGTTGAAATCCATAGAGATATGTCCTGAAGCGATGTCAGCAATCATTTTGGGGATGAAGAACGGGTTGTATTTGGGACCCATTTCAGCTCCGTTTATAGCATAGTAGCCAGCCTCTTCTTCGAAAGTGTGCAGACCGCCAATACCTGCAGCCACAATCACGCCCACACGGTTACGGTCGAGGTTGGGTGCGTTTTCTATGCCTGAGTCAGCTACAGCCTGACGGGCTGCAACCATGGCATATTGTGCGTATAGGTCAAGCTGGCGAAGTTTCTTACGGTCAAAATGAGCGTTGGGATCATAACCCTTGACTTCGCAGGCAAATTGGGTCTTGAATTTAGAGGCATCGAAATGAGTAATAGGACCCGCGCCACTCTTTCCTGCAACTGCGTTGATCCAAGTGGTCTCAACATCGTTGCCAAGAGGGGTGATAGCACCAAGTCCGGTTACTACGACTCTTTTTAATTCCATTGTCAGTAATATTTATGATGAAATGGTAAGGTATAAATTGAGAAGAAGGCTCCACCGCGCGAGGGTGCGTGGGGAGCCTTTTTGGCTCGGTCAGAGCGCAATCATCTGATTGCAGACCGGATTACTTTTGAGTGTTAGCCTCGATGTAAGCGATAGCATCCTGTACGGTGCCGATCTTAGAAGCCTGATCATCGGGGATGGTGATTCCAAATTCTTTCTCAAATTCCATGATGAGTTCAACGGTGTCGAGGCTGTCAGCGCCAAGATCTTTAGTGAATTCAGCTGTTTCGGTTACTTCGTTTTCGTCAACACCGAGCTTATCAACGATGATAGCTTTAACTCGTGATGCAATTTCAGACATAGTTTTAAATTTGTTATTGATTAGTAATTTCTGTTTCGTATTGCAAATTGCACATTTGCGGTGCAAAGTTAAGAAAAATTTCCTCAACTTTTACAGATTGAAAAGTATAAAGATGTTAACAGGGGTTCTTTTTTCTCCAAAATTGGTCATTTTAGCGGTTCTAAGGCTTTATGTTAATATTAAATAAAGTTTCGCCAGGTTACAAATGTGTTACAACTTTTGGTTGTTCTATATTAGTAATGAGATTTTTTTACAAACTTTGTCTATAAATTTACAACACACTATGAAAAAGTCATTCTATTATTTGGCTGCGGCAATATTGTCAACTACTATTGCGTGCAGTTGTGGTGGCAAAGGTACAGCTGCCGGAGGGAAATCGGACAATGCGATTACCAATTTCGCAGTTAAGGAGGTAATCAAAACCGCTGATAAAAATTATCGGTTAGTGACCGATTACGATACGGTGTATATGGACCTGTATACATCTATTCATTGGCCCGAACAGCTCGGGGATGCGGATTTGAAGGTGCTTCAGGATTCTATTCTTTACTTCGCTTACGGCGATACCGTTTCAACTTCTATCGATAAGGCTATATATGCCTATATCGACGACACATCCATAGTCGATGGTATTAAAGAGTCGGTTGTGGTTGATTCCATTCCGCAAGGCGATGACCGGACAATGGCTTATTTCGGAAATGTGACTGTATCATTGGTTGACCTCGATGAGTATATGGTGACCTATCAAGTCATGAACTCCACTTTCCTTGGTGGGGCGCATCCCATGACCGCTATCTGTCCGTTCACATACGATTTGAGAAACGGCAGAGTGCTCAATGTGGATAATATGTTTAAGGCTGAGGCTCGTGACTCTGTAATGCCTGTTGTCATCAATGCTCTTGCCCGACAGCTCGATGTCGATCCGATGCAGCTTGAGAAAGCCGGCATATTCACTTCGCAGCTCACCTATCCCGGAAATCCTTACATCGCCAACAATATGCTTTACTTCCACTATAACCCCTACGACATCGCTCCCTACGCAGCTGGTATGATTGATGTGGCTGTTTACCCTTACGAGGTAGCCTCGATGTTGAAGCCTGATGTATTGGATCTCTTTTATCTGGGTATCCATTAGGTCTCCACTAAAGACACTTGATATTACTACATATATAATATATAAAGCGGAATCCACGGGTGTGGGTTCCGCTCTTATGTTTTTATGCGTCGGCATTGACGCTCTTAATTACTTAGACATTCATTTTAAAATTATAGAGTCATTCAGACATAAAAACGGGAAACTGAATCCCAAGGTTTAAAAAGTGGTAAGTAACTGCAATTTGATATTATGAGTCATCTTCCCCGATGAGGACCGGGGAAAAAGTATAAATTTCTATTGCTGCAATGTTCTAACGGGTCTTGGCTCGACTTCGTATTTGTTACTTTTGGGACTGCAAAGTTAGGATGTAGTTACGATGTGGAAATAATTCTTAGTGTGAAAATTTGTTAAATGATGGAGAAATTAAAGATTGTAGGGCAAAATAGCTCTAAAAATGAAAAAATATTAGTTAGCTTTGTAACGGGCTTCCACGCATAATGCGGAACCCGAAAAAACGTAACTTGTGTTTAATACCTGAATAAAACAAATGATTATGGAAGATGTGAAAGTTGTGGCACGTTCGTTGATGGAATTCCTCGATAAGAGTCCTGTGAATTTCCTTGCGGTGCGGACAGCCAAGGAGAAACTTGAGGCTAACGGCTTCGTGGAACTCGATCCCCGTGAGAAGTGGAATCTGAACCGCGGAGGTAAATACTATATGACAAAAAATTCAAGTGCGATATTCGCATTTGTGGTGTCGGAAGGTGATGCAGCTTCCGGATTCCGTATAATATCGGCTCATAGCGATTCCCCATGTTTCCGCATAAAGCCTCATGCAGAGATGCTCACCGAGGGTGGAGTGGTGAAGCTTAACGTCGAGGTATACGGTGGTCCTATTCTTTACACTTGGTTCGACCGTCCGCTTTCATTGGCTGGACGAGTGATACTTCGCAGCGATGACCCTCTGAACCCCGTCACTGAAATAGTGAAATTTGACCGTCCGTTGCTTACGATACCTCATCTCGCCATTCATTTCAACCGTGCAGTGAACGAAGGCAATCCTCTCTCAAAGCAGAAGGATATGCTTCCGGTGATAGCCATAGTGAAGAATGTCGCTGAGAAAGACAACATGCTGTTGCGCCTTATCGCCGACGCTCTCGGACAAAAGGTGGAGGATATACTTGATTTCGACCTGTCGCTCTATGACACTACCCCCGCTTGCTTGGTAGGTATTAATGACGAGTTCATCACCTCGGGACGTCTCGACGACCTCAGCATGGTACATGCCGCATTGACAGCCCTGACTGAGACTTCATCCACTAAGCAGACCCGTGTCATGGCTATATTCGACAACGAGGAGACAGGTTCTGGCACAAAGCAGGGAGCGGCTTCTCCTGTGCTCGCACAGCTTCTCCGCCGTATAGTGGATTGTATGGGTGGTAATGAAGAGGATTATTTGCGTGGCATAAACGCTTCATTCATGGTGTCGGCTGACAACGCTCACGCTTTCCATCCCAACTATCCTGAGAAATATGACCCGACAAATCACCCGGTGCTTGGTGGCGGACCGGTGATAAAGATAAATGCCAACTGTAAGTATATGACCGATGCCGATTCGGCAGCTGTGTTCCGCTCTATCTGCGAGAAGGCAGGTGTGCCTTGCCAGTATTTTGTGAACCACAGTGATGTCGCCGGCGGTTCTACTCTTGGAAATATTCTCACTTCACAGATTGATCTGCGAGGCGTGGATATGGGTGAAGCCATCTGGGGTATGCACTCGGTTCGCGAGACAGGTTCTCCGCTTGATCATGCCTATACTATTGCGGCATTCAAGACATTTTTTGACCTCTGATAAATCAGTTCAATAGCCGGGGGCGGAGCTAATACCATTGCTCTGCCCCGGTGTTTTTATTTGTGTACCGGTCATAATACTTCCGGCATGGATGGCGTTTTCTGCAAAATGCCGGGATAGATAAACAAAACAATCGGCGACAATGTTATTAAAATTAAAATAACGTTTTCAATTGTTTAGTTTATGAGGAAAAGTATTAAATCGGTGCTATTGATTGCATGTCTCTTTTCATGGACGGCGATGTTTGCGTCTTCTCCCACGGAAGAGTTGCATAAAGCTCTCACGAATGACCATAAGTTGATATTTTTCGGTGACGGCTCAACGCCATCCGCCGATTCGATACGTAATGTGATAGAAAATTTCTATTACGACCAGTTCCGCTCGTTTCAGGATCCGGCTGCTCCATATTTCTTGTTCATGAGCCGGGATACGGATCTTGCTATGGGCATAGGCGGAATGGTGAGAATGAGGGGGTATTTTGACTGGGGAGGCTCGGTGGATATACCCGGTTTTTCTCCATACTTTATCCCGGTGACCAAAGACCCGCTTACAAAAAATAATCTTGGCACTACCCCTGCCGGTACAGCTTTGTTTTTCAGAGTTATAGGACGCAATAAAAGGTTGGGCGACTATCAATTGTATATAGAAGCTAATTTTAACGGGTATCAAAGTCGTGATTTCCACCTTAAAAAAGCTTACGCCATACTTAATGACTGGACGGTAGGTTATGCGCCGTCTACATTTGGCGACGGGGCTGCTGTGCCTCCAACCGTTGACTCGAACGGTCCTACAATGAAAATGGATGCTACCAATGTCCTCATAAGGTATATGCACACATTTAAAAAGAGCGGCATTGTGTTGGCTGGCTCATTGGAAACTCCATCGATGTCTATACAGGAGGATGGTGAGGAGACTGCTGCGAGAAATCAGTATATTCCAAATATCGCTGCGATGGTTCAATACGAGTGGGCGCATGACGAGCATGTGCGTCTATCAGGGATTTTACGTTTCCTCCCGTATCGTGACCTTATCACACAGAAAAATCATCAGGCGGTTGGTTATGGCGTGCAGTTAAGCACTGTGTTCCGTATAATTCCGGCTTTGAAATTCTATGGCACTGCTAATACCGGTAAGTCATACACTAATTTCGGGGGCGATTTCCTTCTTGGAAAATATGACCTTGTGGCTGACGACAAGACACCCGGTAAGCTTAAGACTACTCCCGGCTTCGGATATTTCTTAGGGTTGCAGTATAATTTTACTCCAAATCTGTTCATGTCAGCCACCTTTGGTCAGGGACGGTATCTCCCGACTCAGGACCCCATAGGGACAGATTACAAGTACGGACTGTATAGCGCCACCAATATCTTTTGGAATGTCACTCCCCGAATCATGTTCGGCGCTGAGTTTAACATAGGAAAACGTCAGGATTTTAATGGCGAGCATGGGTGGGCACGCCGTGTTGGAGCCTTGGCTTCATTCTCGTTCTAAGATGGCGGTCTCAGATATGCTTTAGGTTAAGAAGGTTGTTTAAATGTTTTGTAATAGTGGAATTCCCGTGCGGTGAGTTTAACCGTGCGGGAATTTGTTTGCTGTCAGCTATATAAATGAGTGAAATATTTTGGCAGGTTGAAACATTATTATTTATTTTGCGGAATAAACCATAATATCACAAAATATAGCAAGGATGAAGTCTAAAATTATTATTTTGTTTGCCGCAGTGATGCTTTGCGGCATGAATCTATTCGGGAAAAATCATATTGTATGGGATGCGCCTCTTAACGGATATGGTCTTCAGATGGGACCAACTACGGGTGTCAAAATTACTAAGGTCGAGATCTTCTCCGACAGCACACTGTTGCATCTGCATGTGGACTATCCGCATAACTACTGGATTAAGTTAGGTTCCAACACTTATCTTCACACTGATGAGGGGGACTATAAACTAAAGGGAGCCACAGTGATTAAACCCGACGAAAGGTTTTGGATGCCGGCTAATGACATGGTGGACTTCACGATGACCTTTGAGCCTCTGCCTGCGACCGTTAAGAGTTTTGACTTCATAGAGCCGGGAGGATGGATGATAAAGAATGTGCGAAGCAAGGATTTCCGTCCCGAGGGTATCGCTGACACTTATTGGCGTGATGACTCTACCGGCGACTGGATGATAGGGTTCGGAAAGAATCAAGCCATATACGACTGTAAGATATGGGATATAACCGATATGTCGGAGAAAAAGGGCGGCTACTCTATGACGCTTACTTGCGGCTCGGAGTCGCTCCCGGTAAAGGTCGGTAAGTTCAAAAATGATGTGCGCAAAATTACAATAGGCGCAGGAAAGCCTGTGGAATGTTCGTTTATATCAGATAAGTTTCTGCCTGACTATCCTCGCCCCGACTCCACGCTTCGCTTTAAGGACACGGGTTATCAGGAGGGTGACAGCGTGACCATCGTAGGGTGGTGGAAGGATATGCCTGAGAGTGCATGGCAAAAGGGTGATGGAATTAAGATGACGTTTACCAATATTCTTAAGGATGAGGTTGAACCCTATTCGTGCGTTATGGACAGTATGGGGCGATTTGAAATCAAGATACCGTTGCTTAACACCTCCGATGCGTTCATTGACTGGGGGCGTGCTTTTATCCGTAGTGTTTTCGAGCCGGGTGAAACCTATTTTATACTCTGTGATTTCGCCACAGGGCATAAGATGATTATGGGTAGGGATGTCCGGTTCCAGAATGAATATCTTGCGCACGAGCCGCTGTGGAATCCTCAATTGATAGAGGACTACAACAAACGTGACCTTGGAGAAGCCGAGGCTATGGCTTTGTTGGCGAAAGCCGATAGTGTCAGACAGTCGCACTTAGAGATACTTGACCGATGGATAGTTGAACATCCCACTTTGTCACAGCGTTACCGCAATTATATGAGGGTATTCTATAATATGTCTACCGGGCGTGACTTGATGCAGGCAAGGTTTAGTATGTATAAGCATCATTTGCCTGAGAAATATCTTGACTATGTGAATAAGGAGCTGTGGCAATCAGCCATGAAGCCGTATACATTACATGCAGGTCATTTATCAACATTCATGAGGGATTTTTTAGATCAGCCGAAGCCCCAAAATTTTAACATGGCTGATATGATTATAAATTCGATAGGGAGAGACATAAAATTGCTCTGCTCTCTTCAAAAGGATGGGAAGGTGAACCTTAGCGACAGTGACCGGGTGGTTCTCAAGGAGATGGCTGCCAAGATAGCTGTATATAAGGATAGCGTGGACGCACATCCAACCTTCGACGACAACTTAATGAAAGAAATGTTTGACGCTCAGTTTAGTCAAAGTTTTATCAGTCGCTATAACGGGATAATTGATTCTAATTTGTCGGTGCTCAATCCATTTCTTTCCTTGTCCGGCTTCAGGGAAGTTACGGCGATAGCTGATTCGTTGATTTCCGACCGAACATTGCGCGACATCCAGTTGGCGCGGGAGTTCTATTCTTGCATGAAGAATAGCAATACCGCTTTATCTGACGACGAACTTGCATATTTTGATAGCGAAGTTGCTCTCCCTGCGGCAAGAAATCTCATTCACGGCAAGCATGACGGTTATGTGGCGTTGAAAAATCGTGACATATCAGCTGAAAAAAGCCTTACAGCCGCCAAGGATGTTAGCGAGATGAGCGACGGCGAGCAGATAATGCGTGAAATCGTTGCTCCTTATAAAGGCAAAATTATACTTGTGGATGTTTGGGGCTCATGGTGCGGTCCTTGCCGGGAAGCTCTGTCGCATTTCGAAGAGCATAAGGAGCATCTGAAGCCTTACGACATCGTGTTTATCTATCTTGCCAATGGTTCTCCGAAAGAGGCATGGGAGAATGTGATAAAGAGTTATAATCTGCTTGGCGACAATGTGGTGCATTATAATCTTCCCGATGAGCAGCAGCGGGCGGTGGAACAGTTCCTTAAAGTGAGCGGTTATCCCACTTACAGGCTGATAGATAAGGAAGGAAATCTGCTCGATGTAAATGCAGACGTGAGAAACCTTGAAGCACTTGAAAATGTGCTGAAACAGTTATAGACGCTTTTTATAGTAAACTTTTTAGTCCGGGTATTATGGCTATTGCCGTAATATCCGGACTGTTTATATCCGCTCACATTATTTATAATATGAGTTGGTAGTCTATTACATCAAGTGTAAATCCGAACTTTTTGCCTACACGGTGGAAATGTGATACTTTGGAAAACCCTAGCTTTTCATGCAATCGGCAGCTTGCGTGATTGCCGTAGGTGATGCAGGCAATGAGTGTTTCAAACCCGGCGGCACGACATGCCTCGATAAGTGTTTCCATCAGTTCTTTACCTATCCCTGAACCGGTATGGTCGGGCGAAAGGTAGATGGTGGTCTCAAGCGTCTTGGAGTATGCTGCCCGTTCTTTCCACTGATGCGCATAGCAATATCCCGCTATGGATCCGTCATGATTCTCACATACGAAGTAGGGGTATGAAGAGCTGATAGTGTCTATTCTGCGACTCATTTCTTCAAGCGTGAGCGGGCTTGTCTCAAATGAGATTACAGTGTCGGTCACGTAATGATTGTATATCGTCAATATCGCTTCATGATCGGAGGGTCCGACAGGGCGTATTATGTGCATGGCGGATTAAATTTTTATTTTTCCAAGTTCGATTACTTCAAGTGTCGATGCTTCTCCGCTGTCGAGAACCAGTCGTATCAAGGTGCGCTCGCGCTGCCAGCCATGATAACCTGCGGCACCGGGATTGATGTGCAGCAGCCCTAATTGCGGGTCAGGCATGACTTTGAGTATGTGTGAGTGTCCGCATACCATCAGGTTGATATGGTTTTCGATGAGCGTTTGCTTGATGCCGGGAGCATATTTGCCGGGATAGCCGCCGATATGCGTGAGCAATACATTGAAACCTTCCACGGAAAATATCTCGACTTCGGGGCAGCGTCGACACACATCGCCATGGTCAATATTTCCCCTCACGGCTCTTACCACCGGGGCTATGCCTTCAAGCCGTTTGATTATGTCGATGTCACCCACATCGCCGCAATGCCATATCTCGTCGCAGTCTTTAAAATGGGCTGCGTAACGGTCGTCCCAGCATGAATGGGTGTCTGAAAGTATTCCTATGCGTTTCATATCTCTATGGCCTTAATTCTTTCGTAGCAAGGTTATTTTGTTGAGGAGGATAGTGGTGTTTATATATGTCAGAGCCAACAGATTCGGACCGGAATTAAGCTTCACGGTAAGTGTGTTGGACGGGTAGACTGTTATCCAGTCATTGTGCCTTATGGAGGGGCATGTCACTATTCCCACATCTTTCCCGTTTACGGTCAGTGTTCGCAAGGCGGTTGAGTTTGTGCCGTTGGAATAACCGATGGTTATGAAATATTCTCCCGCAGCGGGAGCGTTGGCGTAGAAGGTGATACGGGTGTTGTGACGAGCGGCAAGCTCGATATACTTGGTTGCGATTTCACGCTGCTTTATGAGGTGCATGGGTGTTCGGCGTGGCGTTATCGACGATGCCGGGATATTTATCACGGATGAGTCAGAGGCAATCACATGGCTTTCGGGTGAGAAGCCGATATACTCCTGCTCCGCTATAGGGACTATGTTAAGAATGGCGTCGGTCTTGGGGGTATATGTATAGGTGTTGGATTGGATCTCCTCCAAAAATGTGCCGTTCACATATATACCATAGCTGAAACCCGGAGTGAAGTCCATGATCTGGGCTTTGTTGGGGAGCTGCCATTTGATTTTAGGTACCTTCGGGAGAGTGGCGCTCTTCACTATATTTATATCGGTTAAAGGGAGATTGTTCCCGGAGAGGGTTATATCTATATTGTGGGAGCCTGTGAGATTTGGCGGTATAAGTGCAGGAGATATGCTTACAGAGTCAAGGTAGAATCCGGCGATTTTATCGCCTGTGCCATGGATGTTTACCGACAGCGTGGCGTCCCGGTAACGGAAATCCTTAAGAGTCTTCTTTCCGGGGAAGCGTGACGGAACCACGGGGCTGAACATGATACCCTTAGGTGTGAATTGCATACCTAACAGTCCCTTTATTACCATGGCTTGTGTCTCGGCTGGCGTCGGATGGTCAATGGAGAGATCCCATAAGGCTCCGATCGAGGCTATAGCTGCACTCTCGTTACGCACTTTAGCCGCACTCAGTATTCTGAGCGCCTCCACTAAGGCATTATCGTTTTTGGGAGCATGGATTGAGGGGTATACCAATGGAGTGCCGTTGGAAAGCACCGGTGAGTGCGCCACTATCGAGCTTGCCATTTCAGGAGTGGCTATGTCGAAGAGTACGCACAGTGAATTGGCTATATGATCGGCGGAATGTGACAGCAGCGGATAGTAGGCTCCATATAGGTATTGCCCGTAGTAGCCTAAGTTCGGAATCCACAGCAGGTCGTTTATGGCTCCGCGTATGGCGTTTGCCCTCTTTTTATAATTGTCGGGGGCTTTTAATCCAAGTTCTGACGCCATTTCTGACAAAATGTCGTAAGTATAAGCATGTAGGGCGTTCACACCGGTTGAGATGGTCTGAAATCTATTGATTGGACCCATCCATGAAGGGTAATAGTCAGCGTGTGGGGTGAAATAATCCGGTGTGCCATATATTAAAGGTGGCTGTGACGAGGTTCTGACCGGTAGCTCTTTCCGGAGTGTGGCGGTTATGACATTATAAGCTTCACGCAGCCATGTCCGGTCGCCGGTGACGCAATAAAGTTCCCATGCTGCCGCCGCCCAAGCCGCATTACCGGCTGAAACCGGAAAGTCGGAAGCGGTGATTTTCCCTTTTGTCACTAACGCTTTTAATGACTCCATCGACTTTTCAGGATAGAGGGCAGCGAGTGAGAGATAAATATGTAATGGTGAAAAATAGGGAGTTTCCTGAATTGCCTTGCAGAAAAGAGCGTCAGCCATTAACTGTGGCGAATGGTATGAGGGTGCCGATCGGTTTATGCTGTCGGCTTTCCATGAATTTGTGATTTCTGTGTCTGACAGGGCTTTGTAAACCTTCCCATCCCGCACTATGCTATCGGAATATATTTCAAATGCCTCGCAGTCATACATCGTGTCTTTAGGTGGGATAACCTCCCGGCACGATGCGAAAGCAACGAGCATAAGTAATAATAGCGATATTCTATTAATAGGAGGCATAGTTAAGGCGAGGAGTGCTAAAGACTTGATGATATGCTGATGAATGTTTACAACAATAGCGATGGGGATTATGTTCTAAAAATCCTCACCGCCATTTTGCTGTGTATATTGTTCAAATAAATTCAGGTGTTTCCGGGGGATCGGTCAAGCCTCCTTTCTATTGGTTAGAAACTTAATGGGGGCGAGCTGATTACTCCTCGTTGGCACGGAGGTGCTGAACGTATACCGCTTTCATCATTTTTTTGCGGTTTGCCACTGAGGGCTTTTCGAAAGCCTGACGTGAGCGAAGTTCGCGTACGATACCGGTCTTTTCAAATTTACGTTTGAATTTCTTCAATGCCTTTTCGATGTTCTCACCTTCTTTTACTTGTACGATGATCATTTTGTTTTCTTGATTAATATGTATTAAGTGAATAATTTAGCGGGGCAAAATTACAAATTCTTTCCCACCCGGCAAAATATTTTGATGAATTTTAGTAGCAATGGTGTTAAAATTGATGAAAAGATGCGTAGATCAGCTGGTTTTATCTCAGTCCGAGTTTCGCTTCCACCTCATCCAGATTATAGATGGCTCTTTTCGGTTGGTCAAACTCTACTAAACCGGAATAGACTTTGTTAAGGTCAACGGTATCACCGAAATGCTCTCTGGCAAGATTGATAACACCCTGCATCAATTCTTTTTCGGTTTCAAAGACAAGCATATCCTCCTTGTTGATGGTTTCTGCGGGGGCAGCCTTATAGTCGCACACTTCCTTATGGGTTCCACCTAAGTTCTCTATCCCTCCGGCGTATTCAGACAGATGTATGAGCCTGAAAGAATCCTTATTTATATATCCGACAGTGAATGTCCGCCCGTCAATACTGATAGATGAGTCTTCATCGTTGATTTCAAATTTGCGTGACAGGTAAAGACTTTGTTTCCCTTTTGTGGAATGAAGGTATGCCTCCCAGATAATTCCTATCAGGGTTGGTCCTGCACTGCGCCATGTGCGGTAATTAGTGCTGATTTTACCATCCTGTATAATCATGTATCTCGGTGAGACGCCTTCGAATCCCATATACTCTGACAGGTCAACTTCCTTCCATTTTCCGGTCGCATTGGGTAAGTTGAAAAGTCGGAATGATGAAGTTTTATAAACAACGGCTTCTCTCCCTTCGCTTAGCGATCGGGAAAACGCTTTGTCAAATTCAGGCTCATCAGCATCAGCGCAAGATGTGATCATACATGCCGATATAGCTACTAATGCCAACGAGAATAACTGAAGTAATCTAAAATGCTTCATAGGTGTGTGATTTAAGTTAAATTGCACGAATTTATGATAAATCGTCCTAATTTCCAAAATTTCGATGAGAAAAATATGTAAAAAATAACTGTCCGGCGTCTTCCCGACGACGGACAGTCCTTCTTGTTTAATGCTTTAACATTATTGCCTTTGTAGCGAGACCGAGAATTGAACTCGGGACCTCCGGGTTATGAATCCGACGCTCTAACCGACTGAGCTATCTCGCCATACCTTGCTTTTGCGACGGCAAAGGTAGGAAGTATTTTTGAAATGGCAAAATTTTTGCCAATATTTTTGCATTTTTGCATCCGCAGATGCGATATGCGTCACATATCAGTCACCATCCGGCTACCGGCTGTGGTGGAGTCGGAGGGAAGATGTATATTGATGCGGCGTATCTCTTGTGGTTGGAATGTGTGGTAGGAGAATGGCGACGTGAGGACGGTGCCATCACGCAAGAGCACTTCAATCGAAGAGTCGGGGCGTGCCTGTTGCGGGATAATTATAAGTGTCTGCTCGTCACCTATCACGCCGTTCTCAGGAATCTCTACGGTATAGTCAACGAGAGGGGCGGGGGCGGTATTTTCAAAATTGTTATAGTCCCAGTTGTACATCTCGCTCCACTCTTCGGGATGATAGCCACCGCTTCCATGAAAGTTCTTTAAAGTGATTGACTTGACCTTTGTGGAATCCCCTATGATTTTGAATCGTATGTTGGTGAGTATATGGGAAAAGGTGAGTTTCACACGTTTGTCCGGCTCGCCCGAATAGTTCATCATGTCATGGTTGTAGGCGAATAAGATGTCATGCTGTGCTCGTGAATCGGCTGGAGGTGTATAATAAAATCTTATCTCTTTCGGGGAGTAATGGGGATTACCTACTCTCCATCCGTCAACATTCGCCGGATGATATGCGAAGAAGGTTAGGAAACGGTTTCCTTGTGGCCAATAGTAGGGGATAGAGGTGGTCCATTCATTGTCCGACCCGCGGCTTACTATTTCATCCTCTATTTCATAGCCACGGAATATGTATCCCTCCTCTGTCTGGTCCCATAACGGGGCGAAAATTCTGAATTCCGACATGTTTGAAGGGTGATTGATGGTAATACCTCTGCTTTGAGTGGAGTCAGAGAGTGCTTCGGTAGTCACGTTGAACGATATCTGTGTTTTGGCATGACTGATTTCCGGCTCGTATTCGTTGGAATCTGAGCAGGACAGCAGAAGTATAAGTGTCAGAAATGAATAGATGAAACGCATGATGAATAGTTTTAAAGGGGTTATTTCACCGGTACATCGATTCCGCCGGTGGTATAGTGCCATCCGTTGTCCTCGATGTCGAATGAGATTGGGGTCAGTTCTTCTCCCGGACCTTCGACATTGGTGGAGTTGAGCCGTGCCACGAGAGTGTAGGAGTGTCTCGGTTTGAAATCTATCTCAGGAAAATCGATGTAGAAAGTCTTGACATCCGACATCTGAAATCCCTCGTCGTCATCGGGGTTGGCTGTGTAAAATAGCTGTGTCTGCAGCTGGATTATGGCTCCGCTCATTTTTATCGGGAGAAGATATACCGATGCCGAGATTTTGGGCTTGTCTGCCTTGATGATGTCTACTCGCCCCATGCCTGTCCAGAAAGTTTCCCAGCCGCTTCGTTCCCATTTGGGGACAGGTTGGTTCAGGTCTATGACACCTTCCGAGTATAGGTTGCCAAGCGTGATGGAGGGTACATTGATAAAGAAGTGCGGATTGCCAAGGTCGTTATAGAACATGAACTGCACCTGTGATAGCTGATGGTTAAATTCGAGCTCCACGGGTTGGTATCTGTCCTCGCTGGTGTCATGCGTGGTGATTTCCCCGGAAAACGCATAGAGCAGGTCGAGTTTGGCTCCGTTTTCTACGGGGCGATAGCGCAATGTTCCTCCGCCGTAATATCTATCGGCGGGTAGGGTGGCGCGTTCGAAGCTCACGCCTTCGGCTAATGCCGGGGCGATGGCTGAAAACCAGTAACTATGACCGGGATACCAATATTCCTTTTGCTCGCAGTCCCAAATGTCGTTTGCCCTGTGGGTCACAACCGCTCCGTCATATATATAATGTTCGGGAGAGTCAGTGAAGCCGTAGACATTGAATTGGGTAAACGGTATCTTGGCAGCTGAGTTGCGTGATATATTGTTGACATGTATCCGTGAAAACTCAATGGCGCATGTGCTCCGGCTATCGGGAGTGTCCGAATCATCGGAACAGCCCCCGAAAATAGCCATCGCACATAGCGTCAAAAACATGCCATTGAGTTTCATCACGGAGAAAAATAGTCGGTTGATTCAAATGCTGCTTTTTAACAGCGTTTATTCTATTGGTGAGTCAGGTCCCGGAACAATGATACCTTCGTTAGGCTGCCAATCTTTGACATCAACAACGGTAAACTCTATCGGTTTAAGCTGTTGAGCGGGGTTTATGTTCTGAGGAGTGAGTGTGGCTACGAACTTATAACTGTTCCCTTTTAAGAACGTGGTCTTAGGAAGAGTTATGAGATGGGGGTAACGTGCCATCTCGTTATTGCCATTATAAACCACTGCGGTAAACTGTATCTGGTACTCGTGGCTGTTATCGGTAGGAATGATGTAGGATGGTTCCGATATAGTCGCCTTGTTATATGGGAATTTTTCAGTTGAAATATCTGCTATGGAGAATTTTTCATTTGAGGGTACCCATTGGGCACTTTCCAATCCTGCACTTAAATCTATATTACCTGAGTTTGCAGCTCCGAGTAATGTGAGCCCTTCGATGTCAAGTGTGGTTCGTTGAGTCATCTTATTACTAAATTCGAAAGTCACCTGTGACAATAGGTGATTGAATGTCAGTGGAACTTGGGTGATAGATTCAGGCGTGTCATACTGGACTTTGTTGGAGAATGCGTAGATGAGGTCTTTCTCACCTTCTGCATTACTGTTATTGTAAAAGATGCTACCACCGCCTAAATATCCGGCGTCGCCCGATGGTTGAGTGCCACTCTGCAGAGGAGTGAATACATAGAATTCCTGCGTCTTGATTTCGCCGGTCGATATAGCGGTGAACCAGTAAGGCTGTCCTAAGTACCAATATTCTGTCTCGTTAATTTTCCAACTGTCACCATTGCGTTCCACAGTTGCTCCATCAAAGACAACCGAACTCGGATCTTTGACGAATCCCCATACTCTGAATCCTTCAAGGTTTTCTTTGGTAGTAGCTGAGGCTGCTCGCTGCTTTACCGAATTGTTGATAAACGGATTTGAGAATGTGATGGCAGAGTCGGTATCGCCCTTCACGTACGGATGGTCTTTGTCATCGCTGCAGCCACTGAATGTCGTTGCGAGTGCAAGTATTGCTAAAGGATAGATACATTTCATAATTCTGTATGTTTTTTATTGATTAGATATTTTGATATTATGGTGTTAAAATGGATAGTTGTACCTCTACATTATGTCAATATCGTCGGATGGACCCCATGGGTTTACATCCACGTCGAAAGCCCCGTTGCCACCCTCCGGTTTGCCATCTGACTCATTGATAGCCACTCCATCTACCATTATCACCCCTCCGTAAGGCTGTACGGCAACCTGTGAAGTGACATCGAAGTCAAACGTGAGCATTTTTCCGTTCCTCAGATAGGTTTGTAATGTAATACCATAACGTCTATCCGGATATATTGGTTCTCCTTGGGGCGTATAACCCGGCAAACCGAACGATTTTACAATCCCGGTCATCCCGTCACCCTCCTTTTCGCAGTCATATAGGAGTGTCACCCCTCCGTCATCAAGCGCTTTGCCGGAGCTTAGTAGCACACCTCGTGCCATTCCGGTGATGGCACCACGTGCTGACTGCACATAGTCGAGCCCGGAGTCAAATGCGAAATGCACAACGTAGGTGAACACCGCCGGCAGCAGCTCTATGTTTATAATACGCATCGAATCCGGCTTTTCGGCATCATAATCAGCTATTGATGCACGAAACAGCATGTCGGGAGATGAATATACAGGTTGCGGATTCGCCACAGTCCCCACTTTCGGATTGCCTTTGTAGGTGCCTTGTGAATGTTGCCGGGTGGTGGCAGTCACCGAGTCGAAACCCTCCTTTGGATTTATAATAATGTATTCGGTGTCATTATTATAAAATAGTAAGTGGGAGGATAGTGAATGGAGGTCGATGTTACCACCGTGGGGAGGGAGATTGAATGACTGCAACTCGCCTATGTCGGGATATGAAATTATTCGCAGCCCGGAGGGTATTTGCGGGCGCAATTTGCTTTGATCGGTGCCTATCGATTCCGGAAAATCTGTTTCCCAAGGCTTGCGAGGGGTGACAGGTATATACCAGTCGGTTTCATATTCGGTTTCCACAAGTGTTGGGTACCATCCCACCGATGAGTCTTCGCAAGGGTCGAGATAGTCATAAATGCAGGATGTGAACCCGAAGAAAATTGCTATGAGGGTTATCCACTTTAATATATGTCGAAACCGTGAGTGTTGCATAATTTACATTACAACATCCGGTTTTATCTGAAAGTTTCTTATCAGGGGACATTTATCTGTTGCCGGATTGCCCCATGCGCTGGCTGCAGCGCTAAAATATTGTGGAACGGAAGCTTGTCTATCCCCTTGTAGCGATAGCAATTGTCTTCTCTTTGGATACAAGCGGATAAGTCAGGTCGAACTTATAGCCTTGGGCTGAGGCTTGGTTAAATTCCGGGTTTATTTCTATTTCAGAAATTACAAGTTTCGGCAGTGAGGCGGCTTTGAAAACGGCTTCCTTTGCGGTCCATGTCTTGAGCAGGAAAATTATGATTTCGTTTTCGGAGGCGATTTCCGAAAGCCTTTTTTGCTCGTCGGGGGTAAGAAATTTCTTCGCCACCCGTTTTAACTGTTCACGCCCTGACTCTATATCTATCCCTATCGGGGTGTCGCTCACAGCGAGCAGGCATGTGTCCGAGCTGTGAGATATGGATATGTATGTGTCGGAATTTTCGGTCGTCTGTTTATAGGTATACTTAATGTATGGCGCACCATGTTCATCGTGCTCTAACTCCACTCCGTTACCGAAAGCTTCTGACAGCAACTTCCCCACAGCCTTTCTCTCGCTCTCCCTGCGTGAGAGGGAGGGGCATGTTACTATTTCTGTGCTGAAAATTTTGTAGCGGTTCATTTTTCAGAGATGTTTTTAAGCAGTGTGAGCATGTCACGGGTATAGGTGGTGACTATCGGAGAGACTGAATCGGGGGTAGCCGAGGGATTTTCAGGGGTATTTATATGTAGGATTCCCGAAAGGAGTTTCGTCTTTGCAGGGTTAGAGGCGAGTATGTGTATAGGTGTGGTCACGCAACTGCGGCTCACGAAAATGGCACAGTGCCATCCGCCATCCGACACTAATTCTATGATTTCGGTGGTGACATTCCCCACATCGAGCCTGAACCGCTCTTCACGGTTAGCCAACATGGAGCTGAACTGTTCGGGGGTGGTCAAGCTGAGTGTCAGATGTATCAGCGAGCCGGGGAATTGCGGATAGCCGATGTTGAGCCACTCGTCGCCGTTGCGTGTCTCTTTTTTGATTTGACTCTCGGTGTTGAGCAGCATTTCCACACCTTTTACCTCCGCAGCGTAGAATATGGAATCAGGTGTCTCTATGCGGTGATAGGCTGAGGGCTTGGGTGTGGCGTCCGAATAGCCGTTGCCGCATCCCGATACCATTATGGCAACCGTCACCATCGGCAGCGCAACAGTTTTGATAGTTCCCATAGCCCCATCTTGCGTGGTTATGATTGTTGCTTCATCTGGTCGGGCTGCACCTCGGGCATGACTTTCACACGCACATTCACTATGCGGTGCTGCTGGATGGAGAGCACGAGGAAGCGGCATCGTCCGTAGACTATCGATTCTTTTTCCTTGGGGAAATCACCCTTTATGGCAAGAAGCATTCCGGCAAGGGTTTCACAATCCTCGGTCACTTCGGCAAATTCCTCTTCATCGGTGTCGGTGACACGGAAGAAGTCGTTGAGCAGTGTCTTGCCTTCAAATATGTAGGTGTCGTCCGGAAGTTTGCGGTAGGTCTTTTCCTCGACGTCATATTCATCGTCGATGTCGCCTACTATCTCTTCAAGCACATCCTCTAATGTGACGATACCCTGTGTCCCGCCAAACTCGTCAACCACTATGGCGAGGTGTACCCGGCGTGAACGGAAGTCCTCAAGAAGGTCGTCGATCATGCGTGATTCAGGCACATAATACGGCTCACGCATTAGCGACTGCCATGAGAAATTTTCATCGGTATTGTCACCCACGTAGGGAAGAAGGTCACGGGAATACAGCACACCTTGAATATTATCCATCGAATCTTTGAATACCGGCAGACGGGCAAATCCGCTGTCGATCACAACTTTCATCACTTCCTCGAACGATGATTCGACATCCAAACCGGTCACATCCACACGCGGAGTCATGACTTCCGATGCTGTCGTGTCGCCGAACTTGAGTATACCTTCAAGCATATCCTTGTTGTCGTTGTTGCCGACATCGGCTATCTCCAATGCCTGTGAAAGGTCGTCGGCGGTGACTGTTGACTCTTTCTTTGTCACCACTTTGTTGACTATTCCGCTACTCTTGACCAATATTGACGATAAGGGGTAGAACATCTTAACGCACAAATTGAGAGGTCCCTCAGCCATTTTTGCCCATCCGAGATTGTTGGAGTTGGCATATAGTTTGGGGAGTATTTCGCCAAAAAGAAGTATCAGGAATGTGAGCAGCACTGTCTGTAATATGAAACTCCACAAGGCACTCATACCGGAAAATATGGGTCCCAGAGCAAAATTACAGAGCACAACAATGGTTACGTTTACTAAATTATTGGCAATTAGAATAGTGGCAAGAAGCCGTTCGGGCTTCTCAAGCATAGCAAGTATACGTTCCCCTTTCGAGGTCTCTTCAAGCTCCTCGCATTGAGTAGGAGTAAGGGAAAAATAGGCAATTTCACTTCCGGACACGAATCCGGAGATTGCTAAGGCTAAAACAGCCAATACTAAGGCTGCAATCTGAGCACCTCCCATCGGCATAACGTCAAGAATGGGATAGTTGGCAAAATTTAATAAGAGGTCCGCCACTGCCTCTGTGGCTGGTAAAGGGTCTGTGTCCAAATCAAATAATTATAAATTATACATGGCGGCTTAGATATATGCCGCAATAACAGTGCAAATTTAACAAAAATTCTCCGATTTCAAGCAATATAGCGAAATTTCTTAGTATCACCCGTTGCATCTAAGATGCCAAGCCGCTATGCGGCGGTAGTATTTTCCCTACTCTTAATTAATTTACCCCTGCAGGTAACATAGATAAAAGTTCCGAGCCAAACAACTACCCAGAAAGTCACTGGTTTGATGAAAAGCTCATGCCCTAAGTAATAGTATACTAACAAGACATTGACTATACCTAACAATAGAGTTAGCAGTATGGTGGTTCTCCTGTCAAGGCAACGTTTCCCTTTGTATGCGTCATTGACCACAAATGTGCGCCCGAAAAGATAGAGCACCATCAACAATCCTGTGCACCATGCTATCATCTGAAGGAAATCCTGAGTTTCAGGCATATCTGCTCCGCTCCAATAAATTATAAGCAATGCGATTATTACAAGCATGTTAATAGCATAATGTCCCAAGTACACAAACTTATAAGGCGCCTTCTTTTCCATATCTAAATTCAAATTAATTGTCAATGCAAAGATAGGTGTTATTTTCAGAAAAATAATAAAATAATGGTGAAATATGTGGGCAGGTTGACTGTTTAGGGGATTGCTGATGGGGGCTTGTCGCAAAATTAATTTTTTAGCCAATACATTTTGCGACAAGCCTCCACATATTATGATTAGGTTTAAGTTAATTCTTATTTTTGAGTGACTTTAGTTTCCGAAATATCTTTGCCATCATATACATATACATAAAGAGTGCGTTTTTCAGACGAATTAGAAGGTTCTGCTATTAATTCCACTTTATTGTCGTATGTCCTCATTTTTGCAGTAAGCCATTTATAGGTTACTATCATTGAGTCGCTGTCGGCGTATGCACAATTTCCATCTCCGTCATAGTCAAGAATCTCTAAAGTGGCAATATAAGGCATATCCTTTCCACTTATTATCTTAGAACCTCCACTTCTGGGGAAATTCACGGAAGATGGGAAGCCCAAATTATCATTGTCACATGCAACTAATGATAATAATACACTTAGTAAGCCGACTAAAAATATTTTTCTCATGATTATATTAAATATTTAACAATTGTAATTTTTTGTCGCAAAATTAGACTGATAGATTGAATTTAGGATTTAATACAGTGCGGAATTTGTGCGGAAATCATATTTCCGCACAAATTCCGCACTGTATTAATGAAAGTAATATTATTATAATGAGCGTATTATGTCGTCAATCACTTTAGCGCCTAAATTTCTTCCAAAAATTCTAACACATAGTGCTTCTCGTCGGTATGAGATGGTGCCTTTGGCTTTTCCAACCAATACAGTCATTTGCGTTGGGGTTACACCACATTTTATTAATAGGGCTAAATGAAGATCTTGAGCTTTAAGATTTCCACCGGTGAGTAATTGTAAATGAGTCTTAAACTTAGGGGAGCTTTTGATAATAGCTGTTTCTAATTCATTCCAAATTTTGTTGGACTCATGAATATATTTGTAATTAGCAATAAAATTCTGCAATTTAGCGTATGCTTCGGATTCTAATATTATACTTGAAACATCACGTGATAAGTTGCTGCTTTTTTGCAATGAGAGTAGTTTTTCTCGTAGTTGTTCTGCTAAATCAGTGGGAGTCTCATTTTCCACGAAATTACATTTGTCAATGGATTGCTGTAATCGATTCAAGTCGTCATTGCTTCATGTAATTTAAGTTGATATTTTGTGATTCTAATCTTTAGATATAGAGTTACCAGACAAAGTATCAGAACGATTATTATAATACTTGCTATCATTTTTTGCAAATCATTTTTTACTTTTTCCGCTTTAAGCCTTTCACGTTCATGTAGTTGGTAGTTATATAATGAATTTTGTAGTAAAGCTTCATTGACTTCATTTTGATCGAAAGAATGATTTAATACGTCTCTATATTATAATATGTAATTTCGCAGGGAATCAGTTGGTACTTTTGGGGTTATCTTTGACGATAACAATGTTTGATAACCTATAGCCTTATTATACTCCGAATCGTTATTTATTAATTCATTGGAGTAAATATATGCAGAGTCAATAATGTTTGCATCACGATAAATTAAACAAGCATACGCTAACGCTGAATTTCGTAATAATGAATCAATATTTTTTAATGCGGGTCGAATATAAAATAATGCAGAATCAATATCTCCTTTGCGTAATTTAGCAGCTGCTATATACATCTCTTGTGTTCCTTTATCGATAGGGGAGATTTGTGTAGCTAATTGTAGGGCTTGTTTGAATTCAGATTCTGCGGCATCATTATTTCCCATGTGTAGGTAAATAGATCCTAATAATTGTGTATCGTGCATCATGTTAGTTGAATCATTGAGTATTGAATCAATCCGCAGCGATTCCTTAATGTAAGGTATAGCTTGTTGATACAATCTAATAGAATTCAACAAAGAGGTGGTTTGGCTGAGGACATGACTACGAAGTCTTAGATGTTTGGTGTCTTCCGGCAGAAGGTCGAGAGCATTTTGATAATATTTGAGAGCTGTAGGGTAATCGCCCATATCATTATATACTCTTCCCCCATAATAAATTGCTTCAGGATACAATCTGTCATCACGATGCTTTGAATAATAGTCTATCACACTAAGTATCAAGCTGTCGGATGTATGGGTTATATAAGCTTTATCCTTTGCTTTTATTGTAAGAAAATCGTAATAATGCCTGTCAGCCTCCGAAAGACTTACAGGGTTAATGCTGTCTAATCGGGCTAATGCTTCCTTTGGCGATTCAGACACAATTTCAGCCACTTCAACCAGTCGTATGTCATGGTTCCTGCCGGCACAACCACTCAACAGGAATATTGATATAATCAGCGTTAAGGTGAAATACGTGCGATTCATTGTCCCGGTTCGTGGCGGAGGTTATAGTTGTTGCGGAGTGATTCGAAGGTTGTGGGGAGTTGTGGGGTGCGATTTACAGCTTTTAAAGCTTGTGTGTCGGCAAGGATATCATAGTCAAGCATTTCGGGAGTGATACTTTCAGGCACAGGGTTTAGGCGGATGTCAAGAGCGGGGAGTGTGATGCCTGACGATGCCAAATGATCGGCAAGTGCGCCAAGTGTCATCTGCGTAGCCCTGACTTTACCCTCATACGAGTATCCGGCGATATGCGGAGTGGCTATGAGTGCGTTTTCGAGAAGATCACAGTCTATTTCCGGTTCCCCCTCCCAGCAGTCGATTGCCACAGCCGATAGAGTCCCGTTAACTAATGCCGCTTTGACAGCCTGAGTGTCGATGACACCACCGCGGGCTGAGTTTATAAGCAGTGGCTTACGGGCCACCTTACGTAAAAATTCCGAACCGATCAGATGATATGTAGGGTGTTCTCCAGCTTTTACCATAGGTGTGTGAACAGTGATTACGTCACACTCGGCAGCTATCACATCAAGCGGAGTGTTGATAGCCGAGTCGCCGAATTTTGGCGGGTCGTTGAGCAGCACCTTCATTCCCAATGATTCAGCCCATTTTTTAACGAGCGAACCCACATTACCGACACCGATAATACCGATAGTCTTGTCAGAGAATTTCTCGCCCGGTTTCAATATGGTTTTCGCGGCTGAAAGGACATATTGAGCCACCCCCGGAGCGTTACATCCCGGAGCGTTGGCTACGGTGATACCTTTTTCCTTGCAATAGCCGAGATCGATATGGTCGGTGCCTATTGTGGCGGTGCCAATGAACGAGCAACGGGATCCGTCGAGCAGTCGGCTGTCGCAGCGAGTGCGGGTGCGGGTCAGGAGTATGTCTGCGTCACGCATCACCTCGGGAGTTATAGCGTCACCTTTCAGATACACTATTTCACCAAGCCCTTCAAGAGGCTTTTGGATAAACGGGATATTCTTGTCTACGACTATTTTCATGAGAACAATGACCAAAAATAGAGTCCTAAATATACAGCCATGAATGAAAGCACAAATATATAGCCGCGCCTCATGGCGGTGAAGCGGAAGAAGTGCCCTACCTGAAATGCCACGCAGGCATTGAGCAGGGTGACATAAAATGGCAGGTTAGTGAAATTGACTATTGCAAACACACCTGTGGATATTGAAATCAAGGTCAGGAAGCCGTTGTAGGCTCTTGCCTGAGCATTGAAGCCTATGATTTTTATGAGATTCGCCATCCCGACGAGCAAGCCGATGGATAAAGTGAACGCCACAGTAGCCAGAAAAGGCAATCCGCCGGGCGCGTCCAGAAGCATTGCGGGGGAGGTGAAATATATCGCCGGCATGGAAGGGAGGGGCGCAAATCCTGCTCCCCAGATGATCCATCCGGGAGTTATAAGTCCCAAGAATGCGGCTATCAGTTTCTTGAACCTGAATATTCTCATTTGTCCCACGCCGATAAGAAACACCGGCACGTATAGGAGAAACGAGTATTGAAACAGGGCACCGGCGCCAAGCAGGAAAAACGCCAAGAACACACGCCGTGAACTGGGGCGCACACTGTAGATGGAGAAGAATATCCACATTGACATGATGACCAATATGGCGAGCAGTGCCGAACCCGACAATCGCCCTGCCACAATGGGTGTCGAGGCGGTTATGAACACAAAAAATGCCACGAAAAATACCGACATGGTGCGCAGCAGGTTCACGCTGCGGTTTATGGCTATCATAAGTATTCCCAACCCTGTTATCAGGGCGATGTTGACCCACATGGAGATCCATGAGTCACTTATCCAGTTGGCAGGCGGGGGAAACACGACCGACATGTCGCTTTTAATAGGCGGGATGTCACCTATCAGCCATGCCTGTACGGTCATAAACACCGAGGCGATGACTATAAGAATAGCCATCCCTCGGGAACGTATTATGCGTGTTAAATTTAACTCTTTACGGGTCATGAGTGTGTGTTTGTTGATGACCTCGGCATCACATCAGTTCCTTAAGATCGGCTCCTATGTCACGGCGGAAATATTTGCCGTCAAAATCCACTGTGTTGGCTGCCGCATAACTGTTGGCAAGCGCTTGGCCTATAGTGTCTCCGTATGCGCTACAAGCTATCACTCGTCCGCCGGAGGTGAGCAGTTCGCCGTTTTCTCCAAGCTTGGTGCCTGCGTGGAACAGTATGGCATCCTTCACATCTTCTGTGCCTGTTATGACTTTACCCTTGGAGTAGCTTCCGGGATAACCGCCGGAAACCACCATCACAGTGGTGGCATAACGGGGATCCTCCACAAGAGGCATGGTGGAAAGATTGCCCATGGCAGCGGCTTCAAGGAGCGGGAGTAGGTCGGAAGCGATGCGCAGCATCACCACTTCGGTTTCGGGGTCGCCCATGCGCACATTGTATTCAATCACCATAGGTTCGCCGTCAACATTTATAAGTCCGAGGAATATGAAGCCGCGGTAAGTGATACCTTCCTCCACAAGTCCGTTGACAGTGGGGAGGATGATGCGTTCCTCCACCTTTTTCATGAATTCCTTGTCGGCGAACACCACGGGGCTGACTGCGCCCATGCCGCCGGTGTTTGGTCCGGTGTCACCTTCGCCGATTCGTTTGTAGTCCTTAGCCACGGGGAGTATTCTGTAACCGCCGTTTCCGTCGGTAAGCACGAACACTGAACATTCTATGCCGCTCAGGAACTCCTCGATAACCACAGTGGCAGATGATTTGCCGAACATTCCGCCGAGCATCTCTTTGAGTGAGTCTTTGGCTTCCTGAAGCGAGTCGATGATCAACACACCCTTACCGGCGGCAAGTCCGTCGGCTTTCAGCACGTAGGGAGCTTTAAGCTGCTCAAGGAAAGCATATCCTTCCTCAAGGTTGTCGGCTGTGAAGCTGCGGTAGCGGGCTGTAGGGATGGAATGGCGCACCATGAATTGCTTTGCGAAATCCTTGCTCCCTTCGAGAGCCGCTCCGGCTTTTGAAGGTCCCACAATGAGGGGTGCGCCCTCACGTCCTTCAAAGTAGTCATATATGCCGGCAACAAGCGGGTCCTCATTGCCTACCACAATCATATCGATGGCGTTATCGATGGCGAATTTCTCAATGGCGGGGAAATCGAGCGGCGAAATTGCCACATTGGTTCCGTAGGCTCCTGTGCCTCCGTTGCCGGGAGCGATAAAGAGTTTTTCCATGCGAGGGCTTTGTGCCATCTTCCATGCGAGGGCACATTCGCGACCTCCTGAGCCGAGGAGAAGCACATTGAGTTTCGAAGTCTGCTCCTGCAAGGTCTCACCGGCATTAAACGGGCTCTTTTCAGGCTGGTTGCTCACAGGATGACGTAATGTATTGAGGTTTTGCTGTATAGACATGGCGTGGTATTTGTTGAGTTATGGTTAATCTTGGTTGTTTTCTGATGAGTTGTTTGTGTCGGGACGTTTCCAGCGACGGCGTGTGCGCATAAACGGTCCTTCAGGTGTCGGGATTGACGGCATCTTGGGCGATTCTCCGAGCGATTTTAACGCATGTGCGTTGCGGCGGCGCGACAGCATCTCTTCTGCCTCGCTCTGTGCGGCTGTCTCCTCCTTGAATTTGCGGCGACGCTCTTCGTCACGGGCATAGCCACCCTTCTTCGGACGGTAGAGATCTTCAAGCTTGTTAGGCTTCTTCTTCTCCGTGCGTTTCATGTCTTTAGTGGCTTCTTTGCCACCCATTCCACGTTTGCGGGCATCTTTTTTCCACTCTTCATCGCTTTTGCGTCCACGAGGCTTGCGCTCTTCTTTCACGGGACGGTCACCTTTGAGCTTACCACCTTCACGGCGGAATTCACTCTTGGTACCTTCGAAAATGATATATTCACGAAGCTCACAGTCAAGACCTCCGTTCTGCAATTGCTCTTTAAGCGAGGGTGTGAGTCCGATGTGGGCGAGATAATCCACGTTCGATGATATTACCCAGCCGTGATAGCCGAGGAACACTCGCTTAAGCTTGTTGCCGATAAGCTTGTAGAGCGACTCCATATCTTCCACATTTATGCGTTCGCCGTAAGGTGGATTGGTGATCAACACTCCGGGCACACCGTCGGCGGGGGCAGCGTCCCATTGCTGGAGAGGCTTGATGCGGAGGTTGATATATTCGTCAACACCTGCCGAGAGGATATTGCGCTCGGCTATGGCGACAGCTTTGGGCGAGATGTCAGCTCCATATATTTTGAAAGGCACTTCGCGGCGTTCGGAATCCTCGTTGAGGACTTTCTCAAACAGCTCGCTGTCATAGTCATGCCAGTTTTCGAATGCGAAATTTTTGCGGAAGCTGCCGGGCTTGATGTTTGCTGCTATCATGGCAGCCTCGATGAGGAATGTGCCTGAACCGCACATCGGGTCAACCAATGGCGATTCTCCCTTCCAGCCGCTTTTTAGTATTATGCCGGCAGCCAGAACCTCATTGATAGGCGCTTCGGTCTGAGCCACACGCCATCCGCGGCGATGCAGCGATTCGCCCGATGAATTGAGCGATATGGTGATGCGGTCGCCGTCGATATGCACGTTTATCATGACATCAGCGTCATTAAGACGTACGCCGGGGCGTTTGTCGGGACCGAAACGGTCTTTGAAATAGTCAACGATAGCGTCCTTCACACGGTAAGTCACAAAGCGTGAGTGGGTGAACTCCGACGAGTGGGAGGTGGTGTCGATAGAGAATGTTTTGTCAAGAGTCATAATGCTTGACCAGTCATACTCCTTAACCATCTCATAAAGGCTGTCGGGGTCTTTGGCTATAAATTTGTAGATAGGGCGCAGGATGCACAAAGCGGTGCGGCAACACAGGTTTGCCCGGTACATCATGGCAAGATCCCCTTCGAAGGAGACCATGCGGCATCCCGGCTCCACATTGACTGCGCCAAGTTGGCGCAACTCTTCGGCGAGTACTTCCTCAAGACCTTTCAGAGTCTTGGCAACCATTTCAAATTGATGTTCCATATTGTTTCAATTGACAATTGACAATTGAGAATTGACAATTCAATTTACAATTGATATTTGACAATTTACAATTGACAATTTTTTTATTTTTACTTTTCCTAATCCCAAATTCAATTGAATAACTGTCCATTGTCAATTGCCAATTTTCAATTGTCCACTACCGATCTGAAATTATCGGCTTTGGCTTGGATTAATTTTTCTCCGGGAGCGACATCACGTGTCACCCAGAGGTTACCACCTATTACGGCATTGTCGCCAATGGAGATTCTGCCAAGGATAGTGGAATTGGAATATATCACTACATTGTCACCGATTATAGGGTGACGCGGTATTCCCTTTACAGGATTGTTCAGGTCGTCCGTCACGAAACTTTTAGCTCCGAGAGTGACACCTTGGTATAGCTTCACATTTTTACCAAGAATAGCAGTCGCACCGATCACCACACCGGTTCCGTGGTCTATCACGAACCCCTCACCGATGGTGGCTCCCGGATGGATATCTATTCCCGTTTCCGAATGGGCTTGCTCCGTGATCATGCGTGGAACTATGGGTACGTTTAGCCGCTGAAGCTCGTGAGCTATGCGGTAGCTCATAGTGGCGCGCACTCCGGGATAGCAAGCTATCACTTCGTGGGTTGACACAGCTGCCGGGTCACCGAGATAGGTGGCATCGATATCTGCGTCGAGAAGATGGCGTATGGAAGGTAAGGCTTCAATAAATTTTACGGCGGTCTCTTTTGCGTCACGACTCAGCGTGGCAACATCCGATTCGCAATATTCGCTGTCAAAGCAAAGTCCTGCAGTGATTTGTTGATGCAACAACGTCAGTAGCTCCCTGCAGTCAATGGTCATGATAGAACGTAACACCGAATAACTTTCCGCTGACTCGTCGTAGAATCCCGGAAACATCAGCTGCCGTGATAGCTCCACAATACGTCTTACAGACTCGTTTGACAATAACGGTTCTCCCTCCCCTTTGCGGGACGGACATATATGGCGCATGTCGTCAAGACTGCCGAGGCGACCTATCACCTCATCGACGCGTTGTTGGATGGTCGGTGTCTGTTCCATAATTTCATGTTTTTGTGAATGAGAGTGTGAGTTATACCCTCAAATTTATTCACGATGCAAAGTTACGATTTTTAATTCATGCCCCCAACTTGCCGCAAATAAAATTTTAGACAAAAATACCGCACGGATTGTTCAAAGACACCCAGCACGGCATGATAAAATAAGTATGTATGGGTAGTATTAAGCTTTTAGGTGTTGGAAATGGTCAGGGTATCTGGTTTTTCTGGCGGTAGCGGCGTATGAGGGAGGTGAAATAGACGGTGAAGAGCGGGAACATGATGATGCCGCTTACGGAGACGACACAGCCGATTATCTTTCCGGTCACTGTGACCGGATCTATGGGGCATCCGAGTGTGGTGGCGTTCATACATGCCCACCATAATGCCGAGCCGAAATCATTGACCATGGGATTGACCTCATGCTCCTTGTAGAGGAATATCAGGCTTCCGAGATAGATAAACGCACATAATATTACCAAATAGGAGCAGAGGAATGATGTGATTTTATAACTTGATATGGCACTTACTACTATCACCATCGCCATGACCCCTCTCGCCAAGGGGATGAATCGAACATAGAACATTTGGGTAGGGTCCAACTCAATCCCTAACTGGTTAAACAGGTTGAGGTAGGGGATGGAGAGAAGGAAAAATGCCCAGTTGCCACGTATGTATTTCCACTTGTCATCGCTCATCGCCAGCTCTATGATGAATGCCAAGAGGAATATTATGCACACCCATAGCTGAAAACCCATGTAGCGTGGATTTTCGAGGAAATCGATATTGTTGAACGTGTCGATGGATATAAAAGTGATAAGCAGTATCGACAGGACGATTATAATCCAGTTGATTGCCTCCAACACCCTCTTTTTTATTTTGGCATCTATCATGGCCGTATATATGATGTGAGTTGTAACGTGATTATATATAAAACAGCTGTCCCCGGAATCTGGTTTAATGATTCCGGGGACAGTGGTTATGAGTCAGATAAATGCTCTAAAAAGTTCTGATTAGAGAACGCCTGAGAGATTTACACGAGAGAATTCGAGGTCAGAAGCTGCACGGCGTGACATCTTGGGATCGAGCTTGATAGCCTGACGGAGGTTAGAAGTAACCATCTGGTCGTTGCCTGTGCGAGCGCCAAGTACTGCCATGAGGTAGTAAGTGGTAGCGTCGGGAGCGTTGATTGCTGCAAGAGTTGATTTAGCCTTGCTGTAATCCTTGTTGAGGATCTGAGCAAGAGCAGCGTTGTTGCTCTTGTCGTTGCCGAATGCCTTGGCAGCAGCCTTTACATCGCCCTGTTCGAGGTAATAAACACCGAGAGCTGAGCCGAGACCTTCAAGACCGCCAGCCTTGCCGAATGCGGTGTTGGCAGCGCGGAAGTCGTTGTTCACGAGAGCAACGAGACCTTGGTTCATCTGTGATTCGGGAGCTGAAGGCTGGAGACGAGCTGCTTTCTTGAAGCTTGCCATAGCTGCGTCGAAGTCGCCCTGCTGATATTCAACCTTACCGAGGTTGTTGAAGCCGCGGTAATCGTTGGGGAAGAGGCGAGTTGCGCTGGTATAGATAGCTTTCTTACGGTTGAGGTCGTCAGTAAGAGTTGCAGCATAGAGAAGTTCGTCAACTGTGAGAGTTGAGGGGTCAGTGTTGTAAGCAGCTACGATTTCTTCGTCGCTCTTGCCGATTACGTTGATGCTGGCAGTGATGCGAGAGTAGCGGAGCTGAGGAAGGATTTCGTCAGCGAGCTGATCGAATACGCTTGAAAGGTTGCGGATTTCACGTTCACGTTCTTCGGGATCTTTGTACATTGAAAGAACGCTGAGGATAAGATTCTTGTCCTGAATGTTGCTTGCGGCAACGAGCTTCTGGAAGCCTTCCCAGTCTTCAGGAGTGAAGTTAGCGGTAAGTTCGCCGAATTCAGTCACATTGTCCTTCTTGAGCTGCTTTTCGAGATACTTTGTGGTGTTGGTTTCACGATTCTCGGCAAGACGGGTGTTGAAGTCAAGTGAACCGTCAGGTGAAGCGTATGACTTGATGTTGATCTCTTCGATCTGACGAGATTCGTCACCTGAAGCAGCCTTGATGTCGCGGTTGAGGCGAAGCACTTCGTCGCTTTCAAGCTCGCTCTTGCGGAGGTTTGCCTGATTGATGAGGAAGTGGATGTCAGCTGAGTATTTTTCGTTGATGATGCGCTGGAACTTGTCGTTAGCGGTTGCGGGTTCCACGGTTGCTGCGTCAGCGAGAGCTGCAGTTGCGATGATGCCGTCAGCTACTTTCACACGGGGAAGCACATACTGTTTGCCTTTCTGGTCAACAGTGAAGCCGAGATAGAGTTCTGAACGCTGCATTTCAGGTTCGTAAACATAGTTCACGGGGATGGTTACAGTACCGCCGTTCTCGTATGAGATGACCTGATTGTTGCCACGCACCTTTTCGCCTTGGAAGGTCATGGGAGCGGCTGCTTTTTCAGTGTTGTTGTAAGTTAAGTAAGGGGTGACAGTCACTGTGGCGTTCTTCTGGAAGAACTTGGCAGGGATACGACCGGTGACTGTGGCAGGTACGTTCTGTCCCACAACTTCAAGTGGGTTAGGGTTGGTGGTGAAGTAATCAGCAGCGAACTGATTCATCTTTTTCCCACATCCGGTAAGCATCAGCGTTGAGCCGAGCAGGATGGATAATCCGAGTTTCTTGTCCATAGGATAAATAATGAGATGTATAAAAACGTGAATGAAAGGTATATTTATTGGCAAAGTTACAACCTTCCATTGATTATACCAAAATAATCCGATGATAAAGGCAAATAATTTAAGGAAAATTGGGAGTTTTGACGGATTAGTTGTACTTTTGTTGGACTTAGTTGTTTAATACATAGTATACGATAGTCCAAAATCTGTATACGATATTCAGAGTGAGTAACTCTTCTAAATTAATCTGTAAGATTTATATAAAAGAATCAGCTGATGAGAAAATGGCGAATAGAAGACAGCGCCGAGCTGTATAATATTCATGGATGGGGACGCAAGTATTTCTCCATCAACGAGAAAGGAAATGTTGTGGTGACTCCGCGCGAGGGGTATGCCTCGGTTGACCTGCGTGAAGTGATGGATGAGCTGCAGGTGAGGGATATAACTTCGCCCGTGCTGTTGCGTTTCCCTGACATTCTCGACAACCGTGTGGAGAAGATTTCAAAATGTTTCGCTGTGGCTGCCGAGCAGTACAATTACAAAGCGAAGAATTACATTATTTATCCCATCAAGGTGAACCAGATGCGACCGGTGGTGGAGGAGATCGTGACACACGGCGAAAAATTCAACATCGGTCTTGAAGCTGGTTCCAAGCCTGAGCTACATGCCGTATTGGCTACAAACATAAAGGAAAATGCCCTTATAATATGTAACGGCTACAAGGATCAGACCTACATTGAGCTTGCATTGCTTGCTCAAAAGATGGGACGCCATATCTATATAGTTGTAGAAAAGCTTAATGAACTGAAGATAACCCTTGAGGTGGCCAAGCGCATAGGGATAGACCCCAATGTCGGTATACGTATTAAATTGGCTTCTTCCGGTTCGGGTAAATGGGAAACCAGCGGTGGTGATCAGTCGAAATTCGGACTTAACTCTTCGGAACTCCTTGAGGCTCTTGACTTCCTCGAAAGAAACAAGATGAAGCACTGCCTGAAGCTGATTCACTTCCATATCGGTAGCCAGATCACCAAGATTCGCCATATCAAGACAGCCATACGTGAGGCTACTCAGTTCTATGTCCAGCTGTGCAACATGGGCTTCGACCTCGAATTCATGGATATAGGTGGCGGTTTGGGTGTCGATTATGACGGCACACGTAATTCTGCTTCCGGAAGCTCTATGAACTATTCGATTCAGGAGTATGCCAACGACGCCGTGTCGGCAATAGTGGATGCGTGTGAGAAAAACAACCTCAAACAGCCCAATATTATAAATGAGAGCGGAAGGTCGCTCACAGCCCATCACTCAGTGCTCGTGTTTGAAGTACTTGAGACCACACAGATGCCTATATGGAAGGATTCGAAGGAGATCTCTGAGTCTGACCATGAACTTGCCAAAGAACTTTATGACATCTGGGACAAGCTTAATCAGCAAAGCCTTTTGGAGAGCTGGCATGACGCCTTGCAAATCCGTGAGGAAGCGCTCGACCTCTTTAGCCTCGGAATGCTCGATTTGAGGACACGTGCGCAGATTGAGGAACTTTTCTGGTCAGTGGCACGTGAGGTCGGCGACATTGCCAACGGCATGAAGCATGCTCCCGAAGAGTTGCGCAAGGTGGCAAAAATGGTGCCCGATAAATACTTCTGTAATTTCTCCCTTTTCCAGTCGCTCCCCGACTCTTGGGCTATAGATCAGGTATTCCCGATAATTCCTCTCTCCCGTCTTGACGAGAAACCGACAAAGACATGTACGCTTCAGGACATAACCTGCGATAGCGACGGTAAGATTGCCAACTTCATCTCCCTTCATGGAGGCACTGCCGCATCACTTCCCGTGCATCCTGTGAAGCCCGGCGAGCCTTATTACCTTGGCGTGTTCCTCGTGGGCGCTTATCAGGAGATACTTGGCGATATGCATAACCTATTCGGTGACACTAATGCCGTCCATATTTCCGTCTATAAGGATAGTTATGAAATTGACCGCATAATTGACGGTGAGACTGTGGCTGATGTGCTCGATTACGTTCAGTTCAATCCCAAGAAACTTGTGCGCAACGTTGAGGCATGGGTTACAGCTTCAATGAAAGCCGGCAGCATCACACCCGAGGAAGGTCGTGAGTTCCTGAGCAAATATCGTTCGGGTCTATACGGCTACACTTATATTGAAAAAGATTGATATGTTCATAAAAGAGGTGTTTGGTTCCCGTAAACCAAACACCTCTTTCAGATTTATAATATAGATGAGATATTTCATGCGGCTTGCTTATAGAGGTGCTCCTTTCCATGGCTGGCAAAGTCAGCCGGGAGAAGTGACCGTGCAGGAGACTTTGGAAAAAGCTCTCTCCACAGTGTTGCGCCGGGAGATGAAGATTGTTGGAGCCGGTCGTACCGATACCAGTGTCAACGCCCGCATGATGATAGCTCATTTTGATGTCGATTCACCTCTTGAAGACCCTCAGAAACTGGTTAGGGCTATTAATTCTTTGGTTGGTAAAGATATCGCCGTGTATGAGATTTATGAGGTCGAGCCTGATAAACATGCCCGTTTCGATGCCACGTCCCGCACATATCATTACTATGCCATGTCGGAAAAGTCACCGTTTTTCCATCAGCTTTGCTGGAAAGCTCCTGCCGGACTCGACTATGACAAGATGAATGAAGCTGCGCAGCTGCTTTTGACCACTCACGATTTTACATCGTTTGCAAAACTGCACACCGATGCCAAGACCAATATCTGCAAGGTCACTCATGCCTGTTGGCATCAGATTCCCGGCACCGATGGGTGGGTGTTTGTGATTACAGCCGATCGTTTCCTCCGAAATATGGTCCGTGCCGTTGTCGGCACACTTGTGGAGGTTGGTCGTGGCAAAATGTCGGTTGAAGAGTTTCAGGCTGTCATCGACCGCCGTGACCGTTGCGCAGCGGGCACCTCAATGCCCGGTCATGCCCTATATCTCTGGGAAGTGACCTACTAAATAGCCACCTTAAGCCTATATTTCAAAATAAGGCTACCAGTAGTAGGGACGCTCCCCCGGAGCGTCCGAAAGTAACAGGCTGATTTAAAATTAGAACATAAGGAAAAAGTCAAAATTGTTATGGATAGGAGGATATATTCTCTATTATCGTTTTTTATTTTATCAATCCCTGTAGTCTGCGGACAAAGTGCGGTGCGTTGTTCGTTCGACTCTGATACCGAAGGATTCAAGGCAGCTGCCGGAAATATATCTATTGCACAGGGCGGTTTAAACGGCAATGCGCTTAGACTTACTCCCGGAACAAGGGCTGTTAAGGTGTTGAAATTGCAGCCGGGCTCGGTATATGAGCTGAATATCGCTCTGCGTACTGAAAGCGGTGCCGACAACATGTCCGCTCAGATTTCAGGACTTGGTAAAAACAATATCAGCATATCTTTCGCAAAAGCTGACTGGACACAGTTTTCCGAAAAGTTCAATGTCGGTAATGACAGTGAAGGAGCGAAGCTTGAAATTATCTTTGACAGCAATGCCGGTAATACACATTCATGGGCTGATGAAATAGAGATAAAAAGGCTCGGTGATTATGCTGAGGTTGTGCTTGACGGAATACCTCCGAGAGAACCGCGTGAGATTAAAACAGATCTTGGTATCGCCATGCAGCCTGACGATAAGATCCAATGGATGCTTGATGGGAAACTCGGTATGTTTATCCATTGGGGATTGTATGCCGGTCCCGGACAGGGTGAATGGTATATGGAGAACAATGGTATCTCCCCGGATGAATACCGCAAGTTAGCTTATCCCGAATCCGGAGATGAATATTTTGACGCCAAGGATTTCGACCCTCGTAAATGGATGGAGCTTGCCAAGAAGATTGGCATGAGATATTGCTGTCTCACTACTCAGCACCACGATGGCTATGCCTTGTTTGAAAGCAAATACATGAATGCGTTCACATCGAAGAATACTCTCAACCGTGACTTGGTGAAGGAATATGTGGATGCTTGTCGTGAGGCAGGACTAAAAGTCGGGTTTTACAAAACTCTGATCAACTGGCGCTATCCGGGCTACTTCGATGTCACAGGTAAGGACTGCAACCTCGACAATAGGTTCGGATATGTCACGGAAGAGTGGCATAAAGAGAATGCCCGGTTGATGAAGGAGGAGCTTTACTGTCAGGTGAAGGAGTTGATGACCAAATATGGCAAGATCGACCATCTCTTTTGGGATGGCGGTTGGCTTGCGCAGAAGGGCACCGATGCTGATGCCGCCCCGTTTTGGGAATCCGGACTATACATGGATCCAGACAACGAATGGCAGGTAAACCCGTATTTTCAGGATTTTGATTCTGTAACCGGAAAACCGTTGGGTATCATGGGTATGGTTCGAAAATATCAACCTGACATAGTGACCAATCCTCGTTCCGGATGGGTTGGCGATTTCACCTGTGAAGAGGGGAGTGGCGATGTCAAGGGTCCCATCCGCAGCGGAGTGGTTGAGAAGTGTGTGTCGATAGGTTCCGGCTGGGGATACAACAAGCAGATGGAGGATTCGACAAAGCTTATGCCCTTGAACCGTGTTAAAAGGCTTTTCGCTGACTGCCTTGTGCGCAACATGTGTTTCTTGCTTAATGTCGGTCCTGACAGGCATGGTGTGATTCCCGGTGCCGTTGAGCAGCGTATGTTGCAGTTTGGCGACTGGGTAAATGCTACTAAAGAGGCTATCTACGGCACTCGTGGAGGCCCTTGGCAGCCGGTTGACGGTCAGTATGGGTTCTGTTATCGGGACAATATGATTTACATATACTTCTTGGGCGAATATTCCGACAATGATTTCACATTGCTTCCGCTCGACAAGGGAATGAAAGTCCGTAAGGCTTACAATCTTGTCACCGGAGAGAAAATCCCACACAAACAGAAAGGCAAGAACGTGAAACTCTCAAACATCAACCCCATCAAAGACGACCTCACAGTCATAGCTCTCGAACTCAACACCTCTATAAGATAAATTTTTATCCCTCAGTTAATTGCATATTTTGTAAGGGCGCAATATTTTGCGCCCTTACAATTGCTATATCAGTTCAACCGTGAGTGCATCGCCCATTTATGAATTTACACCATGCAGAGTATTATCAGCTGGGCGATGATGACTCGGCAGAACATTGAGAGGGGATATACTGACGCATAGCTGACAGTGGCATAGTCGCCCGGCACTGTGTCGTTTACATAATTGAGAGCCATGGGGTTTGCCATGCTCCCGCAGAGCATACCGCATGTCAGGGCGAAGTCGAGTCGGCATAGTTTCATTGCCACACCACCCATTATCAGCACCGGAATCAATGTGATGAGGAATCCAAGTCCTATCCACAACAGCCCTTCCGAGCGCATGATGGTGTCAAGGAATTGGCTACCCGCATCAAGCCCGAGACAGGCAAGGTAGAGCGACAGACCGATACCTCTTAGCATCAGATTAGCACTCCGTGTGGTATAGGTCACAAGCCGGAAATGTGGACCGAATCGCCCTATGAGTATGCCTATGATAATCGGACCACCTGCCAATCCTAATTTTATCGGTGTCGATATTCCGGGGACAGCGATAGGTATCGAGCCGACTACCAATCCGACCACTATACCAATAAATATCGCAGCAAGATTAGGGTCTTTGAGTTTGATGGCTGTATTGCCAAGTATCTGTTCCACCTTTTCAATGTCTGCAGCACTTCCCACAACCGTGAGCGCATCGCCAAGCTGCAACACCAATCCCGGTGTGGCAAGCAGATGAAGCCCGCTACGGCTTACACGGCTTATGTTGATGTGGTAATGGTTGCGCAATTTGAGCGAACCGAGTTTCTTTCCGTTAATGGCTGGACGACTCACTATTATTCGCCGTGAAATCAATTGGTTGTCTATCGAATTCCAGTCGATATCCTTCTTGTTCCAGTCACGTGCCTCCTGCTCGCCGAACAGCACTTTAAGTTTGGGCGTGTCTTCGGGAGTGGTTATCACAAGCAAGTGGTCATCCTTCTGAAGTACTGTGCGTGAGTCGGGTATAGTCACTGTGTCATTGTGCCACAGACGAGATATTACAAATTTCGTCTTGGTGACCTCCGAAATCTGTTTCAGGGTCATGTTGTAGATTGCCGGATTGCATATCTTGAATTCGGCAATGAACGTGGCGTCGGCTTCCTCCTGTTGGGAGGTCAGGGGCGAGCCGGGAGACAGGAACATTTTACGTATCACTATCACGGCAAGTATTACCCCGACCACTCCGAGGGGATATGTGACGGCACAGCTGAGTGCCGCTCCGTTTGCCGACATCCCCATCTGTTGAAGAGCCTGCTGAGCCGCACCGAGAGCCGGGGTATTTGTAGTGGCTCCGCAAAGCAGTCCCGTTGCCTCACCGATAGGCACTCCAAGTCCTGCGCTGAAAAGTATTGTCATCAGAGTGCCGATGGCTATCACTCCTAATCCGAGCATGTTGAGCTGCAAACCCCCTTTGCGGAATGAACTGAAAAAGCCGGGACCGACCTTAAGTCCGAGTTCATACACGAAAAGAACGAGACCGAGATTTTCGGTGTAATGCAGTATTGTCGGATCGATTGAAAGCCCTAAGTGACCGGCAAGAATACCGGCGAAAAACACAAACGTCACCCCGAGCGAGATTCCGCAAATACGTATCTTACCGAATGCGAGTCCTACGGCAATTATAATCGAGATTATAATCACCGCCTGCAATGCCGAATGATTGATGAATATGTCATTAATCAAATCCATGCTGCAAAATTACTAAATTATACGTAAATTTGCAGAAAATTAATTTTATAACCCTGTTTGAAACGTAATATATGATTACTCAAGAACAATTAAAAGAGACTTTTGAACGCAAGTTGGCGTTGAGGAGGTATCTTTGACATCGACAACAAGAAAATACAAGTAGAGGAAGAGGAATTGCGCACCCACGTGCCTGACTTTTGGGAACATCCCAAAGAGGCACAGGCGCAGATGAAAAAAATCAAGGATCTCCAAGCATGGATCGACGGCTACGAGGAGATAGACAAGGTGGTGAATGAACTGGAACTTGCATGGGACTTCCTGAAGGAAGGACTCGTGGAGGAATCAGATCTTGACGCTCTCTATAAGGATGCCATCACAAAAATTGAGAATCTTGAATTGCGAAACATGCTTCGCCGTGAAGAGGATAAGCTCGGTGTGGTATTGAAAATCAACTCCGGTGCCGGCGGTACCGAGAGTCAGGACTGGGCTTCAATGCTTATGCGCATGTATCTGCGCTGGTGTGAGGATCACGGATATAAGACATCTATCGCCAACCTTCTCGAAGGTGACGAAGCCGGAATAAAGTCATGCACCATCAATGTGGAAGGCGATTTCGCATACGGCTACCTCAAGAGCGAGAATGGTGTGCATCGTCTCGTGCGTGTGTCACCATATAATGCGCAGGGTAAGCGAATGACTTCGTTTGCCTCCGTGTTTGTGACTCCGCTTGTGGATGATACAATAGAAGTGAAGGTCGAACCGGCATTGCTCTCGTGGGATACATTCCGTTCAGGCGGTGCTGGGGGTCAGAATGTCAACAAGGTCGAATCAGGTGTGCGTCTGCGCTATCAGTATACCGACCCTTACACAGGTGAGCAGGAGGAAATCCTCATCGAAAACACCGAAACACGCGACCAGCCTAAGAACAAGGGAAATGCCCTCCGTCAACTACGCTCTATTCTTTATGACAAGGAACTCCAACACCGTTTGCAGGAGCAAGCCAAGATTGAAGCCGGTAAGATGAAGATTGAATGGGGCTCGCAGATTCGCAGCTACGTGTTTGACGACCGCCGAGTGAAGGACCACCGCACCAACTATCAGACCAGCGATGTAAACGGTGTGATGGATGGCGACCTCGATGCCTTCATCAAAGCTTACTTGATGGAATTTGCCGGCAACGAAGAATAACGACGGCAATATTTAGGTAGAGTAGGGGACGGCAATATTTTGTACCCGTAATTCGCTGATATCAATAAATAATAAAGGACGCAATTCAAAGTTTGCGTCCTTTATTATTTATTGATATGTTATTCCGATGTTATCGTAGTGAAATTTTCATCGTTTTCAAATCCTTGTCGGCTGACGATGACCCGTAGAGGATTTCATAATCGCCGGGCAGTGTTGCCATACGCTGTGATTTGTGATCAAATGCGGCAAATGTTTCGGGTGTAAGGGTAAACTTCACTGTCTCGGTTTTGCCGGCAGGGATATTTACACGGCTGTAACCGCGGAGAGTTTTTATCGGTCCCGATGGGTCGTTAAGCTTGCGAACATATACTTGCACCACTTCATCACCGTTGATTTTTCCTGCGTTAGTCACAGGTATGTTAAGTGTGAAGGTGTCATTTACCGATGGCTTCATATTGCTCAGTGAAGCATTACCATAATTGAATGTGGTGTAGCTTAACCCGTGACCGAACGGATAGAGCGGTTCGCCACGGAAGAAACGATATGTGCGGTTCATCATATTGTAATCCTCGAAATCGGGAAGCTGTGCGTCATTCTTATAGAATGTCACTGGGAGACGTCCGGCGGGATTATATGCGCCGAATATTACTTCTGCCACTGCCTGTCCGCCAGCCTGTCCGGGATACCATGCCTGAAGCACCGCATCGCAGATGGAATCTTCCTGAGCGAGTGCCACTGCCGAACCGGAGCAGTTGACATATATCACTTGCTTGCCCGCATCCTTGATCTTCTTTATCAGATCACGCTGCACACGCGGCAGTTCGATAGTCTCACGGTCGCCACCACGGAAACCGGGTACCGATACCTTCATCTCTTCACCTTCAAGTTTCGGGGAGATACCGCCGGCGAATATAACTATGTCCGCATCCGAAAAATCAACTGTTTCTTCTTTGGCTGACAGTACATCGAATTTGAGGTCGGCTACATCGGCTCCATGAGCATACGATAGCTTTATCTCGACAGGCTGTCCTGCCTTGGCGTTGAACGACTGTGACAGGTTATGACCGTTTCTACCGCCTGAATAGCGTTTTGCCACATCCTTGCCGTCAACACTGAGAACAAGGTCATCCTTGCTGGTCTCTAATTTTATTATGTAGTCACCATCTTCTTCAGGAATGAAAGTCCCTGTATACACTCCACGGAAGTCTGTGAGATTTACGTCCGGTGCAAAAACAGTGGCACCGCCGGTTGAGAGTGTGATAGGGGAAGTGTATGTGACTGTTGCTGCGGGCTTGCTCTCTTTTCCGTTCCAATAAGTGGCTTTGACGCCATTTTTGAATTTGTCGAAATGAGAGATGAGATTGCTGTTCACCACGTGGTCGCAACCCTTGAGATATTGTGCGCCGGGTTCAAATGCCTTGACTCCTTCCGCTATGGTGACGGTGTGAGAGGGGAATCCGTTGTAATTACCCCATTGCATCACTGAGTCGGCTGCGTTCGGTCCCATTACAAGAATTTTTTTGCCGCTGTTGGGTTTCAATGGGAGTATACCGTTGTTTTTAAGCAGTGTCATTGATTTGCGAGCCATGTCGAGAGCTATCGCACGGTGGGCATCGTTATCAACGTATGTTGAATCATACTTTTCCCAAGGCGTGTCTGTGGCTCCGTCTATCTCGCCAAGGCGATAACGAGCCTCAAGAAGTTTGAGCAATGCAGCATCAATGGCAGCCTCGGTTATCATCCCGTTGTCGTAAGCCTCACGCAATCCTTTATACTCCGAACCACATTCAAGGTCTGTGCCGGAGATAACGGCATCGGCGCTCGCATGTGCCTTGGATGGATGGGTTTTGTGCGCCCAATCGGCAGTGAAGTCACGTATTGCCCAGCAGTCGCTGACTATGATTTTGTCATATCCCCACTCGTTGCGGAGTATCTGTGTGAGCAGTTTCTTGTTTGAGCAGCAAGGTTCACCTTCGAATCGGTTATAGGCGCACATCACTTGCCATACGCCTGCGTCTACCAAGTCCTTGAATGCCGGCAGATATGTTTCCCAAAGGTCACGTGGGTCGATATTCTTTGCGTCGAATTCGTGACGGTTCCATTCCGGACCGCTATGTACCGCATAGTGCTTGGCACCTGCGAGGGTCTTGAGATACTTGCCGGAAGTGTCACCCTGCAGTCCGTTAACGACTGCAACACCCATTGTGGATGCGAGGTAGGGATCTTCTCCGTAGGTCTCCTGTCCTCTGCCCCAGCGAGGGTCACGGAATATGTTGACATTCGGGGTCCAGAACGACAGACCTTGGTAGCGTTTTATCTCGCCATCCTTGCGGAATTTGTTGAATTTCGCTCTTGCCTCGTCACTCACCATTGTGAATGCGTCTCCGACAGCGGCATCATCAAAGGTGGCTGCCATGCCGATTGACTGTGGCAACACTGTTGCAATACCTGCACGTCCAACGCCATGTAGAGCCTCGCTCCACCAGTTATATGTCGGTATGTCAAGACGGGGAATGGCTGGAGAGTTGTCCATCATAAGTGAAATCTTCTCATCGATAGTCAGGCGTGACAATAAGTCGGCTGTACGTTCCGCTGCCGGGAGCGACGTGTTGCGGAATGGTTCGTTTTGAGCCATTACACTAAATGTCAGCCCACAAGCCAGCAATAACAGAGATGTAATACGGGGAATTATTTTCATGGTTTTAAATGTTTATTTGCTACAAAGTATTATGATAAGCCTGATTAAAAGCCACTTATCTTGCTACAAATTTACTAAAAAATTACCTTAATTCCTAATATGCAGGTTAAAATGGAATTAAAATGTGACATTTAAATTTTATCATACACCGATAAATAAGATTAAAATTGTAATTTATATCGAATAAAAATTTTGTCTTATGGAGCAAAATTGCTACCTTTGCGTCGTTGTTAACAACAATAGAACATTTATTTTATGAAGTATTCCGAATTAGAGACCGAACTTACGGTCGCAGGATGCTATGTTGTTCGGAAAGGTGGTAATCATCTGATATGGTTTTCACCTATAACGGGGAAGAAGTTTCCGCTTGGACATCATGGTTCAAAGGAAGTTCCCTCCGGGACGGAACGTAGCATCCGCCGGCTATCCGGAGTTAAGAAAACTTGACAGTCGGAATTCAGAAAGATGGGTTGGGGAGTGATCCCCCACTCATTACTTCATAACTAAAGACAAGCGATTGTTGTTAAGAATATAAGGAGGCTTTTAAAGCCTCCTTTCACAGGACTTTTAATAATTTCATTCGGATGAAAGCAAACATAGTTTTTGAAATGGCAAAAGATGGCGGATGCTCCTGCTATATGTTGGAGGAGCTTCCCGATTTCGGGTTGCTTGGCTTCGGGAATACGCCCCAAGAAGCAAAAGCTGACATGCTAAAAGCATACGAGGAAATAAATGATTTGCTTGTTAAGGAAGGTAAGACTCCGATAAAGTTGGAATTTGTGTATCATTATGACATGAAATCATTTTTTGAATATTTTGATTTCCTTAATGTGTCAAAAATTGCCGAGAGGGCGGGTATTAATCCTTCTCTGATGCGCAAATATACATCCGGTGTGGCTAATGCAGGTGAAGGTCAATATCTTAAACTTAAAAAAGCGATAAACTCCATAGCAAAAGAATTGGCTGTTGCCAATTTCTAAAATGAACTGATTTAAACTTTTTATTTTTTAAGATTTGAAGCTATTTTCGAGATGAATTATTAGCTCGATGAGGGAGCTTAGCGAGCTAAGTGACCGAAGAGATGCTGATAATTCAGCCGAAAAGAGCATCAAAGATTGAAAACAAAGTAATTTTCAGCTTGAGTTTAACAGTTTATAAAAAGTTTAAATCAGTTCAATATTATCACTCGTGAGAGTGATGCTTTGTAAAATAAATGTTCTGCCGTGCTTTTCAGGCACGGCTTTTGTTTTTAATGACGTTGATTTAACCTTTTATAAGAAGTTTAAATCAGTTAAAGGGGTGTATGATTCAAAAAATAGTGCAGAAAAGCAATTTTTGTACTATTTTTGTAGGATATATTATACATGCGTTAATTGATTATACGATTATGACTCTACAGGATATGGTAAATGCGGTAAGCGGGGTGCTTACTGATTATGTTATGGTGACGGTGCTGCTGATTGCAGCTTTGTTTTTCACATTTATAACACGGGGCGTGCAGTTCCGTATGATAGGGGAGATGTGCCGGCTGCTCGTTAAGTCGGGTAAACGAGACAACGACCGGCGTAAGAATGATGAGCCGTCGCATGGCACCATCAGTTCATTTCAGGCGTTCGCACTCTCGATTGCCTCACGTGTTGGCACCGGCAACCTCGCAGGTGTGGCTACTGCTATAGCCCTTGGAGGTCCCGGCGCAGTATTCTGGATGTGGATCATAGCATTGTTAGGTGCTTCGAGTGCATTTGTGGAATCGACTCTTGCGCAGCTCTTCAAAGTGAAAGGTGAAAAGTCGTTTATGGGTGGTCCTGCATATTATATCCAAAAGGGACTTCATAAACGTTGGTGGGCTGTGACATTTGCTATCCTTATCACCTTGACATTCGGTTTTGCATTCAATTCCGTGCAGTCAAACACCGTCTCTGACGCATTTAATGCCTGTTTCTCTTTCCCCAAAGAATGGATGGCAATAATCCTGACACTATTGACCATCGTGGTGATATGGGGAGGTGTGCAGCGTGTGTCCCGATTCAGTGAGATAGTAGTCCCTGTCATGGCGATAGCCTATATACTCCTTGCTATTGTGATTATAATAATGAATATCACCCGCATCCCCGAGATATTCGCTATGATTTTTGAAAATGCTTTCGGTGTGAATCAGGCATTGGGTGGCACTCTCGGTGCGGCTATAATAATGGGAGTGAAGCGAGGTCTGTTCAGCAACGAAGCCGGCGAGGGTTCTACTCCAAACGCTGCCGCAACAGCCTCGGTGACCCATCCCGTGAAGCAGGGTTTGATTCAGGCATTGGGCGTATATACCGATACGATGCTTGTATGTACATCTACGGCTTTCATAATCCTTTGCAGCGGTATTTTCATCGAAGGTCACGACGGTATTGTGCTGACCCAACAGGCGATTGATGCAGAGCTTGGAGGGGGACATCAGTTCGGCTCGATTTTTGTAAGCATCGCCATATTTTTCTTCGCATTCACGAGTATAATCGCCAACTATTATTATGGGGAGACCAATATCCGCTTTATCTACAATCGTGAATGGATTATAAAGGTCTACCGTGTGCTTGTGGCTGCTGTGGTATATGTTGGTTGCATCACCACGCTTGACTTGGTGTGGGGCTTTGCCGATATAACCATGGCGCTTATGACCTTATGCAACCTTGGTGCCATATTCATGCTTGGCAGATATGCTGTGATACTGTTAAAGGATTACATCACCCAGCGCAAAGCCGGCAAAGATCCCGTCTACAGCTCCAACACCATCCCCGAAATCGCCAACGAAACAGAATGCTGGAACAATTAGCAATTGATAATTGTCAATTGAACAAAATATCACCGCCCGGATGTTCCTTTCGGAAACATTCGGGCGGCTTTCTTAGAGTGAAATAAGGGTCAATTCACAATTGACAATTGACAGTTGACAATTGACAATTATTCAGGTTGCAATTAGCAATTCACAATTGACAATTGACAGTTATCATTTTTTTGCGAAGCAAATTGACAAATCAAATTGACAAATCAGATGGACTAATTTTCAATTCTTTGCAGAGCAAAGCGGCATAGCCTATAAGTTAAATGTCAATTTTCAATTGTCAATTGTTCATTGCTTAGTGATTGTCGCTGTGTAGGGAACTGCGTTGAGGTTGAGGGTCACTACGTATGTTCCGGCACCGGGTGAGGCGAGGTTGTCGCCGTTTTGGGTGAGGTCAGTGAGTGAACCGCCGAGGTTGATATCCCAACCGTCGTTGGCACGGAACTTAAATCCGCCATCCTTCAATTCTACTGTGCCGGTCCAAGTAAGGAAGTCGGCAGAAGGCTGGAGAGGTGTGCTTGCGTCCCAACCGCCGGCAGTTGCGTCGCCGATAAGACCGATAGTCTTAATTTCGGTGAGAGCGTAAGTGAGCGACACGATGTTAGCGTTACACCAGTAGAGACCGTCGGCGTCAACTGTGAGGTTGCCTGCATCACCGGCAGTGCTGAGTGCGCCATTACCTGCGTTACCGTAGTTGATACCGTCCCAGTTGGGCTGAGAAGTGAACTTGAAGCCACCTGAGAGATGTGCGTAGCCTGTGTAGGTCACATAGTCAGTAGTGGTAAGGATTTGAGATGCACCCTGATTCCAACCGTTGCTGTCGCCGGGGGTGTAAAGCTGCGGGATGGCAAGTGTGGTCTCGTAAGTCAGCTTCTCCATGTTGATCTTTATCATGTGAGGACCAACAGCGTCAATCAAACCGTAAGTGATGGTCTGACCTGCGGGAGTAGCCACGAGTGTGCCAGCCATTTCTGCCGGGTCAGCCACGCCGTATGCTGCACCGAGAGTGCCGGCATCGTAGGTTGAAGCGGGGATGATAGCCCACTGGTAACCTGCGCCGTTGACATTGGCTACAACAGAGAATTCGGGATCATCATAAACATCTGCGTCAGTGCGGCTGAACTTGATAGCCTTGCTGAAATCCCAGTTGTCAACATTGGTGATGAGGTAATAAGAATCCTCGATAATCTGACCGTTGAAGAGGTCGAAAGGCTTGACTGACACGCTGAAATTACCATAGTAGTAATCCTCACCGCCCATGCGTACCTTCTGGTCGCCGTTAGCGGCGATTACCGGGAAGCGTACGTAAGCTGTAGAAGCTTTAGGATTCTTGCCGAAAAGAGCCACGTGGGCAGTTTCCCATGCGTCAGGCTCAACGAGTATCGCACCTTCAGCACCCATGGTAGTTTCCACAGTCTCGACTTTTGAGAAGCTTTGATCGTTGGAAACCTGCATGAAAGGCACGGAAGCGGTGAAACCTTCGGGCCAGTCTGATGCTTCGGTCACGTTGGCAATATTTACAGTAGACGCTGAGTTGTTGAGGGCTTCAAGGTCAATGGTTCCGGAAGCTGCAGGAGCTGCTGCTACTGAAACATTGTCAGCCTTCACTATGTCGAGCTGTGGATTGGACTGGGGAAGACTGTTTGAGTCCTCTATGTCATCGCAAGCGGCGAAACCGAGAGCGAGAGCTGCCAACCCGAATAATGCTGAATATTTCATATTTGGAATTTTCATTTTTAGATTAAAGCGTGACCGTGGTTGCCGTGGTGACATCCACGGTCATGCGAATTAATAGATCTTACTCAAAGGTTGCAGTATAAGGTATCTTTCTGAGATCGAGTGTCACAGTGTGGCTACCTGCTTCGTCGGGAAGATTGTCGCCATCGAATACCAATTCGTCAAATGTTCCGCCAAGGTTGTACTTCCACTCAGTGGTAGGACCGTTGAAGATGAACTTGAAGCCGCCACCTGTGAAGTCAGTGGTGATAGTCCATACGAGGTAGTTGTCGGCATTGCTCATTTCTGCGGGAGTTGCGGCAGCCCAGCCATTGAAGTCACCGACAGCACCTACGCTTGATACGTATGTGAGTGAGTAGGTGAGCGCATTGACATCGACTTCGGCATAGTAGAGACCTTCGCCGGTAGCGGGCATTGCGATATCGCCACCCTTGACTTCGAGAGTGCCTTCAGTAGCACCTGCGCCCCAGTCAGAATCCCAGTTGGGTTGAGGAGTGAATTTGAAGCTACCGTTGATGAACATGAATCCGCGATATTTACCCTCAGCGTAAGCAAGAAGCTGCTGTGAGTCACCGTGGCTCCAACCGTTAGAGTTACCCGGAGTGTAAATCACGTCATATACCTTAGCTTCGAATGCGCAGTAGCCTTTGACCTGAGTAAGAGTCACAGTGTTGGATGTGATCTTGGTAGCGGGCTGGTTGTTGATGTGAGCAAGAGCGCGCACATATAGCGGATGAGCGGGTATTTCAGTATATTCTTCCTCGGAAGTGATGCCGCGCATAGCGCAGATGGCTTCAGCGATCTTTGATTCGGGAATCTCGATCACAGCGCTCTGCGGATTTACCGGAAGGATGGTCACCGCATGGGGTGCTTCACCTTCGCCGGGAGCGGGGAGGTTTGCGCCGAAGTCCTCAAGCATTGATATTTCAACACCGTAGGTAGTGGCGAGTGTCAGACCATAGTTAGGCTGAGAACATGTGAGTTCAATCACACCGTTGGGGGTGAGATCATATAGCTGAGTGGCAAATGGAGGTGTGTTGAGCACAAACTCGGTAGGCTCCTGAAGTTTGGGGTCTGTGTCATCCTCACAAGAGGTGAAGCTGACCATAGCCAACGCCATCATGCCAAAAATATGAAGTTTATTCATCGTATTTCAAATATTGTTTGAAGTTGTGAATGATGGAATTATTTAGAAGCTCCCACGTAGCCTTCGTTCTGACCGAGAGTGGGCACGAACTGAGTCGGGATAGCGAATAGGTTGCGGTAAGCGGGTGTGCCTGCGCCATTCTCTATGCCACCTTTCCATGACCAGTTGTAAGCGCTGCCGGCGAATTTGCCGAAGCGTACAAGGTCGGAACGACGGTGACCTTCCCAGTAAAGTTCGCAGAGACGTTCGTTAAGAAGATCGTCAGCTGTGTAAGAACCTACAGCGGGGAGACCGGCACGGATACGCACGTCATTGTAGCGGGCGAGACCGTTGCAACCGCTTGCGCCATGAAGTTCACACTCGGCGAGCATAAGGAATGTGTCGGCGAGACGGAACAAGGGGAAGTCGGCTGAATTGAAGATTGTGGGTGAACCGCTGTTACCGGTAGTGTTGTAGTAGTCACCTTCATTGGTGTATACATACTTGATACACATGTAACCTTCGCCTGTTGAAGTCCAAGAGTCAAGACCAGAAGCTGAGATATCCTCTTTCAGGTCACCTTCATAGATAAGACGACGTTTGTCGTTTGACTTGAGGGCTTTTGAAAGCTCTGCGCGTACACGGGGACCACCCCAGCCTGATGCGCCGCAACCGTAAGGTGTCACATCAACTTCGCCATTGTAAGCACCGCCTGAAAGATAAGTGGTACCACCGTAGCACTGAAGTGTGTTCTGATCCTGAGGAATTGACCAAAGGATTTCGCCGTTGCCGACATACTTGTCATTGGAACCGCAGAACAGATACTTGTACTCGGGAGCGAGTGTGTTGATGGTCTTGAGGATTTCGTTACAAGCGTTGGCACATTCCTGCCACATTCCTGTACCGGTGTAAACCTCGGCATTGAGGTACATCTTTGCGAGAAGCATGTAACCGGCTTCACGAGAGATACGACCGTAACGCTGCTGAGAAGCGGGTGTGAGCTGAGGCACAGCGTCAACGAGGTCAGCAACCACAGCGTCGAAAAGCTGCTTGCGGTCGTAAGTGGGAGGTATAGCGCCCACAACTGAATTTTCATCAGTCCAAGGTCCGCGACCGAAGATGTCGATCATGTGGTAGTAAGAGAGGTCACGGAGCACACGAGCTTCGACCTTAAGCATGTTCTTACCGTCGATACCTTCGTCAGGTATAAGGCTGCCAGCCTTGTCGATGGTGCGGAGGAACTCGTTGCAGAGTGCTATCTGATAGTTGAAACGGCAGAAACATTCGTAGAGCCAGTGGTTGTCACCTGACCAAGTATTGAAATCGAGTTCGTCGATACCTGCGTCATTCCAGTTCTTACCGATGAGAGCTTCATCGGTAGGGAGTTCCTGAAGGTTCCAAAGCTGGCGGGTGTATACGCCGGCACCGCCGTCGTCAACAGATATACCACCTTCGAGCACAAGACCGCCGTATGCGCGTGCGAGGAGATCGTAGTATTCCTGTGCAGTGGTAAGCTCAGTTTTTGAATCGGGATCCTCGGGCTTTACGTCAAGGTCATCGACGCAAGAGGTGAAACCCATAGTGAGGGCGATTCCGCTGAGAATGATATATTTTGAAAATTTCATAGTCTATTGTTTCGTAGATGATGAATAATTAAACTCTATGGTTTTTTAGAATGAGGCAACCACACCGAATGTGAATGTCAACGGGTTGGGGTATACACCATTGTCGATACCGGAAGAGATTTCCGGGTCAAGACCTTTATACTTGGTGATTACGAAGGGGTTCTGCACGGCACCGTAGAGACGGAGACGGAGATTGTCGTTGAAAAGGTTGCTCCAAGTGTAACCGAGAGTGATGTTGTCGCAGCGGAGGAACGAAGCGTTCTGCACGAAGTAGTCACTCATGATGGTCTGGATTGAAGTTGATTCAAACAGGAAGGTGTCAGCCATGAGGTTGCTCAACGGAAGTGCGTTGTTAGCCTGTTTGATCACGTTAGAAGCCTGAGTGTTGTTGTAAACCCAGTTGCCGATGTTGGCACGGAGAACGATACCAAAGTCCCAGTTCTTATAGTTCACAGTGTTGTTCCAAGTGAAAGTCACTTTAGGATTCTTGCTATGATAGAGGTACTTGTCAGCTTCGTTGATTTCACCGTCGCCGTTGCGGTCAACGAACACACCTTCAAGAGGATTGCCGTCGGCACCGTAAACCTGCTCGTAAACATAGAAGCTGTAAGCGGGATAGCCTACCTCATGTTTCTGGATTGTACCGCCTGTACCTGCTGAGATACCACCGGTCTGAGTATCGGCGCCTTCAGCGAGACGTGTGATCTTGTTCTTGTTGTAAGCGATGTTGAATGCTGAAGTCCAAGTGAGGTTGTTGTTGACTACCGGACGGGTAGTGATGGTGAATTCAATACCTGTGTTCTCAAGGTCACCGATGTTCATGTTACCCTTGTTGGTGAGGTTAGAACCTGCGGGGTAGTTGGCGAAAGTGAGAAGGTCCTTAGTCTTACGCTGGTAGAAGTCGAAGCTACCCACGATGCGGTTGTTGAGGAAACCGAAGTCGATACCGCCGTTCCAAGTGTGGGTTTCTTCCCACTTGATATCGGCGTTGTAAGCATCAGGAGTAATAGGGTAATTGCCTGTAGCCCCCCCTGTTAGCGAGGGATAGAGGTGTGTCCCGTCGGTTGAAGTCCAATAAACCGGGAGGTAGGGGAAGAGTGAACCGCCAAGGTCCTGCTGACCGGTCACACCGTAACCGCCACGGATCTTAAGTTCGTTCATGAAGCCGCGAGCGCCTTCCATGAAGTCCTCTTCAAGAATCTTCCAACCGAGAGCAACTGACGGGAAGGTACCCCAGCGGTGATCCTTTGAGAAACGGCTTGTACCGTCACGACGTACAGTGGCAGTGATGAGATATTTGTTGAGGAATGTGAAGTTGGCACGTCCGAAGAACGAAACGAGCTGGAGGGGTTCGATGTCAACTGAGGTCGGGTTAGCCTGAACACCGATATATTCGCTGTGGGCTGGATCGCCGACTTCGCTCACCCATGTGCGTGAACGATACTTGTTGTGGAACTTCTGCCAAGAGTAACCGGCGGTCACGTCGAGGGTAGAAGCGATATCCTTGAATTCGTGATTGTAGTTGAAGTAGAAGTCAAGAAGAAGGTTGGTACGGGTCTGGAACTGTTTTGTGCGTGACACACCACCATCCTTGATTGACTGGATTTCACCCTTGGGGTTGATGATCTGATAACCGCCTGTCCAAGCATCGGGAGTGAAGGGGAGGAGTCCGCCTTCCCATGTGCCGTGCTGATAGTCATAACCGAGGTTAAGGTTTGCACGAAGGTCGGTGAGGAACGGCATCTTCAGGTCGAGCTGGAGGTTACCGATTGACTGCCAAGCCTTACCGCTTGATTCCTTACCTTCGATAGCTGCGATAGGGTTAAGAGGGGCGGTTGTTGAGTTGATCTGTGTACCGGGGGTGTCAGGACCTGCAAGAAGACCGCCACCTATATAAGATGTCCAGTATCCGAATGCGGGTGAACCGTTTTCGAAGTCACGGATAGGAATTGTGGGGTTCATGCTGGCGCAAGTGCCGAGAGTGTTGTCGGCGTAGTTGTTGTGGATATATGCGCCTTTGACATTTGCGTTCACTGAAAGAAGGTCGTTGAAGAACTTCGGAGTGAGGTTCAAAGATGCGGTCACGCGGTCCATGTCGGTGCGCTTAAGGATACCGTTGTTGTCGGTATAGCTGACAGCGACACGATAGGGGAGGAAACCGGCGGTACCACCGACACTAAGGCTGTAGTCGGTAGATAAGGTGGTGCGCATGGCTGCCTTCATCCAGTCGGTGTTGGCATTGCCGAGTGCGTTAGCCTGATCAGAGCCTTCGCCGTATTCGCTGATGATGAAGCGACGGAATTCGTCAGGACTCATCATGTTAAGGTACTTACGGGGAGTGTTTACATAGCCGTTCATGGTGAAGTTAACCTGCGGACGGCCTGAAAGACCTTTCTTGGTGGTGATGATGATGACACCGTTTGACGCACGTGAACCGTAGATGGCGGTTGCTGATGCGTCCTTAAGAATGGTCATTGACTCAACGTTTTCAGGTGAGACGAGAGCAAGTGGGTTAGATGCGCCTGTCACACCCTGTGTGTTCATAGGCACACCGTCAATCACGATAAGAGGGTCGTTGGATGCTGCGAGCGATGCACCACCACGGATCTGGATTGAGGCACCGCCTGAGGGGTTACCGTCAGTTGTAACGACAACACCCGGAGATGCGCCGACAAGAAGATCTTGGGCTGATGTTGCAAGACCGGCTTCGATTTCGGAAGGTTTCACGGTTGCGACCGAACCGGTTGCGTCGCTCTTCTTAACGGTACCGTAACCGATGGCTACGACTTCGCCAAGGAGCACTGAATTTTCTTTCATCTGTACGTCGATGACCTCACGACCGTTGATGGCGATCTCCTGAGTATCATAACCTACGTATGAAAAGATAAGAGTTCCGTTGGCGGGAGCCTGAATGGAGTAGTTACCGTCGATGTCGGTAGCCACGCCCATGGTTTCACCTTGGACCACGACACTCGCACCGATGAGAGGTTCTCCCTCGGGATCAATTACAGTACCTTTGACTGTAATCTTCTGCGCTAAAGCAGGGAAAGAGAGACAAAGCACCATAAAGGCGACCAGCCACGCTTTCCGACTCATTTGAAAACAAATGTTCTTCATGCAAGAGTTTTTTAAGAATTTTGTTAATATATGATTTAATCTCTAATACAAATAAAAATAGCGCGCCTTCAATTTCAGTCAGGGCACGCAGAGCGAAAAATTTACGGTACAATTATGGCATCCGGTAAGAAGGATGGTAGTTGTATGTCGGGGTTGAATGTATGCAGGCACTCATCGGGCGCTACGCATTATGCGCCGTTTGTTGCCGGTCACTACATTTTATGTTAGTCTTGTACGATATTTCCCTTATTTCTCTCTACATTATCCCTTCAAAAACCGACTCTTCGGTTAAAGAAGTAAACGAAATCACGACTGTGATACGGTTACATTCACGCCCTGATTTCGCTTGCAAATATAAAACAACTTTTTTGATTCTTCAAACTTTTTTGCGAAAAAAATATAAAATTATGATAAGTTATGAAATTTCAGTGGGAAATCGCTATCTGAGTATCTGCCAACGGTGATTTCGCAACCGCCGTATCAGCTCGGCTTCGCGCCCTCCGCAGTATAGGTTGCAGAGCCGGTGGAACCGTTCGGAATGGTTCATTTCGGTGAGATGTGCAAGTTCGTGATAGATTATGTAGTCACGCAGTTCCTGAGGCAGGAATATCAGCAGTGAGGATAGTGATATTATCCCGCGTCCGGAGCAAGTGCCGAGGGTGCGGCGCCCTCTGGCTATCTTCCAGCCTGCCGGTTTAAGCTTTAAGCCGGCGGCGAGTTCGGCGGCACGTGGGAGTATATGTATATGTGCGAGTCTGTAGGCTGACATTATCAGCAGACGGCTGATAGCTGCGTCTGTGGCAGGTGTGCCGAGTTGCAGATTTGAGCCGATGCTTACCACTCCGCCGTTGTCTGACGGATGGAGCATGATTTTGTCGGGATGGAGCTGTGAACTTTCGAAATGATAGGTTATCTCTCCGTCAAGCTGCAACGGGTGCCCGATTTCAAACATGGCGGCTGGTCGCCGAGCCAATAGCCGCGCACGCATGGCGTCGATCGCCTTCAGCGTCTCGTTACGGCTGACACCCACGGGTGTTATCACCACGAGACCCCCCTCTTTCCATCGTGCGGAAAAGCGTGATGAACCGCGCCTTTCACGCACCTCAATCACCCCCAACTCCCTATCATCAAGATTGTATGGCATCTATGATGTCAATTTTTATCTTTTGGAGATGCCCCAGAGGAGCTTGGCGCTGAGGGTGTCGATGAAGTTGTGCCCGTTGGAGTGGAATACCTTCACAACGAAGTCGGCACGGCGCACACGGAGTTTGACATTTATGGGGAGAATCAGCGTCCTGCCGTCGAGCGTTAGGCGATAAGTCTCGGCTCGTGAATCGACCGAAGTCTCAATGATGTGACTGTCAGACACGACTAACGGCCGCATGGTCAACGAGTGGGGAGCTATCGGCGAAAGCACCCAGCATGGCGCTGTGGGCTGCACTATCGGACCTCCCACCGAAAGATTGTATGCCGTGCTACCGGTAGGGGTGGATATTATGAGTCCGTCACCCTGATAGGATGCCACAGGCATATTGTCGAGCAGGGTGTTGACTGTGATCATGGATGCGGTATCCTGTCGGAGGATTGCCACTTCGTTGAGAGCGTACGCCCATCCTGACAGACTCGAACGTATGTCACCCTCCACAGCCCTGACCTCAAGCAGCGAACGTGATTCTATGAAGTATTTTCCCTCAATAAGGCTTTCGATAAGCTGCGGAGCCGATTTTATGGACTCTTCGGCAAGAAATCCGAGATGCCCGGTGTTGATACCTATAATAGGTATCTCCTTGGCGCCCACCCAGCGTGCAGTGCGCAGGAATGTGCCGTCACCACCGATGCTTATGGCGAAATCGGCGGTGAAATCATCCCCCTCAAACACATCGTCTACCGGAAGAGCATCGCCCGTAAGCCTTGTCATGGCTTCAAAGAACAATCGTTCCGCCGTTATGAACACGTTATGCTCCGACAGTGAGTTTATAAGGTCGAATATCAGGGGAGCGTCCTCCCTACTTTGACGGCGCTTGCCGAATACAGCAACTTTCATGTATACAAATCTCTTCTTATACCTCTAAATAATGCATCAGCTCTGCGAGACGAGAGCGTATCAAATCATTGTCGGCGATTGACGCCGAGTCGAAGCCCTCTACCTCGTAGCCGTAGCGTTCCAATGACCTTGCCACGGATAACGGGTTGCGGTGTGACACCCTTATTTCTATCGCTATGCGATTGTCAAGGTTGTCGGTGTCGGCTGTGACATTGAGATTGAGCAGGTGCGCATCGCAATCCTCCACTGCACGGGCTATGCGTGAGGCACTGTAATCACCTCTGCGGCATGAGAGTAGGAGCGTGCTGCTCTCCTCCACAGGTGGGAAGAGTCGGGCAAGCTCAGGGTGTGGCGGCAGAGCCAATGTCTGATTTTGAGATAATATGTCGTCTTTTAGTGGCAAAATGTTTCAGTTTTTAGTTTTTTCTGACTAATTTTGCATCGTTGATTGTCAGAGGGGACAAAATTACAAATAAACTTTATATATTGAACCCTCAAGGCAGACAAAAAGATTCCGAAAATGACAAATCTTAGCGTTAATATTAATAAAATAGCCACTCTGCGCAACGCCCGGGGCGAGAATGTGCCCGATCTGTTGAAAGTGGCTGCCGATTGCGAGGCTTTCGGGGCTGACGGCATCACTGTGCATCCCCGTCCTGACGAACGCCACATACGCCGTGCGGATGTCTACAGCCTTCGCCCGCTGGTCAAGACTGAATTTAACATTGAAGGTTATCCTTCGGAGGAATTCATGGAACTGGTGCTTCAGGTGAAGCCTGAACAGGTCACGCTTGTGCCCGATGCCCCAGATGCTCTGACTTCAAGCGCCGGATGGGATGTAGCTGCCAATATGGACTTCCTGACAGGTATTGTGGAGCGTCTGCGTGACGCTGGTATCCGCTCTTCGATCTTTGTCGGTACGGATGTCGATAATATCCGCCTTGCCGCCAAGACCGGTGCTGACCGTGTGGAGCTTTACACCAAGCCGTATGCCGATGAATTTCCTATAAATCCCGAAAAGGCTGTGGCTCCGTTTGTCGAAGCTGCCAAAGTGGCGTTTTCGGAAGGTCTCGGTGTCAATGCCGGACATGACCTGAATTTGCAGAATCTCGAGTTTTTCCATCGCAACATCCCGCGCCTTAGCGAGGTGTCGATAGGCCATGCGCTTATATGCGATGCGCTCTACTTAGGGCTTGAAGAGACTGTGAAGCAATATAAAAAGCAGTTGACAACTGCCGGCTAATCCCTCGGGAATGTCGCTTTTAAGGTGACGGATTGAAGATTTCCCTAAACGATTTTTCAGTCCGTCCGATACAATTAACTAATCAGATTAAAAATTCATTACTAAAATAAACCCTGTTTTCATGTTTCAAGGAGAGTTTGTAGATACTATTGCCTCGGTTGGCACTAATGTTGAGGCAGCCCAAGCGCAGGCAGCCCAAGTGGTTCAGGAACTTTCAGTGTGGGATTTGACTATGCGTGGCGGATTTATCATGATCCCGCTGGCTATCCTTTCCATATTGAGTATTTATATTTTCATAGAGCGTTGCATTGTGATAAGCCGTGCGCAGCGTGAGGACGGGTCGTTTATGGAACGTATAAAGGATTATATCCATGACGGAGAGATAGAGAGCGCCCGCAAGCTTTGTGCGAAGACCGACACTCCCTACGCCCGTCTGATAGCTAAAGGTATATCACGTATAGGACGACCGATGAACGATGTGCTTGTGACAATTGAAAACACCGGTAACATCGAGGTGTCTAACCTTGAAAAAGGTCTTCCTTGGCTTGCCACAACCGCTGCCGGCGCGCCGATGATCGGCTTCCTCGGAACTGTTATAGGTATGGTCACCGCCTTCTATAATCTTGCAAGCGCAGGTTCAAGCGCTAACATAGCAGTGCTCGCCGACGGTATATATGCCGCTTTGGTCACTACGGTGGCTGGTCTTATTGTCGGTATCATAGCCCTCTTCGCCTACAACTACCTTGTGGCACGTATCAATAAGGTTATGAACAAGCTTGAAGCACGTACCATGGAGTTCATGGACCTTCTTAACGAGCCGGCATAACAATCCCTCATAACCTACATTTTATCGTTATCACCATGGCGTTAAAGCGACAAAACACAATGATGGCTGCATTCTCGATGGCATCTATGACCGATGTCATCTTCCTGCTGCTCATCTTTTTCATGGTCACCTCCACATTTGTGTTCCCTACGGCATTGGAGGTGAATCTACCTGAAAGTTCAAAGCAGACAGTGCTTAAGCCCACCACTCGTGTATATATCGATAAGGAGGGAGCTATATATGCCACTGCCGATGAGAGTGAGCCGGTGGCAGTGACGCTTGAGCAGCTTCTCGGATTTTTGCAGAGCACACGTAACGAGACCGAGGACGATTACATAGCCGTGTATGCCGATGAGGAGGTGACTTACGGCACACTTGTGAAGGTCCTTGATCTTGGCGCACAGAATAATCTGAAGATGGTGCTTGCCACTAAGCCCGCTCCGACCTCCGCCCGCCCGGCTGCTAATTAAGGCATTAACTTATAGTATATTAATAGTTAGTAATGACATCCAATCATCGCAATAAACTCATAGCTCTGATTTGCACCTTGGTGTTCCATGTGATGCTCGTGGTGCTTCTGCTCTCGCTCTATCTGCGCTACAACGGCGTGGAGGATAATGAGCGCACATGGCCTCCTGTCGATTCTGCCGAGGTTCTGTTTGGCGGTGAATATGTGATGATAGGTGACCGCCCGGAGCTTGCGCAAAACACAAGCGAACCAGCTCCCGCTGCCGAGGCTCAGGCTCCCGAAGCTCCCGCTCCTGAAGTGGAAGCAATGGAAAACAGTGGCGAGCCCGCCACTCCTGCTCCTGTGGTTAGCTCCAAACGTCCCTCCCCGGCAAAGGTAGAGCCTAAGCCTGTGCCTGAGAAAACCGGTCCCACAAAGGCTGAGATAGAGGCTGCCGAACGTGCAAAACGTGAACAGGAGACTCGCAAGGCAATAGCCAATAAGGTTCAGTTTGGCAAGACAGGCACCGGTGGTTCGGGAAGCGGTAATGCCGGAAGCCCCAACGGAAATTCTACAGTGGGAGCTGTCAGTGGCAGTCCCGGTTTCAATCTTAAGGGTCGTTCATTAGCCGCATGGCACACACCTGCGAGTGCCCCTCTTGGCACCATCACTATCAGGGTGAGTGTCAACCGTCAGGGTAAAGTTACCGATGCCACTTATATGTCGGGTACCGGTGCGGCGGCTGCAAGCTCTACCGCACGAAAGAATTGCGAGAACGCTGCCATGCGCTCCCAGTTCTCGGTCGATAACAATGCTCCCGCATCCCAGACCGGCACCATCACATACCGTTTCCAGTGATATAATTCCCGAAAAAAATTGCAAATTGAACTGATTTAAACTTTTTATTTTTTAAGATTTGATGCTATTTTCGAGATGAATTACCAGCTCGATGAGGGAGCTTAGCGAGCTAAGTGACCGAAGAGATGCTGATAATTCAGCCGAAAAGAGCTTCAAAGATTGAAAACAAGGTAATTTTCAGCCTGAGTTTAACATTTTATAAAAAGTTTAAATCAGTTCATTGAATTTTTCGCACCTTTTTGGTGGAATATCATGCTATTTTTGTGGAGTAAAATTAAACCTTTTACTCCACAATTTAATTTTTTAACGCTATGATTACCATTTCCAAAAAGGTGTATGCCGACCTTACCGAACGTATCGTAAACCTGTTCTCTGTCCAGCTCAACAATCCTTCTTTAGCACTGCTTGCTATTGCCGTATTGGACGATTATATCCGTGATGGAAAAATTCCGGGGGATGATATCCCTGCCAATGTGGTAGTTGCCTTTTCGATGATACGCCCCGAGGTGGATAGGGCGGCAGAGCGTTCGCGCCGTGCCCGTGAAAGAGCCGCCATGCGTCGCAAGGCAGCCACACGGACCGCTTGCGAGATTAAACCGCTCCCTATAAGTGACGAGACCACACAGACAATCCAGCCGAAAATCATGAAAAACCGTCGTGAACGCCGTCAGGAAGAGCGTGAACGGCTACGTATGCTTTCCAAAGTCAATAAGAAAGAAAAACTGCGCCATGTGTCTAAGCCACAGCGCAGTGTTAATAAGGTAAACAACAATATCTCTACGCCATAAGTGCTATGATAGTTGCATCGTAATATAGGTGCAGAATGTCCCTTTGAGAAAAAGTGCCAACATTGGCAAAAATTCTCAAAGCATGAAAATACATCAACCAATATACATCGTAAACCTAATCGGAATAAAGTCGTAAAGTTCGTTCGAGCAGTGAAATTCAGACACATGGAGGACGGAAAGTGCTCAACAAATAGTAAAATGGTAGTCAAAATTGACAAAATAAAAATCGCAACTACCTTGTTTGCTGATAGTTGCGATTTTGGGTCGTGCTCGAAGCGGGACTCGAACCCGCACAGTCGCAATGACCAAAGGATTTTAAGTCCTTCGTGTCTACCATTCCACCATTCGAGCATCCTTTGGGAATGTAAATGCGGTGTTGGATTTACGGCGCAAAGTTAAATCTTTTTTGTCATATCTCCAAATAACCGTCTTAACTTATTCTCCGGTGACAATACTTTGGATTTGGTCAAGTACCAGCACTAAGAATATTATAGCGCTTAACCCGCAATATTTTTTGCTCATTGCCATACACTTAGCTGCAAGCTCGGTGTCGTTTTTGGACGACTCCACTTTCACTGGATAAAAATATCCTTTGAGATTTATCAGGAGACCGATCGCAAAAAGTATTAGTAGTATCCAATGTCTCATTTCCGGTAATTATTAAAAAAATACGGTGTTATGGTCTGAATTTTAGTATTCCCGTAGGGAGTCGAACCCTAATCGTCGGAACCGGAATCCGATATTCTATCCATTGAACTACGGGAACATTAACATGGTTTTAATACGGTTTAAATGACCGTACAGCCATTTACAGTGTGCAAATTTAGACAAAATTTTGTATTTTTGCAAAAAATAAGTAGCCACTAAAAGTTAATTCAAAGCAATGAACGTACGCATCGATCCCTCATGGAAGAAAGCTCTTGAGCAGGAATGGAGCAAGGAATATTTCATCCGGCTTACAAATTTCGTGAGAAGCCAATATGCCACGAGGATGGTATATCCACCTGCCGGTCAAATTTTTGCGGCTTTTGACTCATGCCCTTTTGACAAGGTGAAGGTGGTGATACTCGGTCAGGACCCTTATCCCGGCGCCGGACAGGCTAACGGTCTGAGCTTTTCGGTAAATCCGGGTGTTGAGTTGCCCCGGTCATTGCGTAATATCTACAAAGAACTTGAATCTGACCTGCAATGCACCCCTCCCGCCAACGGTGATCTCAGCCGATGGGCTCGTCAGGGTGTGCTGCTACTTAATGCCACATTGACTGTCAATGCCGGCTCTCCAGCCTCGCATCAAAATCAGGGTTGGGAAGAGTTCACTGACGCAGCCATACGTGCGCTTGCCACTCAGCGTGAGGGGATTGTCTATATACTTTGGGGCGCTTACGCTCAGCGCAAGGGTGAATTTATAGACCGTACACGTAATTGTGTCATCACATCGCCCCATCCGTCGCCGTTGAGTGCCTCAAGAGGTTTTTTCGGGAGTCGTCCGTTTTCGAGAGCTAATGAGTATCTCGTAGCCCGAGGTGAGACCCCTATAAACTGGTGTGACTAATATTGAGATGGAGATATGCTGATGCGATCGGTTTTGGCAGCGATATTGACCTTTATTTCAGCGTTTGCAATGAACGCTGCCGATACGATGCAGGGCATATTCCATCCATCGTTCAAGACGCTTGAAGTGTATCTCGCTTCCAACAGATATGCGCCAGCCGTTGTGGCTCTAAACGATCCCGGTGACAAGATAGTTATATCGTTTGACGAGCTTTCGGAGGATAGGAGATATATGCGGTATTCGTTGACCCACTGTGATGCCCGATGGCAACCTGAGGGGTTGGTGGATTCGGAATTTCTTGACGGATTCAATGAGGGCACAGTTGATGACTATGCTTTTTCGGAAGCCACGTTGGCGCACTATGTACATTACACGATAACCATCCCTAACGATCAGATGCACATCACGCAGTCAGGCAATTTCCTGCTTCGGGTTTACGATGAAAGCGATCCGGATGTGACATTGCTGCAAGCCCGTTTCGGTGTGTCGGATTTCTCAGCTGATGCTTCCATGTCGGTGTCATCCCGCACTGACATAGATTCAAATGACGCTCACCAGCAAGTGGCGTTGAGCGTTGACACCAAGCATATTGCGGTTAATGATCCGTTTAATGACATAAAGGTGGTGGTCAGCCAGAACGGACGTGTGGATAATGAGGTTGTGCTCACCACTCCGCAGCGTGTCAATGGCGACAAGTTGATATATGAACATCTTCTCCCCCTGATCTTCGATGCCGGCAATGAGTATCGCCGCTTTGAAACAGTCTCCACCTCTTATCCCGGTATTGGTATTGAAGATATTTCGTACGGTAATCCGTACTACAATATGACGCTTGCCGTTGACTATCCGAGAAATCATTCTTTGTATACGTATGACAGCACCCAGCATGGCAGGTTTCTTGTGCGAGAGGTGTCGTCTGATGATTCAGACACTCAGGCAGATTATGTTATGGTGCATTTCACTCTGAAGATGCCTGAGCTTCCCGGAAAGGAGCTGTTCTTGGACGGCGATTTTGTGAACCGTCGGTTTGATCCTGCTTCGAGGATGGTATATAATCGTGCCACGGGGCAATATGAGAATTCAATGCTGCTGAAACAAGGCGCTTATAATTACCAATACCTCGCCCTCCCGTTGGGTGAAACCGACGGTTCGACTTCGGAAGTGGAGGGGAATTTTTATCAGACAGGCAATGAATATGTGGTGAAAATCTATCACCGACCAAAGGGTGAGAGATTTGATAAATTAATAGGAATCACGCAGTTGACAACTGCAAATTGAATTATGGAGGAATATATGCTTCAGATTAAAGATACATTAGTGTCGCTAGACTTGGCGGAAAAGTTTTTCTGCTGCGATGTGAGCAAATGTTTGGGTGAATGTTGCATCGAGGGTGATGCCGGAGCGCCCCTTACGGAGGAGGAGCGGGATGAGATCGACCGACTTTACCCGCAGTTTGAGGATAAGTTATTGCCGTCTGCCAAGGCTCGTATAGCCGAGGAGGGCACGAGCTATCTTGATCCTGACGGTGACCTTGTGACTCAGATTGTGGATGGCAGAAATTGCATATACACATGCTATGCGCCCGGAGGTATATGCCAGTGTGCCATAGAATGTGCCTTCAATGAAGGGAAGACAGGCAAATTCCGTAAGCCTTCGTCATGTGCGCTCTATCCGGTGCGCCTTACCAAATATCCTACATTCACTGCTGTGAATTATCACCATTGGAAGATATGCAAGTCAGCCGAGCAGAAGGGCAAGGAGCTTGGTATACGCCTGTATCAGTTCCTGAAAGGTCCGTTAACCGATTATTTCGGGGAGGAGTGGTATGCCGAGCTGTGCGAAGCCTGCGAAGCATATCTTGAGGAATACGGCGATAAAAGTATTAACGACTAAGCGCATCTTAGTATAAATTTAACAAACGACATCTCCGCATTTATTTCCAAAATATTCACTTTTAGTAGCCGTATTGAATAAAAACTCCTTATTTTAACGTGAGTTCGATGAAAATTAAGTAGTTTAAAATTTGGTGATTAGCGACAAAAGTATTAAATTTAAATTGCTAAATTTCAAACAAATACTCTTATCGCTATGCTCACCGAAGACAAAATTACTGAAATTTTCGTAATGGCATACGAGTTCTGCAAAGTTTTTAATACGATGCTCCGCCGCAGAGGGCTTTTAGAGCCCCGGAAGGACAGAAAGCGTAAATATCATCGGGATTGCCGTCTGTCACAGGCAGAAGTCATTGTCATCATGATAATGTTCCACAGTTCCAACCACAAGTGTCTCAAACACTTTTATCTGAACGAGATATGTCAGCGATACAGGCATCTGTTCCCCGAAACAGTCTCGTACAACAGGTTAACGGAACTGGAGAATTCTGTTGTGGTTCAGTTTGTCATCTTCGTAAAGAAATGTCTATTGGGAAGATGCACGGGCATAAGTTTCGTTGACAGCACCCTTTTGCGCGTGTGCCGCAACCAACGGATACACATGCACAAGGTGTTCAAAGGAATAGCGCAACGTGGCAAATGCTCGTTGGGCTGGTTCTACGGATTCAAGCTGCACCTGATATGCAACGACAAGGGCGAGATACTCAACTTCATGATCACTCCGGGAGATGTTGACGACCGGGAGCCGTTGAAGATGAGGTCGTTTGTCGAGTTCATATACGGCAAGCTCGTCGGAGACAAGGGGTATATAGGCAAAGACCTGCTCAGTAAGCTGTTCATTGACGGAATCCAGATGATAACCAAGCTGAAAAACAACATGAAAGGCGGCATTAGATCGATGTATGACAGAATACTTCTGAGAAAACGAGCCATTATCGAGACAATCAACGACGAACTCAAAAACATCGCCCAGATAGAACATTCACGTCACCGTTCATTCCCGAATTTTGTCGTAAATCTCATTGGCGGTATAGCTGCTTATTGTCTGTTCCCAAAGAAACCTATGATAAATTTAGAACGAGTTTATGATAACCAACTGACACTCTTTTAATTATTTTCATCGAACTCACGTTATTTTATTCAATACAGTGTTGTAATTGAATAAAATTCGCTATTCCGGCTCGCAGTATCATACAAAAGACTCAATCGTGAGTGGAAGTACTGTCATTGTGAATAAAAGAAATTCGCTCCTGTCTGAGGGTTCAGGCAGGAGCGAATTGTTGGTATGGGATTTTATTGACTATCAGATGATACCCTGACCCATCATGGCGTTGGCAACCTTCATGAAGCCGGCGATGTTTGCGCCCTTCATGTAGTTGATATATCCGTCAGCCTCTGTGCCGTGTTTAACGCACTGAGTGTGGATATTCTTCATGATAGAGTGGAGACGAGCGTCAACCTCTTCGGCGCTCCACTGGAGGTGTTCAGCGTTCTGGCTCATTTCGAGACCTGAAGTAGCCACGCCACCTGCGTTTACAGCCTTGCCGGGAGCGTATGTGGTCTTGCTTGCGAGGAATGTGTCGATAGCTTCGGGAGTACAGCCCATGTTTGAAACTTCAGCAACGAGTTCCACACCGTTAGCCACGAGATGCTTAGCGTCTTCGCCGTCAACTTCATTCTGGGTAGCGCAAGGAAGTGCGATGTCAACTTTCTGTTCCCAAGGTTTCTTGCCGGGGAAGAATGTTGCGTTGGGATATTTCTCTGCGTAAGGAGCTACGATGTCTTCGCCGGTAGCACGAAGGTAGAGCATATAGTCGATCTTGTCGCCTGAGATACCATCGGGATCGTAGATGTATCCGTCAGGACCTGAGATAGTGACAACCTTTGCGCCGAGTTCGGTTGCTTTGAGTGTAGCACCCCAAGCCACGTTACCGAAACCAGACACAGCTACAGTCTTGCCTTGGATAGAATCGCCCTTTTCAGCAAGCATACTCTGAACGAAGTAGAGAGCGCCGAAACCGGTAGCCTCGGGACGGATGAGTGAACCGCCGAAGTCGAGACCCTTGCCGGTGAATGTGCCTGTACATTCGTTGACGAGTTTCTTGTACATACCGTACATGTAGCCTACTTCACGACCGCCTACACCTATGTCGCCGGCGGGAACGTCACGGTCAGGACCGAGGTTCTTCCACAAGCAGAGGATGAAAGCCTGGCAGAAACGCATGATTTCAGCGTCGCTCTTGCCGCGGGGTGAGAAGTCGCTACCACCCTTAGCTCCACCCATCGGGAGAGTGGTGAGGGCGTTTTTAAATGTTTGCTCGAAGCCGAGGAATTTCAGGATTGAGAGATTCACGGACGCATGGAAACGGATACCGCCTTTGTACGGACCGATAGCGTTGTTGAACTGTACGCGATAGCCGATGTTGTTCTGAACTTCGCCTTTGTCGTCAACCCAAGTCACACGGAAAGTGACGATACGGTCAGGTTCGACCATACGTTCGATGATTTTTGCTTTTTCAAATTCAGGGTGCTGATTGTACACATCTTCTACACAGATGAGGACTTCCTTCACTGCCTGAAGGTATTCCTTTTCACCCGGATGTTTAGCTTCCAGGTTGCTCAGAATAGTATTAATATTCATGATAAAAGAAAATTAGAATTGGTATGAAATAGATTTTAAGTTAACGATGCAAATGTAATAATTATATTTGATAAGACGTATGCAAAACCTAAAATAATTTTTATGATTAATAACATAAAATCCCTCACAGGCTCATATTCATCCCTGAAAATGCCATAAAAACAGAGTTGCGAAAGTGATAGGTGATATTAGAAATCGAAGCCGAGTTTTATGCTTAAGCCGTCGAAGGCGGAGTGGTAGCGGTTTATTATGTAATTTGTGCCGAATGAGAGGTATACGCCGGCTCGGTTTCCCCAAGCGAATTTGCATCCGATGGATGGTCCGATAAATGAATTCAGTGAGTTTAATGTGCCTCCTTTCAAGTCTATGAACGGGCGAAATTTCCCGGAGGGGAGGGTGGCACGGACATTTGCAAACAGCGGAAGAAGCATAGAGCAACCACCGCTATAATAGCCTAACCAAGCGCCGATACCCAAACCGGTAAACAGATATGGCGTTATCCTGACACCGTGAGTGGTGGTCAACGTGACGTATCCGGATGTGTTTCGCAAGAAATTATCCCAAAGGAAGGTATGACCCGCTTCGACATTACCCATATAACTTACTTTAAAAGGTTGGGCGCTGTCGTCAGGGGATGGAGTGTTGTCGGATGCCGATAGGTTTAAAGCGGCAATAAAGAAAAGAGATATAGCTACTATAAGATGTTTTATCATTATTCGTAAGTTTGTGATATATAGAGAAATATTTTCTGTAAAATTATAAAAAATGCATATACGATTTGCAAGATTGACAATATTTATAAGTTTTTTAGGAATCTATATAAAAAGTAAAAACGCCTTCGGAAAACCGAAGACGTTTTTATCATTTTGTTTGATTTCCTGTGCGTGAAAATTATTCGCCGGGGATGATAGCTTCGCTGGGGCAAACTTCTGCGCAAGAACCGCACTCGATGCAAGTGTCGGGATCGATGTGGTAGATATCGCCTTCAGAGATAGCGTCAACGGGGCAAACGGGCTGGCAAGTGCCACAAGCCACACAAGAATCTGTAATAACGTAAGCCATGGTTTGGTAAATTTAAATTAGATAATTTATACGAAAAATATTATACGCTGCAAATGTAACGCTTTTCTTTGGATTAGAACTCAATTTTAATAAAAAAAATAGTTGTAAAAAATTTAAATCAGTTCGTCGTTTTGTTTAAAATAGCCTAAAAGCATGAATAAAAGGCTACTTATTCGCAGGTATGCGCACGAGTGTGAAGGAGTAGGGTGGAAGTGACATCTGCGGGAATGTCACTTTTACGGGCTGTGGTGTGGTGTCGGTATCGGTCGGTTTCCCGGCAAGTATCTCACCTGTTACTTCTTTGGCTGTTATGCCGAGAGGTGTCAGATCCACATTGCCTTTCACTTCAACCGGCAGAAGATTGACGAGCTTGACGATATATTCGGAAGAGCCTTCGTCAAGGACTATTGACATACCTATGCGGTTGGTCACGTTCTTGTCAGAGCTGTTAACCTTAAGAGGTGCAGGGATATAGCGTGTGCCGGAGTTGTTGCCATACATTTTTTGAACCTGATAGTCGGTGGTAGGCATCACGGAGTCGTTGGTGAAATATATGAGGTCAGGACGCCACTGGGTGTTGCCACGCTTGGCGAGAAGCGGAGCGTAGGAAGTCATCTCAACCACATCAGCGTTGCGTTCAACTGATGTGAGATAGAGAGCTTCCGCAAGGGCTGTCTCCATATTATTGGGACGACCGGGGAGATGTGCGGCATATTCCCCGAGATACACTTTGGTGCCGTTACGGCGATAGTTGTCGTAATAGTCCTGATTGTGAATCATCCATGCCGGATCAACGTAATAGTGTTCATCAACCATCGGTATGTTAAGCTCCTCGGCAAGTTTCCAGCCTGCGTCATAGTCAGAACCCTCGTAGAACGGTCCCACAGTACCTACCACTATGATGTCAGGGTAGTGGGCGCGAACAGAGTCGTAGATCATCTTGAAACGGGGGATGAACACTTCTGAGATAAGGTCCTCATTGCCTATGCCGAGGTATTTGAGATTGAATGGCTCGGGGTGTCCCGCTTCGGCACGTTTGGCGCCCCAAGTGGTGTTGATGTCGCCGTTGGCGTACTCTATGAGGTCAAGCACATCCTGAACGTATGCGTCCATCTCCTCCATAGGTATGCCGCATTGCTGTCCGAGCGTGGTGAGAGGTTCGTGGGAGTGGTGTCCCGGGATGCCTGAATTCTGACATGGCACACCTGCAGCAAGCACCGGCAGAGGTTCTGCGCCTATATCCTCGCAGAAAAGGAAGTATTCGTGGTAGCCGAGTCCGCGTGTCTGATGATAGTTCCAGAGGTTGCGCAGCGGCTTGCGGGATTCGAGAGAGCCTATAGAGCCTTTCCAGTCATAAATATTGTCTATGCCGTTGCCATGAGCCACACAACCGCCGGGGAAGCGGACGAAACGAGGCTTTAGGTCGGCGAGTGTCTGTGCGAGGTCCTGACGGAGACCATTCTCACGACCTTTGAAAGTGTTGACAGGGAATAGCGATACCATATCCACGGAAGCGTCTGAACCTTTAGGGAAATTTACATTTAGTTTTGCTCCCGAAACTGAGCGTGTGGCTTTTATCAATGTCTTATAGGTAGTCCATGAATCTCCGCCCTTGGTTTTGATGGCTGCATTGCCTATCACTGCGCCTTCGGGAGTGGTAAGAGTGACTGACAGGCGCATCGGTTTGGCGGAACGGATGGCGAGTGACACACGATACTTTTCACCTTTTTTGACTGAGATGCCGTCATATCCGGCATTAGTGAGGGTAACAGCCCCGTTTATCACACCGTAATGGGGATTGTTCGGGTGGATGGGGCTATCGGTTGCTATCGAGAAGGAACCATCGTCGGTTGCCGACCATGAATGGGTCGAGTTCCAGTTTTGGTCTCCATGACGGTCAGACGGGATATATTCGAAATCACGGTTTTGAAGAAGCTCGCCATACAGACCTCCGTCAGCTCCATAGTTTATATCTTCGAAGAATATGCCGATAAGCTTATCGGAAATCCGCTTTGCTTCCGATGGATTTGCTGTTGCCGTGAATGATACGTCGGAGAGGTTGGCAAAACGGGTAGCATCGTCCTTAGCGTGTTGTGAGAATAATGCCCCACGCTTTCCACGGTCGGCAACAAATTTTTTGATACGGTCGATTGTTGCGTTGTCAACTGTCTGTCTGAACCCTTTCATCATCTTGCCGCCGATCAGCACTGAATCGGCTGTGATGGGTGTAGCCGGTCGCATATCTCTCGGCAGGTCGAGTTTGTTGGCGAAATACCGTTGCGGAGTCCAACTGAACAGGTCGGGCGATGTTGTAAGTGCGGTGACAGAGCCATCGGATGTGGCTGACCATACGCATGTCCAAAGCGAGTCGGCAGCGTTGATGAAAAGCTGTGGGGAGAACATGGTCTTATGGCTTCCCCACGGACCGAAGTCGCTGCTTACGAAGTTGAAGTTTTCGTCTATCGGTTGCCAGTCGGATGAAGCGTCGGCGCGCCATGCAAGTCGCAGTCCTGACTTGCCGTCGGGAGCGGAGTAAGAGAACAGATCCGCACTTTGAGCATTAAGGGTGAATGTCAGAAACATCACACCTGCTATGCGGGAGCAAAATTTCAATTTCATGGATTATATTGATAACGTGATGAATAAATTGTTACGTTGGAACTATGTTGACAAAATTAATTATTGCTGTCCGATAAAACTCAAATAGCGCAATAAAGTATGTCTCGAACGC
>CAJTMJ010000013.1 GCA_910577335.1 uncultured Duncaniella sp. | reverse complement strand
GTTTTTCAGCAGATTATCAAAAAAGAGGCTGCGCCTATTTTGACACAGCCCCATTTTATTATTAAGATAAGGATTAGGATTTATAGACCGAAAGTGAGGGTGGTGAGGTAGCGGAGGGCGCCGCCGGCTACGTTGCTTGCGCCGAAGGTAAGGGTTATGTAGCCCTGATTACCACCAAACCATGTTGCGCCAAGCTGTCCTACAGTGTTTATCGATACGGGTTGGCCGTATAGGGATATGAGGTTGTTGTAAACAGCGTTGTAACGGGAGAGGTCATACGCCGGAGTGGCATAGTAGAATGACGATGCGTCAAGACCGTTTGCTCCGTAGTATAAGGCAGCGTCAGTCCATATATAGTTTAGCTGGTTGACATTGCGGAGGTATACCACATCGTTGTTATATCCGTCAACGACAAATCCAGAGTTGTACAGATAGTCGAGCGACAAACTTATACCGGTGCCGAATGTGATACCCAAGATGCCACGTATGGCGGGTATGCCGCGAGCCGGACGCCAGCGCGGGGGAGGTGTGGGTCTATAGTGCGGACGGTACATGTTAGGACGATGAGGTCTGTGAGGCGGTGCCAAAAGCGGGGGACGGTGAACAGGGTGGTGACCTACACCCGGACGGTGCGGACGATCGTTAGGATGAAAACTATTGCCGGGACGATTATCGGGACGATGATTGTTGCCCCAGTTATGGTTGCCGTTATTCGGTTTGTTGGGCTTACCGTAATTAGGCTTATCGTGGTTGCCATGGTTTGGCTTGTTGCCGTTCGGCTTATTCCCGTTGTTCGGACGGTTGCCGAGGCCGGGACGTCCTGTGGTACCATGATTGCCGTTGCCTACGTTAGGATGGTTACCGTTGTTATGGTTGCCATTCCCTACGCTTGGACGATTGCCATTATTATGGTTGCCGTTGCCGAAATTGGGACGGTTGTGGTTGCCATTGTTTATACCATGGTCTTTATTGTTGTTTGGACGCTTATTGCCGAGACCGGGACGTCCGGTGGAGCCACCGTTATTGTTTGGACGTGTGGCATTATGTCGAGATCCGTTATTGCGTGATGCTGAGTTCCCACGGTTGGAGCTATTGGAATGAGTGGTGCGTTCACGACCTCCGTTGTTGCCGCCGTGACGTTGTGCCGAGATGACAGGAGCGGAAAGTGCTCCGCAAAGCAGGGCAATTGATAGAATGCGGAAGAAGCGTTTCATAGTTACTGTCTTTGTTAATGATGTTATGAACTGATAACTTTTTGTGGAATGTTAAATCAGTAATTATATTTATTAGAGTATAGCTGAGAGGAAAAGTTTAGGGTGATTTTTATAATAAAAGTTAACAGTCTTCATTTATTCGTATCAATCCATTCGTTTTTAACTCTTTTTGAGAGTTCGTATGGGGTTGGGAGCGATTTTTTGCAGTAACCGCAGAATGGGATGGGGTGATTGCGCAATCTTCGGATCTGACGAATGTCAGTTATATCGGATATAGGGATATAATCACCTTTTTCAATACTGAAATCAGTGCCGAACCGCTTATTGAGATGTCTGACACATGCGCTTTGCGGACATGGGAAGAGCTTATTGTCTGAGACGGTAAGACAACCGAAGGAATAGCACCGAAAATTTGCAATCCATCTGTTCTGTCGCTTTTCAGGGTCAAGTCTCACTCTGAAAAACGAGCCGGAAACGCTGCGGTCGCCAAATAACGAGTGTCTGACATGATTTCGCTCGCAAATACTGACAGCGCAGTCATAGTCGAACTTGACGGGATAGCGAGTTATTGCTATAATAGTATCATTCTTCCTGCATAGCTCCCAAAATTCGTCGTCCATTCGGGGGAGCAGCAATGCGTTGGTGAAAATACTTATTTCAGCCCAAGGGAAGTAATGCCTTGCGAGCGATATTGCGTTATTAATTTGGGGATACAGGAGTGTTTCACCACCTATTAAATATATCTGCCGTATCTCCCGGCTCCTTCTGATAGAGGATAGGTGTCGCATATTTAATTCAAGCTCGGCAATGGGTGTGTATTCCTCGCCGGCAAGGGGTGCGTAGTGGGTACACCCCTTGCAGTTGAGGTTGCAATAGTCGGTCAGATTGAATTCAATTCTTATGGGAGTTGTGAGGCGTAGCGACAAAGTGCGAAACGCCCTGACGAGCTTTGCGACAGGATTCATAAACTATCCCTTAGCCTTCAGTGGATGCTGCCAACGGGTTCCACCCCTGTGCCCTAAGCTGGATCTCAGAGCCGTCACGGGTAATCATGGCGCAGCCGAGTTCTTCCTTGGTGATATGGCCTATCACTTTCACACCGGGCAGTTTTTCAACTATCTCATGGGTGTGCAACGGTACGGTGAAGAGAAGTTCATAGTCCTCGCCGCCATTCAGTGCCGCAGTCACAAGGTTCATGCCAAGTTCCTCAGCCATAATGGCTGTCTGGTAGTCGATAGGTATTCTGTCCTCGTAAATTCGACAGCCTGTGTGGCTTTGTTTGCAGATATGCAACAGTTCCGAACTTAGTCCGTCGCTTATATCCATCATCGCTGTGGGTACAATCCCTGCCTTGTCAAGCTCTTCGATGATGTCACGGCGGGCTTCGGGTTTAAGCTGGCGTTCCACCAGATACTCTTTACCTTGGAATTTAGGCACGAAATCCTTTTGTCCCGCAGAGGCTATCTTTTCACGTTCGAGAAGTTGTAATCCCATGTATGCCGCACCGAGGTCGCCCGAAACACATATTAAATCAGTGTCCTTCGCACCGCTGCGCGACACAACTTTGTCGGCGGGAGCTTCACCTATACATGTGATGGAAATGACGAGTCCTTGACGTGACGAAGTGGTATCGCCGCCTACGAGGTCAACACCATATATCTTACAGGCAAGACGTATGCCGGCAAAAAGCTCCTCGATATGCTCCACTGTGAAGCGTTTGGAGATACCGAGCGACACCGTGATCTGTTTCGGGGTGCCGTTCATGGCATACACGTCGGAGAAGTTCACAATTGCCGATTTGTAGCCGAGGTGTTTCAACGGCACGTATGTGAGGTCGAAATGTACACCTTCGAGCAGCAGGTCGGTGGTGACCAATATATCAGTGTCACTATTACGCAGCACGGCGCAGTCGTCGCCGACACCCTTTATGGTAGAGTTGTTGACTGTTTCCAATCCTTTAGTAAGGCGGTCAATCAAGCCAAATTCGCCAAGTTCAGAAATTTCCATAATGTAAATAGATATAAAAAAAGTGGATGGCGTGGTTATCTCCACGACACCCACATTATTATGAGATTTTATAACACTAATTTATGTTCAGCATCTGTTCACAAGCTCTTTCATGATTTCAAGGCACTTAGGCTGAGCTATCAAGGCTGCCTGCTGCACCTCCTCATGAGTGGGAACCTGAGTCACATCCTTGCCTCCGAGGTCGGTTATGACTGATATGCCATATACACGCATCCCCGCATGGTTTGCCACGATGACTTCAGGCACAGTAGACATACCCACGCAGTCACCACCGATTATATGGTAGAATTCATATTCGGCAGGGGTTTCGAATGTCGGACCTGTAACACCTACGTAGACACCATGCATCAGGCGGATACCTTTCTCTTCCGCAATCTTGTCGGCGAGAGCCATAAGCTCCTTGTCGTATGCATTAGTCATAGCCGGGAAACGGGTGCCAAGCTCGTTATAGTTTTTGCCGCGTAGCGGGTTTTCAGGGAACAGGTTGATATGGTCTGTGATAGTCATCACATCACCTACCACAAATTCCTTGTTCATACCTCCGGAAGCGTTGGATACAAACAGAATCTCCACACCGAGAGCTTTGAACACTCTGACGGGGAAAGTGACCTGCTTCATGTCATACCCTTCATAGTAATGGAAACGTCCTTGCATCGCTATGACACGCTTGTTGCCAAGGCATCCGAATATAAGGTTTCCGCTATGTCCTTCCACTGTAGATATCGGGAAGTTGGGAATTTCGCTGTATGGGATATATGTTTTCTCCTCCATGTGGTCAACGATAGGACCGAGACCTGTGCCGAGGATTATTGCGATTTTAGGCATTTCTGACACTTTCGAGCGCAGAAATTCAGCTGTCTGATTGATTTTTTCCAACATGATTTTCGGTATTGATGATTTATAAAGTCCCGTCATGGGATGGTTTGTATAAAAGTGTCAAGCTCAATGGAGGTGAGACACTATGATTTAAACAAGTGCGAGTCACGTATTGTTTTCTCAATTCCAACGGTGAAATCAGGTTCGCCGCCTTGATGTATAAATTCCACTTTTATAGGTATGTAGAATATACTTTTCTTAAGATTATGGGGGAAATAGGGATTGTTTAGCAACCTTACGGCATCCTTTTCTGTGGTTATTATATATTTCTGCTTGCCGGGCAACTGTTCGAACTGCCGTTCGATTGATTCCATGTCCGATGACGTGAAGTTGTGATGGTCAGGGAATCTGCGCAGTTTGATCTTTGCCTTATGGCGACGCAGGTAGCGTGAGAAGGGTTTCGGGTTTGCAACACCTGTGACCACAAGCAGAGATGTGTCAGGTCCGAGAGAAGAGATGGAAGGAGTGGTTTCGACCTCGCTTGGGAATATAGGCACGAGATGCCCGTAGTTGAAGCGTGAAAAGTAGAGTTTCTGGTAGGGGAAAAGATTCAGTTTTTCAGTGAATATGCGATACTCCATCGGATTCATGCCAGGAGGACACTTTGTCACTACCACAATCTCCGCACGGTTGAGTGCGCTCTTAGGTTCACGCAGTCTGCCGTAAGGGAGTATCTTGTCGTTGAATATCGGGCGATTATACTCCGTAAGCACGATTGAGACTGACGGCCTCACGTAGCGGTGCTGGAAAGCGTCGTCAAGGATAATCATGTTGATGGCAGGATTTATCTCCAGCATCCTTTTTATCCCGTTCACACGATTTTCGCATACAGCCACGGTGATGTCAGGTCCAAACTTGCGGTATATCTGATAGGATTCGTCTCCGATATCCTCGGGGCGCGATTGCGGTGTGGCAAGCACAAATCCGCTGGTGGCTCGCTTATATCCTCGTGACAGGACACCTATGTTATATTTACCCATTAGTGATTCCACAATGTATTCGACATGCGGGGTTTTCCCGGTGCCCCCCATGGCGATATTGCCGACCACCACTACCGGAATGTCAAATTCCTGCTGTTTCAGCACTCCGTACTCAAACATTTTGCTGCGCACAGCCATCCCTAACCCATATAGTTTGGATATGGGATAGAGTACGAGCATTGATAAGAGTTTACTTCGTGCCACTAATATTAATTTGTATTATATTACGGTGATGGTGATATAAATATATCCTTAGAGAGATACGGTTATGAAGTCCATGCGGCACTGGAGAGTTGACATCCCTTTGACACGCTTGATTGTCTCATAAAGGTCAGCACATTCGCCTAACTCATCCTTGACCATTCCAGCCTTAATCTCAGCTCCGGCTTCCACCAAAGCGTCATACCATTTGGGCTTAAGTGTGGGATATTCGCTGATAGTGTATGTTTCCACATTCAGCTCTTTTGCCATTTCGGCAATGGCTGTGTCAAGACCACCTATGGCGTCAACCAAGCCGAGTTTCAAAGCCTCGCTTCCGTCCCATACACGACCTTCGGCAATCATCTTTATAGAATTCTGCGACATCCCTCTGCCTTCAGCGCAACGTGAGGTGAAGAGGTCGTAACCTCTCTCCACGTAGCTCTGCATGGCAGCTTTCTGCGCCTCGGTCATAGGCTCCATCAGTGACGGGAAGTTTCCGTTAGTGTTTGTCTTAACTGTGCCAGTGGTCACACCGATTTTTTCGGTTATGAGCTTGTGGGCGTTGGGGATTATGCCGAATATGCCTATCGAGCCTGTGAGAGTGGTGGGCTGAGCGAAAATCTTGTCAGCTCCGCATGAAATGTAGTAGCCGCCTGAGGCTGCATAGTCGGACATAGACACGTAGAACGGTTTCCCGGTTAATGACTTGAACTGCTCAAGAGCTTCCCAGATTTGTTCGGAGGCGAAAGCGCTGCCGCCACCTGAATTGACGTACATTATGAGTCCGTCCACATCCTCGTCGTCAGCGAGGTCAAGAATCTCGGGAACGAGTTTCGAAGCCACAATGCCGTCACCCTCGGTGTCGGTAATGTCGCCGGTAGCGTAAAGCACGGCTATGTTAGCGCCTTTGCCGTTGCCTTTTTTGTTTACGTCTTTATCTTTGCAATAGGTAGCCGGCTCGACGTAGGGGATATCCTCAGCTTTCTTTTTGTCGGTCAGAGCCATAATTTTTGCATCGAACTCATGACGGTAGGCGAGAGCGTCAACCATCTTGTTGTCGATGTATGTCGTTGTTGCATCAGCGAAAGTGAAACCGTCAGCCCAAGCGTTTATGGTATCGGGTGTCACCTTTCTGCCTTCGGCAATCTGTGAGGTGACACTCTTCCAGATATTGTCAAGGAAAAGTTGCTGCTGCTCACGAGACGCGTCGCTCATCTTGTCAAGGAGGAACGGCTCTACAGCGCTTTTGTATGTTCCTACTTTCACTACCTGAGCCTCGATACCCAGCTTGTCCATCAAATTTTTGAAGTACATGGTTGTGGATGATAATCCGTGTATGTCAACCTGTCCTATTGGGTTCAGGAAGATGCTGTCGCATACCGATGCGATATAGTAGTCGCCTTGGGTATACATGTCGCCGTATGAATATATCCACTTCTCGGGAGCGTCTGTTTTGAATTTGTTAAGAGCTTCAACTATCGCCTGACGTTGTGCGAGACCGGCTGACGACCCTTGGCAGTCTATCACTATACCTTTGATGCGGTCATCGGCGGCTGCGTTGGTTATGGCACCTACTATCTCGTTAAGACCCTTCTTTTCAGTGTCTATGCCTTGCAAAGCGCCCATTATATCAATCGAACCGGGTCGGTCGGAAATTTCGCCCGCAAGGTTAAGCAAGAGCACCGAGCCTTTTTCTATTTTAGTGGTCTTGGATCCGACTGATGAAGCCATAGCCGCACCAAGCACCACAAACACGCCAATGAAAGCGATTAATAATGAGAACCATATTCCGGCAAGAGTGCCGAGGAATGCCATGAAAAACTTTTTCATTACAATTTATGATAGTTTATAATGTCAATCGTAAGGATTATAACGTAAGATTGACAAAAGTACTACAATCAAATGGCATTAACAAATAATTCTGATGTTTTTATTAATATATGTGGATATATAAGTGTGGATTTTAAGGGTGAATTGTGAATTATGCTTCCGACTGAGTGTGTGACCGAAGAGAAAAGTGATACTTTTTTAGCAAATATATGGTAAAAATAGTCAAATGTGCAGAAAAGTGTGCGTATCTTTACATAAGTATTAAAATAAATTTTTATCTTTGTAGTATCAGAAAAGATTGCCTGAAAACCAACGCAAATAATTGATACTAAGAACTGATGTAGACTTATAACGAAAAGTTGAATACAGAACTGCGTGAGGCGTTGATTTTAATCTTTAAATTCTATTTCCAGCCATTTTTGCTATCTTTCGCCAATCGTATAGCTTGCAATTGCCCTTTTAAAAAAGATGTAAAATTGCCTTTGAAATAGAACTGAATTTTGGAAATAAAAAACAATTCTAATACCAAAATGGGAAAGAGATGAAAAGGCTCTGACCAAATAGCGAAGATGAATAAAATAATAACAGAAATTACACCTCTATCAGAAAAGGACTGCTTTTATCTCGTTGACAGATATAAGGATCGATTTACTTTTCCGGTGCATCGCCATGAAGAATATGAGCTAAATTTCTTGGCTAACTGTACCGGCGCACGTCGTGTTGTCGGTGATTCCATGGAGACAATCGGCGAGTATGACCTCGTGCTTATAGGTAACGGCATAGAGCATGGCTGGGAACAACATGAGTGTGACAATAACCGCATAAGGGAAATAACCATACAGTTTTCACATGATCTCTTCGGTGAGTCGCTGTTGGAAAAGACGCAGCTCGCTTCCGTGCGTCGTATGTTGGAAGTAAGCTCCAACGGGATTGTGTTTTCAAGCGGTAGCATCATGAAGGTGTTTAATCGTCTTGACAACCTGACGAAAATCGACTCCGGATTCTATGGCATGATAGAGCTGATGGCAATACTTTATGAGCTTGCTGAGGAAGGTAACTACCGCCGGCTTTCAAGCTCGTCGTTTGCATCATTGAAACCGACTGTTGACAGTCGTAGGGTGCAGAAAGTGCAGGATTATATAAATCTGAGATATAAGGAGGATATACGCCTGAGCGACCTTGCCGCACTGGTTGGGATGACACCCACTGCTTTCAGCCGTTTCTTCAAACTGCGCACAGGCAGATCGATTTCCGAGTATGTCATAGATATACGTCTCGGACACGCCACCCGTCAATTGGTCGATTCCACCACCTCGGTTGCTGAGATATGCTATGAATGTGGCTTCAACAATGTGTCAAATTTCAACCGCATATTTAAAAAGAAGAAGGGTGCTTCACCCAAAATGTTTCGTGAAATATATCAACATCATAAAATTCTCGTATGAAAATCAGATCATTATCTGCCGTTGCTCTTGTATTGGTCCTTGCCGGACTTTCGGCTTGCGGCAAGTCGTCTAAATCAACCGCTGAAGCAGTGGCGGAAGACACTGTTGCCACATCGTTGTCACCTCTTCATGTCGAAGGAACAGCCCTGCTTAATGCCTCAGGTGATACAGTAGTGCTTACCGGTCCGTCGCTTGGCTGGCACTCGAACTGGGGACGTTTTTATAATGAAGGGACAGTCAAGGCTCTCAAAGAGAAATGGGGCGCTAACGTCACTCGTGCCGCTATCGGTGCTCATGGCAGCGGTGACTGCATGAAGACATACGATGTTGATTCTGCTTACTCGGTTAATTGCGCCATGGCTGTAATTGATGCGGCTATAGCTAACGATATGTATGTGATATGTGACTGGCATTCGCATGAAAACACTCTTGAAAATGCCAAAAAGTTTTTCAGTGTCATCACCGAGAAATATGGCGATTCGCCAAACGTGCTTTACGAGATATGGAACGAACCTCTTGACATATCATGGCAGGAAATCAAGGATTACTCCAATGAGCTTATCCCTCTTATTCGCAAAAACGCACCTAATGCAGTGGTGATAGTTGGTACTCCGAGATGGGATCAGGAAGTGGATGTTGCTGCCGATTCACCCCTCGAAATACCTAACCTCCTTTATTCGCTCCACTACTATGCCGGAACTCATAAGGACTGGAACAGGGATAAGGCTGAAAAGGCTATTGCTGCCGGATTACCTCTCATAATTTCGGAATGTGGCTCCATGGATCACACCGGTGACGGTCCCATAGATTATGAATCGTGGGAAGCATGGATGGATTTTGCCGACAAGCATAATCTTTCGGTAGTCATGTGGGATATCGCAGATAAGAATGAGACTTGCTCTATGGTCAAGCCGACTGCCTCCGACAACGGTATGGAATGGACAGACGATGACCTTAAAGAGTGGGCTAAGCTTGCGCAGAAAACCATCAAGGAAAGAAATTCTAAACAGTAAATAGTAAAACAGGGATAATAAAGTACTATGAGTTCAAATATATTGACAAAATTGGCGCTTTCGTTCCTCATGGCTTCTCCGCTTGCTCTTAACGCTGCCGTGGAGCTGCCGGACGTAATAAGTGATAACGCCGTGCTGCAGCAGAATACAGACGCAAAGCTTTGGGGATGGGCTAAACCCGGCTCAACCGTTACAGTTACCACTTCGTGGAATGACGCAAAGTATACAGCCGCGGCTGACAAGAATTCAGGCAAGTGGGAGGTTAAAGTGTCAACACCCGCCGCTTCGTTCACTCCTTACACTGTCACTTTTAACGATGGCGACGGAGATGTGAAAATAGATAACGTGCTTATAGGTGAGGTGTGGTTCTGCTCGGGACAGTCAAACATGGAGATGCCTTTGCGCGGATTCTGGACTCAGCCGGTGGAAGGTGCCGCACAAGCCATTGCCTACTCAGGCAAATATCCCGGAATAAGGATGGCTACCGTGCCAAAACGCGCATCATATACACCACAGGAGCGTGTGGAAGGGAAATGGAAGGTATCCAACCCTCAGGATGCTGCTGAATTCTCGGCTTTGGCTTACTTTTTTGCCCGTTCGCTTACCGATATGCTTAATGTTCCCGTTGGGATAATCAGCTGTGCCTACGGAGGCTCGAAGGTGGAAGGCTGGATGCCCAAATGGAAACTCGACACATATCAAGGATGGGATATGGCGAAAGAAGAGAAAGATCCATCCATAAATGAGTGGGAACGCATCGGTGTGATGTATAACGCAATGCTCAAGCCTGTGCTTGGCTACACCGTTAAAGGCTTCCTTTGGAATCAGGGCGAGTCAAATGTGGGTCGCCATAAGGAATATCCGCAACATCAGAAGGATATGGTTCAGATCTGGCGTGACGAGTGGGGACTTGGCGAATTGCCGTTCTATTTTGTGGAGCTTCCCGGCTGGAAATATGGCGGCGGAGAGCTTACAGAGGCAGCCTTGTTCCGTGAATGTCAGCATAAGGCTGCCGAAATCACTCCAAATAGCGGTATAGTATGCACTACCGACCTTGTTTATCCCTCAGAGCTTGAGGATATACATGCCCGTAAAAAGCAGGAGATAGGTGAGCGTCTTGCATTCATGGCTGCTAACCGTACATACGGTTTGACCGGTATTCCGGTAGCTTACCCGTCATATAAATCTGTTAAGTTGGAAGGTGACAAGGCTGTGATTTCATTTAATAATGCAGATGCGGGACTGAACCCCAATATGGTGCTACCCGGATTTGAGGTCGCAGGTGAGGATCGAGTGTTCTATCCGGCTCATGCGACAGAGGATTGGAACGAGCATACAGTGACGGTGAGCAGTGACAAGGTAAAGAATATTAAAGCTGTGAGATATTGCTTCAAGAATTTTGCCATAGGTGAAGTGAAGGATATGTTTGGTGTGCCTCTGATACCTTTCCGCACCGACGACTGGGATGATGCGGTCTCCGGCACTACAAATCAGAAATGAACCTTAAATTATACCATTAAACGAACTGATTTAAACTTTTTATTTTTTAAGATTTGAAGCTATTTTCGAGATGAATTATTAGCTCGATGAGGGAGCTTAGCGAGCTAAGTGACCGAAGAGATGCTGATAATTCAGCCGAAAAGAGTTTCAAAGATTGAAAACAAGGTAATTTTCAGCCTGAGTTTAACATTTTATAAAAAGTTTAAATCAGTTCAATAGTAAAGATATACATATATTATTATGCATAATAAATTTTTAATGCCCGTGTTGTTTGCAGCAGCCGTAGCCACCGGTGCCTGTTCAGGACAAAAGGAAGATACCGCTGAAGCGTCTCCCTACGTCACTGTGCGTGATGGAGAATTTTATATTGGTGATACCATTTATAGATATGTGGGTACCAACTTCTGGTATGGCTCAATACTTGCATCGGAGGGTAGGGGCGGCGACCGTGAGCGCCTTGCTAAGGAACTCGACACTTTGCAGAGCATAGGGATAAATAATCTCCGAGTGCTGGCAGGTGGCGACGGTGAAGAGGGACTTGCGTCGCATATCTCACCGACATTGCAGAAATCGCCGGGAGTCTATTCCGACACACTCCTGCAAGGTCTTGACTATCTCCTTGCCGACCTTGAAAAGCGTGGCATGAAGGCGGTGATCTATCTTAACAATGCGTGGGAATGGAGCGGCGGCTTTTCCACCTATCTTGAATGGGCGGGAGCAGGGAAGGCAGTCAATCCGGCAGATGCGGGTTATCCCGCCTACATGGAGTATGCTTCAAACTTCGTGCGCAATGACTCTGCAAAAGCTCTGGCTGCCAATCATGTCAGGAATATAGTTGGACGTGTCAATTCCATCACAGGTAAGCCTTATTCGGAATCACCCGCCATCATGGCATGGCAAATTGCCAATGAGCCTCGCGCATTTGCCGAGGAGAGCAAAGAGCCGTTTGCTCGGTGGATAGGTGAGACTGCTAAGTTGATAAAGTCGGTAGACCCCAATCACCTTGTGTCGGTAGGAAGCGAAGGCTCATGGGGATGTGAGAATGACATGGACCTTTGGACCAAAATTCATTCCTATCCGGAAGTGGATTATGCCACCATACATATATGGCCCTATAACTGGAGCTGGGTGAATGAAAAAACAACGGTTGACAGTCTTAGTGTTGCTTGCAAAAACACTACCGATTATATAAATGCACACTATGCCTCGCTTTCCGATGCATTAAAGAGTTCCGAAAATGGATTTTCGAAACCTATCGTGCTTGAGGAGTTCGGCTATCCGCGCGACAACATGGAGATAGCCAAGGGAACACCGGTCACTGCCCGTGACGGCTATTATCGCCATGTGTTCACCGAAGTGGTGAATGGTGGAAAACTTGCCGGTGTTAACTTCTGGGGCTGGGGTGGTCTTGCCAATCCCGCTCATGCCACTTGGCAGCCGGGCGATGATTATACTGGCGATCCCGCACAGGAGGCACAAGGCTTAAACTCCGTGTTCGCATCCGACAGCACCACTATCGCTCTAATAAAGGAGATGACAAAAAGGAAAAGATAACCTTTCACCGGCTATTTACATATATGCAATAGATAATTAAACCTATCCTGTTTTATAATCTGTGATATAATATATCAACTGCTCATATTAGTAATCCTGCTGAAAATCATTCTGTAGGGTAAGTATAGCCATGTCGTAATGATACAAAAGTGACATATTCTTGACTTTTTTTGCTCTTTGCAAAATAGTATTATTAGGGGATAAAAAAGTACCATATAAAGTCAAGACATTGCGTTAATTTTGCGGTATCTTACTAACCCTGAAAACTCTGTGAATACAATAACCCGATATATTAATACCTATAATTAACGTGAATAAGAAAAAATATCTATTACCTTAAAATTGCAATAATGAAAAGTAAAATTTTTGACCTTAGGGGTCTGATGACTGCGTTTCTATTGAGCTTTATGCTCACAGCGGTCGCTCAGACTACCGTGAAAGGTGTGGTGCAGGATAAGTCGGGCGAACCGCTTATCGGCGCGACAGTGCAAGAGAAGGGCAATACCGCCAACGGTACGGCAACGGACTTTGACGGTAACTTCACCCTCACAGTGAAGTCTGCCAATGCAACTCTCGTAGTATCTTATGTAGGAATGAAGACTCAAGAAGTCCCCTTGGCAGGTCGCACAGACCTCACCGTGACCCTTGAGGAAAATTCAGAGATCCTCGACGAGGTTGTGGTGGTCGGCTACGGTACCCAGCGTAAATCGGACATTACAGGTTCGGTCGCTTCCATTTCCGAAGATCAGATGAAACAGACAATAGTCACCAATGCTGACCAGATGCTCCAAGGTAAAGTGGCAGGTGTACAGGTGACTCAAAACTCAGGAGCTCCCGGCGGTGCGACTTCAGTGCGCATCCGTGGTGCAAGCTCACTTAACTCTTCCAATGAACCTCTTTATGTGATTGACGGTGTGCCTATGAGCGGCTCAAACAGCGTTCAGGGCTTCGACTGGATGGGCGGTTCAAACGGTCAGACTACCGTTAACCCCCTTGCAGCAATCGCTCCGTCGGACATCGTGAGCATTGACGTGCTCAAGGACGCATCTGCCTGTGCCATCTACGGTGCTGCCGGTGCAAACGGTGTTGTGCTCGTGACCACCCGCCGCGGTTCAGCCGGTCGTTCAAACATCACATACGACGGATATGTGGCTTGGCAGCAAGTCGCTAAGAAGCTTGATATGATGGATCTCCGTGAATACGCTCTCTATCAGCAGCAGCTTCTTGCCGACGGTGTGCTCAACAGCGGTAACTTTGATGATACTTACAGTGACATTTCACTTCTCGGCAAAGGTACTGACTGGCAGGACGAAATTTTCCGCACAGCCTTCATGCAGAACCATCAGTTGAGCATGACCGGCGGTAACGAAAAGACCGTTTATGCTATGAGCGGTGGTTGGATGAAGCAGGAAGGTACCATTATCGGTTCTGACTTCACCCGTTTCAACACTCGTTTCAATATCGACAACAATTTCACAAGCTGGCTTAAAGTCGGTGGTGCTCTCGCTTATACCCGCACTGATGAAACCATCACCCGTAATGACGGTTCCGATGGTGTTATCATGCAGGCTATGACAATGATGCCCTCAGTCCCCGTGCGTGACTTCGAAGGCAACTGGGCTGGTCCTAACACCGTGAACGGTGCTTCTACTTGGAACCCTGTCGCTCTCGCTCTTATGACCAACAATACCCTCCTTCGTCAGAAGGTCAACGGTAACTTCTACGTAAGCGCTGATTTCCTTAAGCATTTCACATTCCGTGCTGAATATGCTTTCGACGCTTCTCAGAACCAGAATAAGTCTTTTATCCCGACCTATAAGTTCGGTCTTGTTTCCAACGACGTGAACCAGATGATGCAACGTGAGGAACACAATTTCTTCTGGATGCAGAAAGACTATATCACCTATAATCAGAAATTCCTTGACAAGCACGATGTGACTGTGATGGCAGGTTTCGAGGCTTCAAAGGGTTCTTGGAACGGTACTACCATCATCAAACAGAATTTCTCTTCTGACAACATCCACATCATGGGTGAGGATGGTACATTCGTGTCAAATACAGGTTGGGCTGATTCAAATTCATCAGCATCAGTATTTGCCCGACTCAACTACGGTTTCGACAACCGTTATCTCTTGACTGCGACAGTTCGTCGTGACGGTTCAAGCAAATTCGGCTCAAACAACAAGTGGGGTACTTTCCCGTCAGTGGCTCTCGCATGGCGCGCACAGCAGGAAAAATTCCTTGAGGATGTTACTTGGCTCGACAACTTGAAAGTACGTCTCGGTTACGGTAAGGTAGGTAACTCCAACATCGGTACTTATCTCTACGGTTCGGCTCTTCAGTCGATGCTTACACCGGGCGGAACTGCTTACATACCCTCTAACCTCTCTAACCCCGACCTTAAGTGGGAGGCATCAGAGCAATGGAACGCCGGTATTGACTTCGCAGCATTCAACAATCGTCTTGAAATCACTTTCGATGCTTACCACAAGCAGACTCAGGACCTCTTGATGCAGGTGTTCACACCCTCGCATATCGGTTCAAGCGACTGGCAGACCATCAATAACCCTTGGGCGAATATCGGTAAGACCCGTAACATCGGTGTCGATCTTCAGATCAACGCCCGTCCCGTAATCACCAAGGATTTCCGTTGGAACGCAGCTATCACACTTTCTCACAACCGCAACAAGATTGTGGCTCTCAATGATGACTCACAGCGTATCTACGGTAATGTTGACTGGTATGCTCCATTCCAGACCGTATCAATGTTTGCAGTAGGTCAGCCTATGGGTGTGTTCTATGGCTACGAGACTGAAGGTCTGTTCCACAACGAGGCTGACATCGTAGGCCATGCCACTCAGACAGGTGGTTCTACTCCTTACGCCAACAAAATCGACAAGGTGTCAGGCGCATGGATCGGTGACTTGAAGTTTGTTGACCAGAATGGCGACGGTGTTATCGACGAAGCTGACCAGAAGGTTATCGGTGACCCCAACCCTGACTTCACTTTCGGTTTCACCAACACATTTACTTATAAAGATTTCGAACTCAATATCGGTCTTACCGGTCAGGTAGGCGGCGATATCCTCAACTGGGCACGTTATCGTACCGAAGGTCTTAGCTCTATATGGGACAGCCAGGCAGTAAGTGTGCTCGACCGCGCACAGGCAGTGAAAATTGACCCCAACGGCGGTGACGATATCTCAAATCTCCAGCTTGCACCCGGTCATAACGGCATACCTCGCTTTTCCAACCTTGACTCAAACGGTAACCAGCGCATGAGCGACCGTTGGATTGAAGATGCCACTTATCTCCGTATTCAGAACATCTCACTCAGCTATAATCTCCCCTCAAAATGGGCGAAGAAAGCTTACATACAGAATGCCAAGCTCTATGTGAATGTACAGAACGTTTACACATTCACCAAATATAGCGGATATGATCCTGAAATCGGTGCTTTCAACCAAAGCTCATTGCTTCAGAACATCGACCGTGGTCGTTATCCGACTCCGCGCACTTATACGCTCGGTCTTAACCTCTCTTTCTAATAACATATTCCACAGACACAGAAAATGAAAAATATATTCAAAACCACTGCGGTTGCCATGGTGCTCGGAGGCTCGCTCGTTTCATGTAACGACTTCCTTACCATCGACCCGATAGACAAACCGGTACTGGAGACCTTCTACACCTCTCCCGAGGCTTTGAGGTCAACCACAATGGCTCTCTATGCATCAAAGACATGGAGCAACTTCCACATGAATTTCCAGTGGAAGATGGACATGATCAACGGTGATATCTTCTATACATACGCCGATGAAGGTCAGTGGTACTTCGGTACTTACACCGCTGTTAACCCTTACCTCAACGAAGGTTGGAAAGGTCTTTACAATGTGATCCTTACCGCCAACTCCGTGATAAACGATATCGCTCCTATCTGCGGCGGTACCATCACTCAGGATGATTTGAATCAGGCATTGGGCGAAGCTCGCGCATTACGCGGTTACTGCCACTACATGTTGGCTGAGGTATGGCATGATGTTCCTGTTATCGAAAATAACAGTGCGATGATTGCCGGCGGCAACCTTGACGTTCCCCGCAACACTCAGGCAAGTGTCTACCGTTTCGCAATGGAGGATCTTGACTTCGCTGTTGAAAATCTTCCCGATTCAGACTCAGACCCCTATCGTCTTGACAAGCGTAAAGCCCGCGCTCTCCGTGCAAAGCTTGCTGTGACTATGGCTGCTCATACCGACTACGGTTATGACCGCGCCGCTCTCTATGCAAAGGCTGCCGAGGATGCTCTCTATGTTATCGAGAATACCACAGCGTTGACCGATATCGATTTCTCAACCCTCTTTGACGTTGAATCAAACAATGGTCCTGAGTCAATTCTCGCTATCCAGTGCGCCGTTCAGGGTTATTCGTTCGGTAATGCTCACAATGTGGCATGGAGCCGTTCAAGCGTTATCGCTGACCAGACTTGGGGTGCCGGCAAGGGTCCGACTCTTTCACTTCAGAATATGTATGAGCGCAACGACAAACGTCGCATGTGGACTTACATGACCAACGGTGACTATTATCCCATGCTTAATCGTGCAGGCGGCGGTTACACCTATCAGTATGTAAGCCGTGATCCTTCAGGTGATGTGCTTGAGGACAGAAACGAAATGCTTGCTCACATCAAGAAGTATATCATTGGTAAGTCGGCTGACTGTGACGGAAACGTAGGTATCAATCAGGATGCCGCAAACAATATCTACCTCATGCGTCTCGCTGACGTATATCTGACATACGTTGAGGCTAAGATGGGTACCAATAATTCTACCTCTGACCCTACAGCCATGAAGTATTACAACATGGTTCGTCAGCGTGCAGGTATCTCTGAAGCATCTTCAGTTACATTTGTAGAGCTTCTTAAGGAACGTCGCCGTGAGCTTGCTTTCGAGAGCCAGACATGGTTTGACACTCAGCGTTACCGCTACCGTGAAGGTAATGCAGCAGCTCTTGAATTGCTCAACAGCGGCTATGGCACTAATCTTAACCGTGCATCCATGCTCGTTCCCGATTATGAGAAATATCCCAACATCGACTCGTCAAACGAGAATAACCGTGATATTTATAAAATCGTGGATAGCAAAGCTGATGGTGCCCAGTATGACAAGATTATCATTAGCGAATCAGCGTTTACCGCACCTATCCCTGCGGCAGTATCCAGCAGTTCACCCGCTCTTTCAGGCGCTCCGGTGGATTATTATGGTGGTGCAGCCGAGTAAACTGTAAAGTGTAAAAACATTAAGTAAGAATCATCATGAAAAATATATTCAGATATACATTCATGGCTGCGGTAACCATGGCTTCCGCCTTCACACTTGCATCGTGCTCGGACGATACCGATGCGGAGAAGGACAAGGGTTCTACCCCGGTCATCAAATATGCCCGCACATGTAACATTAATCAGGCGGACTCACTCATCGTGAGTGCTTCGCTCGGTTCACGCCTTGCTTTCGTGGGCGACAACCTCGGCGATGTGCAGCAGGTCTGGTTCAATGACCAGAAAGCCAAATTGAACCCCACCATGGTCACCAGCCACACTATTATTGTTGATATACCCTCTAATATCCCCGGCGAGGTGAGCAACATCGCTCGTTTCATCACCTCCAACGGCACTGAGGTGGAATATCCTTTCAGTGTGACTGTGCCCGCTCCCCGTGTCGATAACATGACTTGCGAATATGCTCATGCAGGTGAAATCGTTACCATCAACGGCGCATATTTCGCAGACGATCCCAATGTTCCCCTTACTGTTTCATTCGGCGACATCCCTGCTACCATCAAGAAGATTTCTCAGGAAGCTCTTGAAGTGGAAGTACCCCAAGGCGCAGAGGAAGGTCCTGTGACAGTCACTTCAATTTATGGTGCCGGTGTGAGCGGATTCTACTACATGGATACCCGTGGCATGATGTTTGACTTCGACGGTCTTACCGGTCTCGGTAACCACGGCTGGCACAATGCACCCATTGAAAACGACGGTACAGGTATCAGCGGTAATTACATGCGTCTCGGTGACGGTGCTACAACACTTGCCGGCAAGGATGCATGGGATGACAACAACTTCTCATTCGAATATTGGGCTGGTAGCTGGAACACTCCTACCGATTATCCCGCACGTGAAGGTGTGCGTCTGTTCGACATCGTTGACTTCTCTGACTACAATAATATGAGCGTTAAGTTCGAACTTTGTATCCCTGAGGCAGCCGCTTGGCAGGCATGTGCTATGCAGGTAATCTTCTCAGGCACCGATAAGGTCAGCATGGGTAATGCCGGAACCGATATCTTCGGCAACACCGTGGCAGGATGTAACAACTCATATTTCCAAGGCACTTCAGCCCGCGGCCTCTGGACTCCGTGGACATCTACAGCGGCTTACCACACCAGTGGTAAATGGATCACTGTATCTCTCCCCATCAAGGACTTCGTTTATGCTCCTGACGGTTCAGGCGCAAGCTCGTTCCTTTCAAGTGCCGCTGACTTCGCTAACCTTCAGATATTCCTTTGGAACGGTGGCGTGGAAGGTGTTGACTGTACTCCTATGCTTAAGATAGACAATATTCGTGCGGTAAAAAACTAATATCAACCCGGTAAAATATAGCTAAAACAATGAAAAAGATATTTAACTTTACAAGTTTGCTCGCGCTTTGCATGGCGTTGATGCTGCCGGCGTTGACTTCATGTGATAACGACGACTTCGACACCCAGCAATATAAGGGTGGTGTCAACCTGAATGTTTGGGGACCTCGCCCGGTTGCCCGTGGCGGTGAACTTCGTTTCCTCGGCTCAGGCATGGACCAGATTACCTCAATCACTCTTCCCGGATCGGGGGATGTGACCGACATAAAGGTTATTTCGTCTGAGGAAATTCGCATCACTGTGCCTCAGAATGCTGAGCCGGGATTTGTTGTGCTTCATCACGCAAAGGGTGAGATCAAGTCTATCACAGAGCTTACATTCACTGAGCCTATCTCGCTCGACGAAATGAGCCCGATGACTGTTAAGCCCGGTCAGACACTCGCTCTCAAGGGTGATTACCTTAACCTCATCGAGGAGGTTATATTTGCTGAAGATGTAGTAGTGGCTCAGGAGGATTTCATTTCTCAGTCACGTTACGAAATCACCCTCGTTGTGCCTGCCGAGGCTCAGACCGGAGAGGTGATCATAAGCGACGGCGCAGAACCTCTTCCCAACTGGATCTATTCAGAGGAAGAACTTACCATTGTCCTCCCGTCAGTCGAAAAGGTTGTTGACCTTTCAGGTGCAAAACCCGGTGAGACTGTCACCTTCACTGTTAAGGATATTGACCTTGTGACCAAGGTTGAGATGCCTAACGGTGATGAGGTTGAGTTTGCTGTCAACGATGATAAGCTCTCATTCGTGCTTCCCGCTAATGTTACCAACGGTTCAGTTTGCATGATCCCTGCGTCAGGTGTCAAGGTTGCAATCGCTACTATTGGTGTTGCAGTTCCCGAAGAGGTTGTTGCAGAACCCGCCGCTGATGTATGGGCTGGTGATGTGATCAAGTTTAAGGGTGTAAATATGGAACTGGTTACCGAAGTGACCTTCCCCAATGTCGCTGATGCTGTTAAGCCTGAAACCCAGTCGGCAACCGAACTTACAGTTAAGGTTCCCGAAGGTACTCAGAGCGGTAATGTGGTGCTCCACACTGCTTCCGGCGCAGCTGTAGAAGTTGCAATCGCTACTATCAAGCCTGATGCTATAGCTTATAATCCTTCTCCCGCAGCTCTTGCAGCTGAGGTGAAGGTATCAGGTAAGAACCTTCAGAATGTCGCTTCTATCACTTTCGGTGGTGCTACTACTGTTGAAGTGAAGAATCCTACCGCTACCGAGTTTGCAGTGATTGTTCCCGCAACTCTCTCGGCAGGTTCTAATACAGTGACTCTCACACTCACCAATGGTGAGACTGTAGAAGCTCCTGCTCTCGAACTCACCGCTCCCGAATGTGCTTACGCAACCGAACTTCCCGCTGAGGATGCTGAAATCAACGCAGGTGAAACCTTCTCTGTTGTTATTGCCAACGCTGACAAGCTTACAGGTGTGCAGGTAAACGGTGCTTCCGTACAGTATATCCTGAATGGTGACCGCTTGATTATTCAGGTTCCTGAATCTGCCGGTAAATCATCGACATTCACACTCGTTTCATCTAACGGTACCATCACTTATAACATAGCTGTTATCCCCGCAACCCACGTCGAAAATGTGATATTCTCTGAAATCCGTGACCTCGGACAGTGGGCTGGCGAAGACGCCGGTGGTGCGTTCCGTCTCTATAAGAACTCGTTCGACGGTGTTCCCGCAGGTGCAAAACTTGTGTTTCACATCGCTCCCTATTCTGAAACTCAGATTCAGATCAACGATGCGAACTGGGGACAGATGGAGATGCTCGAACCGGCTTTGACCGCTACCACTGCTGAATTTGTTCTTACAGCCGATATCCTTAACCGTATCCTTACCACCAACGACGGTTGGTCGGAAACCGCTATGGTAATCCAAGGCAAGGGCACAGTTATAAATAAGGTGCATGTTGAATGGGAAAATTCTCTTGAGACAGTGATTTGGAACGCAGGCTGGATCTGTACAGGCTGGGGCGGTAACCAAGACCTTGCATGGGGTGGTTACGACTGGTCAACAGTGAAACCCGGTCAGATCCTCCGCCTTTATACCACTCCTACAGTGCCTGATGGTGAATGGTGGTGTCTCTCGCTCCGTCACGGTGACGCATGGGCAAATCTTCCCGATCCGATACCCTCACAGTACGACAATCCCGCAAGTCCTCTTGAAGTTGTGCTTACAGCTAATGTCATTGACGACCTTGTGGCTAACGGAGGTCTTGTGATCACCGGTAGTGATTATCAGCTTGATAAGATAACCATTGAATAATTAACTGATTATTATTTAATCGACTGCCCGTCCGCCGGGCGGGCAACCTTTAAACAAAACCGAAAACTCAATGAAAAAATTCAGATATATCCTGGCTTCCGCTCTCGTAGGCTTTGCGTTCACAGCTTGCGAAGATGATCATGAGCCGGATTGGAATGAGCCAAGCCCGTTTGACGTAACAGTAAGCTCGGTTTCAATCGAGGATGGGGCCACAGTGGGTCTTGATGTCAACAGCATAGAAGTAGTTTATAGCAATGAAATAAGCTTGAACTCTCTTGTTGAGGTTACATTGACCGACACGAAGCTCGATTCTCTCCTTATCAAGGACGGAAACCGTCTTGTGGCTTATTTCCAGCTTAAGAAAGGCAAAAATTACACATTCAACATTCCGGGACGTGCTGTTGCCGGTGTGGGTTCTATGACTTTCGCTCCTGAAGTGACTGTCAATTTCGCCACCGAACGTTCACATCTCATCAATCCTTCGCTGGTAAGCCGCTCGCTTACCAATGCCAACGCTACTGCCGAGGCTAAGGCTGTCTACAACATGCTTCTTAACAACTACGGTGAGAAGCAGCTCTCAGGCGCAATGGGTGAAGTGGCATGGGGAACCGCTTTCTGTGACCTTGTAAAACAGGAATCAGGCAAATTCCCTGCTATCGTAGGTTTCGACTACATACACCTCGCTTCATCGCCCTCCAACTGGATAGATTACGGCGACATCACACCTGTCAAGAAGATCTGGGACGCAGGTAGCATACCCGCTATGACTTGGCACTGGAATGTGCCCACCGCAAAGCCGGGTTCAGAAACTCTTTGGACAGGCGAACAGGTTATGCCCGCTGACTGGTCAGGCAGCATTCAGCTTAATGACGACGCTGCGAAGGCAAAACTTGCCAACGTGGTTGAAGGTTCTGTAATAACTGTAAAGACTAAAGATGTTGCCGCAGGCGCACAGGGTTCTGTAAAGAACGGCGAAACTTGGAGCGGTCTCACATCAGCTCTTGAATATTTCGACATCACCGGTGACTATACCGTGACTGTGACTTCCGACATGATTTCTACCATCAAGGAGAAGGGTATCATCATCTCAGGTCATGACTATACCGCTACCGAAGTGACTGTTACCAATCCTGCGGGAGGCAATTTGAGCTTTGATGCTTCGTCAAATGTATTTGTGGCTTCAAATGTTCTCATAGAAGGTACATGGGAAAATCAGGTTGCCAATGCTGATGTAGCCAAGCTTGCAGGTTATCTCAAGCTTCTTCAGGATGCAGGTATTCCGGTGCTTTGGCGTCCGTTCCATGAAGCAGCAGGTGACTACACTTGGGGCGCATGGTTCTGGTGGGGCAATTCAGGTGTTGACACTACCAAGCAGCTCTGGGGCTGGCTCCGTGATAAACTCACAAACGAATATGGTCTCAACAACCTTATATGGGTATGGACAGTGCAGACCTCTGACGAGGGCAAACTTGCCGATATGTCAAAGATTCGTGCCGCTTATCCCGGTGACGACCTCGTAGACATCGTAGGCGCAGACCTGTATGTTGATCCGATGACCAATCAGACCGAACAGTTTGAGACAATTCATAATCTCGTAGGCGGTAAGAAGATTGTTGCACTTACCGAGTGCGGTAATCTCCTTGATCCCGAGGCAGCTTATATCGACGGCGCCCTTTGGAGCTTCTTCATGGGCTGGTATGAGCAGGAAGGTGACACTCCCTCTTTCATTCAGTGGAACAAGTCTAACGAATGGTCAACCGTGCTCAATAATCCTCTCGTGCTCAATCAGGGCGATTTGAATCTCTGATTACACGCCGCTCAATCCTATGTGTAGAATAGAAAAACACAGTTAGATTTAATAGGGGTATCAAAACCTCGACATATTGTTAACATTTTGATACCCCTTTTATATTTCTCTAAATCAAACAAGAGATAATGAAAACCAAAAATTAACTAACTTTGTACATCTATTTTAACATACTAACTCATTAAAAATCTATCTCAATGAAATACGGCTATTTTGACGACATCGCCCGTGAATATGTGATTACCGAACCGCGCACTCCGTGGCCATGGATCAACTATCTCGGAAATAAAGATTTCTTTTCGCTCATTTCTAATTCGGCGGGTGGTTATAGTTTTTATAAGGATGCAAAATTCCGCCGCCTGACCCGCTATCGTTACAATGGTGTCCCGATGGATGCCGGAGGTCGTTATTTCTACATAAAGGATGGTGATACTATCTGGAATCCCGGATGGAAACCCACCAAAACACCTCTCGACTCATACGAATGCCGTCATGGCATGAATTACACCATCATCAAGGGTGAGAAAAACGGGCTTGAGGCTAAAGTCTTGTTCTTCGTGCCGCTTGACACACATGCCGAAATCGCAAAGCTGACGCTTACCAACAAGACCGACAAGGCAAAAACATTCAAACTCTTCTCATTTATGGAATGGTGTCTCTGGAACGCCGCCACCGATATGGAAAATTTCCAGCGCAACTTCTCCACCGGCGAGGTGGAAATCGAAGGTTCCACTATATATCACAAAACTGAATATAAGGAACGTCGCAATCACTACGCATTTTATACCGTGAATCAGCCCGTGGACGGTTTTGACACCGACCGCGAGACCTTCATCGGACTATATAACGGCTTCGACGAGCCACAGGCTGTGCTCGACGGAAAGCCAAGAAACTCCGTGGCACACGGATGGTCACCCATCGCATCCCACTATCTTGAAATCACTCTTAATCCGGGCGAAAGCCGAGACCTCGTGTTCATGCTCGGATATGTGGAAAATCCACAGGATGAGAAATGGGAATCGAAAGGTGTTATAAACAAGACACGTGCCAAAGAGATGATGAAGCGCTTTGACACCCCTGAAAAGGTTGACAAAGCATTCAACGAACTGCGTGCATACTGGGATGATCTCCTTGACCGCTTCACTGTGTCTACCGGTGATGCCCGTCTTGATCGTATGGTCAACATCTGGAATCAGTACCAGTGCATGATCACATTCTGTTTCTCCCGTTCCGCTTCATTCTTCGAAAGCGGTATCGGTAGAGGCATGGGATTCCGTGATTCCAATCAGGACCTCGTGGGATTTGTGCATCAGATACCTGAACGTGCCCGTGAACGCATTATCGATATCGCTTCCACTCAGTTCCCTGACGGAGGATGTTATCATCAGTATCAGCCACTCACCAAGCGTGGTAACAATGACATAGGTGGTGGTTTCAATGACGACCCTATGTGGCTCATATTCGGCACCATCGCTTACATCAAAGAGTCAGGTGACCTGTCGATACTCGACGAGCCTGTGCCGTTTGACAATCAGCCCGGCTCGGAAGTGTCACTCATGCAGCACTTGAAAGTGTCGTTTGACCATGTTGTAAATAACCTCGGTCCTCACGGGCTTCCTCTGATAGGACGTGCCGACTGGAACGATTGTCTTAACCTCAACTGTTTCTCCAACGATCCTAACGAATCATTCCAGACTACCGAAAATAAGACCGAAGGCTCGAAAGCCGAATCTCTTATGATAGCCGGACAGTTTGTTATCTATGGTCAGGACTACGTTGAGCTTTGCCGCCATCTCGGTCTTAACGAAGAGGCTGACCGTGCGCAGAAGCATGTTGACGAGATGATAGAAGCTGTGAAGAAATATGGCTGGGACGGCGAATGGTTCCTCCGTGCTTACGACTTCTATGGCAACAAGGTAGGCTCGCATGAAAACAAGGAGGGTAAAATATTTATCGAATCGCAGGGCTGGTGTACAATGGCAGGTATAGGCTTGAATGAAGGACTGGTGGAACAGTCGCTTGACTCAGTAAAGAAATATCTCGACTGCGAGCATGGTATAGTGCTTAACAACCCCGCCTTTACCGAATATGTGATGGAGTATGGTGAGATTTCCACTTATCCTGCCGGATATAAGGAAAATGCAGGTATATTCGCTCACAATAATCCTTGGGTAATCATCGGTGAAACCGTATTGGGTCGCGGTGATCGCGCATGGGAATATTACCGCAAGATATGCCCCGCATATCTTGAAGAGAAAAGCGACCTGCATAAGGTTGAGCCGTATGTATACTGCCAGATGACAGCCGGCAAAGATGCTGCTAAGCCCGGTGAGGCAAAGAACTCATGGCTAACCGGTACTGCCGCTTGGAACTGGTATGCCATAACCCAATTTATTCTCGGTATCAAACCGGGATATGACGGACTTGAAATTAATCCCTGCATACCGAAGGAATGGGATGGCTATGAGGTCAACCGAAAATTCCGAGGGGCAGACTATAAGATAATCGTAAAAAATCCCGACCATCTGAACCGTGGGGTAAAGACTCTGATGCTTAACGGAAAAGAGATAGCGGGTAATGTAGTGCCTATGCAGCCTGCCGGTTCTTCCAATGTGGTGGAAGTGACACTTGGCTGAGTGCAGGCTATCAAATTGTAAATTTTAATAAGATATATAAACCACTCATGAATCTCAAATTATTTCCACTTATGGCTGCGATGGCATTGGCATCGTGTGGCGGTAGCAAGTCGGCATCTGACAAGGATGCGACAGCCGCTGATACCATAACACCCGCACAGACTCTTATCTCACAACTTGACTCTGTTGTCAAATCCGGACATTTTTATTTCGGACACCATGATGACACTGCCTACGGTCACACATGGAAATATGTCGAAGGCAATTCAGATGTCAAGGCTGTGATAGGTGAATACCCGGGACTCATGAGCTGGGATCTTGGTATGATAGAGGTTGACTCGGCAAAGAACCTCGACGGTGTGCCCTTTGAGTTCATCGCAGCTGAGATTGCAAAGCAGAACGCACGTGGCGGTGTAAACGCCATAAGCTGGCATCCGCTCAATCCTATCAGCGGCGGCAATTCATGGGACGTGTCCACCTCGCCTCTTCATGAAGTAGCTACTAACGCAGCTCTGTCGGACACACTGGACGTGTGGATTAACCGTGCCGCCACTTTCATCGCTTCTTTGAAGGATGCCGAAGGTAATCCGGTGCCGGTGATATTCCGCCCGTGGCATGAAAATTCAGGCTCATGGTTCTGGTGGGGTGCAGGTAATGCCACTCCCGATGAATATATAGCTCTCTGGAAACGCACCCGTGAGATTTTTGACGCTAAAGGCATTAATAACGTGGTTTGGGCATACTCTCCCGACAAAGATCTCACGCACGAGCAATATTTCCTTACTTATCCGGGTGATGAATATGTGGATATACTTGGTACAGATATCTACCATTTTGACGGAGAAAAAGGTATTGACCAGTATGTTTCAAGAGTAAAATCCCAAATGCCATTCGTGGTTGAGGAGGCAAAGAAACGTGGCAAGCTCGCCGCTCTTACAGAGACAGGCTTGGAAAGTCTCGGTGTTACCGATTGGTATACATCAGTGTTGCTTCCGGCGATTGAAGGACTTCCCATAGCATACGTTTGCGTGTGGCGCAACGCTATCGAGAGCGAAAATCCGAATCATTTCTACGTTCCTTATCCGGGACATCCTGCTGAAGCCGATTTCAAAGCGTTTCACGACAATTCAAACGCTGTTTTCGTGAAATGATATAATGAACTGATTTAAATTTTTTATAAAAAGTTTAAATCAGTTCAATATCTAATCTGATTTATAAAAATTTACAGACACATTCATTTTATACCCTTTAGCTGACATAGCTAATTAGTAACAATTTTCAAATGAACACTTTCGAATATCGTAAGAATCTTATCCTCGCTCGTTATGAGGAGTTGGTGACTCGTCCCAACATAGCCATTGAAGGTAACGGTGTATACAATCGTTATGTCAATCCCGTGATCACAGCCGAGATGGTGCCACCATACTGGAAATATGATTTTAATCCTGAGACCAATCCATATTTCATGGAACGTATAGGGTGCAACGCCACTCTTAATTCAGGTGCCATAAAGTGGAATGGCAAATATCTTCTCGTAGTGCGTGTCGAAGGTAACGACCGCAAATCGTTCTTTGCGATAGCCGAGAGCCCCAACGGAATCGATAATTTCCGTTTCTGGTCTCATCCTATAATTCTCCCCGACACTGAGAATCCTGCTACAAATGTATACGATATGCGTCTCACCGCCCACGAGGACGGATGGATTTACGGACTTTTCTGCGTGGAGCGTCACGATGATTCCAAGCCGGGCGATCTCTCAGCTGCTACTGCTGCATGTGGTATAGTACGTACCAAGGATCTTGTTAACTGGGAACGTCTCCCTGACCTTAAGAGCAAATCACAGCAGCGCAATGTGGTGCTTCATCCTGAATTTGTCAATGGCAAATATGCGCTCTATACCCGTCCGCAGGATGGTTTCATCGACACGGGTAGCGGTGGCGGTATCGGCTGGGCACTTATAGATGACATCTGCAATGCTGAAGTCAAGGAAGAAATTATCATCGACCCACGTTACTATCATACCATCAAGGAGGTGAAGAACGGTGAAGGTCCACATCCTATTAAGACTTCAAAAGGATGGCTTCATCTCGCTCATGGTGTACGTGCATGTGCGTCAGGACTTCGTTATGTGCTCTACATGTATATGACCTCGCTTGAAGAGCCTTGGAAGAAGATTGCTTCACCCGGAGGATACTTCATGGCACCGGTAGGAGAGGAGTACATGGGCGACGTGATGAATGTACTATTTACCAACGGCTGGATTGCAGACGAGGATGGTAAGGTATTCATATATTACGCATCGTCCGATACACGTATGCATGTGGCAACTTCCACCATTGACAAGCTCGTGGACTACTGCATGAACACCCCTGAGGATGGTTTGACCACCACTGAGTCAGTTAAGACTCTCAATTCGCTCATTGACCGGAATCTCGCTGTATTTGAAAAATAATATACGAAATTATTAGCTAATAAAATTCATCACTTAAAATCTAAACCTTAGAAATGGCTCCTTTAAGCGAAAAAATCGGCTACGGATTCGGTGATATGGCATCGTCCATGTTCTGGAAGGTGTTCAGTTACTATCTGCCGTTCTTCTATGCCAATGTGTTTGGCATAAGCCTTATTGACACCGGTGTCCTTTTGTTAGTGACACGTATATGGGATGCTGTCAGCGATCCTATGATGGGTGTTGTGGCTGACCGTACCAAGACCCGTTGGGGAAAATACCGTCCGTATCTTCTCTGGGTTGCGGCACCATTCTCAATATGCGGTATACTACTCTTTACCACACCGGAATGGGGTTATGCAGCCAAGCTCGTATGGGCATACGTGACTTATATCCTTATGATGACAGTTTACACCGGTATAAATGTGCCTTACGGTGCGATGTTGGGTGTGATGACTGATAATTCACAGGAAAAGACGGTGTTCTCATCGTTCCGTATGTTCTTCGCTTATGGTGGATCATTTATAGCTCTTTTCGCTTGGGATCCGTTGTGCTCATTGTTCCAAGACTCTTTCGGATTCTCTATCCAGTCCAGTTGGCAATTTGCCATGATAGTGATAGCTTCATGCTGTTTCATCCTGTTTCTTCTATGTTTCAGGCTTACATGCGAGAAGCTTGCCACTGTCAGCTCTGCTTCATTGGGTAGCGACTTGAAAGCTTTGGTGACAAACAAGCCGTGGTGGTTGCTTAACGGAGCGTCACTTTGCTTCAATCTTTTCAACACTGTGCGCGGTGCTACCGTGGCATTCTTCTTTGCCGACATTATCGGTGGTGAGCAGCATATATTGTTGTTCTCATTCTCGATACTCTTCTACTCAGGCTTGTTCCTCGGTGTGGGTGAGGTTGCCAATATGGTAGGTGTCGCTCTCGCAGTTCCCATCACTAACAAGATAGGTAAGAAACCCACCTTCATTATGGTGGATGCGCTGCTCATAGTGTTCAGCGTCATATTCTTCACCTGTAGTCCTGCCACAAATGCCGGTTTGCTTCTGATGCTTCTCTTGCAAGTGGTGATCTCTGTCCTCACAGGTGTCATGTCACCGTTGGTATGGTCAATGTATGCCGATGTCAGTGACTATTCAGAGTTGAAGTATCGCACTGCTTCCACCGGTCTGATATTCTCATCAGCTTCGATGGCTCAGAAATTCGGTGGTGCTATCGGTGGTGCGGCTGTAATGTGGCTTCTCCACGGATGCGGATACATAGAGCGCACTGACGAGACACAATCCATGCAGATTACCCAGCCGGGAAGTGCCATTGAGTGTCTATGGATGCTTATGACTTTTATACCCGCAGGTGTGGCTTTGCTTTCGATGATTATCGTGTGGCTCTATCCCCTTGGCACATCCCAGATGAATGATATTGTCGAAAAACTTAAGGTACAGCGCATGGAACCGGTAAAATCACCCGGCGATGAATTCGTTGAACCGGTTTAATTCTGCATATTGTACTCTGTAAGCTCTTATTTATAATGGAATCGTTTAAAACTGAACTGAAAAATAATTTGATCCAAAACATTCTTCCTTATTGGATGAATGAGATGGTTGACCCCCGGGGCGGATTCTACGGAAGACGTGACGGAGAGAATAATCTTGATGCTGACGCACCTAAGGGGGCTATCCTGAATGCCCGAATTCTGTGGACTTTCTCATCCGCATACCTGCATCTCAAGGATGCCCGGTATTTGGAGATGGCTACACGTGCAAAGGACTATATCTTGGAATATTTTATTGATCAGGAACATGGGGGAGCTTACTGGAGTGTTAATGCTGATGGCAGTCCCCTTGACACCAAGAAACAGTTTTATGCAATAGCTTTCATTATCTATGGTTTTGCCGAGTATTACCGTGCGACAGGCGATGAGGAGGCTTTGAAAGTTGCACTTGACCTGTTCCATTGTATTGAGGTTTATTCCAGAGATAATGAAAAAGACGGTTACATAGAGGCTATGACCCGTGACTGGGAACCTATTGCAGATATGCGCCTGAGTGAGCATGATGCCAATTCGTCAAAGACGATGAATACGCATCTGCATATTATCGAGGGGTACACCAATCTTATGCGTGCCCTTAAAGAGAAGCATGAGAAAATGTCAGGCTCTGTGGTTTCAGATAATGCTTCTTCGGAAGTGACGTCTGAACTCGACAGGCAGATAATAAAAGTTGAGGAAGCCACTCGCAATCTGCTCCGCATATTCCTTGACCGTATCGAGAATCCGAAGACTCATCATCTCATACTTTTTTTTGATGACGATTGGAATAAATTGAACGATGCGGAGTCATACGGACATGATATTGAGGCTTCATGGCTGCTGCTTGAAACAGCACAGGTGATTGGCGACCCCGCACTCACTGCGGAAACTCTCGACCATACCTATCACATTGCTCGTGCCGCTTTGCAAGGAAGATGCTGGGATGGTTCTATGGTCTATGAACGTCATCCTGATGGACATTACGATAACGATAAGCATTGGTGGGTACAGGCTGAGGATGTGATTGGTCAACTTTACCTTGTTTGCTTCCATGCCGACGCAGCCGCTTCGGAAAGCGATGGCACCACATTCCGTCAGCGTGAACTATCCAACGCCTATCAGTCATGGCGCTACATAGCCGACAATCTGATAGATCCTGCTGGAGAATGGTATTGGTCACGCCGTGCCGACGGTTCAATCAATATGTCGGATGACAAGGCTGGTTTTTGGAAATGTCCTTACCATAATTCACGAATGTGTCTTGAATCAATGCACATATTGTCAATGATGAGTGAATAAATCTACGATTTTACACAATAAACTCGCCATTAGCTCTGTTATACAGACAGACTCCCGGCGAGTTTTTTCATATTGGCGCATTTTGCATGAAAAAAATTGCTCTGCGCCACTCTTCCCGAGCCGACGCAGAGCATATAATCAAAAAGCTAATTCTATTACGTTATATGTCTTTTTGACGATGAAAGCCCACAAAGGTTTAATCAAAAAGATTGTGTTAACTTATTTTAACTAAAGTATTCTGTGTCATGGCTGATAAGTCACTTCCTCTCGAACTTCTTGCTCCGGCTAAAAATGCCGATATTGCTATACAGGCTATACTGTGTGGTGCGGATGCGATATATATGGGTGCTTCAAGCCATGGCGCGCGTCGAGCAGCTGCCAATTCGATAGATGATATGCGCCGTGTGGTGGATTTTGCACATCAGTATAATGCGAAGGTATATGCCACCGTCAATACTATCATCTATGATAGTGAATTGCGTGAAGTGGAGAAGCTTATCTCCGACCTTTACCGCATAGGGGTGGATGCGTTGATCATTCAGGATATGGGAATATTACGCATGGATATTCCACCGATAGAACTTCATGCGAGCACCCAGTGTGATATACGTGACGTTGAGAAGGCTCGTTTCCTTTCGGAAGTCGGGTTTTCACGTCTTGTGCTTGCGCGAGAGTTGTCATTGGCTGAGATATCTGCGATACATGCAGCGGTTCCGTCGTCGCTGGAGGCGTTCATACATGGTGCGTTGTGCGTGAGCTATAGTGGCGATTGCCGTGCAAGTTTTATGAACAATGGCAGAAGTGCCAACCGAGGGGAGTGCGCACAGATATGTCGTCTTCCATACGATTTGGTCGATTCACGAGGGAATGTGTTGAAACGTGAATCTCATCTTTTGTCATTGCGAGACCTTAACCGGTCTAATTCAATTGCCGATATGGCTGAAGCTGGTGTGTCGTCGTTTAAGATAGAAGGTCGCCTGAAGGATGAGGCATACGTTAAGAACACTGTCGCTGCCTATTCACGCATACTTGACCGACTTGTGGAGGATAGCGATGGCAAATACGTGCGACAGTCGATAGGTAGAAGCCGTCCCGGTTTCAATCCGTCGCTCGATAAAACATTCAATCGAGGGTATACTCCTTATTTCTTGTCAGGGAAGGCACCCTCTAAGGGATTGGCGTCATTCGGTTCGCCAAAGGCTATAGGAGTGAAGATAGGGAAGGTGCTGTCATGCACACCAAAGATAATCACTGCTGAACTGTCGGCTTCGCTTGCCAATGGTGACGGACTTGGATATTTTAATAAAGATGGAATTTTTACCGGATTTCGCCTTAATCGTGTGGACGGGTCGAAATTATATCCGGCATCTCCTCAGGCAATCCCTGCCGGCACAGTGTTGTATCGCAATAGAGACAAGGAATTTGACGATGTGATAGCTGCTGCACAGCCGGTACGCACGATAGATGAAAACATGGTGTTGCGTCTTGTATATGATAACCGGATATGTCTTGAATTGAGTGACAATGATGGGAATGCCGTAACAGTCACCACTACATTGGAGCGTATTGACCCGGCAGTCACCCCGCAGGAGTCGCCTCGTCGCAGAATACTTGATAAGTTGGGTGGGACTATATATCATGCGGGAAAAATAATTGATCTTGTAGGCAATTATTTCATCCCGGCATCCGTATTGGCACAATTACGTCGTGACGGAGTGGAGAAACTTGATATGGCACGACGGATTAATTATAAATTCGGCTACAGATTGCCTGAGAATATGGATGTGGCATTTCCGAAAGGTGATGTGTTAACTATCCATGATAATGTGGCAAATCGTCTTGCGCAGGAATTTTATAAGTCACATGGCGTAACTAAAGTGATGCCTGCGGTGGAAGTGGAACGTCCATCAGGTGAAATCCCCGTTATGACCACACGTTACTGTCTGCGTAAAGAGTTGGGAAAATGCCTTCTGACTCCGGCGGGCAAAGAGTTACCGTCAGATCTCTATCTTGTAAGCGGCTCTGTGCGCATGAGGGTGGAATTTGACTGCAAAAATTGCAGGATGAACCTGTATCATAAATCATAGGTGGCATACATCCGATTCTCATGGATATATTTATGTATCCATGAATACGAAGTAGACGGCGAGGATGAGAAGGCAAAAGGCGAGGAAGTGATTCCAATGGAGTGCTTCGCCACGGAAAAACACTATAGTAAACACAGTGAAAATCACCAGTGATATAACTTCCTGTATTACTTTTAATTGCATTAAAGAGAATGCGCCACCGTTCTCATGGAACCCGTATTTGTTTGCCGGTACCATGAAACAGTATTCTAATAGAGCAATGCCCCATGACATAAGTATCACTACTATAAGCGGGGTGTTTGACGTGATGACCTTCATCTGTTGCAGTTTCAACTGCCCGTACCAAGCAAAGGTCATAAATATGTTTGAGATTACGAGTAATCCCACAGTAAGCCATCCGTTCATTTGCGAAATATAATTATTAATATGAATTAGAAACTGCTCATGCGTCGGTTAGTGTCTGGAGCAGCCATGATGGAGTCAAGTTTACCTGTCGATATATAGTCAATCAATGATTTATAAAGAATATCCGGGCTGACAGCGATTATTTTACCGTTTTTAAGCGGAGTCATGTAGTCGTTTCCGGCTGCGAGATAATCTATTGTAGCCAATATGTATGTGGCGTTGGGATTTATTTCCTTTCCGTCTATCGTGGCGGTGTTTAATGCAAAATTGTTTGGGTCATACACAGCTTTCACATTGCTGCTCACACCCTGACCGTCCTGCGCAGCCATGATTTCAAAGTTATCCAATAGATCTTTACCCTTGATCTCCATAACTACAACTGAGTTGTCGAATGGAGCGATGTCAATTATTCCCCCTTGGGTGATGTCACCCTTTGGTAGATTGTTTCGTATACCACCCTTGTTCATTATCGCTATGTCAACCGGTCGCTTGGCAAGTTCCGTTCCGCGCATCCTTACGAAATCGCTTAATAGATTGAGCATTTCGGGCGATTTGCGGTCAAATTCGTATGGCGAAACACCAATCTTCTTCGAACGCATTGAATCCACCGCTTGGCGATAGGGGGCAATCAATGCTTCAATTTCAGGTTTCACATTGCTGTCAAGACGTGAATTCACAGGTATGAGCTTGGCACTTACCTCCTTGGTGTCAAGATTTATATCTATCTCTCCGAGGTTTACGCCGTTTGAACCTGTTTGAAGCACTGACACAGTGTCGCCAACGGCATTGGCAACTCTCCATTTGGCATCTTTGTTCTTCGGGTCAACCACTGTGTGGGAATGACCGCCGATGATTAGGTCGATATCTTTTGATGCGGCAGCAAGCGTAAGGTCGCTGTAATCGTTATCGTTGTCATATCCTATATGGGTCACAGCTATTACTATGTCGGCACCCTCGTTTTTGAGTTTGGCAGCTTCTGCGTTTGCCGCCTCAATAGCATCCACATATTTAATACCTTTGTAATTTTCTTCAACTATCATCCCGGCAGGGTTGAGGTTAATGCCGAGAAATCCCACTTTTTTACCGTCAAACTCTTTTATAAGCGATGGAACAAAAAGCCCGTCAAGGGTTGAGCCTGTCATGTCATAGTTGGTGCTTAAGCGCACGGCATTAAGCTGTTTCCACTCTTCAGCGAGTTTATCCATCCCTTTGTCGAACTCATGATTGCCGAGTATCTGAATGTCATATCCTAAGGCATTCATGAGCACACGTTCCACCTCTCCGCCAAAGAGGGTGTAATATAATGAGCCTTGCACGGCATCGCCTGCGTCAACAAGGAGCACATTCTCACGTACATCCCTAACACTGTCAACCAAAACTTTGCGGCGAGCTATACCACCAAGGTCTTTGCTGTTTGGCTCGATGGCAGAATGGGTATCGTTGGTGTGGAGTATTACCAAGTGATTGCTGTCGGCTGACGGTTTGCACCCTCCAAGTATCAATGCTCCCAGAGTGAAAGCACCTATAAAGACGGATTTAAGATTCATTAGTTGAGTTGAATATGATTTAACAAGAGTGCAAAATTACAAAAATCCTGTTAATTTTTAGTAAGCAATTCAACCAATAGATTGTTTCTCCGGCAATTTCTCCTTGCGATTACGGTTAGAGAGCATGATGTAAAATGCGCTGAAGATACCAGTGGCGACAAGGATGAGGGCTTGGAAGCTCCAACATACTATTGAATATGCCGCACCGTCACTTTCTTTAATGCCGAAAAGGCTTAGGGCGAACATCACTGCTATATTCCATGGTCCAAGACCTCCGTTTGAAGGCACCCCCATGCTGCATGACCCGAATACGAATACCACAAGTCCGGGTATCAGCCCTAAAAAGTAGCCGTCGCTTGTCACAAGTTCACGGGTAAAGGGGAATGCGAAGAAGCACACGTATGCTTCAAGGTAGTAACATACCCATATTCCAAGTGTAAGTATGAGATACATCCCTGTGCCTTTCATGTGGAACAGTACTTTGAAACCGTCCCATATACGGCGTGTGCTTGTCATTATACCTTGTACAAATTTGGTATGCCGAAACAGGTAATATCCGATAACTAGTACTGCCGTGATTACCACAATCCAGATCCATATAGCTCCGTTGGTGAAGATATGGTCTATACTTTTACCGAGAGGATATTTGTCAAGGAATTTATCGATGGATGATTTTGCCACAAACATGGTCAGTATTACGAGTAGCAATATCATGATGCCGTCCGAGGCACGGTCGCCGAGATCGGTGCCTACCACTGTCGATAGTTTGCAATTTTCACGTTTCGAGATATAGACACATCGCCAAGCTTCGCCTAAGAAGGGGAATACCAAGTTCAATGCGTATGCTCCGAATATAGAGACACTTTCAGCAACTACAGGTATACGAGGTATCCCGGCTGCACGGAGCTGAATACCCCAACGGATACCTCGTATGATGTGTGACAACACGGTAATACCCATCATAGCCACGATATATCTGTAGTCCACACCCTGACGGATAATGGATTCAATCTGATGGATGTTTACTTTATGGAACAACCATACAATCAACCCTGCCGAGATACCTACCGACAGGATAATCTTCACAATACGCCCTAATTTAGAGAGCATTTCATCACGTGATGTATTAGCCGTTCCCATATAAATAGTTTATTTATAAATAACAACTATACGGGTGCTCTCGTTCAAAAAACTTATTGTATGTTAATTAATTTGTGCGTCTGAAGTGATAAGCGCCAATGCGGGTGGGTGAGAATATATGATACGGTTTCAGCTGTGTTCGACCCTTCGGGGTAGACAGGTGATGTGCATGGCTGTAGGAAATAGTGTGAAGCGTTGATATTGTTGGCTATAGCCTCCACATCCTGTCCCAAATAAACAAGTTTTAATTCGTCGATAGTCTTGAGCTTTATTTCATGGCTCCCTTTTGGTGAACATGTAACCCAATCGATACTTTCGGGCAATTTGTTAGTGCCGTTTGTCTCTACCTGAATGAAGAAGCCGCCATCGTGGAGCATATCTATGAGTATGTCGTCAATTTGTAATGACGGTTCCCCTCCGGTGATTATAAGATGGCGTGACGAATATGCCGACACTTTTTCAAGTATCTCGCCGGCATTCATCTCGGTATATTCCTCATGGCGAGTGTCGCAAAAATCGCATTTTAGATTACATCCGCTAAAACGCAGAAACACCGCCGCCGTCCCGGTAAAATACCCCTCGCCTTGAAGCGAATAAAAAATTTCGTTAACTCTATACATAATCAGAATCTCAATTGACAATTGACAATTGTTAATTGTCAATTGTATAACTCGCTGTGTTACCTTCGCTTTCCTGAACATCCACACGATAGCAATTCGGTATCTGGTCGCAGATCCATCGAGCAATATTTTCAGCTGTTGGGTTAAAAGGTAGCAATTCATTAAAATTGCCATGGTCAAGGTAGCTTGTTATACGCTCTTTGATATGCGAAAAATCTACCACCATGCCGTCACGGTTTAATTCCTTCGCACGACAGTGTACGGTTACAATCCAGTTGTGTCCGTGCAGACGACTGCATTTGCTTTCGTAGGAAAGTTCCAGCCTATGGCATCCAGCCAATTCAAATCGTTTGGTTATATAATACATTTACCTTTTAATTTGTCAAGTTACAACTGCTAATTCTCAATAGCGTATTTATTGTTGATTGCCATCTCCGACCGGTGTAAGACCTTCGGCTGCTGCAAGTTTCAGCATCAATTCCCGGGCTTCGTCATAGTCATTGTGAATGTCGCCGTCAAGTATCGCATTCTTAATGGCGCTTTTGATTTTACCGATCATGGGACCACCGGATATGCCGAAGGTTTGCATGATCTCATTTCCGTCAATGGGAGGACTGAAATTCCTTATATTGTCACGTTCGTTAAGATCAACCATCTTGTTGCGAACAAGAGTGAAATTATCGAGTATGCGACGTACTTTTTCTTGATTTTTGGATGTGATGTCAGCCTCGCAGAGTGCCATTAGGTCTTCCAGATCGTCACCGGCGTCATTTATAAGACGTCTTACCGCCGAATCAGTCACCTCATCCTCAACCAACGCTATGGGGCGCATGTGCAATTCCACTAATTTAGCCACATATTTCATTTTTGTGTCCTGAGGAAGGCGCATATTGCGGAAAATCTTCGGCACCATCTTCGCACCAATGAAATTATGGTTATGGAAAGTCCATCCAATCTTTTCGTCCCAGCGTTTTGTTACCGGTTTTGCAATATCATGCATCAGTGCAGCCCATCTTAACCATACATTATCGCTTTTGGCTGACACATTGTCGAGCACGGCGAGAGTGTGATAGAAATTATCTTTGTGTCCTCTGCCGTTTACAACTTCCACACCCTTCATAGCTGCAAGCTCGGGGAAAATCAATGATAGCAATCCTGATTTCATGAGCAGATCCCAGCCTATGGATGGTTTCGGCGATGCCATAATTTTCATCAGCTCGTCCACCACACGTTCCTTGGATATGATTTTTATCCGTTCGGCATTTCGGCGTATGGCTTCAAACGTCTCAGGGTAGATATCGAATTGTAGCTGAGTGGCGAATCTGACCGCACGCATCATTCTGAGCGGGTCGTCGCTGAAAGTGATGTCAGGATCCAAGGGTGTGCGCAATATTCGTCGCTCCATGTCACCCTGTCCGTCGAAGAGGTCGATCAGAGTGCCGAAACCTACGTTGTTGATTTGTATCGCCAATGCGTTTATTGTGAAGTCCCTGCGAGACAAATCTTCTTCCAGCGTTCCATCCTCCACTATGGGTTTGCGTGAATTACGATCGTATGACTCCTTTCGTGCGCCCACAAATTCCAGCTCAATGTCACGGCGTTTCACTTGTGCGGTCCCGAAGTTTCGGAATACGTTTAGATGTGTTCCCCGTCCAAGATGTTCGGCGACAATCTGCGCAAGTTCGATGCCGCTACCGACTGTCACAAAATCTATATCCTTTGACGGACGGTCAAGAAACAGATCCCGCACACATCCCCCCACCGCATAGCAGGGGCGACAGATTGAATCCGCCGCCTCACCTATGGTATGGAAAAGCTTTCTGTCAAGCTTTTTTATTACAGTTTCAAATGATTGCATTCAACGCATTATGATTGGTTCTCAAAAAGCTCCTGTTTTTATATCATAAAATAACTTATCGCTTCAGGTGCCGGAGTGAGACATTCAACTCTGTCGGCATAGACCGCATAGGTGTTCTCGATACCTACAGCACCAACATGCGGGATGACAAATTTAGGTTCGAGAGCTATGACATTGCCTTCAGCGATGATGTCACGGCTTCGTGGAGCGATTACAGGGAGTTCGTTTATCTCAATACCGACACCGTGTCCTATGAATCCGGCATGTTGTCGGTGTCCCATGTAGTAATCTTGCAGTCCTCTCTCCTTAACCATTGCTTCAGCCCGTTCATAAAGAACTTTAGCTTCTGTGCCTGGTTTCATCATATCCACAAGGGCACGGTGGATGTCAATGGAACACTGGTGGGCTTTTAATGCGAGAGGATCGATTTTACCAAGGGCATATACACGGGTCATGTCGGTCATGTATCCGTTATAGTTGCCGTTCATGTCGATCATCACAGTGTTGCCGGGCTTGATTTCCGTGTCATTGGCACCAACGGGGAGTGAGGGGTCGAGCCCCGCGCCACCCATGGCGAAATCGTAGGGTGACGGGGCATCGGCATTTTCACCTACAAGCACATTTCCCATATATAGCTCCATGGAGTCACCGCTTATACGGAACTGTCCGAGACAACCTTCAAGACGGCTTGTCTTTTCAATCTCCACTTGCAGCTCCATGTCGGTCATACCTTCATTGTACAGATATGGAATCCGGCTATAGACATGAACATGCTTTATGCCCGACCGGCGGATCTTGTCAATCTCCTCGGCAGTCTTTTGTGAGCGCGCCTTCCTCATGACCGGCGAAGCATTTTTTATCTCGCTTCCCGGAAAGATTTTTTTCTGGCGTTCTACTGCCGAATATGGCGTTATGTCAAGCTCTAACCCTATATTTTCAGGAACGTTAAGCCCGAGGGTTTCGGTTATTTCCTCCGGTTTGCGGATATACACAACACAGTCACCTTCGAGCTTTACGGGACGTTTTACGAAGAATATCACTTCGCCATGCTGGGGGATATATACATATCCTGAAAACACTCGTCCGGTGAGGTAATAAGTGTTGGCATTGTCATTTATCAATACCGCACTCATTCCCGCCTCAGACATACATACGCGTATCTTCTCCACACGACGGCAAAACTCATCGTGAGAAAGGAGCAAGAGCTTGTTTAAATCGATAGGTTCCATCATATCTTCGTGTAATCAAGATTCCATTACATGTCGCCAAGCTCTTCCGCCGAGATTCGGTGCATAGTAATGATGACTTTACCTTGGGCATCCTTCATCACTGCTTCGTTAGGGGTTGCTCCCTGAACAGCAGTATCAACCTCTTCAAGGGCAAGTAGGAATTGTTGTTCGGTAGCGATATCAGGACAAGTCATACGAGTGGTTGCAAGATTTTTGAATTCTATGCCGTCACCTTTGTCAAGATTTACAATTATATCACCATTGAGAAGGTTGCAACCGGCATTGCCATGGATTTTACATTCGTCCACATCAATTACCACCTTGACATCGGCTGTCGAGGGAACTTTCACACCTTTAATGACGTCAATTTTCCATGCCCCGTTAAGGAATGAAAGCAAGCGTTTACGAAGTGTCATAACAGTGCCTGCACTTTCATTCTTAAGAACTAAAGTGTGGTCAGGACCGAAAGCGTAGCCTGTAACTTGGTCAAGGGCTTTATTCATAGTGAATTCGTATGGCGCATCAGGACATGAACGCATGGTTGAGGCAAAAGCTCCTGCTGATTCGATACCTGTAGGTGTGACTTTCCAAGTGCCGTTGATGTAGTTGCAGCCATTGAAACCAATGACCATGAGTGCCCCCGGAATATCTTCCGAGAGTTGGAATGTGAGTTTCGGGTGGTTATCGCCGTTTACCACAACCTTTTCACCCAATATTTCAGTAATAGACCATTCGCCGATAAATTCATCGGTTGCAGGTTGAGTCTGTGTGGCAGTCTGTTTGGTGACTGTGGTGGTTTTTACCACATTTCCGTCAGAATTTACGGTCGTGCCACTTTTCTTTAAAATATTACATCCGGTCATAAGCGCTGTTACCGAGATTGTTGCAATAAGTAATGATACACTTTTTTTCATAATCGTTTTTTGTTTTAATAGCTTGATGAGTATAATTGAAAAGACTTATGATATTAATACAACATTCAAACTTCCCGGTTTGTGCGACATCCCCATTCTATAAATTCTTGATGATTATAACATACGTCCGGGAAACGAAGTTTATCCTACAAAAGTAGTAAAATTTTCGTAAAATCTGATGATAGGCAGGGAAAATTGGAATTGGGAACTATTATAATTGCGAAAACGTTAAATAATTGAATAATACAACAGAAAGAGGTTCAATTATTTGCGCTTTACAAAGCAATGTTGTAATTTTGTCAAACAATAAAAATTAAGCAAAATATATGGAAACGACTGAGACACTTCGAATACCTAATCCTTCAAAGGAATTGGTCGCTTTCATAGAGAAAGCGAATCAGAGAAAGAAGGAACGAGCAAAACAGATGCGTGAAAAGTATTTGGCATCGCATAATCCTTAATACTTCATGGAACAAATTGAAGCTCAATTTTCAGATAACGAGGGCAATCATCTAATGGTCGCCCTTGATTTTTATGATAAGGATTGTATGCAGACCACGTTCTGCATCCCGCCTGAATTCTCCGACATTGACATTGTAGACATAAGCATCACTAAACTATTTCTTGACCAGCCTATAAAACCAGTAGCTTTTTTCAAAATGTCATCTTGGTTGCTTGAGCAATTTGAGAAACTAAATGGTGTGGTGTTTACATATATTTGTTCCACGGATGAACTGTTTACCAATCATAAAGGCGTTGAGCCGCAATTTTACAGATGGAGGTTGTTCGACAGGTTGATGGAACGTAAAGCGTCTTCAATGTCACGAATAGGAATTCAGGATGTGATAATAGGACCGGAGGGATTGGGATTCCAGACCTACGGTCGAGCATTTTATAAACAGGAACAGGCTCCGATTATTCATATCGTAGTGTCTTATCTTCGTGACAAGCAGAGATTATCACAATAATAATATACTCATATCGTAAAAATTCATTATCTTTGCAGTCTCAAAACAACCGAAATGGATTATACCGGTAAGCAAAATTTGCTCGATAAGCGTTATCTGAGAATGGCGCGTATATGGGCTGAGAATTCATATTGTGAACGACGCAAGGTCGGCGCGCTCCTTGTAAAGGACCGTACCATTATCTCCGATGGCTTTAATGGTACTCCCGCCGGGTTTGAAAATATCTGCGAGGATGAGAATGGCATTACAAAGACCTACGTGCTACATGCCGAAGCCAACGCCATAACGAAAGTAGCGAGATCAAACAATTCGAGCGATGGCTCAACACTATACGTCACTGCGTCACCATGTCTTGATTGTGCCAAACTGATCATTCAGGCAGGTATATCGAGAGTGGTTTACAACGAACTCTACCGGATCACTGACGGCATCGACCTTCTCAAGCGTGCCGGGGTGGAATGTTGTCATTTCCCCGAAGTGTGACGGTCCTCCTTCAATCTGTTTCTTTACATCTACTCTTCTCGACAGCGACACATTTAAATCAAGAAGCTAAAATTTTCTGAGAAAATATCTATGAATAACCGTTTTAAGAATACCTCCGTGTGGGTACCGCTTGCTCTTGCTGTAGCCCTTGTGGGAGGAATGTGGATTGGTAAATCATTCTTAAACAATTCCGGCAAATGGGACTCTAAGGCTAAGCTGGAAACTATTCTCGGTATCATTGACAGCAACTATGTCGATGATATTGACCCTGACAGTCTGCTTGAAGCCTCACTCCCGGGGCTGCTTTCACGTCTTGACCCTCATTCAGTCTATATCCCGGCAAAGGATCTGCAGGGGGTTAATGAAGAACTTGTTGGCTCATTCTCCGGCATCGGAATCTCATTTAACTTGCTTAACGACACTATAAATGTGCTTGAAGTCATATCTGGCGGACCATCGGAAAAGGTGGGACTTCTTCCGGGCGACCGCATAGTGTCGATAAATGACACTGTGGTATCAGGAATGGGATGGTCAGACGTAAAAGTTAGAAGTTCATTACGAGGAGCTAAAGGCACAATAGTAAAACTGGGCATAAAGCGTCCCACGGCTAAAAAGCTTCTCTCATTCGATGTGACTCGTGGCGATATACCTGTTACCTCCATTGACGCATCATATATCATTTCTCCGGGAGTCGGATATATCAAGATAAATAAGTTCGGCGCATCTACCTATAGTGAATTCCTAAATTCAATGGTGGCATTAATAGCAGAGGGTGCCGAGAAATTTGTGATAGACCTGCGTGGAAATGGCGGCGGATTTATGGAGCCTGCCGTGCTTATGGCAAACGAATTCCTTCCTTCCGGTTCTCCGATAGTGTCAATGAAAGGTAAGACCACACGTGATGACTCTCCGACACTGAGTGACGGTTCCGGCTCATTCCGTGACGTTGAGCTGGTAGTGCTTATTGATGAAATTTCAGCCAGTGCGAGCGAAATTTTTGCAGGTGCCATTCAGGATAATGACCGCGGACTCGTTATAGGACGACGCTCTTTTGGCAAGGGTCTTGTGCAAAACCAGATGGAACTTCCCGACAGCAGTGCGCTGCGACTTACAATAGCTCGCTACTACACACCTTCGGGCAGATGTATACAAAAGACATACGCTCCGGGCACTGACTATGACCGTGACATCATCAACCGTTACGAGCATGGCGAGTTCTACAATGCGGATTCTATAAAACTTAACAAGGATCTCGCATTCACCACACTGCATGGCAGGACTGTGTATGGTGGCGGAGGTATAATGCCGGATGTATTCGTACCGAATGACACAGCCGGTGTGACATCTTACTATATTAATGTCCTAAATGCGGGGCTGATACAAAAATATACATTTGACTACTCTGATAAGAACCGTCAGCAACTCGAAGCAGGGAAGACCGTGGAAGAAATCTTGAGGATACTTCCCGATGACGATATGCTGCTTGAAGATTTTGTGGCATACGCAAAGAAGAATGGCGTGACTCCCCGGTGGGCACTGATAAACATTTCACGTGACCTGATTGTTAACTCACTGAAAGCCATGATAGCCCGTAATGTGCTCGGAGTTTCCGGCTACTTCGAGGTGGTCAATGAGACAGATCCTACTGTCATAAAGGCTGTTGAGGAGATAACTACGGGCAATGCGTCTTTCCCGATCTCGGCTCCTGAGGTTAAATCAGAGAACGGTAATCTTAGCCAAAATCGTCACCATTTCAATATGGGACGTCATTGGATTGATTTTTCGATAGCCATGGGTATGGCTTGAATCTGAACTGAGTGGGTGGCTACGGACCGGAATATTGATGATTAACTCTGATTTAAATGAAAAAAGAAGAGATTCGCAGCAGGATAAAGGCTCGTAAGACCCTACTTTCCGAGGATGAGAAATTTTCGGCTGCCGAGCGTGTGTTTAGTCTGCTTGAGCGCACCGCTGATTTTATGCTTGCCGACCGCATATTAATGTATCATTCCCTTCCGGATGAGCTTTCGACTCGTGCGTTCATACGCAAATGGAGTTCACGAAAGCATTTCTATCTGCCGAGGGTCAATGGCGTTAACCTTGAGATTCTTCCATACGATGAATCCCGTCTGGCATTAGGCTCATTTCATATTGAGGAACCGACGGGCAATGACATCAGTTCGATTGACGATATCGAGATGATTGTTGTGCCGGCAGTGGCATACGACCGCTCAGGCAATCGTGTGGGAAGAGGTAAAGGTTACTATGACCGCCTGCTTGCCGACAGCAAAGCCCGTAAAGTGGGTGTGGCTTACGATTTTCAGGTGGTTGATGAGATAGACGCCGATCCGCATGATGTGAGAGTGGATGTGGTCATAACCGAAAGCCACCATTATATTATAAGGTAGACACAATGCTGGTGTCGGTCGGTTGATTCGTTTTCTCGGATTCAACCAACTCTTCAATCGGCGATTTGATTATTTTCCCTAATCTATATCCTGTCGCCTCGGCTGCCTTGCGCAACTGAGGTTGAAAATGAATGGCTATCGAACCGGTGAAATTCACCGGCAGTGCGGTCACATCCATATTCGAATACTCGTCAAGGCTGTACACTTGTATATTCCGTTTGAAAAATCTGCAGAACTCATCAATTACGAATGTCTCGATCTCTTCCATCTCTATATTTTCGGAAAGGAAGGGTGCGAATGAAGCGAGGAATGCTCGTGAACGGTTACCACGATACACCTCTTCAATGATATGTGACGCATCAATACCGTCATATTTTTTGTAGAAGCGGTCGATAATCTCTTTGGAGAACTGACGTTTCAATATCCCCCCTATGAGCTTGCAACCAAGCACAGCTCCGCTACCTTCATCTCCGAGGATGAAGCCTAATGGTGACACATTAGCCACAATTCTTTCTCCGTCATATAGACAGGAGTTAGAGCCTGTGCCGAGTATGGCGGCTATTCCGGGGTTATTACCACATAAGGCGCGGGCTGCGGCAAGCATATCGCTTCCCACAAGGCAATCTGCTTTAGGAAATATTCCGACAAGCTCTTTCCTGACACGGCTGCAGGCTTTCTCAGTGCCGCAGCCAGCTCCGAAAAAAGATATGCTCTTCACCTTTTCGCAATATCGGGTGAGAAGGGTTTTCTCATCTCTGATAATAGATGTAAGTTCCCTTTCATTGGGCGACATGGCGTTGTATCCCCGTGTGGCAATACGTTCAACGATGTTTCCATCGCCGGAGATTATCACCCAGTCTATTTTAGTGCTTCCGCAGTCAGCAATAAGCTTCATTGTGATGATTGGTTTATATCAGTTGGAACTATTCATAAAGTTTATACTTTGCAACCTTGGCTTTCCATTGCTCCACATCTTTGTTCCAGTAGCTTTCCATATCGGCAACTTTGTAGTTCTTGCCGAATAGCTGCCTTATTTTTGTACTTCCGGTAACCTTGTCGAACATGTTCAGTCTTGCTTGAGTAGCTGATGCAAACGGTTTCTTAGCAGGATTCATTGCTGCGAGTTCCTGCATGATGTAGAATTGAATCAACGAAAGAGGGGCTACCGACGCATCGGTAATGTAAATCTCAACACCGTTTAGATTTTCACCTTTGAATATAGCATAAAACGGTTTATAGTGTATAGGACGGAATTCCACCCCCGGAATCTTAAGTCCGGTGAGGTTTTCGGCGAGACGCTGAGCGTTGATCCATGTGGCACCGGTGAGCTTGAACGGCAGAGTGTAACCTACACCGATTGACACATAGTCAAGCTCTCCCATTATACCTGTAGCCGGATATAGCAATGCTGTTTCAGGTGTGGGGATATGTGGAGAAGGTAGTACCCATGGCATACCTGTATCGGCAAATGTCATGTCTCGTTTCCAGCCTTTCATAGGTATTACAGTGAGCTTAGCTTTCACGTTGCCGGCGAGTGCGCCATTCTCATTAAGATACTGTGCAAGTTCACCGGGAGTAAGTCCATATATATAAGGTATGGAATACTGGCTCACGAATGAGAAGCACCCCGGCTCTACCACACAACCTTCAACCTTGTTCCCTCCGAGGGGATTTGGGCGGTCAAGCACCATGAATTCCTTGCCGTTTTCAGCAGCAGCTTCCATAGCTTTGCCCATAGTGGAGATAAAGGTATAGCTCCTTGTGCCGATATCCTGAATGTCATATACCAGCACATCCACATTTTTCAACATCTCAGCGGTAGGCTTCTTTGTTTTGCCATGCAGAGAGTATACTTTAACTCCTGTCTTGGCATCCACCTCATTTGCCACCGCAGCCCCGGCTACATAGTCGCCTCTCACACCATGTTCAGGTGCAAAAAGTGCTGTGAGTTCTACTCCGGGAGCTTCATGAAGTATGTCGATGGTTGATTTTAGAGAATTGTCAACACCTGTCGGGTTGGTTATAAGCCCGACACGTTTGCCTTGCAGCTGTGCGAAGTTATTAGCAGCAAGAACTTCAATACCGGGCATTACAGCGGTTTCAACTTTAGGGTTGGATGCAGATGTGGAGATGGCATTGTTATTTGGCGCCATGCCTTCGCTGTTGGTTTCCGTGTTTCCGCTACATCCTGCGGCAATCAACATTATACCTATAAGTAGATTTGTCATTTTTGTCATAGCTGCAAAGTTTTGGTTGTTTGTCCGGTCGTGGCTTTATAAGTCCATGAAATTATAACAAATAACCTCCGCTTCAGTATTATATCATTAGTTTAACATAAAATAAATTACCATAAATTTGTGCGTGGGTGCAATCTGTCTGCTCATGCCGATTTTTGCTTTTTGCCAAAATTGGGGTCAATTTTTAGAAGGTATGTGACTCCGATGGTGGCTATGCAGCATATCATGGTCCATATAAAGAAATTTTGATAGCCTATGGTCTCCTGAATCCAACCGGCAGCCATCCCGGGCAGCATCATTCCGAGCGCCATAAAACCGGTGCAGATACTGTAGTGGGCTGTACGATGCTTCCCTTCCGAGAAATAGATGAGGTAGAGCATGTAAGCTGTGAATCCGAACCCATAACCGAACTGCTCTATAAACACACATATATTAATAGAGAGGTAGGAGGGTGAATTGACGAAGCTAAGGTATACGAAAGTAAGACAAGTCAGCGACATGCTCCATGCCATGGGGCGTAACCAGCGTTTCAGACCACCCATCGCTGCGACAATACCGCCGATGATACCACCTAAAGTAAGACCGATGATACCGACAGTGCCATAGACCCAGCCGACCTCTTCGGTGCTTAGTCCGAGTCCGCCGACACTTTCCGGATCAAGAAGGAAAGGGTTGATTAGTTTTACCAATTGGGCTTCGGGGAGTCGGTAGAGCAACATGAAGATAATCGCTACGACTATCTGCTTCTTTTTGAAAAATGCGACGAACACATTTATGAACTCGTGCCATATTTCAGATTCCTTCGGCTGTGTGGCTGCCGGTTTCTCCACTGAAGGCATAGCCCATGAGTGATAAAGGGCAAAGCATAGGAATAATGCTGACAGTATGCCGAACACTATTGTCCATGCCAATGGTATATCACCTGTGGAGGTTTCGATATGTCCTGCCACTATCACTAACAGACCTTGCCCGACCACCGTGGCGACACGGTAGAACGTGGAGCGTATTCCGACATATAGTGACTGTTCATGCTCGGTAAGTGCAAGCATGTAGTAACCGTCGGCTGCAATGTCGTGGGTTGCCGATGTGAATGCCACTAACCAGAATATGGCAAGCGTGAGTTGGAAGAATAGGGGAGAAGGTATCGTGAACGCTATTCCCGCAAATCCTATAGCCACGAGCCATTGCATGAGTATGGTCCACCGTCTTTTAGTGCTGATAATATCCACAAAGGGACTCCAAAAAGGCTTTATGACCCATGGCAGGTAAAGCCAACCGGTGTAAAGCGCAATGTCGGTGTTGGATATGCCGAGACGTTTGTACATAATGACCGAGAGGGTCATGACCGCCACGTAAGGTAGTCCTTGTGCGAAATAGAGTGTCGGTATCCAAAACCAAGGGTTTCTCTTGGCTTTACCGGTTGTGGCGGCTGATCTGTTGATGTTATCGGAGTTCATTTGCGGTGTGATGTTTTGCGAGGTCAATATAATTTGGTTAATGTCGAGCCGGGGTAATAGTGGCTTAGGATTTCATTATAACGGTATCCTCTGTTGCCCATTATTGCAGCACCAATCTGGCATAATCCCACTCCATGTCCCCATCCGGCACCATGAAGGATAAAGCAGCCGGGTATGCCGTCAGAATTAAGATCTTTGCGCTCCACAACGAATGCTGAACTGTAAAGATGGCTGTCGGAAAGCGTGCGGCGTATCATCAGCTCTTTACCTATTACAATGTCACCTTTCGTGCCTACGATACGAAGTTGGTAAATGCGCCCGGATGTGCCTCGTTTTAGTGGCTGGAGGTCTATGATATCCCCGAGGTCCATTTCAAGACGTGAGTTTATCAACTGCTTGACCTTTTCTTGGGTGATGCTCTCCGTCCACCTATAAAAATTCTTTGTCTCCTGATCGTAGTTGTTGAGCACTTGCGAGAGAATCTGAGAATTAGTGGTGTTGCAGAAAGCCTGTGGAGAATCCATTATCCATTGCTCAGCATTTTTCTCGTCAGTAAGGTCGGGATAATCGAGCTCGTTCACGCTGTCACGACGAGGTTGGAGGTAGGGATGCTCAACATCCTCCCAACAATTTTCAAATTTTTCAAAAACTCCTCCGCAGCATTTCGAGAAACGTGTGTCGCAAAGTTTACCCTTGTAAGTAAGCACTTCTCCGCGAGTGTCAGCTACGGCACTTGCAGCTACCGGCGTTGAAACTCTTGAAATCCCTTGGTATCGCTGGCAATGGTCATCGGCACACACATCAAAATCCTTGTGATCCTCATGATCCCAATAGCGGATTATCATTCCCTTTACGCTCTTGAAATTGTTGCCTGAGGATGAGCATTGATCTCGATTGTTTGCTCTGTTTTCAATCTGTGCCAATACCCAGCTTCGTGAAATCACGGCATGAGCACGCAGCAACGGGAGTGAAGAGGTGGAACTCATCTCACTTGAAATCACACTTGTGAGATATTCCTCAATACCTACCTCATTAATTACGGTTATTTTCCCGTCAATTGGTTTGAGTAAAAGAGAACCTCTGAATCGTTGATTTTCCTTGCGCTCCCAGTGAAAATTCACACCGATGGTCACACCCTCTATTTCGAAGCTGTCGCCGAGATATGAGGTCGGCTCAAATTTTACCTCTGTGTAGGTCGCACCATTCCATTTCAATGCCATTCCTGACTCTGAGATGGCAATTTCCTGACTCCCTGTCACCACGTCAACTTCTGATGTGGAGTAGATGCCGGTAAGTGTGAATTTTACATTTTCAGCTGACAGTATGCCTACTTTTACATGCGGTTCGCTCATGTGGATGTATGGTTTATACGTGGGTAAACGTGCTATTGTTGATTCATGAAACGGTCTATTACTTCGTCAAGCTCTTCCTCGCTCAAAGTGACTTCCTGATAGATGCGTTTTACGGTGTCCAAGTCCAAACGGTCAAAATCTTCTTTGCGTGATGTGACAAATGTTCCAAGCATTTCTATTGATGCCGGACTTATCAGCATCTCACCTTCTCCAGTTCCGTAAAATGACGGGCGATGTCGCTTCCGTGGCACTATCAGAGTGCGGACTCTCCCTCCGTCTTTGTACATTACTATGTTCATCATAGGTTCAGGTTCAGCCTCTGGTAGGGAATCATAGAGTTTGTCGAAGATTAACACAAGATCCTTGTCGGCGGCTGAATCTATAATGATGTAGGGATAAAGACTTTTTTCGGGAACAGAGCGGTATACTTTGCTTTTCCCGATTTTTGCTATCTCCTTAAGCTCGGAAAGGGGGCGCCACATATTTATACTTAAGACCTGTTTTATCCCCTGAAAATGGAAATGGTCAGGTGCGGAAGCTCCGCAAAGAGGTCCGTTGTAGAACACACAGTTATCGGGCATAACTCGTGTTAGTTTTGCCATGTCCTTTATTCTCCCCTTTATCCGTTGCGGCACATGTTCACGGGCAGCTATGGTGAAGTGATAATCATCCAACGGATATGGATTTGCCAATATCTCATATTCCTCCCAGTCCAAAATACCTTGCTCTTCGGGACGGTTTTCCTCGCATAGAAAGCAGGGACGCTGCGATAGCGACTTATTGTCGATTTTGGCAGACAGGGAACCTTTGCGATATTCAATCAGGCGCGCATACACTTCCCATGGACCTTCGTCTATGGAGAGCAGCTTTTTTTCGTTTTCGATAGCCTTACTCAGAATATCCAAGTTGTCATTTAACAATTGCCAGTTATCAGCTTCGTAGTCGTAAAAATCCTCAGCGATACTGTCTGTGTAATTGTTGGTCTTGGCTCCCATATCCTATATCTTTTTTCGTGAGTTAATTTCAATTGTGCGCAATCGGTCCTTGTATAGGTTGTTACGGTTTATTTTCTCTATCGGCAATGCATGGTCAGTGTTATCTTCCCATCTGCGGCACAGGTAGAGAGGTTCATATATCCTGCCAATTTTGTGACGACGGCTGATGGCAAGTCCCATGGCATAGTCCTCTCCATAGCTCACATTGGGGAAGGAGATTTCACGTACAAGTGGTGTGAAGAATGCTCTCGGAGCGCCAAGCCCGTTTATGCGCAACGCATTATTTGCACCATTTTCATCAGTCCATTCGGCATGGTCTATCAGTCCTGGCGGTATCACATTGCGGTCGAAATCGGTGAGCAGATATGAGCCTATCACCATACCGCAATTCTCTTCACGGAATTTTGCCACTATGCGAGTGAGCACGTCTGTGTCGCTATACACATCGTCACTGTCTAACTGTACGGCAAAACGTCCGCAATCCTCAGAGTTAATAGCAAGATTCCAGCATCCTCCTATCCCGAGATTGGCTTCACCTGCAACAGTGGTGTCGATTACTTTGAGTCGTGAATCTGATGCGGCTATCTCAGCGAGTATATCGGATGTGCTGTCCGTGCTGCCATTGTCAACCACTATCACATTGAATTCAAATGGAGGTGTCTGAGCAAGTGCGCTTTTTACGGCGTCAGCTATGGTGCGCCGACGGTTCTTGACGGGTATTATTACAGAGGCTTCGACAGGGAACACGTCGGCGTTGAGGTCGATGGGCTCTCGATTGGATGGTGTCACTATACATCCCTTCGCAGCGAGATGCGCTGTCGCAACACGTTCCATCTCTATTTGGGATGCACGATTTCGAGGATCTACGTAGGCGAAATGCTCTTTTTCTCCACCGGCTTTGTCGTTGACACTTGCAGTGTAGAGCGGTTCGGGTATATGGAGCAAGCTACCTTTGCGGGAAAGGCGTAAGCGTAGGTCATACCATCCGGCGGCATCATAATTGTCACGCATTTCAGCGGCAGTCTCTTTTAAGAGACGTGTGGGTACCATGACAATTTTCCCAAAATCGAAATCGTCACGAATAGATCCCTCCTGATAATCTATGAGCGGATATGCGGTCATGTTTCCGCCATTATCATAGATGTAGTCGGAATAGACCATTGCCGCACCGGACTCACGTGCTATCTGTTCCATACGCTCAATACCGAGATAATTAAACTCAATATTATCATCGGTAAGTTGTATGAGGGTGAATTGTCCGGAGGCTTCGACGGCAAATTTTCGTATTGCCGCCGTAGATAGCCTTGAATGTTTAGTAGCTTTTTCCATTTGTGATGAGAGTGGGGGATGTTTATTTAATCATATCAGGCTTTCTGGGAATTGCCGTTACCTTTCTGCTTGTTCTTCTCTTTGCCTCGTCTGCTTGATTCCGATTCGGCAATCTCTCTCGGGTCGAGATTTCGGCTTCGGGGAGATGCTGAGCGGGTAAGCGGTCGAGCTTCCTGCCCGATTATATTTTCAGGATATATCTTCGTGCGATTATTGGGATGCACACCTTCAGGGGTGGTGAAGAAGTTCATGATTTGTGCCATGAGGGTGTTACGGGCATCCTCCGACTGAATAGTCTCGAATGGGAACCCAAGCACGACAGTGCGGTGTGTGCCGGGGTCGTATGCCGTACCGGCGATAAAGTCGTTTTCAGAATATCGGAGAATAGGAGCGCCACATGATGCATCAATCGTGTTGAATGACTCAGGGGATTCCACGGCATAACAATCGGCATTCAACTCTTGATTGAATGTGAAGTTAAATCCGGGTTTGAATTCCGTGTATTTTGATTTTATCTCCTTGACTTTTCCGGTTATTGCCGACTGTGCCTGATGCCAGTCGATTCCGAGTATCTGATGAGCAAATCGCAGGTCGGCAATCGAAGTTTCACCATTGCTGTGCGCATTGTCAAAAAGATCAGAGCCTACATAGCTGCCCGATACAAGCAATGACCCTCCGGCTTCACAAAATTCGGTAAGGCGTTGCTTTAGAGAAGCGGTGAAAGGCTTGAATTTTGTTTCTTTGGCGGTTCCGACCGTAATCTCCTTCTGTTTACCCAAGATGAGGTCTACTATTTTGGTTTCAGGCATACTTGAGATGAAGGCATCCACACCTGATGATATGAATGAATAGCCGGCAGCTTTGAGCGATTTGCCATGGACGTACACAAAATCAAATGTGTTTCCGGCAAAAAGCTCGGTTTCGTATGTCGCATGGCTCGCACCATGACCGGGAGCATCGTTGTTAACCCATTTTACCGATGGGCGGAATTCGGTCTGATAGCCTGTAAACTGTATGTCGCTGATGTAAGGCACTCCGTGATCCGATTCATAGTCGAATCCTATCTTTCCGTCTGCGTATATCTCGGCAGGTCCGGAGATTCGAGTAAATCCGTTTACAATATTGACTTGCGGGTTTTCAGTACCTGTGTTGCACAGTGAGAGGATTTCAGACGGAAAACTTATGCCACCGTCATTTCCTGCCACCACTTTATAGCTGTAGATATGGTCGTCGGTGACAACCACGCTGATACGTGGGTCATCCACAACAGCGTATTCCACAAACGCACCATCGTCAATACGTTCATAGACTATGTAGTAATTAGGCGTAGCCGATGGCTCAAGAGGGTCGGCAACAGGCGCCCAAGACAACAAATATTGTTGCCCTTTTCCGGTTATTTGAAATTGTTGCACCGGAAGAGGTTCTACCACGTATGGTCTACCGTCACGCTCATGGAGATATTTCAGAATACCTTTATATATGGCACGGCTAACATGAAATCGGAATGTCGGGTCAAGCCCGTAGCGCATATCGGCAAAGTTCTGATGACTCAGAAGTTCAAGAATCATAGCCGGAACCAATGGCTCTTTTGCTTCATGATAGGGTTTGTCACGCATTTTGCGCATACTCCATGTCGGCTCATGCAGAGTCTGTATATCGCTGACAATCTGGCTTGTGATCATATTGGCATAGCGCACGGAATTTTTACGTGAATCGCCGTTGCCGAGTGTGCCGCCACGTGTGTATACTATCGAGAGAGTACCTACAGTCGATGTTTGATTGTCGGTGGTCCCGGCATCTGTGTGGAAGGCAAGCGACAGGTCGATAGGCATTCCCAGCCCTTTTTGACCGGGAACAGTGCTTGAACCTCCGGCGAGATAATTGACCCACATACCTCTCCCTTTATAATCGTCTTCGTAGTCGTTGGTGCCGTCAGTGACGCTATACACGCTTTGCGGTATACCAGCCCACTGCATCCAGTAACGTGCGCCTTCTGTGAATCGGGGATAACCGCTAACTGTGGCTTCTCCTCCGGGAGCTGACCTAAGCACGTTGCCCATGCCTCCTCCAATCTTGACAGCATCGGCTGTGATAAGCTTCCCTGCCTGTCCTGAAATATTGCTTAGCTCTACCACCGGTTTGTCGCTCTTTTCGGCGGCAAACGGGAATGAGCCGAGATAAGTCCATGTTCCTCCACCTATGCTCTGATTCACTTCAAATTCTTGGCTTCCGCTTAGCGAATTCACTGTGTAACGGGCATCTTTGGCACTCTCCGGAGTTGACGCATAGCTCACATATACCGCATAAGTCCCTGCTTTGGGAAAATCGGCATACCACTGGGCTGTGGATACTTTATTTCGGTCAGTGACAGTCTTTACTTCCCTGACTGTACCCATACGGAACGGGTTATCACCATTCGACAGTTCTGATTTTTTATATCCGAAGCCGGCTTTGCCTTGCAGTTGTCCCCATTTCTGCGAACCGTTGTTTTCCACGTAGGTAGGCTGGGCGAAACCGCCGTCAAAGTCAACTATTATTTCAGTGGTGTTCAGGTCTCGTTCACGAGGCACCATCACGTATGCGCCTGCATTTTCAAGCATAGGGATGAGGTAGGGCAATACGAACGCCTGAGGGAAGAGGTCTTCCACCGTTCCCATAAGTCGGGCACGTTGCCACATCCACCTGTCCTCCTTTTGGTCAAAGTATCGTCCGTGGCTCTGCCACAACGCTATGTTTTTGCCGTCAAGACCTTTAGGGGCTTTGGGAGCATCCACTCGGGTTACAAAAGGCTGGCGTGCCACACTTATGCGTGGCTTTTTTGTTTTAGCCACTCGTGTGGTACGGGCTTTTTTAGCTTTGCTTTTGCGAGGTGCCGCAGCAGGTGAAGCTCCTGCGACAAGTGCGCATATTATCATTAAGGTTGTAAGTATTTTTCTCATAATTCATGCCTCCTGCCTTTATGCAATCCACAGAGATATAACAATCGGACGTTACCATCCGGTGTGTCTGCGAGGGATAAATCCCCGATTATTTCAGGAACTTTCGCTTATCAGACGAAGTTATTAAATCTTTTTAGTACACCGTGAAAGTTTACCACGACAGATCTCTATCGGCTTAAATCTAAAGGCGGAATCGGATTTCGGAGGGTAAAGATACAAAAAATCTCAGGCTTATTTACATCTTTTCTCGATTTTCTGCGTCATAATAGTAGGAGGTTGTTTTTAACCAACCTCTAAAGCATCAGGTAATGGAAAAAGGAAACCTCAGACAACAAATAGAAAGAGCTCTTGAAGAAGAGCGGAATAATCTTTTTCAATATGCAAGTTATCGCTTCATAGAACTTGCAGACGTTGAGGATGTTTTGCAGGATCTATATGTGACGCTCCTGTCGAAATTCGCATCGCTTTCAGGTATAGCCAATCTGAAAGGCTACATTTATCGAACTCTTTCAAATTGTTGTACCTCTCGTCAACGTCATCAGCGCAATGATGAGGTGTATATCAATGACTTGTCAGGCTTTGATGTCGCCGATATGTCACCGGAATCGTTCGAGGATGAATTCAGGTTGATAAACGCACTTTTGGCACGGCTTTCACCGGAACAGTCGGAGACCATACGTCTGAAACTTCATTGCGGGCTTACTTTTGAGCAGATTGCTGAAATCACCGAGGTCCCGTTGCCTACCGCTAAATCACGCTTCCGCTACGGAATAGATAAATTGCGCAATGAGTTGAAAAAATATAATCTGTTTTAAAAGGCACAATAATTATGGAAACAAGAAATAGACTTACAGAGCAGGAAGAGGTTGATAAGGTCATTAGTCTTCTCACCCCTCGTCATAGACGTTACCCTAAATCAAAAATAGAATTGAAAATGAAATCAAAACGTTCCAACTATTTTAAATGGATTGCTTTTGGCGGCATTGCTGCCATGATAGCTGTGATTGTAACATTTGCCGTGAATCCTCCCGCTCAAGCTGCCGAGGCTCCGCTTTCTGCGCCTGAGTTGGCGGCGAAGGTGCTTCAGGAAGTTAACGAGGCTCAAAAGTGTCGTGTGGAGTTTACACTTCGTGCCGTGAGGAGTGATGATGAAGAGGTTTATACTGCTGATATAGCGGGTGAACCGATGAATGGCACCATGTATCTTACATCTGTGCCCGGTGATGAGCAGTTGCGTGTTGAATGGGATGATCCGGAAAAAACTGTCATAATTTTTGATGGTAAGTATTATGTGAAATTGGAGAATGGCACAGAGGTAAAGCGATTTCCGACCACATTCCATTCTGAAAAGTTTAAGGCTTTGCTTAATTTAGAGTCTGTGAACAAGGAGTTTAAATCCTCAAAAAAATTTGTATTCACTGAAGATGGCGACAATGTTATTGTGACTTCCAACCGTGGTGTGGAAGGTCACGGAATATTAAAACTTAAAGCTATATTCTCAAAAAGCGAGTGTAAGCTGAAATCTATAAACATGGTCGCTGAAAAAGATGGTGAAGAAACAGAGTTGCTTTCCACTCGTTCCATACAGTATCTATAAACAATATCCCTAAGGAACCTCAGAATATGCTTTAGCAGTTGTTTTCATGTGAGATTTGTTGCAGAATTAGATGTGTCTGATTCTGCAACACGTTTTTGATATGCCTGCCGATAGGCTGAGGGGGTGAGGGTGGTGATTTTCTGTGGGGTTCTGATAATTGTAATATCATTTTGTCTGCGCTTATTCCTTTATTTTTGTTTTTTAAGTATGGCGATTTTATTTTCATATTTAGGAAAGGATATTTTACCATTGACAATTTTTGCGGTTTGACCGGTATATAGCTCAGTCAGAGTGATGCCATCTTCAAAAAAATTATTGACAGATATAGTCTTCCCGGCAATTGGCAATACACGTATAATTATTGTGTCTGTTTCGTTATATCGTGCGCAGGTATGAACGTCGATAGTTAGTTGGTGACCTGTCCCAATTACAGGATTTGCTTGGCGTATTTTCCCGAGTTTTTGGAAATGATGTAGTTGATTTTGGTTTATATCTTCCCAATTCATGTCAGAACGGAAAGCTTGGTCGCTGTCCACATTAAAGCGAGCGTTGCTCAACTCTCTTCCTGTTTCATCTCCATAAAATATTTGAGCAGCACCGGGAGTGAGAAGAAAAGTTGTGGCGCAATCAATCATATTGGTCATGTCGGCATCCCTGTGATAAGAATTATTCAGATAGCTGAATGGATGCCAGTCAGGATGAGCATGTAGAGTGTCAGCATAAGCTTGCCATGTATACACTATGTTATCAAGGTCTCCATGTTTCGGAAAATAAAAATTTACCATGCTTAAGAACCCTGCATCGGCATAATCCGCTTTGTAATCAATCGAAGCATTGTCGTAATCCCCGGTCATGTAAAATCTGTCGGTCCATTTTGATGCCGGAGATTCCGGGTGAGCAATTCTCCATCGTGAAAGAGCTTCATCACAAGCTTTGTTAAGCTCTTTCCACCTATATAAGTGTACGTTTTCTACGATGTCGCAGCGGAAACCATCAATGCCAAATTCTTCCACCCACGATGATATCCATGCAATAATATACTGCATCGGAGACTGTTTGCGGTCAATTCTGTATTTAAGTGCTGATGGATTAACCCAAGCATCATTTGTTGTGCCCTCTTTTTCCCATTTGCGGTGAAGAAAGTCAGGTATGGAGACAGGAGTGTTACTTTCATCCTTAAAATCAGGCATACCAAACAGTGTTGCTTCCAAGGGGGCACTTTCATCCCAGTTTTCATCAGGCATACGAATCCATTCACGGTTATACCATCCGTCCCAATTAAGACGGTCTGCGAAAAAGTTGTCGTAGCTCCAATTCCGATTATGACGGGCAGCTTTTTCCTCTGTTAAGCCGGTATTAGTAAATCCTGTTTGTACAGCATCGAGCAGGGTAGGATAACCGGGGTCGTTGAGATTGGCTCCGAGCATCACACGGATACCTTGTGAATGGAGGGTATCCACCAGCTCACGAAATTCCTCAATAGTTCCATAATTTTGATCAATTTGGGTATAGTCGAGAGGGTAATATCCATGATAGCCATAATGGGGGAAGTCGTTGATCGGTCCCGAACCTGACATCCATCCGTGTATCTGTTCATAGATATCTGTCATCCATAGTACATCGATACCCAAGTCAGTGAAATAGTTGGCTTTTGCTTTTTGGAGCATACCTTTGAAATCCCCTCCGTGAAAAGTGGCAGCGTTCAACTGCTCGCTACCATAATCCACTATTCTCCCATAGTTAACGTCATTGGTAGAATCACCATTGCAGAAACGGTCGGTAATAACAAAATAGATAGTAGCACCTTTCCAATCAAATTCTGACATTTGAGCTGGTAAGGTTTTGCACGATAGGAGTAATAATAGAATTGTAAGTAAATATGAATTCTTCATGATGAGATAATTTTCTGCAAATTTATCTCGCTTTATCATGGAACGCAATACTGATTTATAACCACGGACTCTACAAAAGTCCCATGGAAATAGCTGCTGTTATTGCCTCGACTGAATTACCAACGCTCAATCGTTCAAGAATATTTTGTCTGTGCCTGTTTACAGTGTGTATGCTGATTCCCAATATGTCAGCAATTTGTTTGCTCGGTTTCCCCTCCTTTATTAACATTAATATCTCCTTTTCCCTTTCTGTTAGTATACGGGACTTTCTATCAGAAAATGACAAACTGATTATTTCACCATTTTGGTTGTTTACAATATGTGCATTGATCCCTTCCTGAATTTCTTGTGAAGGGGATAAATCATAGCAGCAAAGTATCAACCATATTTTCCCCATAGGTGAAGTTCTCATTATCTGAGTGCTGTTGTCAAGTATGATATAATTGCCCAATCGGTTCTTTATTCTTATACGGCAAGTGGCTTTATGGCGTATTTTTTCTTCTTCCGGCAATTCGTTGACGAATTTAAAATACTCATATTCCAACATCCTCTTTTCGACGAGATCTTCGGGATGAAGTTTATTATAAATTATATCTTCATCACTTGAGTCGAATTCCTTATACAGCTGTTTTCCCTCACAAATTCCCAGTAAAGAAGCAAGCTCCCCTCCAAAAAGATAGCAATAATCACATGCAGCATTAGTTATAACACAACATGCGTTGGTGACAGATGTCATATTACCTACTATCGTCCTACAGATTTCGATTTCTTTATTATCGAGAAATTCAGATTCGAGATGCTGGGAAGAGTATATCTGATTAAGTTCTTTTCGAAATACATCCATAAACTATTGCCATTTAGTTATCCTCCACAAGTTCCGAGAAAAGGCGGGTGAAGGTGGTGTCGAGGTCGGTGGTGAGTCCCGGGTGGGGGCGTGAGGTGGCGATGGATGCGCTGCGCACGGCTGTGAGCCAGCGGAAACGTTCGTGCGCTTCAAGGCTGGCGATGGGGCTGTCACCGACACCTTTTGATATATCGATGAAAGATTGGAGCTGCTGACGCAAGGTTTCGAGATCGGCGTCTTTCCACAATGCGGCTATGCGTTTCTCATCGCAGCATATCTGAGCACGTAACCATCGGCGGCGCTTGCACATCATCACAAGCCCGACATTGATGAACTCTTCACGCTCCACACGCGGCACATAGCGCACCACGGCATATTCATATAAGTGTTTGTCGGACTGTGATTGCATGGTCGGTAAATATATTTGAGTTTTCAAGACGTGTGGTGAGGAACTGTGTATACACTTTTCGCTGTTCTTCCGGTTCGTCAAGCCAATCATCAGGTATCGTGTCAACAATCGCTCTGATTGTTTCGGGGGTGATGCGCTGACGCATTATTTCATCGGCTTCACGGAGCATGGATGCGTCACGTATGAGAGCATGATCCTTGATGTACGGGAATGGGGTGAGAGCGGTTTTCTCCCAGCCGTTCCATGAATGGTGGAAATACAGTGATGCGCCATGATCTATAAGCCATAGTTCACGTTGCCACAAGAGTATATTGGTGTTGCGCACGGTGCGATCGACATTTGTCAGGAATGAGTCAAGCCATACTATCATAGATGCTTCAAGGGGTGATGCATGGTTGACAGCCACGTCCCAAGTCATTGCGCCTGAGAGGTAATGGAGACCAAGGTTTAGACCTTGGCTTCCCTTCAGCAGGTCTTGTATCTCCTCGTCACCTTCTGTGCGTCCAAATTCTTCTCCGAGGTCAAGGAACACGAGTTCCGGCACTCTCAATCCGGCGGCACGTGCCATCTCACCACCTATAAGTTCGGCAATGAGAGCTTTGGTGCCATGCCCGGCACCACGGAACTTCACCACGTATTTAAAACCGTCATCAGCTTCGGCAAGAGCAGGGAGTGAGCCACCCTCACGTAGCGGAGCTATGTAACGGTTGACCTCAGTGCGACGGATTTCCGGAATATATATGGATTTTTTCATATAATGAACTGATCTAAACTTTTTATGAAATGTTAATCACATGACTGATTTCAATAGAAAACACTTCTCTGGTGGTAAAGTTAATAAAAAAATTTTAAGAAAAAGGTTACTAACTTTTTATGGGTTATGTGTGTTTCTAAGTTAGATACTACTAAATAACTATGATGCAACACGTAAAGCTATAGAAAGTGATATGTGGAGCAACACGTAAAGCTATTTTTTTTCGATTAACACACAAAACTTTTTTAATATGAGACGCTCCATTTTTATGGTTCTGTTGCTCGCATTAAGCGCCGTGGGGATGACGGTAATGGCACAGAACAATTTCGAGAGGGTGATAAAAAGTTACAATTCCCAACTTTCAGCCCACCAATATTTGCCGGCGGCACGTTCTGCGGTGGCAGCTTCGGCGCTGTGTGCTGACGCAAAAAACTATGAAGGAGCCTTTAAGCTTCTCTCAAATACCGTGACATATCTGAACAAAAATCATGTCACCGCCGACTCGCTCCCTGCAGTGTTTTTCACCATTGAAAAGGGTCGGCTCGATCTTTATATGAGATTGAAAAATAACTCAGGTGCCACAAAGACAATCCAGAGAATGGCGACATACGCTAAAAATGCGAATAACAAGGAGATCACACGAGAGATGTTGCTAAGCGAAGCCAACTATTATTATTCGATAGGGCAGCCTGCGAAGGGTGATAGCTGTATTGGCAGATTAGTGAAGGAAACAGGTTCCGGATCCGGTGTGGAAGATGTAAAGAAAGAGTTTATGGGGCTTATCAGTAAAGGTGTGACTGCCGACGACGCATCACTGGTTAACCATGTGTATAAAAGCTATATGGCATGGTCAGACTCTATAGCAGAGATGAACGCTGAATCGGATCTTGCGAAAGCCAAAAAAGAGTTGGCAACGGCTCAGACAACTATTGGTGACAAGGATCATACCATCAAGGTAAAAAACGGAGTCATAGGCACATTGATAGCCATACTTGTTGTGGCTGTCGCCGCCATCGCTTTCATTTGTGTGATGTATGCCCGTTCACTTGCACGCAATCGCAAACTGAGACAGCAAGTCATAATTGCCGATGAGCAGAGCGATGCCAAGAGCAAGATGATTCACAATATGTCGGCGGTCATTGAGCCGGCGTTGAACAAGATAGACAGTGACACTCCCGAAATGGATAATCTACGTACATACATCAAACGTCTTGGCGAATACTCTGATGCCGATTCATCTGTCACTGTCGATGAATCAGCCATGGAAGATATTGATATTGAGCGATATTGCAAGGATGTGGTTGATAAGATACGCCCGTTACTTAAGCCCGGTGTGATGGTCAACTTCTCGGGATGCAAAGGTATGGCACACATAGCACCGAAAGAGGTTGAGATTATCTTGACGGATCTTCTGAAGAATGCGGCTGCCAACACTCCTGCGAATGGTAAAATTACAGTATCTTATAAAAAACGTGGAGCAAAGAGCCATCAGTTTGTGGTGACCGACAATGGTCCTGCCGTGACCTCCGATAAGCGTGAGACGATTTTCAACCCGTTCGATGTGTCACATCAGTTAGCTGACGGCGACATACTCCTTCTCCCCGTATGTGCTGTGAGGGCTAAAAACATAAACGGCTCACTTGCCCTTGACCCCGACATTACAAATGGCGCATCATACGTCCTGACAATACACAGTTAGCAATTGACAATGGACTGTTGACAATTGACAGTTAGCAATTGACAGTTAGTTTAGAGTTTACAGTTTAGATTTGAATTACTTATAATCGACAATTCCATCCGAACACTCAAACCGGATGGAATTGTCCATTGTCCATTGTCCATTGTCAACAGTCCATTGTCAATTGCAAATTGCAAATTGTCAATTGTCCATTGTCCATTGTCAATTGTTAACATTTTCCACGAGTTTTCAACATTTTAACACGTTTTGATAGTTGATAACGTGGCAGTTTGATGTTTTTTTGGTTACTTTGCACCATTGTAATAACATAATATGGGTAAAATAATCGCAATAGCTAATCAGAAAGGTGGCGTTGGTAAAACCACCACCACTATCAATCTTGCAGCATCGCTTGCCGCTGAAGGGAAAAAGACTCTGATAATAGATGCGGATCCGCAGGCTAACGCTACTTCAGGATATGGTATTGACCCCAAGTCAATGCAATCCTCGATATACGAGTGTTTAGTTGATGAGTATCCCATGGACGGGTCGCAAGTTCCGACATGCTGTGAAGGTCTCGACTTGGTAGGATCGCGCATTGACCTTGCGGGAGCTGAGATTGAGCTGATCAATAAGCCTTCGCGTGAGAATGTGTTGAAAAACGCAATTGCACCTGTGGCTGACAAGTATGATTACATATTGATTGACTGCTCTCCGTCATTAGGTTTGATAACTGTTAATGCACTAACCGCTGCTAACTCCGTGATAATTCCGGTGCAGGCTGAATATTTCGCACTGGAAGGTATCACAAAACTCTTGAATACAATCCGTATAATCAAATCCAAACTTAATCCGAAACTTGAGATAGAAGGATTTCTTCTGACGATGTATGATGCACGTCTGCGTCTTGCCAATCAGATCTATGAAGAGCTGAAAGGGCATTTCGGACCGATGGTGTTTGATTCGGTGATACCTCGTAACATCCGTCTGAGCGAGGCTCCGAGCCACGGACTTCCGGCACTGCTCTACGACCCGCTGTCAAGAGGTGCCACTTCTCATATCGCACTTGCAAAGGAGCTTATCTCCAAAAATGCAAAGAGAGTATAACATTCATTAACCCAATACAAAGCATTATAGCCCTATCTCTATGCCTCCAATCAAACGTCCCGCCCTTGGACGGGGATTAGACTCACTAATTGCCATGGACGATGCGCCCGCTCAGGGGACATCTGCCATAAATGATATAGATATTGATCGCATTACGCCAAATCCGGAGCAGCCGAGAAGCATATTCGATGAGGAGGCTTTGGAAGAATTGTCACGCTCCATACGTGAACTTGGCATAATACAGCCTCTCTCTCTCAGAAAAATAGGTAATGATTCCTATCAGATTATAGCCGGCGAACGTCGTTACAGAGCTGCCATAATGGCTGGTCTGACAAAGGTTCCGGCATATATCCGCACAGCCAACGACACTGAGTTGACTGAAATGGCTCTCATAGAGAATATCCAGAGAGAGGATCTGAATGCCATAGAAATCGCCCTTACGTTTAAAAAACTGATTGACCAATATTCTCTCACTCAGGAACGTCTTAGCGAGAGGATAGGGAAGAAAAGGGCTACTGTGGCAAATTTTCTGCGATTGCTACGCTTGCCGGCGGAAGTGCAGCTCGGACTTAGGGACAAGCGTATAGATATGGGACATGCGAGAGCGTTGCTCGGTGTGGACGATCCTAAATTTCAGTTGAAGCTTTACGAAGAGATACTGAAACAAGGGCTTTCAGTGCGCCGTGTCGAGGAACTTGCTAAAAAATATCAGCAGGCATCGCTTGAAGGTGTTAAACCGGAGGAAAAGGATAGCAAAAGGTTTTCTAACAATGATTATGATATTTTAAAGAATCATCTTTCTCAGCGGTTTAATACACCTGTTAAGCTATCTTGCAGTGCTTCGGGAAAGGGAACAATATCATTTTCTTTCAAAGATGATGCGGAACTTGAAAGATTAATTGCTATCTTTGACACTGCAAAGCAGTGACAACTCAAATATTCAAATAAGGATTTTGATAGTCATAGATGCTACATCTTGATTATCAGTATCATAAACTAAAATGTATTTCACTTCGGAAAAAGTGTTCTCACATAAATACCGTATGCTAATGGCGCTGGTCGGCGTGTTGATATACACGTTGGTCAGCCCTGTTAACATTTTTTCGGAAACGCCCAATAAACCGGTGCGTCCGACACGACGCCCAACCTCGCCGGTGGTTGAAATCCCTGATTCGATAGCAGTAGGTGCGCCGGTGAAAACTCCTGCAGTGGTAGTGGTGGATAGTCTGTCAGCTCTTGGCGACTCAGTGTCGATAGTTCCGGTTGATTCTATTCCCATAGTCAATGCCTCTAACATGCCATTGGCTCCCGATTCAGCAGCCATTAAAAATGTTGAGTCTGAAGAAATGAAATTCACGTTCACTCCTGACCCGACAAGGGCTGTCTGGATGTCGGCTCTTTTCCCCGGTTTGGGACAGCTTTATAACCGCCGCTATTGGAAACTTCCTATAGTGGTGGGCGCATTTATGGGATTAGGGTATGCCACATCGTGGAATAATACCATGTTGAAGGATTATACCACCGCTTACTCTGACATCATGGACAATGACCCTACTACCAATAGCTATATGGATTTCTTTGCGCCAACAGTCAAAGAGGAGGATCTCGACAAGACTTGGCTCACGAATCTTCTGCGAACACGTAAAAATTATTACCGTCGTAACAGAGACTTGTGTATAATCTGTATGGTCGGAGTCTATCTGCTCTCCATGGTGGATGCCTACGTCGATGCGTCGTTGGCGCATTTCGACATATCGCCGGATCTGTCAATGGATGTGGCGGCAACGCTCTTAAATACCGATATGAGGTCTAACTCCCCTGCCATCGGGTTATATTGGGCGGTGAACTTCTGATGAAATCTATCCAATCTTAAATCATAATATATACTCTCCATTTCATAACAGCAATGAGAAAAGCATTAGTAACAACAATCCTTGGCTTCGGAATGGCATTGTCGGCTTCCGCAGTCTCATCCATATTAGAAATCAAGTATTCAATCACTGACGACAATATAATAGCTCCGGAAAGCTTCGAGACACAGACTCGACTGTTGGAGGAGAATTTTTATCTCAAAAACTATGTGGTGCCGGGCATTGACATGGGTGCCAACATGACAGCTTCACCTGCTGAGTATGAAAGTCGTCTTGCCAAACTGCCTACCGAAATAGAATTGCCATATAATTCCATTGTGGGTAAGTTCATAGATATGTACCTTACAAAGCGACGTTCATTAGTGGCTGATATGCTCGCATTGCATAACTATTATGGACGTATGTTTGTGGAGGAATTGCTTAAGGAAGGTATGCCTACCGAGCTTCAGTATCTTCCCGTGATAGAATCGGCAATAAATCCAAATGCTGTTTCAAGAGCCGGAGCTGCCGGTTTGTGGCAGTTTATGGCGCCTACCGCCCAAGGTTTAGGTATGGAAGTTAATTCGCTCGTGGATGAGCGTCGTGACCCAAGATTGTCATCTCGAAACGCTGCCCGCTATCTGAAGCAGCTGTATGGTATATACAATGACTGGTCACTTGCCATCGCGGCATATAACTGCGGTCCCGGCAATGTGAACAAGGCTTTGCGCCGTGCCGGTGGAGAGGGTAAAAAGGATTTTTGGGAAATCTATAATTACCTTCCTCAGGAAACACGAGGCTATGTGCCGGCTTTTATCGCTGCTAATTACGTGATGAATTATTATGGAAAGCATGGTATCACTCCTACGGTCGTGAAACGTCATCTTACCACCGATACCGTTGTGGTAAACAAGTATATCCACTTCAATCAGATTGCGGCAGTGCTTAACATACCGGTTGATGAAATCAGAATGTTGAACCCGCAGTTCCGTAAGGATATAATTCCGGGTGACTACCGTCCGTATACACTCACACTCCCCACTCAGCAGTGTCTGAGCTACGTGATGAGTGAGAAGAGAATTGTAGATTACGATGCACCCCTTTACGCACGTCGCACCAATGTTGAACCGGGAGAGAGCGAGACCCCTATTATCCATAATGATAACGGAGCTGCCAATATTGCCAATGCAAGTCAGCAGACGGTCAATGCCGAAAATAACAATGAGATAGCTCAGGCTCAGATACCGGAACGTATAGTGCGGAAAACCCATGTGGTGACCCGTGGAGAGAATATACGTGACATCGCACGTCAATATGGTGTTTCTGCCACTGATATAAAGCGATGGAACAAGCTTCGTAGAGGAAAGGTGAAAGAGGGCGATAACCTTGTGATAGAAGTGATAGAGCGTATGTCGCCTGATAATATAAAGGTGGTAGCCGCTCCCGAGGTCGCTCAGGTAAGCGCTCAGGAGTTGCGTGAATCATCATCTTCATCTACTACTGCCACTATGGCAAATAACACTCAGGAGGATACTAAAGCGACTTCTACCAACGCAACATTGCAGAAAGATGCTGCATCAGCGACATCGACTCACACTTCCAATGCCCCGGTAGCTAAAACTCAAAGCAAACAGGCTTCCAAGACTCAGAATAAGAGCACAACTCAGAAGGCTACCACTACCAAGGCATCCCCGACAATCTATAAGGTTAAGAAAGGTGACACTCTTGAGAAGATAGCCAGACGTTACGGCACCACCGTGGCTGCCATTCAGTCGGCTAATCGTATGGGAGGAAGCACACGCCTTGACATAGGCGACAAGCTCACAATCCCCCAGAAGAGCGCCACTAAAAAGTCTACCAAAAGAAGACGTCGTTAATACGATGGACTAATCAGATAAATATTGATAAAATAACAGGCTCCCCGATAAGATGCTTTCAAGTCTTATCGGGGAGCCTGTTTGCAGGGATATGTTTTTTACAAGTTATTTTTATATCTTGGGTAGTTCCATACCTTTCAGGATTGCTTCCTTGTTGATGGGTAGGAGATGATGATGACGTTCGGGAAGAGTCTTCTTTAATCCTTTCATTACGGCATCGACCGGCACAAGAGGACGTATTTTCAACAGTGCGCCCAAGAGTACCATATTGTACGATTTGCTTGACGAAAGTTCAAAAACAGTCTCCATCGCATCCACAGGGTATATCTTTATATCGGTGCGTGTCGGTGCATGGTGGATACTGTATGGGTCATAAATCAGTGTACCGCCCGGTTTCACCTTGCTCTCGAACTTATCAAGACTTTGTTGGTTAAGGATTACCGCAGTGTCATAAGAGTTGAGCACAGGACTGCTGATGGGCTGGTCAGAGAGGATGACTGTCACATTTGCAGTACCACCTCGCTGTTCGGGTCCGTAAGCAGGCATCCAAGTCACTTCCAATCCGTCCATAAGTCCGGCGTAAGCGAGGATTTTACCCATCGAGAGTACTCCTTGTCCGCCAAATCCTGCTATTATAATTTCTTCCTTCATTTCTGTCGTGTTTTAAACGGTGTCGTTGTGGCTTCCGTGTTATTTAACGGTGTCTTTAAGATCACCGAGAGGATATTTCTCAAACATGTGCTCAGCCATCCAGTCATTGGCTTTTTCGGGCGACATTTTCCATCCTGAACTGCAAGTTGAAACGATTTCAACGATTGATGTGCCGAGTCCTTTAATTGAGTTTTCGAATGCCTTGCGGATTGCTTTCTTTGCCTTGCGTACCGCCGGGGCAGTATGCACACTCTGACGGGTCACATAGCATGTGCCGTCGAGTTGAGCGAGAAGCTCCGTGATGCGCAACGGATATCCGTTAAGTTCGACTCTTCTGCCGTATGGTGTGGTAGAAGTGACCATACCTTCAAGGGTTGTAGGCGCCATCTGACCGCCGGTCATTCCGTATATACCATTATTTATAAATATAATGGCGATATTCTCACCTCGGTTGGCAGCATGGATTGTTTCGGCAGTACCTATGGCTGCAAGGTCGCCGTCACCCTGATAAGAGAACACAAGACGTGACGGGTTAAGTCGTTTCACAGCTGTGGCAATGGCAGGAGCACGTCCGTGAGCAGCCTCGATCCAGTCGATATCAACATAATTGTAAGCCATTACGGCGCAACCCACAGGGGCTATACCTATGGCTATATGTTCGGCACCCATCTCCTCGATGATTTCAGCAACGAGCTTATGCACCACGCCGTGGGAACAGCCGGGGCAATAGTGCATGGTATTGTCATTAAGCAAGCGGGGCTTACATTCGACAACGGTACCTTTCTGTATGATTTCTTCTTTATTCATTGATCAAATTTTTGAGTGCGACGAGAACTTCGTCGGGATCCATCACTATGCCTCCCATTCTGCCGAAATGTCGCACCGGTATTTTATAGTCAAGGCTCAGACGCACATCTTCTATCATCTGCCCGGCATTGAGTTCTACTACCAAAATCTTCTTCACCTGTTTGCCGAGACGGCAAATTTCTTTTGTCGGGAAGGGCCAAAGGGTGATGGGTCGCAGAAGTCCGACCTTGATACCTTCCTCACGCGCTTCCTCGATGGCTTTTTGGCAGATACGTGCCACAGAGCCAAAGGCTACTATAAGATATTCGCAATCGTCAGTGGCATACTCGTCATAACGGACTTCGTTTTCCGATATCAGCGAGTAGGTAGCCTGAAGGCGTATGTTATTACGTTCCATAGCCACCGGGTCAAGCTCAAGGGTGGTCTGAATGTTAGGCTTACGAGTGTCAGGCTTGCCGGTCACAGCCCAAGGGCATTGAAGAGCTATCTCTTCATCGGTGCGGCGAGGGCGTTGTGGCGGTAGTACAACCTTTTCCATCATTTGTCCCACTATACCGTCGGCAAGCATCATCACAGGGTTGCGGTATTTGAATGCGAGGTCAAAACCAAGTCCTACGAAGTCAGCCATCTCCTGCACGGAAGCAGGTGCAAGCACGATGAGATGATAGTCGCCGTGTCCACCACCTTTGGTGGCTTGAAAATAATCAGCCTGCGAGGGTTGGATGGTGCCGAGACCGGGACCTCCTCGCATACAGTTTATAATGAGTGCGGGAAGCTCGCCGGCGGCGATATATGATATGCCTTCCTGTTTGAGGCTTACACCCGGGCTTGATGAAGATGTCATGCAGGCTTTTCCGGTAGCGGCACCGCCATATACCATGTTGATAGCGGCTATCTCGCTTTCGGCTTGAAGCACCACCATGCCGGTGGTCTCCCAGGGCATTAGTTCCTCAAGTGTTTCAAGGATTTCGCTCTGAGGAGTGATGGGATAGCCGAAATAGCCGTCAACGCCGTAGCGTATCGCCGCATGGGCTATAGCCTCATTGCCTTTCATTAATCTAACTTCTTCTTCCATAAATCGTGTGTATGAGGGGAGAGTATGAATTGTTAATTTATTTTTCTACCAGACGGTAGACAGTTATGCATCCATCCGGACAAACCGTTGCACATGCAGCGCATCCGATACAATTTTCCGGATTTTCATCCGTGGCAAAGTGGTAGCCGCGGTCGTTTACTTCTTTTGGTTGCAGAGCAAGAACATTACATGGACAGGCAACGACACACAGATCGCAACCTTTACATCTTTCTTGGTTTATCTCTACAGCTCCAATAATTTTAGCCATATTCTTAGCGATTCACAGTGAGCTTGGAGAGAGTTCAGTACTATTGGCGAGGCTCACAAATTTATATTACTTATTTCAACACAAATTTATTAAAATTTCTTATGACTCCATAGCATTTAATGAAACTTTAACCATTGGCACATTTCCATATTTTGTGAGCAATTTGGTGAAATATGCTAATATATAATCCATTAAGGAGAAATAATGGTTAATTAATCTTGTTAAATGTGAATATGTCTTTATCAAGATTGGAGTTTGCGACATGCAATCTCACCCCGCATACATTATCTCGGTTCCATATCTCGCTTATATCGAACGATGCGTAATATCTGCGGTCATGATAGTCGGTTACCTGATTCATGATATGCACCAGATATAAATCTGGGTAATCATTCCCGACAGTAGTTTCATCGACCACTATGCGGAACACTCGCGGCTCTTTATCGTAGGTGAGGGCAACATGAAAATTAAGATAGGTACCTGTGCGCCAAGCACTGTATAGATATACAGGGTCACGGTTCCAATCGGTGTAATCGTTCATGCTCTCTATCTTTGTCGGAGACTGGTTGACTGCCGCGGCACTGTAAAGAGTGATTGGTCCGGAGGTGTAAGGTTTGTTGTCCTCGGGAATGTAACTTATCAACATTCTCTTACCGGTCATATCCTTATCACCGGTCTTAATGGCAGTCTGGGCTATAAGAGTTGCTTCGGGCAGGTCATTTACTTGTCTTATGGTGAATTGGGCTTTATCATTTATATTGCCGTTGAATGTGGCGATGTCCCAACAGATCATGTCAACAGGTCCGTCATGGCCGTTGTCGGAAAGGCAAGATGTGAGTAATATGAGTGATGTCAGTGTCAGAATGATTTGTCGAAGCATTATAGTTCGTTTAGGTTATGATGCGACCGTCGTTCATGTGGATCACACGGTCAGAGTTTACTGCGAGCGACTCATCATGAGTCACAATGATGAATGTTTTGCCGGTAGTGGCGCGAAGTTCGAAGAAGAGACGGTAAAGCTCCTCTCGATTATGTGAATCCAGACTCCCGGATGGTTCGTCAGCGAGAATTACCTTAGGGTCATTTATAAGCGCCCTTGCAGCTGCCGCACGTTGGCGTTCGCCACCTGAAAGCTGATTGGGACGGTGGTCGAGGCGACTGCCAAGTCCGAGTCCTTCCAGAATCTTTGTGGCTTCAGCCATGGCTTCTCGCTTGCTTTTGCCACCTATCATTGCCGGTAGGGCTACATTTTCAGTTATAGTGAATTCGGGAAGCAACTGATGGAACTGAAACACGAATCCGATGTTGGAATTACGAAAACGGGCGAGAACGTCGCTTTTCATTTTCACGATGTCAGTGCCGTCATACAGCACACTCCCTGAGTCAGGCGCTTCCAATGAGCCTATGATTTGCAGCAAAGTAGTCTTTCCGGCTCCGCTGGGACCGACGATAGATAAGAACTCACCATCGTTGATGGTAAGGCTCACATCGTCAAGCACCCGGAGCCGGTCAAAACTCTTTGATATATTCCTAATCTCTATCATATATCGCCGGGATCAGATAGAGAGACGGCGCAGTGTGTTGAGAAGTTCCCTGTTGATGGGTTTGTCGTTTTTGATTGCCTTTGAGAAAGGTACGTAGACTATCTCATCGTTGCGTATACCTATCATGACATTGCGCTGGTCCTCGATAAGAGCATCGATGGCTGCGGCACCCATTCGTGATGCAAGGATACGGTCGTGAGCTGTTGGGGAGCCGCCTCGCTGAAGGTGTCCGAGTATTGACACACGTACATCGTAGCCGGGATACTCGTTCTTAACACGTTCGGCAAGACCCATCGCACCCCCTGTTACCGGGCTTTCAGCCACGAGGACGATAGATGAGTTTTTGCTCTTTCGGAAACCGTTCTGAATAAGTTCTGCCAACTGGTCAACCTCTGTGGAGATTTCAGGGATAATGGCTGCTTCCGCTCCTGAGGCTATGGCGCCGTTGAGGGCGAGGAAGCCGGCGTCACGTCCCATCACTTCAATGAAGAACAAGCGTTCATGGCTTGTGGCGGTGTCACGGATTTTATCGACACACTGCATGATGGTGTTTAGGGCGGTGTCATAACCTATGGTTGAGTCGGTGCCGTAAAGGTCGTTGTCAATAGTACCCGGCAGACCGATGATAGGGAGGTTGAACTCATTTGCAAATATGCGGGCACCGGTGAGCGAACCGTCACCGCCTATCACAACGAGAGCATCTATCTCGTGACGCTTAAGGTTGTCGTAAGCGAGCTGACGTCCCTCGGGAGTGGTGAATTCTTTACAACGTGCTGTCTTAAGGATTGTGCCTCCCGCCTGAATGATGTTTGACACATTCTGAGTCTTAAATTCAACGATTTCGTCAGTAATAAGACCGCGATAGCCACGGTAGATACCTTTGACACGGAGACCTCCATAAATGGCAGAACGGGTGACCGCACGGATGGCGGCGTTCATACCGGGTGCGTCACCTCCTGAGGTGAGGATACCCACGCATTTGATTTGTGACATAGTATATTCTCTAATTTAACCTTTGTATTTGTTTACCTGTTGAAAACAATCACAAAGGTAATGATTTTTATTAATGAACTGATTTAAACTCTTTATAAAAAGTTAATCTTAGAACTGATTTAAGCTTTTTATAACAAGTTTTAGGGCTGAAATAAATCGGCTATTACTTGTCGTCGGGTAAAACGGTTGCCGAGATTATACGTATATCCTCAAGCGGACGGTCATTACCGTCGGTTTCAGCTTTTTGGATTTTATCTACAACGTCCATCCCGGAGATAACACGACCGAACACTGTGTAGCTTCCGTCGAGATGTGGTGTGCCGCCCTCGTTCATATATGCTTCACGGATTTCAGGTGTGTATATAACAGAGTCGTTGGCTGTAAGCTTTTCGGTCTCTGCCGCAAGCTTTTCCTGAAGAGCCTGAAGCCCTGCCGCATCACGGTTGCGACGTAGACTCATGATGGAGTCACGGTTCTGTTTGGCAAGTGAATCAAACACTTCCTGTTTGTGGCGCATCACAGCCTGATGTTCCATGCTGTCAAGCTGACCGGCGGTGAATTTTTTGCCGGTGACTATATAGAATTGTGAGCCGGATGATTTTTTCTCCGGGTTCACGTTGTCACCCTGACGTGCGGCAGCTATCGCACCTCTGTGGTGGTAATGGGTCGGGAAGAGGAATTCTGCGTCAATTTCATACGGCATGTCGCCATCACCGAGCATTTTCCCTTTGGGTGCATTCTTTGAGGTAGGATCGCCTGTCTGAACCATGAAATCGTTTATAACTCTGTGAAAAAGAACTCCGTCATAGTTCCCCTCTTTGACGAGTTTTACGAAGTTGTCACGATGGCGGGGAGTATCGCCGTAAAGCAGGATGGTGATGTCACCAAGAGATGTTTTAAGGAGTACCTTGACATCATCCGCATTAGATGAGTTATTATCCATATTTTTGTCGATGCTTTGCGCTTTTAATCCAAATAAGACTGAAAGAGCAATAATTAAAGTGGTTAAACTTCTCATTTTTGAGTTTTTGAAAAATGATTCAATAGACAAAGTTACAGTTTTTCCGTTAAAGAGTGGTTTTAACTTATCATAAAATGTTAAAATGAACAGAAAAAATTTTTAACTTTGCACAAAAACTGAGAGGTAGTCTAAAAACATATAGTTAAAATCTACATTGGCTATCTCTTTGATAAATCATTGTAATAAAATAGCAAGTCATGCGTATCGGTTTTGATGCGAAAAAAATAGTATCCAATCTTACCGGAATAGGGAATTACAGTCGCGGCACAGTGAATTTGCTCACAGCCACCGGCGAGGATGAATGTGTCCTGTTTGCTCCTGATAAAGGTAATGAAAGATGTCTGGCAGGTCTGATGCCGAGCCATAAGATTGAATTTATATATAGTGGCAGCGGTTCGGGGATAGGGCGCAATTACTGGCGTAATTTTTCCATGGTTTCCGATATCGCAAAATCAGGTGTTGAGATATACCATGGCTTGAGTAATGAATTGCCGTTCGGTATTGGTAAAGCCGGATGTAAAAGCGTGGTCACTATTCATGACCTTATATTTTTGCGCTATCCTACGACCTATGACTATCTGTCAAGAAAAATTTTAGAGGCTAAGACTAAATATGCGTGTCGTGTAGCCGACAGGATAATAGCTGTGAGCGAACAGACAAAGCGGGATATTGTGGATTTCTACGGTATATCGCCCGATAAGATAGATGTGCTTTATCAGGGATGCCACGCTTCATTCAGGCAGAAACATTCAGAGAAAGAGATAGCTGATGTAAAAGCTATATATAACCTTCCGGAAAAATATATGCTGGCGGTAGGAACCTTAGAGGATAGAAAGAATCATGCCACAATAATAGAGGCATTATCGAAATTGGAAGATGATATCCCCTTGGTGATAGTCAGCAAAAAGACCTCGCTCCAGAAAAAACTTGAAAAACAGATTTCAACCCTCGGTCTCGAAAGTCGTGTAAGGATAATAAACGGTGTTCCGCTGAAGCATCTGCCGGCATTTTATCAGGGGAGTGAATTTGCCATCTACCTTTCGTATTTTGAAGGGTTCGGAATCCCTGTTTTGGAGGGTATAACCTCCGGAGTCCCGGTGATAGCCGCCACAGGTTCATGTCTTGAAGAAGCGGGAGGAACGGGTGCTGTCTACTGTGACCCATTTGACGCAAAAGGGGTTGCAGATACGATGCACAAACTGCTTAATTCAGCCGATTTGCGTGCTGAACTAATATCTGAAGGTGAGAAGCATGTCGAAAATTTTACCGACGAGACACTGCGTAATAATCTGAGAAGATTTTACGAGAAGGTATTAGAAGAGAAATAAATACAAATTATATTCCCTGCTGGGGCATTATACGCTTGTACATTCGGCGGAAATTGTCGTCGGTGGCTGAAAGTTCGGCGGCACGTGTTTCATAATCCGCACCGTAGATGCTCTGTATGAGATCCGGCAGATACTTGCGTTCACGGTCTTTCTCTATAGCCGATGATATCAGACGGTTGATGGCGTCTGCATGATGCTCGTTGTCAATGGCATAGAGGTAGCGCGCAGCTGAAACTACGAATTGTCCGGTGCTATCGACAAGTATCATATTGTCGATAAGCTCGTCCATAATATCGTCACATGTACCTATGTGATTAGCAATATATTCGTATGTCAATAACCCGTCGGGGTCCTGAGATAATTCTTTTTTTAAGTCTTGTTCCATTTCGGATGAATTTTTCGCAAAATTACTAACAAACCGCCAATATTCCAAATATCTTTGTCAAACCGTCGTCTAATTAATGTTTGATTGGTCGAAAAGGATAAGAAAATGTGCTATTGGCAAAATTTTATGGTAATTTATGTTTGGATGTGGATATTTTGACTAACTTTGTGATTGTCTAATCCCAATATAACAAGAGGAGTAAAATATGGGCAGAATAGTCAATTTATCACAACTCACGTCATTGTCGAGAATATCGACCGAATTTTCCAATCTCAGTGACGATTATATCTTTACCCGTATCACTGAGTCAAATCAAATACCGGTTCTGACCACTAATCCGGTCAGATTTGACGGTATGACATGGCTGCTCTGCTTCAACGGAAGAATAGACATAGAGGTGAATCTCTCCCCATGCTCCATGACTGCTAACTCAGTTTCGGTGATCAAGCCCGGCTCTATCGTGGAGGTAAAAGGTGTTGAGTGGAATAATCTTGACTGTTATATGCTGTTTGTGTCGCCGGAGTTCATGCGTGATATAAACTATGATTTGAATGTGCTTGCGACATTGCCCCCAATCAAGATTAAAGATCCCGAAGTTAACAGTAGTGACTTTGTGATGCACATCTCGGCTGATGAAGCAAGGCTCTTGAAAAGTTATTATGAGATATTGCATCTGAATCTGTCGCAAAATACCGATAAGGTCTACGTGAAATCGATAGCCCGATGCATCATTGCTGCCCTGACCTATCAAATGATTCAGATGATGATGCAGCGAATGAAAAATGAGGAGCCTGACTATCGCCGGTCGCGCCGTTCGGGATATGTTAACGAGTTTATGCAGCTCGTGCGTACCCATCATAAGCAGGAAAGGATGGTGTCGTTCTATGCCGAAAAATTATTCATCTCACCAAAATACTTGTCCCTTATAATAAAGGAAGCTCTTGGCAGGTCGGCTGCTGAAGTGATAGATGAGTTTGTTATACTTGAAGCTAAGAATCTATTGAGGTTCTCAGGCAAAAATATACAGCAAGTGGCTTACGACCTGAATTTTCCAAATCAGTCATCGTTCGGGAAGTATTTTAAGCATCTTACCGGCATGTCTCCATCTGAGTTCCAGAGATCGTAAGAGACTGCCCCGGAATAATTGGTGAAATTTTAACAAATTAGAAGTCTGTATTATGAAACTGACTTTACCTCCACGGCTGGGAGGCGGTACACCTCAAGTCGATACATCTGACAACCATCAGTTGATTATAATCGGAGCCAACGGTTCCGGAAAGACTCGTTTTGCCAATCGTCTTGCCGCTGATTTAGGTCCCAAGGCATTCCGAATGTCAGCATTGAAGGCTCTGTACGGAAAAGAGCAGGAGGATCCAAGTGAAAATTCCATCGACTCGCTTTATCATGAGGTGGTGAAGAACTCAGGTATCATCCGTGACGATATAAAAGGTGAGTTTGAAAGGATGCTTGCATTGCTGATAAATGAGGAGATGCTTAATCTTATATCATATAAGTATAAGCGTGACCTTGAACAGCAGGGCGGGAAAAATTTAAAATTGCCAGCCACACGTCTTGATAAGATGATAAGGTTGTGGCAACAGGTATTCCCCGACAACAAGGTTCTGATTGAAAGCGGTAAAATGCTTTTCGGGCGTGAGAGCAGCGAAGACACATATTCATCATCTAAGTTGTCGGCTGGAGAAAGGGCTGTGATGTATTATCTCGGGGCGGCGATGTTTGCACCTCCCGGGGCGGCGATATTTGTTGAGTCGCCTGATATGTTTTTGCATCCCACCTCTATACGTTCGCTTTGGGACAGGATAGAGCAGATGCGCAGCGATTGTGTGTTTATATATGTGACACATGATCTGTCATTCGCCACGACACGAGGTGAGGGTTTGACTGTATGGGTCAAGAGCTGCGACCCTACCATAGGTGAGTGGGACTATGATTTCTTGCCGTCAGCCGAAGGTATAAATGAAGAGGTGTATCTTGCAATCCTTGGTGCCCGTAAACCTGTGCTTTTTATAGAGGGTGACGGGGTAAATTCGATAGACTCAAAACTATATCCTCTGATATTTAAAGAGTACACTGTTAAATCGCTTGGCGGATGTGACAAGGTGATAGAATCGACACGCACATTTAACAGCCTTAGGGATTTCCATAACCTTGACGCTTTTGGTATTGTTGACCGTGACCGAAGGGATGAGGGTGAGGTGGATTATCTCAGGCGTAGAAAAGTGTTTGTGCCGAATGTTGCTGAGATAGAGAATATATTCATGATAGAAGAGGTGGTGCGCACTGTGGCGAGCCATTTCCATAAGGATGAAAATGCTGTGTTTGCGCAGGTTAAGAAGTCGATATTACGGCTCTTTGAGGTGGATCTTCGTCAACAGGCGTTGCAACACACTCGCCATAAGGTGAAAAAGACTGTGGAGCATCGCATTGACGGGAAATTCACCAATATAAACAAGCTTGAGGAGCATATCAACGACCTTTGCCAGTCAATTAACCCGCGGGGACAGTATGAGGAGTACTGTCGTAATTTCCGACGTTATGTCCACGAGGGTGATTATGCGTCCGTGCTGATGGTCTACAACAGAAAAACCATGCTCTCCGAGAGCCATGTGGCACGTGCATGTGGCTTGAGAAGGGACGATAAGGATGTATATATCAGGGCAATATTGAATATTCTGAAAGAGGATAAGGCTGATGCTCAGAGGATAAGACATGCTGTGCTGCAAGTGTTTGGCTTGGGAGAGTGAAAAAAATTTTGCGTATTCCGAAAAATGTTGTACCTTTGCAGCCGGGTAAGTCCTACACGACCAGCTCCCCGAGAACTCCGCCAGGTCTTGATCGAAGCAACGGTATCGGGTCGTAGCGGTGCGATGTAGTAAGCTTACCCTTTTTTATTTGGGGTTTTCCGTAAAATATGTATCTTTGCACTTAGGATGATACGTACAATAGGCATATTAGTTATTTGGACCTTTATTTTTGTGGTTTCCGGATGTAGCAATGGGACTCCGCAAAAACGCACTCATTACCCTGACCCGGAAAAGTTTGCGGTGCTTGGCATTGACATAAGCGCCCATAACGGAGATATAAATTTCGAAAAAGTCGCAGCCGACGGTATCAGTTTCGTCATAATAAAGGCTACGGAGGGTGGGACATTCAAAGACAAAAAGTTTGTTGAGAATCTGCAGAAAGCACGTGCAGCCGGGCTTAAGGTCGGGGCATATCACTTTTTCCGATTTGACACACCGGGATATATGCAGGGGTTGAATTTCCTCAATTCATTACGTGGTAGAAAACTTGATTTACCCGTGGCTATAGATATAGAGGAATGGGCTAATCCTAACAGCCAGCCCACACCCATGGTGCTCAACCGCCTCAACGAGATGATTGACCATCTGGAGAAGCACGGATACAATGTGATTCTTTACACTAATAAGAACGGACATTCCCGCTTTGTGAAGGGAAGGCTGGAGGGCTATCCTTTGTGGATATGCTCATTGGTGGATGAGCCTACCGATATGGAGTGGCTTTTTTGGCAGGCAACGCACAACGGAAAGGTGGACGGCATAAACCATCCAGTAGATATAAATGCTTTCAGAGGGAATTTACATGATTGGCAGGAATTAGTGATGCCTCATGTCGAGGAGGTAGAACTCCCTATACATTAATGCTCCGCTGATAACCACATATTAAGTATGATTGAGACACCAACCATAGATACTGACCGTAGGATTCCCGCACCCAAGGGATGGCTTGCACTTTCGCCTGTCATCCTGTTTTTATTGCTGTATGTCGCCGTCTCGGTTGCGATAGGTGATTTCTATAAGATGCCTATAAGTGTGGCATTGGTGATAGCTTCGGTATGGGCTGTTGTGATTTACCGGGGCAGACCACTGATGGAACGTATAGAAGTGTTCTCGCGAGCTGCGGGTCATTTCAACATCCTCTATATGATTTGGGTGTTTGTGCTTGCCGGGGCATTTGCCACGCTTGCCAAGGAGATTGGGGCAGTGGATGCCACTGTCAGCTTTACATTGAGGATTTTCCCGCCTGAATTTGTAGTGCCGACTCTGTTTTTTGCCGCTTGTTTCATATCGCTATCTATTGGTACATCGGTGGGCACGGTAGTGGCGCTTACACCGCTTGCTGTAGAAATGGCTCAGATGGCAAATGCGGAGGTCGCATTTTATGTCGCTGTGGTGCTTGGAGGGGCATTTTTTGGTGATAATTTGTCATTCATATCTGACACCACTATTGCTGCTACCCGCTCGCAGGGATGTAATATGAATGACAAGTTCAAGGCAAACCTTTGGATAGCGCTTCCGGCGGCATTGATAACGCTTGCCGGATATATAATAATGAGTTACGGGACACCTGAAGTGCTGATCGCTAACGATAAGAATCTTTGGTTGATATTGCCTTATATAGTCGTGATTGTTACGGCTGTCATAGGGATAAATGTGACGATAGTTTTGTCGCTCGGAATTGTGGCGGCAATATTTTTCGGGGTTCTGGAAGGTGTGCCGTTGTTGGATCTTGCCGGTTTTATGGGCGCAGGCATTGATTCGATGGGTAATCTTATAATCATCACACTCCTTGCCGCAGGTATGCTTGGCTTGATAAAAGCTGCCGGTGGTATACAATTTCTGCTGCAAGGTCTGACTGCTCATATTTCAGGAATACGTGGAGCGCAGGGTGTGCTTGCGTTGCTGGTCGGGCTTGTGAATCTATGTACCGCCAATAATACTGTGGCAATTATCACAGTGGGCGGAATAGCGAGGGATGTGTCAGAGCGTTATGGTATTGATCCGAGAAAAAGCGCATCGTTGCTTGATTCGGCTTCATGCGTGGTGCAGTGTATGATACCTTACGGAGCGCAAACCTTACTCGCCACATCATTAGCCGGGATTTCACCTGCGTCACCGTTCCCTTATCTTTACTATCCGTGGGCGCTTGCCGGAATGATAGTGCTGTCTATAATATTCCTCTTTCCCGGTAGGCTTAATAGGAAATAAATGCGATATTTACCTGATACCTTTAAAACTATATGGCACGTAACATGCTCAGCCGCTATATATGGCTTATAGATACAATACGTCGTTATGGCACGATAACCCGTGAAAAGCTTAACGAGCTTTGGATGCTTTCGCCTTATTCGGACGGAAGCCCATTGCCGAGACGTACGTTCTATAATTACCGTCAGGCTATAGAGGAATTATTCAATATTAATATAGAGTGTAACACATCCACGTATGAGTATTCGATAGATTCCGGTGATGACAGGCATGAGAGCATGACAGACTGGCTGCTCAATTCGGCTGCTATGAGCAATGTGTTGTCGAGCGTGAGCGATGTTTCTGACAGGATATTTCTTGAGGATGTCCCTTCGGCACGTCTGTATCTATCGCAGGTGATATCAGCGTTGCGCGAAAATCACCCTGTCAGATTCACATATCGCCCGTACACCCGACTGAATCCCACCAAAGATGTTATTGTCGAGCCATACTTTCTTAAAATCTTCAAGCAGAGATGGTACGTGACCGGTCGGAACGTCAAGGATGACAAAATCAAAACGTATGCGCTTGACCGAATGGAGGATGTGAAAATTGAGGATGATACTTTCGTGGTTGACAAGTCGTTTGACTTGGAAAGCTACGTGAGGGATACCTTCGGTATTGTGTTCTCGCAAGGTGAGCCTAAAGAGGTGGTATTGCGTGCCGATACACGGCAGTCGAAGTATCTCAGGGCGTTGCCTCTTCACCATTCCCAACGGGAGGTAATGCACGACGAGTATTCGTTGTTCTATTATAAACTCCGCCTTACGCCTGATTTCGTTCAGGAACTGTTGTCTTATGGTCCTAACATTCAGGTGGTATCACCACCTGAGTTAAAAGCTATGGTTGTGACTCAACTGCGTGACGCTTTGGCGAAATATGAATAATGTCAATGCAATAATGGTATGGATTCGGCGTTATTATTGTGAATATGACCGTTTTCCTACGACATATATTCCTGCTCCTTACATTGGTTTTGCCACTGGGCGTTTCGGCGTTCAGCATTGACACATATACTGACATTTCCGTCCTTGCATCGGGCAGATGGGTGAAGATAAGTGTCGCCGAAACCGGTCTGCATCTGATATCCAATTCTGATTTGAAAAAATGGGGATTTCCCGACCCCGAAAAAGTAAGGGTATACGGCTATGGGGGGAGACGCATACCTGACAGGCTTTCCAAAGAGCAATATATTGATGACCTGCCGTTGCTTCAGAGCGAGCTGACCGGGCACGGGATAGTGTTTTATGCCGTTGGACCAGAGATTTGGCAGTCAACTGATGATGGCAAATTCGTACATTCGCTTAATCCATATTCTACCGTAGGCTACTATTATCTTTCGGATAAGGATGCCGATACCCGTATTATCCCTACCGAAGGTGGCTCTGATTTGGAGACAGAAGGGCTTGCGGATAGCTTTGTAGAGCGGTTATATCATGAAGTTGACCGTGTGACACCTGCCGAAAGCGGGCATCAACTACTGGGGGAGGATTTCAGATTCACACCTTCTCGTTCATTTAATTTTCAGCTCCCCGGTCGGAAGGCAGGGACAGATGTGTGGACTCAGGTAGTGTTTTTTGCTAAGACCGTATCTTCGCCGGGAAGATTAACGCTTACAGCCAATGGCGTTTCGATTGGTGATGCCGGTGGAAATTCGGTAAGCGGAGATTCTGAGTTTGGCGACACATGCTGCATCCGTACGCAATTCCCTCTCGACGGTAACACACTTACACTTGGAATGAGATTTTCGGTTAACGGAACGGTTTCCCTTGCGCATTTAGATAACATCTCGGTAAATTATGTAAGAGAACTTTCATTGCCGGCTGAGCGGAAATTGAATTTTTCTTCGTCCTCCGATGGGTTGAAGCTCTCAAAGGGTTCGGAATCTGTCAGGGTTTGGGACGTGACCTCCCCTCAATCTATTGTGAGGATGCTGACTTTACCTGTCGGTAACGGTATAGGGTGGAAAAATGATTATCATGGCATGAGAGATTATGCCGTGTGGGATGATAGTGCAAAATTCCCTTCTCCGAAATATGTAGGGAGGGTTTCTAATCAGAATCTGCATGGTGAGGAGACACCTGAGATGGTGATAGTGTCACATCCGGCTCTGTATGCGCAAGCTGAGAGGGTTGCAGAGTTGCACAGGAGCCTCGACGGTATGAATGTGCTTACGGTCACCATGGATGAGGTCGCCAATGAATTTGGTTCGGGTGTGGCTGATGTTAACGCTATCCGCAAAATGTTGAAAATGTATTACGACAGGGGAAGCTCGGGGGGCGCAAAGGACAGATTGAAATATCTCCAGCTTTTTGGTTCGGTAACTCATGACCATAGACGTCTCACTGAAGCAATGTCGCAAAGCAAGGCGGCGACAGTGCCAACGTGGCAGAGCGATATGTGTATAAGTGAGAACGACTCCTATTGCAGCGATGACATTCTGGCATTTCTTAAGGACGATTCCGGGAAAATGAACGGAAGCGAGAGCATGAATATAGCTGTGGGGCGTATCCCTGCCCGTGATTTGGGTGAGGCAAAGTCGTATGTTGACAGATTGGCTACATATATGACTGCGCCTGCGTCAGGCGAATGGCGAAACAGAGTATTGCTGTTGGCTGACGACGGGGATAGTGGGCTGCACCTGAAACAGACCGAACAGATGGAGAAAGCAATGAGGGGGAGTTCGTCAGGTGGCGATTTCACATATAATAAGGTATATACTGATACATACGAGCTGCAGGATGGTGTCTATGAGGGCGCACGTGATAAGATGTATCGTCTCCTTGAGGAGGGTGTGATATGGTGGAATTTTGTGGGACATGCTAATATAAATTCTCTCACTGCGGAGGGTGTGTTTACCGCTTCCGATTTGAATAATCTGTATCTCAAATATCCGACATTTTTCTATGGCGCCACATGCTCATTTGCCCAATGGGATGGGGCGGAAGAGTCGGGGATGGAGCGATTGGTTATGAGAAGTAGCGGAGGTGCCATCGGTGGCATATCGGCTGTGAGAAAGGTTCTGATGTCACGCAATGGTGTCCTTACCTCTGTTTTGGGTGAAGAGCTGTTTGCGAGAATGGACGATGGACGGTTCAATACTATCGGTGAAGTATTGCGCCGGGCTAAGAATAAAGTGCGTGATGATAACAAACTGCGCTATGTGTTGCTTGGTGATCCTGCTATGAGGCTTGCTGTTCCTGTCAACAGGGTGGTGCTTGAATCAATCGATGGGATAGAGGTCAATGAGGATACCCAAGTGACTCTGAAGGCAATGCAGCAACCTCGGTTCCATGGCTCGGTCAGGGATGCTTCCGGGGAGAAGTTTACAGGGTTCAACGGCTGGATGAGTGTCTCACTTTTTGATGCCGAGAGAAGTGTGATCACAAAAGGGAACGGAGCAGACGGTAAAGAGGATGTTTACGATGAACAGGGTGACAGGTTGTTCACCGGTAGAGCCAAAGTGGTGAATGGAGAATTTGATTTGCCGATTACTATCCCATCTGAAATAGCTGATAATTTCCGTAACGCTGCATTGAGTATGTATGCTCTCTCGGATGACGGGGTGGAAGCGATGGGTGTTAACCGTGATTTCTATGTGTGCGGATACGACCCTTCTGCCGAGCCTGACAGCGTGGCACCGGTCATAGAGTATATTTACATGGATCATGAATCTTTCAAACCGGGGGATATCACTGATTCGAGACCTACCCTGATAGCACGTTTAAGTGATAATGTGGGTATAAATATGTCGGTTTCCGGAGTCGGACATCAGATGTCGTTGAGAATTGACGATGATTTATTGCTGACCGATGTTGCTTCAAGCTATACTCCAGACGATGATGGGGCATCGGCTGGTGTAATAAGGTATAAGTTACCTGAATTATCGTCCGGCAGCCATACTGCCACTCTGAAAGTATGGGATGTGGGTGGAAATTCAGCCACAGCATCGGTTGATTTCTACGTAGACCCCTATGTCGCCCCTAAGATTTTTGATGTGTATACCGATGCTAATCCCGTGGCAGTGGAAGCGAAATTTTACGTGGAGCATAACCGCCCGGATGCGATGCTGAATGTGAAGATTGAAGTGTTTGACATGGCATGTCGCAGGGTCTGGACTTCAAGCACGCACGGTAGGGCAGATATGTACTTGACATCGCCTGTCACATGGGATTTGACTGGGAATAACGGTGGCAAAGTGCCGGTAGGTATATATGTTTATCGTGTCACCGTAAGTGGCGAAACCTCCTCCGCCGGCGAGCCAAAAGCGGCATCTATGTCAAAAAAACTCGCAGTTTGTTCTCGAAAATGAACTTTTTTGAGCCTTATGCATTATTAATAAAGGTTCAATTATATAAAAAGTTATGAAAAAGCTAATTTTTACAGTTGCCGTGTTGGCGGCTATGGTCACAGTTGCTTGTTCAACTGAGAAACGTGCGGAAGATGAAGGTGCAGCTCTAAAGGCTAAAATTGAAAATTGCACTAACCCCGACAGCATGAAGATTTACGTAAAGCAGGCTCAGGAATATGCTGATAAGCTTGTCAAGGAGGGAAAGGATGATGCAGCCAATGCATTTATGGACGAAGTGGTTCCGGCTGTTCAGGCTAAGGACCCCGTGGCAGCAGCCTCATTTGCCGAACTTCAGGCTAAGGAAGCCGTTGATTCTCTCGCTGCAGCCGCAAAAGATAAGGCTCAGGAGGTTTCCGATTCTGTTTCAGCAAAAGTTAGCGATGCTAAGGACGCTGTGAAGGATGCCGCAGCCGCAGCTAAGGACAAGACCGCAGAAGCTGCCGGCGCTGTTAAGGATAAAGCTGCTAACGCTGCTGCAGCCGCCAAGGAAAAGACAGCCAATGCTGTCAAAGAGGGCGCTGACAAACTCAAAGACGCTATCAGTAAGTAATCCTAATATTAATTGAGACAAAAAAATAGAGTTCTGATTTGAATCAGAACTCTATTTTTTGTGACTCCTACAGGATTCAAACCTGTAACCTTCTGATCCGTAGTCAGATGCTCTATTCAGTTGAGCTAAGGAGCCGTTTGCGAGTGCAAAGTTATTGCTTTTATGTGAAACTGCCAAATTTTTTGCGATTTTTTTGAAATAAAAATTTTTCGGTTTTAACAAATTTGTGGAAAACACTAACATATCAACAGATGTTTTAAATACATAAGAAGATGAATGTCTTAGTAAAAGATAATACACAATTATCTATTTGACAACCTCATAAATTACTATTTCGCAAACTCTAAAACACTGATTGATTATGGAACTGTTAGATGAACGCACTTTGATTATTTGGCTCGTGATTGTCGCTATCGTGGCGGTAGTCTCACTCACCGGAATGTTTCTCAACCGGTTCTTTATCTATCGTGCCCACCGAAAGGCGTTAGAGGAGCTGAAATATTCCCATGGGCAGCAGAAAAAAGTAAGTGAATGTCCTATGGTTGTTCAAGGCTCAGAGCATGGCTCGTAATATGTCGAGCGAATGTAGGTTGCGTAAAGACACATAATGTACGGAAAGATAATGCAGGAGCGCATCGAGTATTCGATTGCGCTCTTCGCGTGTGTACCTATACTTATAATAGTTTGAAAATGTCATGCGTGAGAGCCTGTATGCGGCTTCCGATTCTTGGGGAGAAATGTAATCTCTGTGCAATGGCATGGTGAGTCGCCAGATGCCGTCACGTATGTCAAGCACGCTCCCCGGAGTATATGTTGAGGTGTCAGGCTCTATACCTAACAAGCGTCCCAATTGGTATAAGAAACATATATGGAAATTTGCGGTGCCGGCTGCGTCAGCCTCATCAAGCACCTTCACGCTTCGGGTTATATAATCGAATAGCGCAGTATCTTCGTTTGTGTCTCTTAGGAGTGCCGTTAGGATTTCAGCTATGAACATCGCCACCATCTGTTTCACCGGGTGGGTGTGGATGGAGGTTAGCGGTACAAGTTGTTGCACCTGACGCATCGGTATGATCTCGCGATTTGATTTGCGCTCGGTGACACATTCGATTATGCATAACGGCATGGTCAATGCTCTGATTCTCGCTGCCGCCTTGCCGTTTCCTGCCGGGAGTGATAGCGACACTCGTCCCCACTCACGGCTCAATGCTGTGAGAATCGATTGCTTGTCGCTGTGTTTTGTGACTTTAAGTGCCACTAAGGATAAGTTCATGCTTCCCGGTAGATTATGGTTGTAAAAATTTTTATAACGCAAAATTAATAATAATAGCATAGATTCAGACACTGAACTGATTTAAACTTTTTATTTTTTAAGAATTGGTCCTATTTCAGAGACAGTTTTACGTCTTGAAGAGGGAGTATAGCGAGCTATACGACCGATGAAAGATGGTGAAACTGACCTGAAAGAGAGCCAAGAATTAAAAACTATGATTAAAACAGTCCTGTAATCAAATCTGTCAACACTTTTCAGTGACTTGAACTGAAAAAAGTTGACACTTTTGAGAGCAAAAACTCAAAAGAGCCAA
>CAJTMJ010000012.1 GCA_910577335.1 uncultured Duncaniella sp. | reverse complement strand
ACCCCCATTCCACCCCCACAAAAACCCCATCTACACCTATTATATATAATAAAGAAGCTATTTTTATAGCATACGAAATCTCATCAGCTTCCCCTATACCACAAACAAAAAAGTGCGCTCTGAACAGATCAAAGCGCACTTTTTATAATAGAGATTTATTATTCTACTTGTTGACTTTAAATCGAGCCTCGCCGGTGGTAAGGAATGCTATCACCTGTCGAGCTGCCGCAAGACCGGCATTGATGTTAGCTTCCGATGTCTGAGCGCCCATTTTCTTCGGGGTAAAGAATACACGGTCGCCAAAACGCTCTTTAATCTCCATAGCACGTTCGGGAGCAACGTCAGCGGCATATTTTAAGTCCTGACGCTCTTCAAGCGCCTTTATCAAGCCTTCTTCGTCAATAACCTCCTTGCGGGCTGTGTTGATGAGCAGACCACCCTTAGGCATAGACGCGATTAGATCGTAGCCGATAGAGCCTTTAGTCTCGGGAGTAGCGGGAATATGGATAGACACCACCTTATTCTCACGATAGAGCTGCTCAACAGAGTGAACCGGTGAAACACCGGCATCCTCCATAACATTGTCAGGGCAATAGGGGTCAAGAGCCGAAATATTCATCTCAAAGCCACGGGCGATACGGGCAACATTGCGTCCCACCTGTCCGAAAGCCTGAATACCAAGGGTCTTATCCTTAAGCTCTGTGCCGGAAGTGCCGTTATACATATTGCGACACATCATGACAGCGAGTCCAAACACCAATTCGGCAACAGCGTTTGAATTCTGACCGGGAGTGTTCTGAACACACACGTCGTGAGCAGTGGCAGCCGCAAGGTCAACATTATCATAACCTGCGCCGGCACGAACTACTACCTTAAGATTCTTTCCGGCATCGAGGACTTCGCCATCAACCTTATCACTACGTATGATAAGGCCATCGACATCAGCCACAGCGTCGAGAAGAGCTTGCTTGTCGGTATATTTTTCAAGAAGCACAAGTTCTGCTCCGGCTTCTTCTATCACTTTTCGCATACCGTCAACTGCGACAGCTGCAAAAGGTTTTTCAGTTGCGATTAATACTTTCATAACCGTACATTAATATTAATGTTGCGCTTCGAAATCCTTCATTGCATCAACAAGCACCTGAACGCTCTCGATGGGGAGGGCATTGTAGAGAGATGCGCGGAAACCGCCAACAGAACGGTGACCCTTAATGCCGACAATACCACGTGCCGAACAGAAGTCAACGAAATCTTTTTCGAGTTCCTTATATTCGGGAGTCATCACGAAGCATACATTCATTATAGAACGTGAGTCGGGATCGGTAACTGTGCCTACGAACATCTTGCTTGAGTCAATAGCGTCGTAAAGCAAAGCTGCCTTTTCGAGGTCACGTTTTTCCATAGCCTTAACACCGCCTTGTTCCTTATAGTAACGCAATGTCATAAGGGCAGCATAAACAGGAAGCACAGGAGGAGTATTGAACATAGAACCTTTCTTGATATGTGTGCGATAGTCAAGCATGGTGGGGATAGGACGGTCAACATGTCCGAGTGCATCCTCCTTAACGATCACGAGGGTAGCACCGGCGGGACCAAGGTTCTTCTGCGCACCGGCATAGATGAGATCATACTTAGACACATCGATAGGGCGAGAGAAAATATCAGAAGACATATCGGCAACCAACGGAACTTTCACATCAGGATCGGTGCGGAGTTCAGTACCATAAATAGTATTGTTGGTAGTGATATGGAAATAGTCAAGGTCGGCAGGCACTTCATAACCTTTCGGGTAATAAGTGTAATTAGCCTCTTTTGAAGAAGCAAGGACCTCAACCTCGCCAAAGAGACGCGCTTCCTTGATAGCGTTGGAAGCCCATGTGCCTGTGTCGAGATAGCCGGCTTTTGTCTTCAAGAGATTCATCGGAGCCATGCAGAATTGAAGACTTGCGCCACCGCCAAGATAAAGCACCTGATATCCTTCAGGGACATCAAGAAGCTCCTTGACAAGCTGCTGCGCCTCATCCATCACAGCCACGAACTCTTTGCTTCGGTGAGAAACTTCCAGGAGCGAAAGCCCGGTGTTGGCAAAATTTTGCACTGCGTCAGCCGTATTCTTAATGGTGTATTCACTAAGGATAGAGGGACCGGCATAGAAATTATGCTTCTTCATATTCGGAGTAATTATAGGGATTATAATTTGTTTCTATTTTTTGGCAAATATACACATTTTTTTAATTGCAACGTCAAAATAAAGAAAAATTTCTTTATTTCGGCACATTTGTGTCGTCAGGCTTCGGATTCCAGCGGGAATTCTGCAAAGCAGCCGAACGCATCTCAGCCTGATTGTCACACGGCTGCCATAAAGTTTTATGTCCGAGTGCGTCAGGCATATATTGCTGTATCACAAAATTGCCCGGATAGTCATGCGCATATTTGTAATCACGCCCGTAACCTAACTCTTTCATGAGCGAAGTAGGCGAGTTGCGCAAATGAAGCGGCACGGGCTGATCGCCGGTCTTAGCCACAAGCTCCATCGCCGCATCCAGAGCCATATAAGCAGAATTGCTTTTAGGTGATAATGCAAGGTAGATGGTACACTCAGCCAACGGGATTCTCGCTTCGGGGAAACCTATCTTATGCACGGCATCAAATGTGGCATTCGCCAGCAGCAATGCATTGGGATTGGCAAGTCCTATATCTTCCGACGCAAGTATCATGAGCCGGCGAGCTATAAAGACCGCATCCTCCCCGCCCGTTATCATTCGTGCGAGCCAGTAGATAGCGGCATCGGGGTCGCTGCCACGCACACTTTTTATGAAAGCGGAGATTATGTCGTAGTGCATCTCCCCGTTCTTGTCGTATGCGGCAGGGTTCTCCTGCAGACGGTCGATGACCAGCTTATCATTTATGATTATCTTCTCACCCTGCGGAGTAGACTGCTCAAGAAGGTCAAGTATATTAAGGAGCTTACGGGCATCGCCGCCGGCAAACCGGAACAAAGCCGAAGTCTCCTCCACGTCTGCGCCATGGCTTTTAAGCACTTCGTCACGCTCAAGCGCACGGTCAAGCAATTGCTGCAACTGCGGCTCTTCAAGCGAGCGAAGGGTGTAGACCTGAGCACGTGAAAGCAAGGGTCTTATCACCTCGAACGACGGATTCTCCGTGGTGGCGCCGATCAAAGTGACTATGCCGCTTTCAACAGCCCCAAGCAGACTGTCCTGCTGCCCCTTGTTAAATCTGTGTATTTCATCTATAAATAATATAGGTCTACCTTGGGTGAACATACTCTGCACGTCACGTCGGCAGCGGTCTATCACCTCACGCACATCCTTAACGCCTGAAGTGACAGCCGACAGGGTGTAATAAGGCACATTCACAGTGTTGGCAATGATCTTTGCAAGTGTAGTCTTCCCTACCCCGGGAGGTCCCCACAGGATAAACGAGGAGACTCTTCCCGATTCAATCATTTTGCGGATCACACCGTCGGGTCCGACGAGATGCTCCTGACCTATATAATCTTCGAGTGAGCGCGGACGAAGGCGCTCTGCTAAAGGTGCGTTCATAATGCGCAAATTTACAAAATTTTTATTTAACACCCTTCAAGGAGTGCCAACAAGGGCATATATTTAGAGATTGTTTAATAACCAAAGTAAAATCATTATAGTGTTAAAGGTTTTTAATAAGATTAGATATTGCTCTCTATTTAATATTTTTTCATTAATTTTACAGCGGAAGTTAAGGTGAGGCATTCTATGCCGAACTTTCGCATCCCTGAATTGTTAATTTTATAACCGGCACACTATACCTGCCGAATGATTTAAAATTAACGTTTAAACTATACAACTATGAGCGCTCAGAAAAACTCAACAGGCACCCCCGCAACCGCACGCAACATCTTCGGTATCATAATGATTATCATTTATGTTGGCGTGGGAGTGTTATTCTTCTGTGGATACTTTGACATCCTGTTCCCGACATGGACATGGGTTAAATGGGTGGCAGGCGGACTATTCACCATCTATGGATTATGGCGCGCCTACCGTCAGTTTAAAGGCATCGATGCCGGCTACGGCAACGAAGAGTAAACAGGCTATCACTTTTCCGATTCAACCCGCTTGATATGACACGAATTATAAGGAGCTTGACCGCCGCGGCTGTGATTGCAGCCTCAATAATGGCTGTGAGCTGCGGTAAAAAGAACGAACAAAAGCCATCGACACTTGCGAAGATAGCTTGTGACGAGTCTTTTGAAAACATAATGGAGCAAGAGATAGATGTGTATGAATACATCTACCCCAAAGAAGATGTGCTTGCTTACTACGTGCCTGAAAATGCCGCCATTGACTCAATAATGGCAATGGGAGGCGTGAAGGCAGCGGTAATCACACGCCCGCTCACCGACCAAGAGGTCAGCTTCCTTCGCAGCAATAAAAAAGTGGTGCATCAGCAACGCATAGCTGTTGACGCATTGGCACTAATCGTCAATCCTGCCAACCCTGTGGAGATACTTTCACGCAAAGATATTGCTGAAATACTCTCGGGAGAGGTGACACGCTGGGATCAGGTTGAGCCATGCAAACTTGGCGACATTGATGTGATTTTTGACCATCAAGGCTCATCTACCGTTAAATATATGCGTGACTCCATCCTCAACGGCAAGCCTTTCGGACCGAATGTTTCTGCCGTAAAGACCAATCCTGACGTGTTCAAGGCAGTTGCCGAGAACAAAAACGCCATGGGTATCATAGGCGTAAGCTGGGTGGCAAGCGACATGAGCGGAAAAGACAAAACCGTGGAAGAGTTGGCGCAGGCGGTGGAAAAGAGCGACACTACCACCATGGATTTCAACTCCGACGTGAAAGTCTTGAAAGTCCGTGGCAATGATGTAGTACAGGCATACAAGCCTTACCAAGCATACATTTTCGATGGAAGTTATCCGTTATATCGTTCCGTCTATATGGTCACCACTTCACCCGGCGGCACTGTGACACACCGCTTCTATAGCTTCGTCACCGGCTTCCAAGGGCAGAAGATGATCCAGATGACAGGAATCCTCCCTGCGACAGTGCGTCCGCGCATGGTTCAGGTAGAATAAACGAAAAATTTCTTGGTGATGGAAATAAACCATTTAATTTTCCGTTATCTAATATAATAGAGACCTTTTTAATTTTGTATTCAACCTAAATAACCCGAAATTTATTAAGAACTAAACTATAGTAAACCAACCGCAATGAAATTCCGTACATTATTCTCCCTTTTCTTGGGAGGTTTCGCCCTTGCAGCTTCAGCACAGGGTGGTTATCAGGATGGTGTAGACTACTACAATGCTGACCGCTTTGACAAAGCTAAAACCATCCTCGAAAAGACACTTAATGATCCTTCTACCAATAAGGCTGTGTCTTATTACTATCTTGGAGCTTTGGATCTCCGCGACGGCAACGTCTCCGGTGCATCAACAAACTTCAACAACGGTATCGCTGCTGACCCATCATACGGTTACAACTATGTAGGTCTTGGCGAAATCGCTCTTAAGAATGGTAATAAGTCTGACGCTGAAAAGCAGTTCAAAGCAGCTCTCGAACACAACAAGAAGGACGCTTCCGTAATGGCTGCGATAGCCCGCGCATACTTCAACGTTGACCCCGTGGCTTACACTAAGGAGATCGACAAGAATATCGCCAACGCCATGAAGGTGTCAAAGAACAAAGAGGCTCAGATTTATGTCCTCAAAGGTGATATGGCAAAGTCAACTGACATAGGTCAGGCTGCCGGCTTCTACGAACAAGCTATCATCTACGATGAAGAAGCTGGTGACATCAACCCTGAAGCATACGTTAAGTACTCTAACCTTTACAACAAGGTTAACCCTCAGTTCGCTATCGACAAGCTCGTGGAACTCAATGGCAAACTTCCGACTTCCGCACTTGCACAGAGCGAACTTGCTGAAAAGTACTATGACGGTAACATGCTCACCAAAGCAGCCGAGCAGTATGGCAAGTACATGCAGAACCCCAACCACTTCCAGGGTGACGAGCAGCGATATTCAGGTCTTCTCTACTTCGGCAAGAAGTATCAGGAATCTCTTGACGTAGCTAATCAGGTGCTCGCCAAGGACCCCGACAACGAGTACATGCAGCGTATGGTGATGCTCAACAAAGCCGCTCTCGAAGACTTTGCAGGAGCTGAAGAAGCAGCCCAGAAGCTTTTCGCACATCAGGGCGCTAAGTTCACCGCTACCGACTACACCACCCACGGTGATATCCTCGGTAAGCTCAACCGTCCTCAGGAAGCTATCGATGCTTACATGGCAGCTTACAACCTCAACCCCGAGAAGAACAAGCAGATTCTTGCCAACCTTTCCTCAATGTACACTGACCTTGAAGACTATCAGAAGGCAGCTGAGTTGATGCAGCAGTTCGTTGACGCAGGCGACGCTTCACTCAATGACTACTTCATCCTCTCTAACCGTTACAAGAACCTCGGTCTTTCACTTCCTGAAGGTTCACCCGAACGTGCTGAAGCCGCCAACAACGGTATCAAGTATGTAGACATGGCTGTTGAGGAAGCTGCTAACAAGGGCCCTCTTTACCGTAACAAAGCTACCCTCCTTATGGTACGCGACGGCAATGAAATCACTGCCGACCTCGTTAAGACCTACGAGGATATGCTCGCAGCTTACGATGAGAATCCCGACAACAAGACTAAGTATGTTGATGCCTACAGGAGCGCATACAACAATATCGCAAACTACTACCTCAAGCAGGGTGACAAGGAACAGGCTCGCGCTTACTTCGAAAAACTTCTCGAAGTTGATCCTACCAACGAACCTCTCCGCGAATACCTCAGCAAGAACCTCAACTAAAATTCTTATCGCATCACTACCTGAGTGAGCGACAGAATTAAACGATACAACGGACTCCGGATGCGACACCATACGCATCCGGAGTTTTTTGAAATATAACGGACTGATTTAACCTTTTTATAAAATTTTTGATAAGTTCATGCTAATTTTAGGATATTTGAGTGATTTTTAGTTACTTTGTAGTTGTTTTGGATAACCTTGTGATTATCCGCTATGATATATGACATACCCTTTTGCCCATAGTCCAAAACAATGGGTCAAAATACAATGTTATATATTCAAATGTTTATGAGAGATATGGCTAATGAAAATCTAATTCAGATATTTGCATCGAGTTTCCGTCAGAATTGGGAGCTCCCCGCCCTTTCAGAATTTGGCACAGGTCACACCATGACCTATGCTGACTTATCACGAAGAATCGCAGCGACTCATCTTTTATTCAAAGAATGTGGCGTGAAGAAAGGTGATAAAATCGCACTCATGGGCAAGAATTCAATCTCATGGGTCGTGACCTATATGGCAACTATCACTTACGGTGCGGTAATAGTCCCTGTTCTTCATGATTTCAATGTGCAAGATGCCCAACATATAATCAACCATTCCGAAAGCATACTCCTGTTTATAAGCGAAACCATATTTGACAGTATGGAATTTGAAAAAATACCCCTCGTCAAGGCTGTGTTCTCGCTTGAAAGCCGCGATGTGCTTGCGGAACACCCTGCCCATAACCATGCGGCTGAGAAGTTCCTCGCCAAGCTTTCTGAAAAGATGCGGCGCAAGTATCCCCACGGGTTCACTGCCTCGGATGTGGACTACCCCATGATAGATGAATCCGAGCTCGCAGAGATAAACTACACTTCCGGCACAACAGGTTTTTCAAAAGGTGTAATGTTGACCTTGCGCAACTTGGGCGGTAATGTGCGTTTCGGTGTGAATTCCCGTCTACATTACCGTGGATCTCGTGCGCTATCATTCCTCCCTCTCGCCCATGCTTACGGATGCGCATTCGACATGCTCGTACCTCTCGCTGTCGGTACTCACGTCACTCTGCTTGGAAAGCTACCTACTCCGAAGCTGCTTCTGAAGGCGTTTGCTGAAGTAAAGCCGAATCTTATTATATGCGTACCTCTCATCCTTGAAAAAATTTACCGTAACAAGCTCCGTCCGGTGATAGAAAAGCCGGCTATACGGCGCGCTCTCAAGGTGCCGGGTATAAATCAGATGGTCTACCGAAAGATACGCAGCCAGCTGATAGAAGCGTTAGGAGGAGAATTTGAAGAGGTGATCGTGGGTGGCGCCCCGCTCAACCATGAGGTTGAAGAATTTTTGCACCGCATAAAGTTCCCGTTTACCGTTGGATACGGCATGACCGAGTGCGGACCGCTCATCAGCTATACCCCATGGCGTAAATTCATTGTCGGTTCATCGGGAAGAACCCTCCCGCATATCATGCACAGTAAGATTGCCAACAGCGAAGACGGCACGAGGATACCCGGCGAAATATGCGTCAGGGGCGAAAATGTGATGAAGGGCTATTTCAAAAATCCGGAAGCTACCGAAGCTGTGCTTGATGCTGAAGGATGGCTCCATACCGGCGACATGGGCACACGCTCGGATGATGGCACTATCTTCATAAAAGGAAGATATAAGACCATGATACTAAGCGCCAACGGGCAGAACATATATCCCGAGGAGATAGAAGCCAAGCTGAACAATATGCCATACGTTGCTGAAAGCTTGATTGTGGAGCGCGGCAAGCATCTTCATGCCTTGGTATACCCTGACTATGAAGCTATGGACCGTGACCATATATCAAACGAGAAGCTCCCTGAAATCATGGAGCAGGTTCGTCAGGATCTCAACAAGATAGTCGCCCCATACGAGCGTATCGACAAGATACAGCTCAGAGCCAACGAGTTTGAAAAGACACCTAAACGTTCCATCAAGCGTTATCTTTACAACGCCTGATTATCACCTTACGAATACCGAAAACAATTATGGACTATTTCTTCGAAATGCCCATCAAAGTGCGTGACTATGAATGTGATGCGCAAGGCATAGTGAACAATGCCAATTACCTCCACTATCTGGAGATAACCCGTCATGACTTCTGCGAAGTTGCCGGTTTCACATTCCGTCAGATGCATGAAAGTGGGCTTGACCCGGTGGTACGCAAGATAGAGATTGAATATATATCGTCGATGACACTTGGCGAGACTATGATATCAAAGCTCCGCATGGAACGCCACGGCGCACGGTTCATATTCGTGCAGGACATATTTAATGCCGAGACAGGCGCTCCGGTAGTAAAAGCGCTCGTAACCATCGTATGTCTTGAGAACGGTTCGCTGTCGAGAGGCGACACTCTCGCTGAAGCATTCAAAAAATATCTGTGACATAAATCTCTCCATACCTTTCTAATGCCTCCCGACCACCTCATTTATCAGATTGCGTTTTCTTCCATACGGAATCTCACCCCTGAATTCGCAAAAGCACTTTTGGACCGCATCGGTTCCGAAGAGCATTTTTTTGAACTTACCGAAGCCCAGCTCTCGGCTGTGTTGGGCTTCAGAAATCGACTTTTCTCCGACTCGGTAAGGCGCAAGGCATTAGAGGAAGCCCGCAAGGAAGAACCGTTTGTCACCAACAATTCAATCTCTGCCATCTATTTCCTTGACGACAGATACCCTAAGCGACTGCTTGAATGTCCTGACGCTCCGTTAATGCTCTACGGACTCGGAGACACCGACCTTAACAATGCCAGATTTGTATCCATTGTAGGGACACGACATGCCACCGTCTACGGCAACAGCTTCGTGGAGAAGCTTGTGGATGATTTGGCTGCCAAACTCGATGAGAAATTAGTCATAATAAGCGGACTCGCATACGGCATAGACATTGCAGCCCACCGTGCGGCTCTTAAAAACGGAATACCAACCATAGCCGTGCTTGCTCACGGGCTTAACACCATCTACCCCGCCACTCACCGCTCTGCAGCTGTAGATATTGTGAAAACCGGAGGGATGCTCCTTTCTGACTATCGTTCCATCGACACAATACATCGGGGTAATTTCCTCGCCCGCAACCGCATAGTTGCCGGTCTTTGCGACTTTCTAATAGTGGCTGAATCAGCCATACGAGGAGGCGCATTGGTTACAGCTCGTTTAGCATCGGGCTACAACCGTGAGGTCATGGCTCTCCCCGGAAGAATATCCGACAAATACTCAGCCGGATGCAATGAGCTTATCTCTTCAAACATTGCCGCCCTCATAACCTCGGCTGACGACCTTATCGCAATGTCAGGCTGGAATGTGAAAGAGAGGGAAGGCTCTCAGAAGGAACTGTTTGTGAACCTGACTCCCGAGGAGGAAGCTATACTTGACATAATGACCGACAGAGGTGAAGTTATGATAAATGACCTGTCTGCACGGATAGATATGCCGATACACAGACTCATGGGGCTACTTATCGACATGGAATTCCGCTCGCTTATCGCTCATATTCCCGGAGGTCGTTACCACAGATTATAATCATCACAAACAATACCCGTAATCATCAATCTTCCACAAACCTGAATGTTAAATTTTTTGTTATAATTATAAAACATATTCCCTAATCCCCCACCTTATTATATATGGAAAAGAAAATCATCGCCCCCTCTGAACTTATCATAAATCCTGACGGTTCCGTATTCCACCTCCATCTTCTTCCGGAACAGCTTTCTGACCGTATCATCCTCGTCGGCGATCCGGCACGTGTCAACATGGTTGCATCGTTTTTCGATTCGATCGCTTTTGATGTTCAATCACGTGAATTTCACACCATCGGGGGAACATATAAAGGCAAGCCCATCATGTGTCTTTCTCACGGCATAGGTCCTGACAACATCGATATAGTGATAAACGAACTCGACGCCCTTGCCAATATCGACTTCAAGACACGTGAGGTAAAAGATAATAAACGCCGGCTCACAATGGTGCGCATCGGTACTTCAGGCGCTCTCCAACCCGAACTGAAGCTCGGCACACCTGTAATAGCTGAAAAATCCATAGGCTTTGACGGCGTGCTCAACTATTATGCCGGCAGAAATGAGGTATGCGACCTTGATTTCGAGCATGATTTTTGCGACTCGGTAGGCTGGAACCCGCTTTGGGCGAAACCATACGTCGTAGATGCCGATGAAGAGTTAGTGAATCAGATAGGGCGTGACGACATGGTGCGTGGCAATACTATTTCAGCTGTCGGATTTTATGGTCCTCAGGGACGAGAGTTGCGTTTGCCTCTCGCCAATCCCGACCTGAACCGCAGGATTGAAGAATTCCGTCACAACGGACGCAAAGTAACCAACTACGAAATGGAATCCGCTCCACTTCAGGGTCTTGGCAGACTGATGGGACACCGTGCCATGACCGTTTGCTCCATCATAGCCAACCGCATGAACACTGAAGCCAATCCCAACTATAAGACCGCCGTCCGCGACCTCATCGCCACAGTCCTCGAACGTATCTAATCCCCGCACATACCAAATCCCAACATCTCATTTTCGTTTTAAGGACGCTATTGCAGAATGTATTGGATGTAGGGATGCCTCCCCCGGAGCATCCGAATGGAACAGACTGGAAATAAGCTATCTGTTCTCAGATGCTCCGTCGAAGTATCCCTACAGCGAGTCCAAAATCCACATTTTGCAATAGCTTCTTATTGTATTTACTTTTGGTTATTATTATATTTTTTCCTAATTTTGCAGCGACTAATACCAAAACTTTAATGAGCCAATTTATCACAATTTCCCCTTCACCGCATACCCAAACGCCAACAACGGTGACAAAGCTTATGCTTCACGTCATCATTGCGCTGATCCCTGCGGTATTGCTGGCACTCTTTTGTTTCGGAATAGGTGCCGCTATTGTAATTATCACAGCCATAGCCGGATGTGTGGCAGTGGAATATCTAATCACCCGTTACATGCTTGGGCAAAAGCCGTCAATCGGCAATCTTTCAGCCGTGCTGACAGGCTTGCTTCTCGCCCTTAACCTACCCTCAAATCTTCCTATATGGATAGTACTTATCGGATGCGTGGTGGCTATAGGCATAGGCAAAATGACATTCGGCGGCTTAGGCTGCAACATCTTCAACCCCGCTTTGGTAGGACGTGTGTTCCTTCTGCTCTCATTCCCGGTGCAGATGACCTCATGGCCTCTCCCGTTTGAAAATCGCTTGGCATACGCCGATGCGACCACCGGAGCCACAATCCTCGGGCAGCTCAAGATGAAGCTCGTGGAACCCGAGCAGATCGACCTTATGGACAAGGCCCTCGGCATGGCTGGTGGTTCGATGGGTGAGATCGGAGCGATAGCACTCCTTATCGGTTTCGTCTATCTTCTCTGCATGAAAGTGATCACATGGCACATCCCGGTAGCGATACTCGGCACTGTAGCCATATTCTCACTCTGCATAGATGCTCCTGTAGGTGTCGAACTCCTCTCAGGAGGTCTGTTGCTCGGTGCTATATTCATGGCTACCGACTATGTTACCTCACCTATGAGCCATAAAGGTATGTTGCTCTACGGCGTGATGATAGGTATCATCACACTGGTTATCCGTCAATGGGGCGCATATCCCGAAGGTGTGTCATTCGCAATTCTTATCATGAACGGCGTGACACCGCTAATTAACCGTTACATGAAACCCCGTAAATTCGGAGAAGGGAGGGTAGCCGCATGAAATCAACACTCATGAACATGGTGCTCTCACTTGGCATCATCACCATAGTTGCAGCAGCTCTTCTTGCCGGTGTGTATACGCTCACCGAAAAGCCCATCAAAGAGGCTGCGCTCAACAAGCAGATCGAGGCCATCAGTGCTGTGACTCCGCAATTCAACAATGACCCTGTGGCAGAAGCCATCGACATAACCCCTGACGGGGAAACCACCCCACTTAAAGTGTTCCCTGCAAAACAGGATGGCAAACTTGTGGGTGCTGCTGTCGAAAGCTACTCTCTCGCAGGCTTCAGCGGTGAAATCAGACTGATATATGGTTTTGACAGCGAAGGCAACATAACCGGCTACGAGGTCATGAGCCATGCCGAGACCCCGGGACTTGGAGCTAAGATGGACGAATGGTTCCGTTCACCTGAAGGAAACCGCAGCGTGATAGGTCTGAACCCCTCATCCACTCCTAATGGACTCGCAGTTAAAAAGGACAACGGAGATGTTGACGCAATAACTGCTGCGACCATCACCTCTCGTGCATTCCTCGACGCTCTCAACCGTGCTTCAAAGGCTTACACCAAGCTTCAGGAGCAGAATAAATAATGTCACTCCCCGTGACTCCACAATCTTAACGCTTACTTATCATGAATTCAAAGCTTAAAATTCTATATAACGGCATAGTCACCGAAAACCCGACCTTCGTATTGATGTTGGGTATGTGTCCCACACTGGGTACTACCGGTAGCGCAATGACCGGTATGAGCATGGGACTTGCAACCATGGGGGTGCTTATCTGCTCAAACGTGGTCATCTCACTTATCAAAAACCTCATCCCTGCCAAAGTGCGTATCCCGGCTTACATTGTCGTGATAGCCACTTTCGTGTCAGTGCTACAGCTTGTAATGGAAGCCTATCTTCCCGCACTCAACACCCTCCTCGGCATCTTCATCCCGCTTATCGTGGTAAACTGTATACTTCTCGGACGCGCCGAGGCATTTGCATCACGCCATGGGGTGTTCGACAGCTGCCTTGACGGTATAGGTATCGGACTCGGCTTTACCATCGCACTGACCATCCTCGGTGCCGTACGTGAAATCCTCGGAACAGGCCGCATTTTCGGAGCTGAGATATTCCCCGAAACCTACGGCTCGCTCATATTCGTCCTTGCCCCCGGAGCGTTCATTGCATTGGGACTGCTCATTGCTCTTTTCACAAAACTGCGTGGCGCAAGGTGTTAATTAACAAGTAAGTTTTAACCACTAAAATTCCATCCATAAGATGTTAGAATATATCTCAATCATCATAACGGCAATCTTTGTAAACAACATCGTATTTGCCCAGTTCCTCGGAATTTGCCCGTTTATCGGCGTGTCACGCAAGCTCTCTTCAGCCACCGGTATGGGTGCGGCTGTCACATTTGTGATGGTGATAGCCACTTGCGTCACTTGGCTGCTGCAGTTCTATGTGCTTAATCCGCTCGGATTGCAGTTCATGCAGACCATTGTGTTCATCCTCGTGATTGCCGCATTGGTGCAGATGCTCGAAATCATCCTTAAAAAGATAGCTCCGGTGCTTTACAGCGCCTTGGGTGTGTTTCTACCGCTTATCACAACCAACTGTGCCGTGCTTGGTGTGGCAATCCTCGTGGTGCGCAACAATCTTGACCTCGGACAGTCGCTTGTATATGCGCTCGCAACAGCGATAGGCTTCACAATGGCTATTTCAATCTTTGCTGGAATCCGTGAGCAGCTTGCGCTCTCAAACGTACCCAAAGCAATGCGCGGTGTACCCATCGCTTTGATCTGCGCCGGTCTCCTTGCCATGGCTTTCATGGGCTTCTCCGGTATCAAAATCGGCTAAACTTATTAATTGCCATAACGCAAAAAGTCCTGCGGTTAATGCTGACCGCAGGACTTTTTATATTGTATCCCGAGCATAGACAGTATTACATTCTCTCCAACTTTAAATCCGCGCCGTGCGTTATATTTATATAATTTATGAGATCCTATAATATAACATTATGGCACGTTTCAATTCATATATTCGCACGGCACTTGCGCTGCTGATAGCATTTACAGCTTTCTCTGCGTCAGCTCAGAGCAGCACTACCACCGAGGACTATTCCCTCACAGGGAGACATCGCATAGCCTATCACTACGGCACTCTGATCACCGGCAAAGAACACAACAATGGCGTGGTGCGTCTTTTCCGCAAACACACCATACCTGTGGTGTCGATTGATTATAGTTTCTACATCAACCGTCACTGGTCAATCGGTGCGGATGCTGCCGTATACCTACCCAATGAATATCGACTTAAGGCACCTAGAGGCTACGCTATAATCGAAGGTGAAGACGGGAACCGAAACATTACCGCCGGAAGCTTTATGGCGACAGGAGCATATACCCATACAGCCGGACCGGTGGAACTGTCATATATTCTTGGGATAGGATTCACTGAATTTACAGCCAAGCAGGATTATTTTTATCTCATGAATCCCGAAACCGAGGACACATACACCATGCGCCTCAAAGGAAAATCAGGATTCTTTTTCACCATGGCGCCTCAGGTCAGGGTGTCACGTCATTTGTCACGCACACTCTCGATTTTCCTCGAAGCCCGCTATAATATACTCACCGGGAAATCATCAATGGAGCTATATGCCGCCCCTAACGTCCGTGACAGGGAAACCACACCTATGACAATGCGCAAACTCACAGTATCGCTCCCCAACTCATTCAATATCAACTTCGGCTTCACCCTCCGCTTCGGCACTATGAAATAACCCATCCCCTATCGTCCTGAATACTATACTACCCATGAAGCTGTTGTCCTTAATATAGGAATGCTCCACAGAACATCCTTACTTCCAATATATTTTGCAACAGAGCCTTGCAAAGAATTTACAAAAGCTATAACTTTGCAATGCTATAAACAAAATACTTCATGAAACATTTATTGCAATGAAACCGAACATATTAGCCAGACTGTTGATTCTTTTGACAGATGGTTTATTCTCCTTTTTCCTGTTTCAGATAATTGCGGGTCTGGCTGCTTATTTTTATTTCATACCGAATATTAACGGCTTCCTTGTCACTTGGATATGCTATTATATCATAAGCTACCTGACCCATCGTCGGACATTCGGACAATACTTTTTCAACGCCGGAATTATCGACAATGGAAACAAACATACGTTTGCGCTCCGCCTGTTACTACGAGAAGCCACCTGTAGCCTCCCCGCAGTCATACTCCTGCTATTCGGATGGAACTATCTGTCCCCTGTGAGAACTTTAATCTTAATTCCCGTCTGCGCACTCCTTGCGATATTTCGAAAAAAGATATTCAGAATCACCGTTGAACGCCGACCTTCGTTAAAGCCGGCAGAAGCAAAACATGTCTACAGGAATTTTTCTTATGTGTTCCTACTGCTGATTATATCGGCAACAATCGTAAGAATCATAAACACAGTAGCGACCAATGACAGGCAATTGATCAACGAAAGACCTTTATATGCGACTCCCTTCCCATCAGGACATTCTGTTCAAAAGTATGTCGATTTCCTGAAGAACAACCAATCGGACATCAACGATTACCTGTTCAAGCTGTTTGAGAAATATGATCATGTCATCCTTTGCGAAAGGCATCATAAGGAGATGACACAATACGATATGATTTACGACTTTGTGACCGATCCCCGTTTCACCGACAGTATAGGTACTGTGTTCACTGAGATTGGTTGTGCCGAGTCACGAGACGCATATAAAGCATTTACAGATACCGATTTTACCACCGATGAGGAAGTCGAAAAGAACTTGGCATCTTTTATGACTAAAAACCAATCGGATCATCTGCTATGGCCCAACACCAATTGGTTCAATTTCCTCAAAAGGATGTATTACTTCAATCATGACAGATCAAAACGAGTAAATATCCTTTTCTCCGACCGCAACTGGCTCGACAGAACTGAAATGGATAATCGAGACAGCATCATGGCTGACAATATCATCTCGACATTGAAATCCGACAGTCTGCATAAGTCATTGATCATTATGAACTATAGACACGCCTATCTCACCCCGGGCAATTGCGGCTACTACTTGTCACGCGCATTCCCGGGCAAGGTTGCCAATGTGATGATTAATTTCGCCTCTATGAGCAAGCTTGCCTTTTTGACGGGAGAGGAAATACCGATTCCGGTCCAATATGGTAAATGGGATGTGGCTTTCGAACAACTGGGAAATCCCGACTGTGCTTTTGATTTCGAAGGGTCACCTTTCGGAGAGGATAGTTTTGACCATTTTATTTTGCCTTGGGATCCTGTATGCACTCTGCCTTATAAGGATATGTTCACCGGTTTTATCCATTATAAAAGTCCTGCCGAACAGTTTACAAGCGACGGCTATAATCATATTTTAGATCCCGAGAACGAAAAGCAATTAAGAATCAGGGAAAAAGCATTAAAAGGCTACTCTTTGAATTATTGGAAAAGGTATTTGAAGGATGGGATTAAGCGTCAGGATGGGATAGACGTATATTATGAATCCAATCTCATTGAAAACAAAATATATATCGGAGTATGCCTCCTTTCATTACTCCTGTTAGGGATCATGGACTTAATCAGCTTCCGCCGAATCAGAGCAACAGAGAAATAAACTATTTGCTCTCGGATGCTACATGGAGCATCCCTACTTAAAGGACAAGAGCCTAATTTGACAATAGCTTTTGTTATTTACCGGTTGAACCGATTTCCCTGTCAAGTATGTCGCAAGCCTTAAAAAATGCTTCGAAAAAGCCACGGGAGCGGATTGTCCCATCAGGCCCGATCAACACAAAAAATGGCCATCCTCCGACTCGGAACGTGTCTTTAACAGACATATTCTCCTTGTGTTCCCCATCGGTCTCCACCTCTTTCCAAGGATGCTTAAGCATATCACCCAACACAGCTCGCAGGTCTTCGATCCCGGCAAACCGGTATTTTCCATTCTCCGGCAAGCCGTTATACACCTCACGTATCTGTGTTAAGGATTCTGTAATGCCAAGAATAGTAAGACCTTTGTCGGAATACCGGTCGTAAAGTTCACATACCCGTGAGTCAATCTGAAGCGAGCCCGGACACATACCCCAATGATAGATCAGCAAATACCTATCCTTGAAATCATTCTCGGTAACTCGGATGCCATCAGTTGATATTACCGAAAATCCCGGCACAGGCTGTCCGTCGGCAAGCCTCTCCATAGCCGACAGTTCATCAGCATATATACGACCATAGTAGCTGTCCTTCAAGTCTTGACTCCATGCGTCATAAAGTGATCTCGATTTTTCAACCGGGGTGGATGATATTTCCTGCAATGAGTTTACAAGCGTATAGAGCGACTCTTTCGCTCTTGCGTCGGCGAATGCCTTTCGAGCTTCACGGACCTTGACGAATCCGGGATCAGAAGCGTCATGTCCGAAATTGTTAAACATATTAAGATATTGCATCCCACCAACTGTATCTTTTCGGGCGAGCGCTTCTTTGTACCGGGCAAGATAGCCGCTTCTGACCATTCCGAGAGAATCCTCAAGTTGCAACGCTCTCGATAGCAAAGGATCATCGTATATTCCACCTTCCAAATTGCAGTAGTATATATCGTTTACCCTCCCCGACAGATTTATCCTGTCTCCGTCGGTTATAATAATCATCTTACCTGTTCGGTCACAATCAGGAGCCGAGCCCTCTTTAGGTAAATAAGTCATCATATATTGCTGATCATGACTCTGCACGCCGGAGTAATCGAACCGATCCGGTTGCTTTACGATAATATCGAAAGCGGCTTCACTGGCAAAACCGGGAAGCAATATACGCTCGAAACGCAGAGTATCACCGTTTTGCACTCCCGAGATATGTCCGGTAATGGTAAAGTTCTGCTGAACAACAGCTGATAATTCAATAGCAAGAATCAGTGAGACAGCTAAAAGAGGGAAACGAGTCATAATACAATAATGAGATATATTATATATAAAATGCTATCAGCTTAGAAACGTATCACCATTTCGGCACAGATTTTATCGCCGTCACCTTCGGGGATAGCAACTCCGGAATGATAGAAATACTTCTCATAATCAAGGCGGACATCACAATGCACAGCCTTATAGACATAGCTCAAAGTTCCGCCGACGGTCACACGGTTGCGAGCCTGATGATTGGTCACTAAATTCCCATCCGCATTACGTGTGCCGGAGCTATGTGCCGTCATACCGTCAAAACGTGCCTGAAGTGATGCCTGATTAAACACACCGACCTTTACCGGCATACGGTAATCGGCATAAAAGTTATAGGCATGGGCTGATTTATGCGCCTTATGGGTGTAATGCTTGTTCATATACTCACCCTCCACAAGCCATCTGCCGCACGTCCATGTCACCGAGCCGCCAAGCAGATTCATCCTCACAGAGTCAGGCTCGATGCTCTGAATACCTGTGGCTAATTTCACATTTTGAATCCTGTAGCCTATCTTAGCTGCGTAGGCGAGTGTCTTTACCCACTTGTTATGGTCGGAAATCACAGTCGGGTTAAATGCTCCGCCCTCTATAAGAAGGTCATTCATATCATTGGAAAACGCCGTATAACTCAGCTTGGCTCCCACCGCACGGACATTGCACATCTGCTTACCTATAAATGAGCGATTGGCGAAAATATAATTGGCGGGAGCTTTGAAGCAATCGGTACCGAACGGCATACGGAACTGCCCAGCCTGAAATTTCAATCTATCGGTGATACCTATTCTGCCCCATGCGTCAAGTATCTGCATCTTCCCCGCATTGCAAAGATCAGTCTGGATGAAATAATCAATCGTAGGGGCAACCTTCCCATCCAGTGTGACTCTCGCATTACGTACCTGAAACCGGCTTGCGTCATTTTCCAAATCCATCTCCCAGCGAGTACGCAAAGCCCCGTGAATCTTAGGTACAAGATCCACATTTTCCTCAGCCGAAACCGTCTCGGCACACATCAGACTCACCGCAACAGCGGCGAAAACCTTTAATATCGTGATTCTCATATATAATAGTTGATCGTAAGTTACTTATTTGCGTGTGAGGGAGCGACGAACCGTCAGGTGGTCACAAGCGCAATATTATTCTCGGCAGCGATACGGCGCATATTCATAATGCCGTAACGCATACGCCCGAGAGCTGTGTTAATGCTCACCGATGTGGCATCGGCAATTTCCTTAAATGACATGTTGCGATAAAAACGCATCACCAGCACTTCACGCTGAGCGTCAGGGAGCGACATCACAATCTTGCGGATATCCTTTTTTATCTGGTCGTTGATCATAAAATCCTCTATGTTCCCCTCCGAAAGCTCCCGGCGGTTAAGCGGATCCGATTCATCCTCGGCAGAAGATATCATGTTCTCCCACTTTTCATGACGGAAACTGTCTATGACCAGATTGTGGGCTATCCGGATAAGCCACGCCGAGAATTTGCCATGCTCGGTATAGCCACCCTGCTTAATAGTCATGATAGCCTTGACGAATGTCTCCTGAAAGAGATCATCGACAAGTTCCTTATTTTTCACAACGTGATAGATATATGAATACACTTTGTCCTGATGGCGTCTCAACAGTTCGTCAAAAGCCTCATTATCGTTATTGGCATAAGCCTGTACCAGTTCACGGTCAGTAAGCTTAGTCAGTTTTTTCATTATGATAGAAATAGTGATTGGTTAGAGTAGAGATTGGTCTATAGGCAAGTTCTTTTTAAATGATTGGTTAAATTATATTAAATTAAGAGGTGTCACACAATAAATTGTCATTTCTCTGATGCAAATTTAACCATTAATCCCTGCTCTTGCAATAACCTTTACAATCTTTAACTCCGAAATCGCAACCCATACACAATAAACGGGCTGAGACCTATACAAAAAAATCATGCCGCTCTCACGAGCGGCATGATCGTAACCTATGATTCACTTATTAAAAATAATCTTTTTTCGTGAATGAAAGGATGGATGTTTCAAAGTTCACAAATTTAACATGCAATATTAAACTGTACACAAAATTCAATGGCAAAGATAAGTTAAATTTTTAAAACTGTATACTTTTTGTCATCAAATTTAATCGCACATCTTAATTTTTAACATTTATTTACTTCCCACCTTCCATTTTCAAATCGCCACCTTTAGCAGGCTCGGCTGCGGGTGCAAGTCCGCGGTTGCGGAGAAGAGCGTCAACCGACGGTTCATGTCCACGGAAACGAACGAATAGCTCCATCGGATCCTCGCTGCCACCCTTTTCAAGAATGTTCTCCTTGAACGAACGTGCGGTCTCAGGATCAAATATACCCTTTTCGGCAAAAAGCTCAAAGCCATCAGTGTCAAGAACCTCAGCCCAAAGATATGTATAGTAACCTGAAGCATAGCCGTCGCTACCGAAAATATGTTTGAAGTAGGGTGAACGATAACGGTAAGCGATCTCTGAAGGCATGTTCAGCTTATCGGCAACCTGCTTTTCAAACAGATCCACATCTACCTTGTCACCGTCAGCGGCGTTAAGCTGTCCCCATGCGAGGTCAAGAAGCGCAGCGCCTGCAAGTTCAGTGGTACGGAAACCCTGATTGTGGGTAGAAGCGGCAAGCATCTTATTGACAAGAGCTTCGGGGATCACCTCACCAGTCTTGTAGTGGAAAGCGAATTCCTTTAACAATTCAGGTTCTTTTGACCAGTGTTCAGTTATCTGTGAGGGAAGCTCTACGAAGTCACGGTCAACATTTGTACCTGACTGGCTGCGGAGTTTCGCACGTGTGAGCATACCGTGGAGACCATGACCGAACTCATGGAACATGGTTTCAACCTCGTCGATGGTGAGGAGTGCCGGAGTGTCGACAGTGGGACGGGTGAAGTTACCTACATTATATACTATAGGACGTGACGAAGTGCCGTCGGCATCCTCATAAGCAACCTTAAACTCGCTCATCCATGCGCCCTGACGCTTAGAGGGACGGGGGAAATAGTCAGTCATAAAGACTGCCACATGCTCACCTTTGAGGTCTTTTACATCATAGACCTTAACCTCAGGATTATACTTGGGAGCGTCAGGCATCTCAGTGAATTTAACACCGTAAAGACGTTCAGCAAGGGTAAAGATACCTTTACGAACATTCTCAAGCGAGAAGTAAGCGCTCAACTCATTTTCGTCAAGGTTGAATTTCTTTGTGCGCACCTTCTCTGAATAGTAGTAGTAATCCCAAGGAGCGAGCTTAAATCCGCCGTTTGTCTCGTCGATATAAGCCTGCATCTCGGCAATTTCCTCATTGGCACGGTTCACAGCCGGACCCCATATCTTCATCAGAAGGTCAGTGGCAGCCTGTGGAGTCTTAGCCATAACCTTATCGGTCATATAAGATGCATAGTCCTTATATCCGAGAATCTGCGCCTTCTTGGTGCGGGCTTTGATTATGTCGCCTATCACGGGACGGTTGTCATATTCACCGGTTGATGCAAGGTTCATATAACCTTCATACATCTTCTGACGAAGAGCACGGTTATCGGCATATTTCAACACCGGGAGACGGCTCGGAGCATGAAGCGTGAACACCCATTTGCCGGCTTTACCACGATTAGCGGCTTCGGTAGCGGCAGTTGCAATAATACCTGCGGGAAGGCCTGCGAGATCTGCCTCGTTGTCAACCACAATTTCAAATGAATTGGTGGAAGCGAGAAGATTTTTATTAAACTTCAGGTAGAGGTCGGTAAGACGGTTGTTGATAGCCTTCAACTCCTCCTTCTTAGCATCTGAAAGCAATGCTCCGTTGCGGGTGAAGCTCTTATATGAGAGTTCCACCGCACGTTTCTGTGCAACGTCAAGACCGAGCTTGTCACGATTGTCATACAGATACTTCACACGCTCGAAAAGCTTCGGATTCATTGATATTTCATCGGAAGCGGCTGATTCCATCGGGTAAGCCTTCTCGGAGATAGCCTGCATCTGAGCATTGTTGTCGGTCTCGTCAAGAGCACCGAACACGAGCATCGCACGATGAAGCAGTTCGCCTGACTTCTCCATGGCGAGAATAGTGTTCTCAAAAGTGGGCTTCGCAGGGTTATTGGCGATGGCTTCAATCTCCTTACGCTGTATCTCGATACCTTTCTCAATAGCAGGAAGATAATCCTCATACTGGATTTTATCGAACGGGGGGATCTCATACGGAGTGTCGTAAGGCACCATGAACGGATTTTGTCGAGTCTGAGCTGTCATGTCAGTCGGGGTTGTCAATGTCGCGGCAAGAATCAGCGATCCCGCAGCGGCTGTAAATAATTTTTTCATGTCAGTGATATTAGTTGGTTCATTATTTCTTTGATTGCTGCCGCGCATTAGCACCGGCAGGAGGGTATTTTACTACGGGAACTTAGAACTACTCAATTTTCAATCATAAAAGTAGTAAGCAGGGGGTAATGGTCACTCGAAGGAATTTTAGCCCTTTTTATTTTCACAGCCTCAAAATTCCCGTGGTATAGCACATGATCGATGCGGAAATAGAATCGGTTTCCGTGATAAGTCACCGTGGGACCGAAACCGCACTCCGTGAAAGCACTCTTAAAATCATCACCGGCGATGGTGCGTATGGCATAACATCCGGGGATGTCGTTGAAGTCGCCGGCAACTATTATATTGCCACCTATCGAGTCAATACATTCACGCAAAGCCCTTGCCTGTTCCGCACGTTCACGGAATGCCTTGGCGAGCTTGGATATAAGCTGGGTTTTGACCTCCGAAATCTCCTCCTTAAGCTTTCTTTCAGGTGAAGGATTATAGAGCTGCATATACAGTTCTTTATCCTCAGGTGACAATCCGATGGACTCAAGATGCACATTAAACAGATGTATGGTGTCACCTTTAACATTCAACCGGAAACATGCTACTCGCTCCGAGATGCAAGGGGGCATATCTATATGAACATGCTCCGCAGGGTATTTCGACAGCAAAGTCAGCTGCTTAGCCACATTCATATATCCGTAGGGGTAACGGGTATGCAGCTCATAGAGCTGGTCGGGGGTCACTTTCCATGGTCCCTCTATGGATTCCGCCTCCTGAAGGCTAACTATGTCCGCATCAGTAGACAAAATGTAGTCCAACGTCCTGTTTTTATTCACTCCCGGCACATCCCCGCAGAAATCCCAAAAATGCAGCACATTATAAGTAAGGAATGTGAAAGTCCGTTCCTTCTCCTGCTCGGTCAGCTTATGCGGCAGCACATTAAGCGGGCAATACTCCAAAATGGGTGGCGCAGATGCTATCCATGCTATGATGAGAACCAATGAGAGCTTACGCCAGAACATTATATCGAGCACAAGCAGTATGATGCCGGCTATGAGGAATCCGGGCAGCATCATGGCGACAATCGAAGCAAACACCATCTCGTCAGGCGATATCATCCCGCCATAAGCCGAAAAAACCGTAGCCATACCCAACAGGACATTCACCCCCACGGCTATCGCCGTGAAGAACGACTTTATCGGTGTGGATCTACGTTCCCGGTTTCTCATTTTGTCACTAAGGAGATTTAAAGATCTATTATTTCATGCGGCGGCTCACGTCAAAAAGACGCTTGCGCTCTTCGGGGGTAAGCGCTGCGTACCCCGATTTCTTTATCTTGTCAAGTATCTCGTCGAGCTGCGCACGGTCGTCATCGTCGATAGATGGAGAGGATGCGGAGGATGACTGATACTTATATGACGATTCCGGTGTCTTGTTTCGCAGACGGATGGAGGTGATGGAGTGCCATCCGTTCACAAACATGTCAAACAGCCTGTTGAGCGGTCGGGTGATATCCTGTCCCCGTTTCATCATCAGTCCGTACCATGCTCCGACAATCACACCGCCGATATGGGCGAACTCCCCGCCGGCATTACTCCCTGTCACACCTATCAGCACGAGTCCGATAGTGGCAATGGCAATCCATTTGAGCGAGACAGAGCCTATAAACAGCAGATGCATACGGAAATCAGGCATCAGTATGGCTGTGGCTGTGACTATGGCTATCACACTTGCCGACGAGCCTATGAGCCAGCCGTGAGTATATGCGAATGTCGGTATGAGGTTGTATGCCAAAAGGAACATTACCGCCCCGCCAAGTCCGCCGTAGATATACAACGCAAGCATCTGCCTCGGCGTGGAGACCATGCGGAACAGCGTGCCGAACCAGTAGAACCACAGCAGATTGAAGAGTATGTGCAACACATCATACTGCGAGAACATATATGTTATCACAGTCCAAGGACGTGTGGCGAGGGTTGACAGATGGCTCGGAAGCTGCACCTGCCTCATAACTTCCTCGAGAAATCCGGGCGTACCGGCAAACATGCACACTATCGCCGTGATTCTAAGCAGCACAAACACGGCTATGTTGATCCACACAAGCTTCATCAACATAGTCGATCGGGAAAATCCCCGGCGCATTTCATCAATAATTCCCGTAGCCGCCATGGAATGTGCCTTTCTTCTTCCAGTAAAGTATTATGAAGAATCCGAATATCATGCCGCCGAGGTGAGCAAAGTGGGCTACACCGTCACTCTTGCCGGCTGCCTCGCTCAGACCGATAAGCACCTCTATCAAGCCCATACCCAGCACCATCCATTTCGCTTTGATAGGCACAGGGATGAAGAAAAGATAAAGCGGAGCGTTGGGATATAGTATACCGAATGCGAGAAGCACACCGTAGATGGCTCCTGACGCACCGATAGTCACAAACATATTAAGGTTTTCGCTTATATACCGCTGTCCGTCGAGCGTGTGACTCATCTGTTCAAGCATTATGCGGGCATCGGGGAAGTCCAGATGATTGGCGTTGGCAAAAAGACGCACGAAGGTGTCCTCCCATGTCAGCTGCCACACAAGCTCCTGAACTATAGCGGCCCCGACACCGCATGAGATGTAATAGAACAGGAAACGGGCACTGCCGAGAGTGCGTTCGAGAGTTATACCAAACATCCACAACGAGAACATATTAAAAAATATGTGCGCAAAGCCTCCGGTGGAATGCATGAACATATAGGTGAGATACTGCGCAAAATTATAGTCGGATGCTTTCCAGAAGTGTAGTCCGCCGTAACTTTCCAATCCTACCCCTATTTTCCCGGGAAGGACAAACATGGCGAGCCAGACTATCAAGTTTATGATAATCAAATTCTTGGTAACGGGGGGCATCATCCCGAAAAAAGGACCTCTTGTCTGCATAATGATGTCTAAGGTGAATATTTAAAGTGCAAATTTACTAAATCCACACCGATTTTTGAAATGCATGGAGTGAAATCAACACTTATTCTGCATTAATCCACAACAATTAACACCTGAATCAAGCAAATTGTTACGCAACGGTAGCCGATTAACCATTTTTAACTCATATTTTTCATGAAATATTTTGTTACCTCAAATATAATGCCTACCTTTGCACCACTGAAACATCGCGGGGTGGAGCAGTGGTAGCTCGTTGGGCTCATAACCCAAAGGTCGTAGGTTCGAGTCCTGCCCCCGCCACTAAAAAGGTCAATCGCCTTACAACAAATGTTGTAAGGCGATTTTTTTATTTCCTACCCCCGCCGCCACGAAATGGGGGTCAGTAGATTCAGTGATGTAGCAGCCTTAGAATCAGAAGCTTAATAAAAATCTTTGCAAATCGTCGATTGCATCGACGATTTGCAAAGATTACATTCAATTTATTGGTTAAGAAACATTTATTGAGCTACATGACTATAAAATCAATGTCATTGCCTGTTGCGGGCGCAAGGTTTTGCGCTGTTACTTCAGGATTTTGTCGAAGTCGGCTGACAGGGGAGCATTGGTGCTATAGTCCCAGAGAGTTAATGAACGCAGCTGGTAATAATAATTCCAATAGGCATACAGCTCTTGGAAATAATCCTGACGTGACTCATCCTTCTTGACCTGCGAGTCATTGAGGTCGAGAGTGGATATTTTACCTATAAGATAAGTCTCCACATTAGTGTCGTAGCGCTTCTGAGCAATCTCATCGGCACGGATGGCAATCTTCAACTGCTCCTGCTGGTTGTTAAACCGCTCCACAAGTATGAAAATATCCTGATTGAAGTTCTGAGCCTCAAGGCGCAAATTGCTCTCCACAACCTGACGGTTGCTCTCAGCCACCTTCACCTTGCCGCGGCGCTTGCCCCAGTCAAGTATAGGTATGCTCACCCCTATTTCCACTATCTGATTATCCTTCAGACCCTTGTAAGCCCCGTCAAACTCATTGCCTACACCGGTGTAACCTATCTGAGCGAACAGATTTATCTGGCGCATGTCACCTTTAGCCTTAGCAACGGCATAATCAGCCTCAAGCTGACGGCGGCGCAGGTTTTTGGCAAACTTATTGTTTTCCAAAGCCTTTTCCAAAGCGTCATTAAATGTGATGTCCACATGCGGAATATCCTCAGGGATTATAGGCTCTATCTCCACATCCTCGCCATAGTCAAGGAACGAGCGCAGACGGAACATGTGGCTCTTCATGTTCGACTCCGCATCGGTAAGTGTAGAGCGGGCATTAAGCTCGTTAAGCTCCATCTGCAGAAGGTCGTTCTGACTTATCTGCCCCATCTCACGCTTCACCTTTGCCACTTCGTGCAGGCGCACGGCATTGTCAAGGTTCTGCTTGGCAATAGACACAGCCTCACGGGCAGACAACAGATTGAAGAAATAACCGATGGTATTCATAGCCACCTCCTCGGTAGCGCTCAGGAACTCAGCCTTAGCCTCATTGTAGCGCACAGGCTCTATCTTACGATCCCACTTCACTGTGTTGACACCGAATATCGGCTGATTCAAAGTCAACGACACAGGTATCGACATAAAGCGGTTGTAGACGTTGCCGCTGAACTGGCGCAGATAATCCAAGTCGGAGTTCAGCGACAGTGTACCGCCGGTAGCCCATATCTTCTGCGAAAGTGACAGTTTACCCGATATATCCATGTAATTGTTGCGCACAAACCCGAATTCACCATTGTCAAACTGATAGGATGAATACTGCTTGCGATACGACGGGATAGTAGCGGTGAAGGTCACCTCCGGCAAAAGGTCGGCACGATATGTGCGGTACTCCCAATAAGCCTGTCGCAGCTCGTTGAGAGCCACAGCGGCATTGACACTCTGACGGCGAGCACGAATTATCGCATCGTCAAGCGTCAGCGTGACGCTTTCCTGTGCGAGCATCAGCAACGCTATAAGCACATATACTATTAAAAGCAGGTATCGTTTCATTTCAAATCTTAAATTTGTATTAGAAGCTGTTTATTATTCGTCTTTAAGGGCGATGGCGGGGTCTACCTTCTCGGCTCTCGAAGCGGGGAACCACACTCCGGCTATGATCATCAGAGCGACAAGCGCTGCCGCCCCTGCGGCACAGATGGCGACACGATCCCATCCGAAGTAACCGCCGTCATAGTACTGGTTCATCTCAAAGTATGCCAACAGGCAGTCAATTCCGAAAGCAAACGGCGTTATCACTAACAGCAACAGAAGCCCTTCCGACAGAAGTCGCCGGCATATCTCCCAGTTGGTTGCGCCCATAGCCTTGCGTATGGCTATCTCGTTGACACGCTGCTGTGTGCGGAACCAGAATGTGCCGAACAACCCGAGGAATATATTGAGAAGCAGGAAGCCCATACCGACAGCCATCTGCCAGACGCTATTCCAATTATTCTGCTGTACAATTCTCCTTATATCCTTGAACGACTGCACATTCACCAGCAATTTATTTCCGACATGGAACATGGTTTCAGCTTGGTTCATCAAACTCTCCTCAACATTTTTGTCCATTTCGGGTTTAACCCTTATGGTATATTCATCGCACCACAGTATCTCTCGGTTCCCGGCTTTCCAGAATATGGTATGATCAAAATCAGTAAAATCGTTGTATCTCGGACCTATCAATGACGCTCCAAGCACTTTAACATTTGCCGTATCGTCCACCCACAGCTCCTTGCCGACAAAATCGGTCATCCTTGCGTTCTGTCGCTTGAAAAGGTTATTGCTTGTGATGACTTTCTCTTCCTCAAGCATACGTGAAAGCTGTTCGGGAGTTTCCCCGCGTGTGCCCTGATAACGGAAAACTTTCATGAAATCGGGCGTTACAACACGTCTTATAGTATAGCCTGTTGTCTGAAAAGTGTCTCTCCATACGAATGAGCCGGAATTTGACCCGTTGTAAGGATGCGAATTGTTTGACAATGCGGCAGCCTCGACTATCGGATGATGCTGCAGACGGTCAAGTATTGTCAGCTTTTCCTCAAGTCTATCCTGTCGGGACTGGTCGGGAATATAGTCCGGGCTCTTGTCTGTGACATCATCAAATGTCAACTTATAACAATGCTCCACATCAAACCCTAACGGCATAGACAATATCTTGTAATTGACATAAAAATTGTCAAGAATATACCACAACACCACAGAAACCACCAGTAGCTCCAAAGCCAACCAGATGTTTGATTTCCACTCGTTGCGTATCTGTTTAAATAATTTACGTGACATATATCTGTATTGGATAGATGATTAATGATTATTACCACCTCCACGGAGAGAATCGACAAGAGGTTGGCGTGATGCCTGAATAGCAGGGATACCTGAACTGAGGATATTAAGCACAAAGCAGAACAGCAACGCCCATCCGAATGTACTCCAGCTCATAAGCATTGACATATCAGTTTCCGGTTGTGAAAGTGAAAAGTTATAACCCTGCGAGAATAGCATATTGCCGAAGAAATAAGCCATCACAACACTCAGAACCAAGCCGAGGACACCTGCTATGAGTGTTATAATCAGATTCTCGTTTATTACCGAAATAACTGTGGAGACTTTGGTCTGACCAAAGGCACGACGCACTGCTATTTCGCTAACTCGACGGCGCAGACGGCTATGAGTCATACTCGATAGGTTTATAGCCGGGACTATGAGCAGTATGCCGAAGATTATCCATCGTGACTTGCGTGCCGCTTTCTCATCAGGCTCTATGTTCGCACTGCCGCCGGCAACATCTTTTTCCTGCGTGTATGGACGATTCCTATTTACTATCTGCCATCCTTCCACACCTATCTGCTTATTATACTCCGTCACTCTGCGTTCCACTTCGCTGTGTACAGCATCCATGCTCTCCTTACTGTTGTCCTTGGCAAGAATGGTCACCGAATACCAGCCTCCGAGCGTTGACCAGTTATTATCATAGTTACAATTTGAAGTGGTGTTCATCCATATATGAGAGTATGCATTAGTTGCTATTGTGCTTACGGGCTTCACAACACCTGTCACCTTGTAGGAAGCACCATTGAGCAAAAATTCTTTTCCAACTGCATCAGTAGTGCCATACAGACGAGTGGCTACATTTTCGTCTATCACAGCCTTTGGAAGACCGGCGTCAAAATCAGCCTTAGTGTAGGGAGAACCCGAAACGAAATCGAGATCAAATACCTTGAAATAAGCATCGTCCACTTCACGCACATCTGCCGAAAACGGCTTTTGTTTCGGAAGGCACACAGATTTCACAACTGGCTGACAAAGATAGGCAGTAACCACCTCAGGCTCTTCGAGCTGATAAAACAGCTCTCTTACCACCTTATACGACATCGGACCATTGGAATTATTCTCTAAAGGGTCGCCCCAATTGGTATTTCCAAACGAAATATAATGATAATGCTGCATACGATCACGGTTACTCTCAGGAGAAAACGGAAGTACCCTTACCTGATGTAGCATAACCACCACCATTATCAGGAATATACTCAACGCCGTGCCGATGATGGTCACGCCGGCTATCACCGGCTGGCGCTTGAGATTATAAAATGTTTGCTGTAAAAGTTTCATCTTTAAAATTCAAAAGAATTATCTAATTTGTTAGATATTTATTCATCGTGGAGAGCCACTGCCGGCTCAACCTTCATTGCCGCACGTGCCGGGAAATAGACACCGAGGAATATCATGGTCAACGCCAACAGGAATGTGATTCCCGACGCCAAAGCTATCATCCCTAATGTCAGGTGGTCACCCTCGGGACGCATATTCAGCTCCAAGTAGGCTATAGTACAGTCGATACATATAGCTATCACCGTGGCTATGACGAGCAGGATCACACCTTCCGACATAAGCCTGCGGAATATCGAGCCGCGTGTGGCACCGAATGTCATCCGGACAGCCATCTCGCTCACTCGCTGACGGGTACGATACCAGAATGTGCCGAGCAGCCCCAAGAACACGTTGAGCAGCAGGAAGCCTACCACTATGTAGAGTTTCGACTTCATTTTGGATTCCTCCGACAGGCGGTCATCCCTTATCAGGTCGAAGGACTTGATATCTGCTATGTAGCTCAATCCCACATGAAACTGGCGAGCCATATCTTCACGGAAACGCGCCACAAAGTCCTTATCAGCCTCCGGTCGCACCCTTATGCTCAGAGAGCCTATCCAATCAACCTCATCCTCGGAATTGTCGTCGAGATATTCCAACACCAGAGAATTGTATTTCAACGGAGTGGTGTCCTCACGCTTCACATTCTTAAGCACCGCCACCAATTTGTAATCTTTTTTACCACGTTTGAAGCGATGTCCCACCAAATCTATGGGATTGTAAACCTGAGCACCGCTATCGACCGACTGAGTGAAGTTTTCAGCCGCAAGGATATTTCTACCACCCTTGCCAAACAATTTCGCAAGCTGCTCGGGAGTCTCGCCGCGCGCACCCTCTATGCGGAACACCCGCAGGAAGTCAGCATTAGCCTTGCCATATCGCAACGAAGGGGAGTCACTGCCATACATGAGCGAGTCATTGTCAACATCCATCATATTGACACCCATAAAGTTACCGCAATACGGCTCCACGGCATTTGACACAGCCACACCTTCCACTCCGGGATAACGGCGGAGACGCTTGAGGATCTCAAGGTTCTCCTGTCCGGAAGTCATCTCGGTTTCGCCGGGCTTCAATTCGCCCGAACGTCTAAGTGTCAGGCTGTAACAGTGCTCAATATTGAACCCGTTAGGCTCAAGCATAGACTGTGTCATCACAGCAAGCAGGTCGATTATGTACCACAGCACCACCGATATGATTACCAGTTCTATCACAAGCCACAAATTGCTGTGCCACTGGGATTTTATCTGTTTTAGAAGTTTTCGTTTCATACTCTTTCCATTTTTTATTTAGTGATACCGTTGATAGCCTCCACCGGGTCCACATGGGCGGCTCGCCATGCCGGGATACCCGCACTGAGCAGATTGAGCACGAAGCAGAACAGCAACGCCCATCCGAATATGCTCCAGCTGAAAAGCATTGAGGCATTAAGGCTCATCTCTACCGAGTAACCTGTCCATGAGAACGCAGGCTCATAGAAGAGCGAGGTGAACATATATGACATCACAAATGTAAGTATCAACCCTATCAAACCGCCAACCAGAGTGACAAAAAGATTCTCTACCAAAATAGCCCTGAGTATGGAGCTTCTTTTAGCTCCGAACGCACGTCGCACACCTATCTCATGACGGCGCTGGCGCAGACGGCTCTGAGTCATGCTCGAAAGATTTATAGCCGGGACAAGCAGTATTATGGCTATCAGTATATAGTGCACCATCCTCTCGGTAGACACATCAGGTTCTTTATTAGTGCCTTTCAAGGCATGAACCTGCTCCTGAACGTATGGAAAACCGGTATCGGCACGGCTCCAACCATCAGCCTTAAGCTCGTTATTGAACGATGCGTTACGCGAACGTATCTCACGGCGCATCTCATCCACATCCTCCGGAGTCTTTGCCATGGAAACCACCGAGAAGGGACCGAAATACTTATCAGCCGCACCGTTGCCGATCGACATGCTGAGCCCTTCACTCACTTTTATAGGTTTCCACAATTGGGCGTAGCTCCACCCCATGAGCGGCGACACATCCCTTACCACCCCCACAACCTTGAAAGGGTACTGATTGATAGTGATGGTACGCCCGACGGCATCAGGAGTGCCGAGCAGTTTGCGGGCAAGCGATTCGGTGATCACCACAACCCTATTTCCGTTAAGCACATCCGCTTCACTGTAGGGCTTTCCGCTAAGGAATTTGTGGTCAAATATTTTCCACATGTTTTCGTCAGTCATGCGCATGTCAGCCAGCATCATCTCACCGCCATCGGCACTAACGTCTACCTGATCACATCCGCTCTGCATCACGCTTATAACTTCCGGGGTTTTGAGCCCTCCATACAGCTTATCGACAGCTGCCATACTCAGACGGCTGCTTCCCATGTTGTCATCGTTTTGGATACACATGCCATACTCATAAAGCAGGCGGTCACGATTGCTTTCGGGAGCCACGGGCGCAACCTGAATCTGGCGGATCATCATCACAACCATAATCAGCATGATAGCCATGGCTGTACCGATGATTGAAACCGCCCCGATCACAGGCTGAGTTTTTAAATCATATATTATTTGTTTTATAAATTTCATCGCACTGCGGATATAATGATTAGCCTATCTGACGACCGTCGAAGAACTTCATGATCCTGTCGGTCATTTGAGCCTGAATCTCATTGTGAGTCACCATCACTATGGTACGACCATCTTTCTTGTTAAGGTCATGAAGCAGCTCCATAACCTCTGCACCCATCTTTGAGTCAAGGTTACCGGTAGGTTCGTCGGCGAGGATTATCTCCGGATTGCCTATGATGGCACGGGCTATCGCCACTCTCTGGCACTGACCGCCCGAAAGCTGAGCCGGGGTGTGGCGGGCACGGTGTGTAAGCCCTACTCGCTCAAGCACCTCGCGCACCATCTGCTTGCGCTGACTCTCGGAGATGCCGGAGCGGTAGATTAACGGAAGCTCTATATTGTCGCTGACATTAAGCGAGGGGATAAGGTGGAAGCTCTGGAACACAAAGCCGAGGTTCTTGTTGCGGAACGCGGCAAGCTCGCTGTCACGCATTTTCCCTATAGTGGTACCTGCTATCTCAACGGTGCCCGATGTCGGGGTGTCGAGAAGTCCCACTATGTTGAGAAGTGTGGACTTGCCGCAACCCGAAGGACCCATCACTGACACGAATTCCCCCTTTTCAACTGAGATGTTGACATTTTCCAATGCTTGTGTTTCAATCTCGTTAGTACGATAGATTTTGTTTACTCCTGTTAATTTAATGATTGACATATCGTTTAATGTATTTAGATAGTTAATATTTTATGTTTCCTCACACTGTATTATTTTCTCACTTTCACACGCTGTGAATTTTTGAAGTCGCTCATGTCGCTTATCACAACACGGTCGCCCTTTTCGAGCCCGTCTATCACCTCCACAAATTCATAGTTGCTGTCACCGAGTTTCACCTTGCGTTTTACAATCTCGTCGTCGCCGTCGGCTACAAAGAGTTCATACAGACCGGGACCCATGTAGTAAGAGCCGTTGCGGATACGGAGTATGTCATCCTTGATGTCGCACATTACATACACGTCGGTCTTCAATCCCGAACGCAGGCGCGGATAATCATCCTCGTCAAGCTTTATGGTGAAGGCTATCACGCCGTTGGTGCTGAGCGGGGTGACATTTGACACCTTACCCCTGAGCACATCCTTGCCTATCTTCACGTTAGCCGGCGAACCCACTGCCACACGCTCGCCGTAGCTGTCGGCAATCTCGGCATCGACACTGAAATGGGTAAGGTCGCTGACCACCGCCAATTTCTGACCTTGGGAGATCTGGCTACCGATCTCCTTATTAATATAGGTAAGAGTTGCGGCACGGGGCGACTTGATACGGGCGTCCTCAAGTGTGCGTCGCTGCTCGCCGAGATTCTTTTCGAATATGCTTAGTTCGAGCTGCTTCGACTTGTATTCGGCATCCTTCACCTGACGCTCATTCACAAGCTGCTGGCGGAGCTGCTGCAGCTCAAGCTTTCCGGTGTTATAGGCAAGCTCAGCCTCACGCACTTTGTCGCCTGTGCCTGAACCGAGACTGTCGAGACGACGCTCGTTCTGCACCTCGGCTTCAAGACGGTTGACACTCATCTCCTTTACCTTTATCTGCATTTCAAGATTTCGCAGATAGGTGGCGATGTTAAGGCGTGTCTGCTCCATGGCGAGACGCTTCATGTTCATCTCATCGGTCAGTTTGTTCAGCTCCGTTTCAGCCGACTGGAGGTCGAGGCGGAGAAGAGGGGTGCCTTCAAGCACACTGTCACCGCTCTGACAATACACCTCTACTATACGTGTTGAAATCGGTGAATTGATAATCTCCTCAAATGCCGGCACCACTTTGCCCGATGCGCTGACCGAGGTTTCGATGGAGCTTCTCTCGACATCCGAGAATTTAATATCGCTCATCTTCACGCTCTTTCTGAGCGAAGCGAATATCACTGCGAACACAGCAATTACACATATCACCACACCGGCGATCTTCATCCAGCTTTTACGACGCGCCTTCATGCGCTCTTCTTTGGGTATTTCTCTATCCATTGTATTATTTTGTGATTTTTATTTTCATTAATATGCCAAAATATATAGCAAGAATCGTGCCAAACTTTTAAATCGTTGATAATCAGCACTATCATTATTTTGCAAAGTGTCCGATTTCGGACACCTGTCCGATTTCGGACATCAAAAACGGACACTTTTCCCAAAATCCACCCCATCCAGCCCTCCAAATCTCACCCGTCTTATCCTTTCTTTTTCTCCAAATTCAGACAAACATCCCGAATTTTAAGCCCACATCAAAGCCATCGAATTATAGCCAAAAGTATGTATTTTTATCCACTTTTGGCTACGAATCAATGCAATTGCCATCATATTATTCTCCATTTCCAAAACCGAATTATAGCCAAAAGTATCCATTTTCACCTACTTTTGGCTACAAATCGACGCAGTTACCATCATATTGTTTCCCCATCCCCAAATCGAATTATAGCCAAAAGTATCCATTTTCACCTACTTTTGGCTATAATTCGATTAGATTCATATTACTTTTTTGTTCCCACATAGTATTATATAAGGATTGCAATCTACATAATAATTGAATATCAATCCATAAATTTAACACCACTATCCAAATCTACCGCCTGCGAGCCGGTAAATTTACAAATGCAGGGTTACACCTATATTTTTTTACGTTTTTGCCATGTATTCAGCTGATAATTCGGAAAAAATGCTTACCTTTGCGGTCTGAAAACGATAACTTTATAAAGGAATGGATAAAAAAGCTGCTACACTGACCCCCAGTTTGCTGTTCGAAGTCAGTTGGGAAGTGTGTAACAAGATTGGCGGCATTTATACCGTGCTGTCAACTAAAGCAAAAACTCTCCAAAAGATAGACAAAGACAAGACTGTTTTTATTGGTCCCGACGTTTGGTCGGAGGAGAATCCTTCTCCCTGGTTCACAGAGTGCAATGTCACCGGACTTTCAACATGGGCAAAGTCAGTGAATTTACCTTACAATATTAAAGTACGCATAGGTCGGTGGGAAATTCCCGGTCGTCCGATAGCAATCTTAGTTAATTTTAATGGCTTGTATGCGGTAAAGGATCAGTTCTACGGTGAAATGTGGAACCGTTTCGGCGTTGACTCACTCCACGCATACGGTGACTATGACGAAGGATGCGCCTTCGCACTCGCCTCAGGCATGGTGATCGAGTCGATTGTAAACAGTGGTATCGGCGGCGAGAATGTCATAGCCCACTTCGATGAATGGACTACCGGCATGGGTCTTCTGTATGTGAAATGGAAGCTTCCGCAGGTTGCCACCGTTTTCACCACTCATGCCACAAGCATAGGCAGAAGCATCTGCGGAAACAACAAACCGTTGTATGACTATCTTCAGGGATACAATGGCGACCAGATGGCACGTGAGCTTAACATGGAATCCAAACATTCCATCGAAAAAGCTGCCGCACACAATGCCGACGCCTTCACCACCGTGAGTGAAATCACCGCCCGTGAATGTGAGCAGTTGCTCGAACGCCGTCCCGACGTGGTGACACCTAACGGTTTTGAGAAAAATTTCGTTCCTGCCGCCTCAAAATATCCGGCAGCACGTCAAGAAGCACGTGACACCCTCCTGAATGTAGCTTCTGCCCTCACCGGTCAGAAATATGACCACAACACATTCATCGTCGTGACAAGCGGACGATGCGAATACCGCAACAAAGGTATCGACCTGTTCCTTGACATGTGTGCAACCCTTGAGAACTATGAGCTTTGCCGAAACGTTTTAGCTTACGTGATGGTGCCGGCATGGTCAAAAGAACCGCGTGCCGACCTCTCGGAACGCATAGCTGCTACCTTAGGCAAAAAACGTGTCAAAGCTTCCGACAAAACTCCGCTGAATGAACCCGTCATAACTCATTGGCTCAACAATCCCGAAAGCGACCCGATCATCAACCGCATCAAGCAGCTCGGATTTGAAAACACCGACCGTCACGTCAATGTGATTTACGTGCCTTGCTACCTTAACGGCACCGACGGCATATTCAGCAAGAGCTATTATGACCTACTTATCGGCGCTGACGCCACAGTGTTCCCATCCTACTACGAACCTTGGGGCTATACTCCTCTTGAAAGTGTGGCATTCGGTGTGCCTACTGTCACCACATCACTTTCAGGGTTCGGACAATGGGCGCTTGAAGCCTTTGACAACTACTTCGATGAATGTGGCGTGAACGTGATAGGTCGCGGCGACTCAAATTACTCGGGAGTAGTGGAAAATGTGGCACACTCCATAGAGTATCTCACATGCGTATCCGACAAAGAAAGCAAAAAGATACAAAAAGCAGCCATGAAAACCGCAGCCGCAGCTTCATGGGCTAATTTTATAAAATATTATGAAGAGGCTTACGACATAGCTCTCCGCAAAGTCAAAAAGTAAATCGGATCCTCTCCTCCTTTAAATCAAAAAATTAAATTTCTAATAGAATAAATATGAAACTACCTGTAAGTAAATCAAATGCTCCCGTTTGGCGCGACATCACAGTGAAGGCGCTCCTCCCCGAAGCATTGAAACCACTTGAAACGCTGTCACGCAACCTCTGGTGGGTGTGGAACAGCGAAGGTAAAAACCTTTTCCGTGATCTTGATCCCGACCTTTGGCGTGCTACCGGTGAAAACCCAGTGATGCTCCTCCAGCAGCTCCCCTCCGAGCGTCTTGAAGAAATCATGGCTGACGCCGAAATGATGAACCGCATCAAGCATGTCTATGACATGTTCCAAGACTACATGTCAAAGCCCATGCGTAAGGATATCCCTTCCGTGTCATACTTCTCTATGGAGTATGGTCTTTGCAACTGTCTTAAGATTTATTCAGGCGGTCTCGGTGTCCTCGCCGGCGACTATATCAAAGAAGCATCTGACAGCTGCGTAGATATGACTGCTATCGGCTTCCTCTACCGTTACGGTTACTTCACTCAAACTTTGAGTGTTGACGGACAGCAGATCGCAAACTACGAGCCGCAGAACTTCAACCAGCTCCCCATCGAGCAGGTTACTGACGAAAACGGTCACCCCGTAATCCTCGAAGTACCCTACCCCCGACGTATCATCTACAGCCACATCTGGAGAGTGAACGTGGGTCGTATGAAGCTCTATCTTCTCGACACCGACTTCGACATGAACAGCGAATTTGACCGTTCAATCACTCACCAGCTCTACGGCGGTGACTGGGAAAACCGTATCAAGCAGGAATACCTTCTCGGTATCGGTGGTGTGCTCGCCCTTAAGAAACTCGGCATCCACAACACCCTCTATCACGCAAACGAAGGTCATGCCGCACTTCTCAACCTCCAGCGTCTCGTTGACTATGTAGAGAAGGGTCTTGATTTCAATACCGCTCTTGAGCTTGTACGCTCTTCAGCTCTCTATACTGTACATACCCCCGTGCCCGCAGGTCACGACTATTTCGACGAGGGTCTTGCTCACAAGTACCTCAATGAATTCCCCGGTCGTCTCGGCATCTCTTGGCAGGATCTTATGAACATGGGCCGTGAGAACCCCGACAGTCAGGATCGTTTCTCTATGAGCGTGTTCGCCCTCAACACTTGTCAGGAAGCAAACGGTGTGAGCTGGCTCCACGGCGAAGTGTCAAAGAAGATGTTCGCCGGTCTTTGGAAAGGCTACACTTGGGAAGAAAGCCACGTAGGTTACGTGACCAACGGCGTCCACATGCCCACATGGGCTGCAAGCGAATGGAAAGCTTTCTACACTCAGCACCTCGGACAGCAGGTATTTGACCATCAGAGCGACCCCAAAGCTTGGGACGGCATATTCAAGGTGAAGGATGACGACATCTGGGCAATGAGAGTCGCCCTCAAGAACAAGTTTGTCAACTTTGTAAAACGTGACTTCAAGGCTAAATGGCTCGCTAATCAGGGTGACCCCTCAGCAGTGATCAAAATCCTTGAAAAGATCAACCCCAATGCGCTTATCATTGGTTTTGCCCGTCGTTTCGCAACTTACAAACGCGCTCACCTTCTCTTCACTGACCTCGATCGTCTTGCCCGCATCGTTAACAACGAGCAGTTCCCCGTACAGTTCGTATTCTCAGGAAAGGCACACCCCGCCGATGGCGCAGGTCAGGGTCTTATCAAGCGTATCACCGAAATTTCACGTATGCCTCAGTTCCAAGGCAAGATTATCTTCCTTGAGGACTACAATATGATTGTGGCTAAGCGTCTTGTTACCGGTGTTGATATCTGGTTGAACACCCCGACTCGTCCTCTTGAAGCATCCGGTACTTCCGGTGAAAAGGCAGAGATGAACGGTGTGCTTAACTTCTCAGTGCTCGACGGATGGTGGTACGAAGGTTACCGTCTCGACGAAAAGGCTGGTTGGGCACTCACCGACAAGCGTACCTACACCGATCAGGGTCAGCAGGACAAACTTGATGCCGCTACCATCTACTCTATGCTCGAAAACGAGATCATACCTCTCTACTTCGCCAAGAACTCTAAGGGATACTCTCCCGAGTGGATTCAGTACATCAAGCGTTCTATCGGCCACATCGCTCCGCAGTACACTATGCAGCGCATGATCGAGGATTACATCTCTCGCTTCTACGAGCCCGAAGCTAAGCGTTTCGACAAGCTTTCTGCCGACAGCTACAAGGTGGCTAAGGAAATCGCAGCTTGGAAGGAAAAGGTTGCAGCTAACTGGGACGGCATTAAAGTCCTTGAATGTACCACTAACGAAGATCTCCACCAGAACTGCCACACCGGTCAGTCATATACCACTACCGTGAAGATCGACGCTAACGGTCTCGCCGACGACCTCGCTCTCGAACTCGTGATTGACAAGTTCCAGGACAACGAAGAGAAACGTGTAGGTTCTATCCCCTTCAAGCTTGTGTCTAAGGAAGGCAACATCATCACCTTCCAGCTTCAGAACAAGCTTCGTGACCCGGGTGTATACCGCTACAGCTACCGTCTCTATCCTACCAACCCGCTTCTCCCCCACCGTCAGGACTTTGCGTTCGTACGTTGGATCTAATACGCGCAGGTAGATAACCAATTATAATAACGGTCTCTGAACCCCTAATCGGTTCGGAGACCGTTTTTGTATGCTAAAGAACATAAAAAAATGTATAAACCTAACCTAAAGTTTTGTCGTTATTTAGATACAGCTACGTAATTCAGCCATTCATCGACCGACATACGCAGCAAATCTAACAAAATCACAATAACCCATTCTTAATTTCAACAAGACATGAAAGCTCTACACGTTTCACTATTTCGCAGTGTCGTATGCGCATTTTTCGTAAGCTGTGTATCCCTTGCATTCGCACAGGAAGCTTCTACCGAAAAGAAAATCAAGGACCATCGCACCAATCCCGAACTGTTCTTCCTTCAGGAAGGTGATGTCCCTAACAGCTATCTGCTCCTCCCTCCTCCACCGGATGGAGCTTCAATCACATTCCTCAACGACCAAGCCCGCTATAATTGGGGCAAGACCATGCGCAACACTCCCCGTGGCGATCAGGCTGTGACCGATGCCCGCGTGTCAGGCAACGGTGTTCCCGAAGCATTCTCGGAAGCGTTCGGCATTGAAATCAGCGAGGACCAGACACCCGAAATTCTAAAATTAATCATAGGTATGCGTGAGGATGCCGGCGACCTCGGCACACGTGAGGCTAAGAACTTCTACAACCGTCAGCGTCCGTTCGCATTCTACGAGGAAGACACCTGCAACCCCGAACAGCAAGAAGAACTCTCCACCAACGGCTCATATCCTTCAGGTCATACATCCATCGGCTGGGCTACTGCACTTGTACTCGCTGAAATCAACCCTGAACGCCAGAATGAGATCCTAAAACGCGGATACGAGATGGGCGAAAGCCGTGTCATCTGCGGTTATCATTTCCAAAGCGATGTTGACGCAGGACGCATCACCGGTGCTGTCACCGTGGCTCGCCTACATGCCGACCCCGCTTTCCAACAGCAGCTTGAAAAGGCTAAAACCGAATTCAAGAAACTGAAAAAGTCAGGCAAAGTGGCTAAAGGCACACCCGTACCGACTCCCACTACATCCGATCTATAGCATCCCCAAATACACATATATCTTCCTAATATAAGAACACATCCTCTCTCCTCCACCTTCTCTTTATCATACTTACAATCTACTAAAACTATTCCGCAATGAAAACTTTGATGATAGTATGTGCGGTAGCCTCACTATGTGCCTTTTCCGCATTAGCTGACGATGTTAGCACACCGAAATTCAGCATAAAACCCACCGGGCGAATCCTAATGGACGGTGCCGTGTATATGGGCGGCAACAGCAAAATTGAAAATGACGAAGATACAAAATTCGTGGATGGAGTGGCTATTCCGGACCTCCGCCTTGGAGCAAAAGCAAGTTACGGCAAGTGGAAAGCCAAGATAGATGTAGGTTTCGGATATGGCAAAGTCGGACTCAAGGACACATATATAGAATACGACATCAACGAAAATAATTTCATACGTGGCGGCTATTTCGTTCCTCAATGGGGACTTAACTCCGAGACCAGCTCTTCAATGAAGCCTTCATACGAAGAACCTACCTCCAATGAGTTTTTCTATGCCAATCCGCGTCTGCTCGCCCTCATGTGGGTATATGACAAAGGGCAATATTTCGCCGGCACTTCTGTGTTTACCGAGGCGAACGCCATGAAGAAAAACGCCACTGAGATGGGTAAACAGTCATGGGGAGTACAGACACGACTTCTTTACCGTCCAAAGCATATTGACGGCGACGTATTGCAGTTAGGATGCTCGTTCAACTACTCTTCACCCGACAATGAGGAGCACAACGGCTTCAACTACTCAGCCAACTTCCCCAGCCGTGTGTCAAAGGTGACCGACCTCTCCGCTACCATCGATCATGCCAAAGGCTCATTCAAACTCTCACCCGAATTTCTGCTCATAAAGGGGAATATGGCATTTGAAGCGCAATATTACTATATGAACGTGATACGAAAAGACGGATTCAAGAATTTCAAAGCACATGGCGCATACGGAATGTTCCGTGCCCTGCTTATCGGGTCACAATACACATATACCCATACCGATGCAGGTGTGGCAACACCTGCGGCAGGGTCATTGGAGATGGTTCTGGGATATAACTACACTAAAGGCTCCGATTCATCGGCTGCTGTATGGGGCGGTATAAGCCAAGATGCCAACTGCACATTCAACTACTATGTGAATTCATGGATGATAGCTCGTCTCCGCTATTCTTACACCACCGTGCGTGACCGCAAAGTGGAAAATCTGCTCCCCAAGCGTCATGTAAACATACTTGAAGCCCGTCTCCAGATTATCTTCTGACAAAACGTTGACTTTAATAAAAAATTTGGCGCACTGCATCACTGCGGTGCGCCTTAACTTCTAAATAAACAAATCGAATATTCTATTTTGAGGTCATAATCTGGAGCACGAGACGGTCAGTCTCTGTCATAGCTTCACGACCTATTGATGTGAGGTTATGAATGGTGACATCCACATCCTCGCTAACTATACCTTCAGCCGAGGTGACACATTTACCATTCATGGCGAGCATAGCTGACATCATCGCAGTGGTGACGCCCGACGAAATCTTCAATGCGCACGACGGTTTCGCTCCGTCACATATCATGCCTGTAAGATTGGCTATCATATTCTTGATTGAGGCGCATACCTCATTGTAGCCGCCACCCATCAGATAGACTATCGCCCCGGACGCTCCGGTAGACGCTACAACACATCCGCAGAGAGCCGACAGTCTGCCAAGGCTCTGCTTTATATATATGCTGGTGAGATGGCTCAGTATCAAAGCTCGTATGGTCTGCTCTTCAGTTGCGTTCATATCCTCCGCAAAGCTTACCACAGGCATTGTGGCGGTGATACCCTGATTACCGCTGCCCGAATTTGACATCACAGCTATAGGAGCGCCACCCATACGTGCGTCACATGCTGCTGACGTATATGAAATCATGTGCTCCACGGGTGTGTCGCCATAGTATTTCAGTCCGTATTGTCGTATGGTAGCACCGAGCGAGTGACCGTAGTCGCCTGAAAGTGCCGTCTGTGAGGCTGCCATATTAAGCTTTTTAGCCTCTAATATAAAGGATATATCTTCAAGAGGAGTCTCGGTGGCAAATTCATAAATCATAGCCATATCAAGAGCTATGTCGTCCGAAGCCTCTGCGGCATCCCCATTTATCTCCTCGGAGTGAAGCACTTGGTCACCCTTCTGAAGCAACACGAAATGGGTATGCTCACATGAGATAACGGAACGTGCCTTCTCCCCTTCATCGTTATATGCCGTCACATCTATATGAAGCTTTGAGGGTGCATCGGGGTCGAGAGCTATGCTTATACGTCCTTCATTTATATAAGCCTTACCTTTTTCCACAGCTTCCGGCGTAACGTTGCAAAGCACTTCAAGACCTGCCTCCGACTTGCCGGTCAATGCCCCGAGAGCCATAGCAATCGGCAGACCTATCATACCCGTGCCGGGAATACCAACACCCATCGCATTCTTAAGTATGTTGCTGCTCAACCGGGCTTCCATACGTGCTGGCACACTCCCAAGCAGCTCTGTAGCTTTGGCAACACACAACGCCACAGCGACCGGTTCGGTACAACCTATCGCCGGCACAACTTCCCTTTTAATAAGTGAGATTATTCTCTCTCTCTTCTCTTTATTCAACATATTTACAGACGGCTTCCATAGCCGATTTAAGGACAAATTTTACAACAGCAAAGTTACACCATTTCAACATCACTTGCAAACTATCCCGTCCACAAAAAAACAAAAAGCCACCGAAATCCAGACGATTTCGGTGGCTTTATGCTCTTAATTATCAGAGTCTTTAGACTAACCCTATAATCTGTAGCTTATTAAGTCTTATTCCATATAGCCGAACGAACGGAGCTTGTTCTCACGGTTTCGCCAGTTAGGCTCTACCTTCACGAAAAGTTCGAGGAACACACTCTTGCCAAAGAATTTCTCTATATCCTTTCGTGCCTCCATGCCTACTTTCTTGATTTTGCTTCCGGCATGACCGATTATTATACCCTTCTGGCTGTCACGTTCGACATATATCACAGCCATGATATGTATGGAGTTTTCCTTCTCCTCAAATTTCTCAACTATCACCTCAACTGAGTAAGGTATCTCCTTCTCATATTGCAGCAATATCTTTTCACGGATAATCTCAGTGACAAAGAATCGAGCCGGCTTGTCAGTCAGGGCATCCTTGCCGAAATAAGGAGCCGACACCGGAAGAAGCTCCACAATTCTGTTAAGCAGATTGTCAACATTGAAACGTTCCTTTGCGGAAATTGGGAATATCTCTGCGTTTGGAAGTATCCCATGCCATTTGTCGGTCAGAGCTTCAAGATCAGCCTGCGCCTTCACAAGATCTATCTTATTGATAACAAGCAGCACAGGTATCTTCTCCTTTGTCACTTTGGCAAGGAAGTCAGAATTTTTCGAAGGATCTTCGACCACATCGGTCACATATATCAGCACATCGGCGTCAACGAGAGCGCCCTCGCTGAAGCTCAACATGCTCTCCTGCAATTTATATTTAGGAGTGAGCACACCGGGAGTATCGGAAAACACTATCTGATAATCGGGCGTGTTGACGATACCCATTATGCGGTGACGGGTGGTCTGGGCTTTTGAAGTTATTATACTTATGCGTTCCCCAACGAGATCATTCATCAGAGTTGACTTACCCACATTAGGGTTTCCCACTATATTGACAAATCCTGCTTTATGTTCCATTGATGATTATTTTTTATAACGGACAGACCTAACCTCCCGTAAAGAGAATTAAATCAGTCCAATTAGTTGATTTTAAATTAAAACAAAAATAGCACCTAAAAAGATGCTATTTTTGTAAAATTTATTGGATTTCGCCAAAGTCACAGTCCGAGATTAGAGATCCCAGATGATGTAGAGAGCACCCCAAGTGAAACCTGCGCCGAAGGCAGTAAGGATCACACGGTCACCCTTCTTAAGGCGATCCTTGTATTCGTCAAGACAAAGAGGTATAGAGGCAGCTGATGTGTTGCCATACTTCTCAATGTTGACAAGCACTTTCTCATTGTCGATACCGAGGCGTGAGCCTACAGCTTCGATGATGCGAAGATTTGCCTGATGGGGTATGAACCAGTCAACCTGATCGATGGTGAGGTTATTGCGGTTCATTACTTCAAGCGATGATTCGAGCATGTCGGTTACAGCGTTCTTGTAGACATTGCGACCGTCCTGAATCACATAGTGCTGCTGTGCGTCAACTGTCTCATGTGAGGCAGGAAGGGCAGAACCTCCTGCTGGCATCCATAGATGTTCAAGACCTTCACCGTTGATATGGAACACACCGTCAATGATACCCACATTCTCTTCGGTAGGTTCAAGCAACATAGCGCCTGCGCCATCACCGAACAAAGGACATGTGGCACGGTCGGTATAGTTGGTCATTGATGACATCTTCTCAGCGGCAACTACCACTACTTTCTTACGAAGACCTGACTTGATATATGCCGAACCATCCTCAAGAGCTACGAGGAAACCTGCACAAGCGGCTTGGATATCGTATGCGTATGCATTGTTAAGTCCAAGGTTGTGAGCAATGATCGAGCCGGTAGACGGGAAACGATAGTCGGGATTTGAAGTTGCGCAAATCAAAAGATCCACTTCCTCAGGCTTGGTACCTGTTGATTCCAACAGACGCTCCACAGCCTTGATGCCAAGGTATGATGAACCTTTGGAAGGGTCGCGGAGTATACGGCGCTCTTTGATGCCGACACGGGTGGTAATCCACTCATCGTTGGTGTCCACCATTTTTGATAACATTTCGTTATCGAGGATATCATCGGGAGCATACGAAGCAAGTCCCGTAATGCGAGCATTGAGCATAACTGAAAACTACTTTTTGTTAATGACCGGGCACATAAAAAATCACACGCAGACCCGGTCAGAGCTGCGCGAGATTTTCATTCGTCAACAGTCGCTTAGACTGCTGCTGTTTTTTCGATTGCGATGCGTCCGCGGTAGTATCCGCATTCTCCACACACTGTGTGATAGAGGTGCCATGAACCGCAGTTGGGGCAAAGTGCCAAAGTGGGAACTACAGCCTTATCGTGAGTACGACGCTTTGCTGTACGAGTCTTTGATTGTTTTCGTTTAGGATGTGCCATGACTTTATTGTATTATTTTGTTATCTTGAAGAAATGTAATAATTATCTGCACTGTTTTAATTCAGCCTTACTCCTCACGGCTATCGCCATCACCTTGCGATGACAGCTTCTTAAGCTCGTCCCAGCGCGGATCGGTCGGAGCGTCATCAGCGCCGTCGGGGGCTGAATCCATGGTCTCCATCTCATCCATGAGCTGGTCTGCGAGTTCGGCATCCTCATCGTCACTCTTGGTGGCGCGATGCTTGCGCAGCAGAGCGCTCATTGCACGGTTGCATTTGCCAAGAGGATGAACATGCTTTACCGGTATAGCGAGCGATGCCGTGTCATAAATCATATATGACACATTGAGGTAATTGTCACTTTCGGGAATGACGAGAAGTTCGTCGGTCTCGGAATAATCTTCGCCGAATTTCACGGCGATGTCGTATGTGGCGTCTATCGGCTGAATCAAATCATCCAGACAACGGTCACATATCAACGTAACAGTACCGAACACATGAAAAGCAAGATTGTAGATATCATGCTTATGTGTCACAGTCAGCTTGACCGTAAGGTCAGCATCATGTATGTCGGCACTCTCCATGTTTACGAAAAACTGCTTTCCGAGGTGATACTCAAATTCCTGAGTCCCTTCGGAGATAGTTTTCAATGGAAGGCGAAATTCTGAAAATTTTCCCACAACAATATTGGTTGAAAAAACTGTGCAAAGGTAGACAAAATCTTTTAGATTTCAAAATATTACCAAAATTTTTATGCTCAGTTACTTCTTTAACACAAACTTGGTGCCATTCCACGCATAAACAAGCTGCGGCATCAGATAGGAAGAAATGGACTCATACAATTCTTTGTCAAGAAATTTCGACAAGTTGTTGGTAAGCACCAGATTCTTGCTCGCAGGGTCATATTTATATGACACAAGCATGAAAGGTACCTGCATTTCCACCTCGTCCTGATGAGCTTTGCCCTCGGGTGTGAGCCATTCTTTCCATCCCGGCTTGCTGAATTTATATTTGGAATCCAGCTGACTCCAAGTCTCATCCTCATAGAGATAAAACTTCATATTGGAGTCAAGTCCGGGAGCTGCCACGGTGTTGATAAGTGCTACTACATACTGCCTACCGTCCTTAAGCAGTATCAACTGTGCCGTGGACGAGTCAGTCATTTTCACATTCATATATTCAGGTGTCAGCTCGGTAATCTGCGACTTCCCCTCCAATGCGTTTTGGGAGGGTGTTGCCAAGCCATTCCTGAAATAATCTATCATATCCAAACGGGTGTTTGAATCGAGCAATGGGAAAACCGACTTCGGAGCATTGGCAAATGCGTCAGCCACGTCGCCTGTTTGGGCATAGCAGCTTATAGCCGCCAACACCATTATTATATGTAACGCTATTTTTCTCATATTTTGATAGTTGTTTGAATGATACGTATAGAAGGGATTTAAACTTTTTTTTAAAATGTTAAACTAAGGCTGAAATTTACCTTGTTTTCGAAATTTCAAAAGTTTAAATCAGCTCCTTAATAATATGACTGACAAAACTGCCTAAAGTAAACTCCGGGATGCGTTATTTTTTATTTTGATGCGTTATTTCCTATTTTTAGGTTTCGCTTTGCTCTTTTTGTCGGAGATTTTCGAATAGTCTCGCTCAGCATCGGCTATCTCGCTGTGTATACGCTTGCCGTAGAAGTCAGCTCCGGTGAGTGCGCCCACCACCTTGCGGGCATCAGCTTTCTTCACGTCAAACAGAGAGTAACCCGGCAGCAGGTCTATACGTCCGACATCCACACGCTTGCCGGTGACGAGCTTGTTGAGCATATCAATGAGGTTTCCGGCAAAGAATCCGTCACGTTTTCCCACATTAATATATATACGCTCCATGCCACGCTCTGCCGTACGGCGATCTTTCTCCTTGTCATCTTTAGGACGATCATTGAATTTATCACCCTTCTTTCCCTTGCGTTCGCTACGCTCAGGCTTGGCATCGATGAAGTCAATCTTCGGGGCATCTTTGTAATATTCCAAGAGTCGGTTGAACTCAAGCGAGATGACACGTTTAAGCAAATCCTCTTCCGAAAGCCATTCGAGTTTGCGGGATATGCCGTGGAGATACGGAGCTATCTCCTCTTCGTTGACCTTCACACGCTCTATACGGTCAGCGAGGTTGTAAAGTTGCTTTTCGATTATATGCTCAGGTGTCGGGACATCCTTATGTTCGAATTTCTTACCGATAGTGCGTTCTATTTCACGCAGCTTACCCTTCTCTCGTGAATGGATTATGGCAATAGACACGCCCGACTTACCAGCACGCCCGGTACGACCTGAACGGTGGGTGTATACGGCTGTGTCATCGGGGAGTCCGTAGTTGATGACATGTGTGAGGTTGTCAACATCGAGTCCTCGTGCAGCCACATCGGTTGCCACAAGCAGCGACACCACTCTGTCACGGAACTTCTTCATCACTATGTCACGCTGCTGCTGCGACAGGTCGCCGTGAAGCGCTTCCGCATTATAGCCGTCACGAATAAGGTTGTCAGCCACCTCCTGAGTGTCACGACGTGTGCGGCAGAAGATGATGGCATATATATTAGGTGAATTGTCGGCGATACGCTTCAACGCAAGATATTTGTCACGTGCGTTCACCATATAATATATGTGGCGCACATTCTCCGCACCCTCGTTGCGCGAGCCTACCACTATCTCCTCGTAATCCTTCATGTAGTTCTTGGCTATCTTTAGGATATCTGCCGGCATAGTGGCTGAAAACAGAAGCATCTTACGGTCCTCGGGCACATACGACAATATCTCTTCGATGGAATCAAGGAATCCCATGTTGAGCATCTCGTCTGCCTCGTCGAGTACCACAGTGTGGACATTATCGAGCTTCACCACACCTCGTTTTATAAGGTCGATCAATCGTCCCGGAGTGGCTACTATCACCTGAACCCCGTAACGCAAAGCCCTTATCTGACTTTCGATGCTCGACCCGCCATATACGGGCAGCACTTTCACGCCGGGTATATACTTTGAAAAATCGGCAAGGTCACTCCCTATCTGTAGACAAAGTTCACGTGTCGGAGCAAGTATCAACGCTTGGGGAGTCTTGTCGTCCGGCTTCACCCTCTGGAGCACGGGCAGTCCGAAAGCTGCTGTTTTACCTGTTCCGGTCTGAGCGAGTGCCACAATGTCATGGGCATCACCCAGCAATCTCGGTATAACTCTCTCCTGTATAGGCATAGGGACTTCGAATCCCAGCTCTTCCACCGCCTTGCGCAGCGGTTCGCTTACGCCAATCTCTTCAAATGTTTTCATTTTCAATCTTTTTTATTGAACCGGTTTATACTTTTCGTAAAAGATATAAATCAGTTCTTTATTAACTAACGGGCAAACAAATAAGTTTGCTCCGACATGCAGTTTATCTCACCCAAAGGGTGGGATTAAGCTTTTGTCGCTCATGGCGAATCTCGAAATGCAGGATTGTCCTGTTGGAATCCTCCGGATCGGAATAAATCTGTCCCAACGACTGTCCGGCTTTCACGGTGTCACCCTGCCTTACACCCACACCGGCAAGTCCGGCATAGATGGTTATATATTTGCCATGGCGTATCATCACTATAGAGTTGAATCCGTCCTGCTTGAAGATTGCCGAGACTTTGCCGGCAAACACCGCACGAGCCTGAGAGCCTTTACCCACCTCTATATCTATACCTGAGTTATCGGTCTCGACATGCGGGAGGGTTGGGTGCGGCTGACGCCCGAATTTACGCACTATCTTATAGCGTCCGGAGACGGGGAACAGCAATTTACCCTTATTCCCGGCAAAAGACCCTGTGAGATCTGAAGCGGCGGTTTCGGCTGCCGTCTGCACCTTCGCATTTGCCGAGGCTACATCCTTGGCGGAGCGGTCACTCCCCTTATCGCCACCTGCGGCGGTGACTGAGCCTTTCTTTTTAGCTGCTGCCTCCTCACGTTTTTTCCGCTCGGCTTCCTCTCGGGCTATTCTTGCCTGTTCGGCTGCTATCAGTCGGTCAAGCTCACGGTCAAGAGCCGCAGCACGGCGTTTATGCTCGTTCAAGGCTTTTCGAAGAGAGGCGTCCTCCTTCCGGAGCATAGACACCATCTGCTTTGACTCATCCTGCTGCTTGACAAGCAGCTTGCTCGCCTCCTCAGCCTTCATGTAGGCGTTGTCCTGATTTTGTTTCAGCGACGTGAGGTGATGGCGACGTTCGTTTACCCGCTCTATCACCTCCTCTATATCATTTGTCTTTCTGTCACGCCATACCGAGAACTGGCGCAGATACCTCACACGCCGGTAAGCCTCTTTGAAATCCTTCGACGAGAAAATAAATGTCAATATATTCATCTCCCCCGAATGTGGCTGCATCTGCTTCAACGCTTTCACGTATGCCGCCCGCATATTCCCCAATTCCTTTTCCAACATGCCGATTGAATCATTGGTTATGTTTATCTGTGTACCCAATGAGTCTACAACGCTGCGCAAGCCATTAACCTTTGCCCTATTCGTCTCAATATCTGCATTCAGGGAGTTAAGTTTATTCAATTGCCTGTTCAATTCCTTTTCATTGGTCTTGATCTTGGTGGCGGTTTCCGAAATACGTTTCTGGGTCGTGTTCTTATCCTTCCTCACCGACTCCATGCTCCTTGCCTTTCCCGTGTTACCCTTCTTTGCCTTTGAAGTTTGCGCACTTTTAGTAGTTCTTTTCTGTCTTTGCGCATCGGCAACAGGAGCCACGACAAGCAGAGCCGCCAATATGAGGGCAACTTTAACCATCCATCTGCCTAAAGGGAATCTCCGCATCTTAACTCTTGTATTTCCTATATATTACACTGTCGCTTGATGAATACTTACATACGTCCGAGGGCTTTGAATATCTTCAGCACCTCTGCCTTTGTCACTCGCCTGTATCCTTTCGGCGCGCTCCATGACTTCACTCCGCCGGCGTTCCACTCGGCACGACCGAGGTTAAACTCCAGTTCGGCATCAAACTTCGTCTTTGAAGTTGACGCTTCCACCTCTGTGACACTTGCCACCGACCCTGCCTGAGTCATCTCAAAGTCAGAGTATGACGCAACCATCGGATTGCGCCCCGGCACATTAACGCTCACAGTACGCACATGATTGGCAGGCATCGCCACGGCAAATTCGTAGCTTATTCCTCTCGGCGCTCCTGCCGGGGTTATAAGCCATTCCATCCCTGTGCCCGCAAGCGAACAGCGAGAGAGGTCAAGCCCGTCATTGCCGAGCTGAAAAGCCCGTCCAAGCAGCAGACTCTGCAAATTGCCCACGGTGGCGGGGAAGTCGCCGAGGAATCCGGCTATATCCTCCGCAAAATATATTTTATCCATCTTGTAGAGCGCATATATGGAGTCGTTGTTCACCATCAGAGATGCGACCTCCATACCAAACACCCTCAGCGAAAGATATATCGACTCATCCTTTACCATGGTGATATTACCGCTTATATTAAACGACTTCGGACTTTTGAGTCTCATTTTCACTGGCATTTTCACGTCATGCCACTCTCCGTAGGAACTTTTAAGCGACGAGAAAAGCTCGCGCAGCTCTTTCTTACCAAGAACCGCGTCCGGATTAGCCACCTCATAGCCGGGCGACACTACGGCGTGCTTTCCGCTTCCGCACGACCAAAGCAACAACATGGAGAGAAGTGTGATGAACAGATATTTCAATCTCATTTGAAGAAGTATGTTTTATGTTTCACTTTCCTGCCGAGCAACTCATTGTCCGGATCAAGTTTCAACGCTGATTTCCAAAATTCCAATGCCTGATCAGGCTCGCCGTCCATGAAGTATATGTCACCCGCATGTTCAAGCAGCTCGGGCGACTCCTCTTCCGACAGCTCCAATGTCTTGTCAATTATTTCACGGGCTTTGGCATAATCCTTACGCTTGAATAGCACCCATGCGTATGTGTCCATCGAGGTAGGGTTATCCGCCTCGACCGCCATAACCTTCTCAATCATGCTCAGAGCCTCGTCAAGGTCTTTCCCCTCACATGCCAGATAGTAGGCGCAGTTGTTAAGAGCAAGATAATTTTCAGGATTATACAGAAGCGCTTTTTTATAGTATACGAAAGCTGAATCGGCTTTCTCATCGGCATAGAAGTTATCACCTATCGCCCCGTAGATGCTCGAAAGCAGAGCCACATCCGCCGAATCGGTTAGTTCAAGCCCCTTATCGTACTTTTTGGCAGCCTCGTCACGCTTACCCTGCTGTGAATATATCGAACCGAGCACGAGATACTGCTTCGCATTGTCGGGATAATACCTCAGGGACTTCATCACCGTCTTCTCAGCCTTTTCAAGGTCGTCAATCTGGAGGTAGAGCGATGTCAGCATCTCCCACCCTTCCTCGTCGGCAGGGTCAAGGTCAAGTGTCAGCTCCTCCTGAGCTGCAGCCCCGGCATAATCCTTGGCAATGATAAGATAACGGGCATACATATCGTGAAGGTCATGCTCATGAGGGTGCTGGTCAATCAGCACGTCAAACAACTGTTTGATGCGCGGCTGCTGCACACTGTCATTATACATCTCCTGTATATAGCTTCGCAGGATGACGAGCTTGGTATCCACATCAAGGTTATCCTGCTTCAATGCCTGAAACACCTCCCGGTCAAACGCAGCAGAGTCGCCAAGCGATTTGTAGAACTGGGCTCTTGAATAATAAGCAAGACCGCTTGAAGGATCTGTGGCACAAGCTTGGTCATAGAATCCTTTAGCCTCGTCGTTATGTTTGAACATGGAGTAAATGTCGCCTGAGAACACCAAGTAATCCACATTGTTGGCGGCTGAATTGCGCAAAGCGTCAACCTCCTCAAGTATCTTGGCAGTGTCATTGGCGTTGAAATACAACTGTATCTTTTTGCTCGACAGCGGTATGCTCTTCCCGGTCAGAATCTCAAGCGAATCATAGATGGCTATGGCATGTCTGCGGTCATCTTCCGTGCCACCCTGTCCGAGCACCTGAGCATAGCGATAGGTCACCTCGTCACGGTCGGGATAACGTGTATGCAGATTCTTCCACACTCGCAGAGCCTCCTCACGGTTCAGAATCTGCTCGTTGAGCAAGGCATATTTCACACTTGAGAAATAATCGTCCTGATTTTTGTCATAATAATCCCGCATCATCTCCACACCCTGTGCCACAACCACAGAGTCACCCTCCGAGATGCTGAGCACATACCCGGCAAGCTCTTCGCCTATCTCTTCATCGGCTGGGTTAAGTTCTCTGGCGCGCATGAGCAGGTCGAAAGCTGCGTCACCCTGACCCTGCGATTTGGCGCGCAGAGCCTCCAGATACAGGTAGTCGGCTTTGCGGATATCCTCATCAGTAGGACCGCGGCGAGTCTTCGACACGGCGGTGAGTACGCCGAGCGCAAGTATCGCAAGTATTAATAACGGGAGTTTCTTCATAAATAAAAAATTCGTTGATAAAGGGGTTAATTGACACCTGTGTGACCGAAAGCACCGTCACCACGCTCTGTCTCGTCGATTCTCTCGACAGGCTCCCAAGTGACATGCACATATTCCTTGATCACAAGCTGGGCTATACGCTCGCCGTCGGTGATAGTGTAAGGATCGTTCGACAGATTGATGGCTATTATGCCTATCTCGCCACGGTAATCGGCATCAACGGTGCCGGGGGTGTTCACCAAGGTAATACCATGCTTCAAAGCAAGCCCTGAACGGGGGCGCACCTGACATTCGTAGCCCACAGGAAGCTGTATGCGCAACCCGGTAGGTATCAACGCTCTTTGCAGAGGCTGCAACGTGAGGGGTTCGCTGAGTTTGGCGCGCACATCCATACCGGCGGCTGAGAAAGTTTCGTATGCTGGCAATTCATGCCCTGATTCATTGATGATTTTTACCTTGATTCGTTCCATAAATTTCTGAGTTATTATCCAATATCCCCTCTCTGAATTGATTAAACTTGATTTATATTAAAACAACGCCTATAATCAGCCTTGTTTTAATATTTTATAAAAAGTTTAAATCAGTTCTTTCTTTTCAACAAGCGAAAGTAACAAAATTCCTCCACATATACGCACTTTTTTTTGAGTTTATTTATATTTCTTTGTAATTTTGCACCTTGGAGAACCCCTGCGGCAGTTAATCTTCACGGTTTACAATCTCTGACGCCGGATTTTCCACTGAACCGAATAGATTTTTAAAATTTATGTATAGGACTAAAACTTGCGGGGAACTCCGCATAAGTGATGCCGGACAGGTAGTGACACTTGCCGGCTGGGTTCAACGTGCCCGTAAAATGGGCGGTATGACCTTTGTCGATGTCCGCGACCGTTACGGATTGACACAAGTGGTGTTCAACAACGATACTGACGCTGCCCTCTGTGATGCCGCCAATCATCTCGGACGTGAGTTCGTGGTGCAGATCACCGGCAAAGTGGCTGAGCGTTCAAGCAAAAATCCCAACCTCCCCACCGGCGACATAGAGATAATCGCCTCTGAGCTGAAGGTGCTCAATCGCAGCGAGGTACCTCCTTTCACCATCGAAGATAACACTGACGGCGGCGACGACCTCCGCATGAAGTACCGCTACCTCGACCTCCGAAGAAACTGTGTACGCGCCAACCTCGAACTGCGCCACCGCATGGCGTTCGAGATACGCCGCTACCTTGACTCTAAAGGCTTCCTCGAAGTGGAGACTCCGGTGCTCATCAAGTCAACACCCGAAGGCGCACGTGACTTCGTGGTGCCCTCACGCATGAACCCCGGTGAGTTCTATGCACTCCCCCAGTCGCCGCAGACCTTCAAGCAGCTCCTTATGGTCAGCGGTTTCGACCGTTATTTCCAGATAGTAAAATGTTTCCGTGACGAAGACCTCCGTGCCGACCGTCAGCCTGAGTTCACTCAGATAGACTGTGAAATGTCGTTTGTAAATCAGGAAGATGTCCTCCAGATGTTTGAAGGTCTCGTGAAACATATCTTTAAATATGTCAAGGATATAGATTTCACCGAGCCGTTCCCGCGCATGACATGGCATGACGCTATGCGTCTTTACGGTTCCGACAAGCCCGATACCCGCTTCGGCATGGAGTTTGTCGAAATCAAGGATCTCACCGAGGGTCACGGCTTCGCTGTGCTCGACGATGCCGAGTATGTAGGCATGATAGTAGCTCCCGGTTGCGCAGGTTACACCCGCAAGCAGCTCGACCAGCTCACCGACTTCGTGAAGCGTCCTCAGGTAGGCGCCAAAGGTCTTATGTGGGTTAAGGTCGAAGAGGACGGCTCTATCAAATCGTCCGTATCCAAATTTTACTCTGATGACGACCTCCGCAAGTGGGCTGAACGTGGCGGTGCAAAGCCGGGCGACCTGATGCTTATACTCGCCGGTCAGACCATGAAGACCCGCAAGCAGCTGTGCGAACTGCGTCTTGAGATGGGTTCACGCCTTGGTCTGCGCGACCCGCAGAAATTCTCTTGCCTTTGGGTCATCGACTTCCCGCTCTTCGAATGGGACGACGAGACTCAGCGCTACTACGCTATGCACCATCCCTTCACTTCTCCCAACCCCGACGATATCGACAAGCTCGACTCCGACACCGGCAATGTCCGTGCCACTGCCTACGACATGGTGGTCAACGGCAACGAGCTCGGAGGCGGCTCCATACGTATCCACGAGGCTGAACTTCAGGACAAGATGTTCCGTCTGCTCGGTCTCTCGGAAGAGGATGCTCAATATAAATTCGGCTTCCTGATGAATGCCTTCAAGTACGGTGCGCCACCTCACGGAGGTCTCGCATTCGGCTTCGACCGCTTCGTCTCTATCCTTGCCGGGCTTGACTCCATCCGTGATGTCATAGCTTTCCCGAAAAACAATTCGGGCAGAGATATGATGATCGACGCTCCGTCAGCCATCGACGATTCGCAGCTTGACGAACTCCAGATACGTCTTGACCTAAAGGAGAAATAATCGGTGCCAACTTTCAGAGAAATCATCTCCGCGATAGAAGCATTTGCCAGCCCTCAGCTCCAAGAATCATGGGACAACACGGGCTGGCAGTTGCGCCCGATGGACCCCGACACCTCATGTGCCGGTGTCCTCACATGCCTTGACGTGACCCCTGAAGTGGTTGACGAGGCTATAGCCAAAAACTGCGACCTCATCATCTCCCACCACCCGCTCATATTCAAAGGGCTGAAGCATATCACCGGCGAGACACAGGTGGAAAAGGCTGTGCTGAAAGCCATCCGTGGCGGCGTAGGTATCTACTCCTCCCACACAGCCCTCGACAGTGCCCCAAGCGGTGTGTCGCACCGTCTCGGCGAGATGCTCGGACTCACTTCCATGCGTGTGCTCTCACCCCAACCCGGCTCGACCGACACCGGTCTGGGAGTCATCGGCGACTTTCCCTCACCACTCACCCGTGAAGAGGTGATAGCGAAGGTGAAAGAGATCTACGGCTCGCCAGTGGTAAGATGCTCCTCAGGTGCTGAAGCCAACACTTTGGTGAAAACTCTTGCGCTCTCAAGCGGCTCCGGAGGGGAATTTATACCCGTGGCTATAGCTGCCGGCGCCGACGCATACGTGACATCCGATACCCGCTACCACGACTTCGTTGACTTCGGTAAGCGTATTTTCATCATCGATACCGGGCATTTTGAGAGCGAAAAATGCACTAAATCAATTTTTTCGAATATTATCTCGGAAAATTTTCCTAACTTTGCAGTCCGTATGTCCGACACCGAGCAAAATCCGGTGAACTACATATAAAAAGAACAAAAATCCAACTTAATATATGGCGACAGAGCAAACTAAAACTGAACAAGCGCTCTCTGTAGAGCAAAGATTGCGTGCTCTTTACGAGCTTCAGACTATCCTTTCGGAAATCGACCGCATCAAAACCGTGCGCGGTGAGCTCCCGGGGGAAGTGCGCGACTTGGAAGATAGCATCGAAGGTCTCCACACCCGTATCGACAAATTCCATGCTGAAATCGAGGATTTGCGCTCGAAATCGGCTCAGGAGAAACACAAGATCGAAGTGGCTCAGAATCAGATTGTCACTTACAAACAGCAACTCGACAATGTGCGCAACAATCGAGAGTTTGATTTGTTATCTAAGGAGATAGAGTTTCAGACCCTCGAAATCCAGCTTTCCGAGAAACGCATCAACCAGTACGCTCGCGAAATCGAATCAAAGAGCGCCGACATCGCCAACGCTGAAAGCACTCTCGCTGACCGCAACCACAGCCTTAACGAGAAACGCCAGCAGCTTGAAGAAATAGTTTCCGAGACTAAGAAAGACGAGGAACGCTTACGCATACAGGCTAAGGAGATCGAACCCAAGATCGACACCCGCACCCTCACAGCGTTCAAGCGCATCCGCAAAAATGCCCGCAACGGTCTTGGAGTGGTATATATCCAGCGTAACGCTTGTGGCGGCTGCTTCAACCGCATCCCGCCGCAGAAGCAGATGGAAATAAAGATGCACAAAAAGATCATCGTCTGCGAATATTGCGGTAGAATCATGATCGATCCTGAGTTGGCAGGAGTGACCGAGGGCGAAGCTTAATCCTTAACCCCTGACTCCTAAACAAACTCATTAGATCATGGAAAAAATTTTACCCGGCAAATATGTCGAAATCAGCTACGAGCTTTTTGAAGTAGCCCCTGACGGCACTGATACTCTCGTCCACACCGTGGAAGCAGCCGAACCCGAACGTTTCATTTTCGGCGTGACTCCCGGCATGATTCGTCCGCTCGAATTGGCTCTCGAAGGTCTCGAACCCGGCAGCAGCTTCGACGTGGCAGTGCCCTCAAACGAAGGTTTCCCCTACAATCCCGATGATGTCGCAGAGCTCGACAAGGACATATTCTCGGTCGATGGCAAGTTCGACAACGAAGCCGTGCGCCCCGGTGCCTACATCCCTATGCAGACTGCCGACGGCTACCGCATCACCGGAAAAGTCATCGAAGTGACTGACAAGATTGTAAAAATGGACTTCAATCACCCGCTTGTCGGAAAAGATCTCCGATTCAAAGGGAAAGTGGAAGTGGTGCGTGACGCCACTCCCGAGGAACTTCATCCCTCATGCGGCTGCGGTGGCTGTGGAGGCGGATGCTCAAACGGCTCTTGCGGCGATGGTTGCGAAAGCGGCTGCTGCTCTAACTAACAATAGAATTTTAGATAAATAATCAATCATTATATGGCAACAACTGCAGATTTTAAGAACGGTATGTGCCTCGACATCGACGGCAACTACTTCTTCATCGTTGAATTCCTCCACGTGAAGCCCGGTAAAGGTCCGGCTTTCGTGCGCACCAAACTTAAAAACGTGAAAACCGGTCGTGTCATCGACAAGACTTGGAACTCAGGCGTAAAAGTTAACGAAGTACGCATCGAACGTCGCCCCTACCAGTATCTCTACAAGGATGACATGGGCTATAACTTCATGCACACTGAAACCTTCGAACAGGTTGCTCTTCCAGGCGAAAGCATCGACGGCGTACAGTTCCTCAAAGAAGGCGACATCTGCGAAGCTATGGTTCACGCCGCTTCCGACACTATCCTCACTTGCGAAATGCCTACCAGCGTAGTGCTCGAAATCACTTACACCGAGCCGGGCATCAAGGGTGATACCGCTACTAACACCCTCAAACCCGCTACAGTTGAGACCGGTGCCGAAGTACGCGTGCCCCTCTTCTGCAATATCGGCGACAAAGTGCGCATCGATACCCGTGACGGTTCATACATGGAACGTGTGAAGGAATAACACGGACACTGAGTTCTGTTCAATCGCCTAATCATCGGCGATTAAACTCTCAAAAAAATATTGGCGGGTCAGCCCATCTGACCCGCCTGTTTTTTGTTATATACATAGACTGTATTTCCTGAATTTAACCCCACCTATTATATTATTTATATTATGTTGGAACGTCATCCCTTCCCGCCATTCATACCCCGTGATGCCAAAGTCCTCATCATGGGTACTTTCCCACCCAAACCCATACGCTGGTCCATGGAATTTTACTACCCGAACAAGACCAATGACTTCTGGCGAATAATGGGACTGATATTCTACAACGATAGCGAGCATTTCCGTGACACCTCTACCGGGGCTTTCCGTCAGCACGACATTGAAGCCTTCCTCCGTGAAAAGAAGATAGCCCTGCACGACACCGGGGCGGCTGTGCGACGCCTGAAGGACAACGCTGCCGACAAGTTTCTTGAAATCGTTGAGCCAGTTAACCTCGATGCGCTGCTTAATGAGATGCCCGACTGCGACTTTATTGCCACCACAGGCGAAAAAGCTGCCGGAGTCATAGCCCAGATCACCTCAACCCCACTCCCCAAAATCGGAGAAATCATCACCACCAATTATACCCTTAACGCACCCTTCACCCCCCGAACTCTCCACATAACCCGAATGCCATCCACCTCCCGGGCATACCCCCTCAAGCTTGAAAAGAAAGCCGAAGCCTACCGCCACCTCTTCCTCGCCGCCGGAATCCTCCCAGCCTGACACATCCACCCCCGCCTGCCCCCCTTCCCGATCTAACAACATAGCATATCCTGAGCAATTAGAAGTAGGGATGCACCCCCGGTGCATCCGAATGGAACAGGCTTGAAACACGCAATTTCCCCTCGGATGCTCCGGGGAGCATCCCTACATCACGAACAAAAACCTCATTTTCCAACCACAACCACACTACCCAACCTGTTAACTACTCACCTTTGCAAAGGTGAGTAGTTACGTTTGTGTTATTAAAGGTTAATGTTAGTTAAAAAATTGGGGGGGTAATTTTTAGTAGTAACTTTGTCCAGCTTATAGAACTGACTTAGTTTTTTATGAAAATTTAAATCAGTTCACACACTAAAATCATTCACATAAGATTAAAATATTATTATTTAGTGTGTGCCGATCATTATTCATCTACCTAACAACCATTATTACTAAGACAGAGTATGCAGTTTTACAAAATCTTTGCCGGCTCACTCCTAACTACGGGAATTGCACTGTCAGGTTGCACCACAGAGCAAATCGAAATTCCACAAAGTGAACTTTATGCACGCGAATTCATCAAACAATTCGGTGTAGTTGACCCTAACCATGACTGGAACAATGCTACTCAAGGCTCAGTGACTGTTGTCACATCGTCACCATCTCACGTTGAAGTGCTCGCTGACATCAAAGGGAAGCGTTACATCTTTGCCGACTATCAAAACGTAAAGGGAAGTGAAACCATAAAATTCACCATCCCCAAAGGTGTGTCCGACCTCATAGTGAACGTTGACGGACGCCAATTCAAAACCACCGTCGGAGGCACCGTCACCACCACAAAATCAAGCCGCGCCATCTGGGAGAAACATGACAGCAAAGTTGAAATAACCCGAACCGATTACCGTCCATTAACTGATGAAGGTGTAACTGCATTCCAAAATTATCTTCCTGAAAACCAAGACAATCTTGGAAAAGTCACACAAAACTTCAGTTTCGTGTCTAACGGAGAATTTACAATTTATCCTGTATACTGGCAAACTAACAGTTATAACACCCTTGGTATTTACTATATCGATGGGGACGAAATGGTATTAGTACCATTTTATACAAATAAGATTACTCCGGTTGATGGGACAAAAGGAAATTTGCTATATATTAAAGAAGACCCTCTGACTCCAAATATGGCAGATGCAAAAGATAATATTCCTCTGAAAGATGAGAATAAACCAATGATCATTCCTAATGACAAGCTTTCAGACGAACTTAATCCGTTAAAATATAACAATAGCGGACATGATAGCTTCTTAGATTTTACACCCGAAGATTGGAAGACTTTTAAACGTCGTTGGCTTATTGAAAGGCGAGAAAAAGATGTATGGTATTTCGTATCAAATTATGACGATTATTTTGACCTAAGCTATATTAAAGAAATTCCAAACTATTGGGATCATACCAATCAATTATTTTTAGCTGACATTCTTTGCGAGCCAGCCGATGCTACACATGTAAAAATAACAAACATTGCCATTGGTCCATTTAATAACTGGATATATCCCGGTACCAGTACAAATAGCCACCCCGGTGGAGAAGTAAAAGGATGGAAATCTCGTGGTATTCATGTAAAAATTGCCGAGGGGACAAAATTTGGAATGTATATACGTGTATGGCATGGTTATCCTGCTGAGGATAAACCGACCATTGACAATGTTGACATCGTACGTTTAGAGTTAGATCCAACGACAAAACTTCCTATTCCAGACAAATACACCCGCTATTACTCAGAAGCAAAATATAATCCCACAGTGGGAGGCTCAAACGTATTTGGCGCAACTTATATGTATAACGCTCCTACAGGCAATTACCGAGTGCTTGGTTTTGAAGATTGGGGCAGGGATGTACATGACTTGAACGACATGATGTTCTTCATCACATCAATCGAGCCTGAAAAGATTCCCCATGTGGAAGACGAAGATAACCCCGAACCCGAAAAATACGAATATCTGATAGCTGCTGAGGACCTTGGAGGTACTTGCGACTGGGACTTCAACGACGTGGTAGCGAGCGTGACAACAGTCTCTAAAAATTACACTGACGATACCGCCGAAGACGGCACCGCTACATACCCGTATACCGAAGTGACCGTCACACCACTTGCCGCAGGTGGTACCCTACCCGTCTACCTCATGTATACAGGCAAGGTCTGCACCTCAAAAGACGACTATGAATCCGCAAATGTTCAAAACTACATGTTAGTCGATGAATTCCACTCATGGCTCACAGGTAGAGAGGAAGCCCCAACCGTACCTACTAACGTAGGCGCATCAGCCTCAACAAAAGGCAAACCTGTAACATTCAATGTTCCCGGTGGCGACTATACTCTCGGTATGCATAAAAAATACGAATCGACAGACGAAGGCAAAAACAACATGGGAGGATTCTGGATTATTGCCATAAACAGCAAGGACACCCCATTCACCCTTCAGACCGGAACTGGAGATCTCATCCTACAGACTTCTATTCCTGAAAACAAAGGTATAACAAAAATCGAGGCTCCCGCTGCCGACCATAATGTAAACAGCATAGCGCCACAGATGATATGTGTGGGTAACGATTGGTTATGGCCCCGTGAAGGTAAAAAAATTCACGATGCCTACGTTGGTTTCAACGACTGGCTCAATGCACCTGAAAACGGCGATTGGTATGGCGAAGGCAAATATAACGAGTCGCTCGTCACCAAACGCAATTAACTCTGATTTTGCTCAAAAGAAAATACATAACACTTAAACCATACAATTTGTCTTAATAGATAATACTGATATAAAGTAATTAGGATTGGTCAGGGGGCACCGTGAGGCGGTCCCTGACTTTTTTTATGCCGTGCCGAACCGCTTTGCCGAAACCGCTTTGTAGCAAAACAATACTTTTTATAATCCATATCGACGATATGTCAACTAAACTTCGTAAATTTGCACTTTGAACTACCGACATAATTATCACGTTATACGTTTCAGATAATTATTTTTCATGTTCAACTAATCAAAAATACGCTGTAAAAATGCTTGAATCACTTCCGCTTTTAGCGATATTCGACCCTGCCGGCATAATGGCAAAATTCCTTGTGGCTGATGCCACCACAGTCTACCTGCTGGTGTTGGGTTTTATGATCATCGAAAGTTCTTTCATCCCATTTCCCTCCGAAGTCATAGTGCCGCCGGCTGCTTATCTTGCCTGCACCAAGGGTGACGTAAGCATAGTGATGGTAGTGGCGCTCGCTACCGCAGGAGCCATAATCGGTGCGCTTATCAACTACTATCTCTCCGTGTGGATAGGTCGCCCGATAGTCTACAAGTTTGCCAACAGCCGTTTCGGACACGCATGTCTGATCGACGAGGCAAAAGTGCGCCATGCCGAAGAGTATTTCGACAAACATGGAGCCGCCTCCACATTCTTCGGCAGACTAATCCCTGCGGTGCGACAGCTGATTTCGATCCCCGCCGGACTTGCGCGCATGAATATTGGTAAATTCATCCTGTTCACCGGACTCGGCGCATTGACATGGAATGTCGTGCTTGCCTCGCTCGGTTACTGGCTCGGCAAAATGGTGCCGAAGGAACAGCTTTTCGCAAAAGTGGAGGAATATAACGACTATCTCACTTACGTGGGGCTTGGCATCGGTCTGATATGCCTTGGAGTAATACTCTGGAGTGCTTTCAAGCCGAGGAAAAAGCCTGTAGTCTGACACCTCCGCATGTAACTCATTCTGACACAACTCTTTAACCTTAAAACACAATGATTCAGGTAGCACCCTCACTACTCGCCGCCGACTTCGCGCATCTCGCAGAAGCCGTGGAAATGGTCAACCGCAGCGAAGCCTCGCTCATACATATTGACGTGATGGATGGTATGTTTGTGCCAAACATCACCATAGGCTTCCCTATTATCTCATCCATCAGCAAAATAGCTGAAAAGCCGCTCGATGTCCACATGATGGTCATGGACCCCGGACGTTTCGTGGGACAGGTGCGCGACTGCGGAGCTGCCATAATGAATGTTCACTGGGAAGCATGTACCCATCTCAACCGTGTGATCCACACCATCAAGGATGCCGGGATGCGTGCCGCTGTGACACTCAACCCTGCCACACCCGTGATGCTTCTTGAAGATATCATCGAGGAGCTTGACATGGTGCTGCTTATGAGCGTCAATCCGGGTTTCGGAGGTCAGAAGTTCATTCGCCAGACTGTAAACAAGGTCAGACAGCTCCGTGCGATGATCGACGGTTCAGCTTCCGAAGCCACCATCGAAATAGACGGAGGAGTTGACCTCAACACTGCCCCGGCACTTATCGAAGCCGGCGCCGACATTCTCGTGGCTGGCAGCTATGTGTTCCGTGCAGCCGACCCTGTGAAAGCCATCTCTGACCTGAAATCACTTTAAACCGATAGAACCATACACAATGAGCATCCGGGAAATTAAAATTGACGAATTTGACTACCCCCTCCCTGACGAACGCATAGCCAAACATCCTCTTGCGCAGCGCGACGAGTGCCTGCTGCTTGTCAAGGACGCACGTGGCGGCATATCCACCCATAAGTTCAAGGAGCTGCCTGAATTGCTTCCGGCAGATTCGATGCTCATATACAATAACACCCGTGTCATAAACGCCCGACTCCGTTTCCGTAAGGGCGACGACGGCACAGGAGCGCTCATAGAGGTATTTTGCCTTGAACCGTGCGAGCCTGCCGACTATGCGGTAAGTTTCGCCTCTACCTCACGGTGCTCATGGACATGTTTTGTGGGTAATTCAAAACGCTGGAAAAGCGGGGCGCTCACCATGCCTTTGAGTATCGATGGCAACGAATTTACACTTTCAGCGACAAGAGTGTCACGTTCAGGCAACACTTCTGTTGTGGAATTTTCATGGGATGCCCCTGAGGTGACATTCAGCCGCATCATTTCCGCTGTAGGGGAGATACCCATACCACCGTACCTCAACCGCAACACCGAGGACAGCGACTCTGCCGACTATCAGACCATATTCAGCCATATCGAAGGCTCTGTAGCGGCTCCCACCGCAGGACTGCACTTCACGCCCGAGGTGCTTTCAGCCATCGACGAGCGTGGTATTCCACGCCGTGAAATCACGCTACATGTGGGCGCAGGGACTTTCCAGCCTGTGAAAAGCGACACCATCGGCGAGCATGAGATGCACAGCGAATTCATAGCCGTGCCCCGTGAGCTGATCGAAGAGCTGTCACGCACCGACAAGCAGGTGATAGCCGTAGGCACCACCTCAGTGCGCACACTCGAAAGCCTATACCACCTCGGCTGCCGCCTACACCAACAGCTCCCCTCCGACACCCTCCCCCAATGGTATCCCTACCTCCCGACGACAAAAGCATCGGAATTATCGGACAGATCGGACAGATCAGACAAATCGGACAAATCCGACTTATCTGACTTATCTGACAGATCAGACTTATCTGACAGATCCGACTTATCCGATCTCTCCGATTCGTCCGATTCCCCCGATTCCCCCGACCCCTCCACTCCCACCCACCCCAACCTCTCCGTGAAAGCCTCCATGGAAGCCATCCTCCGCCATCTCGATGCAACCGGCGAGAACACCTTCATCGCATCCACACGGCTCATGATAGCCCCCGGCTACCGTTACCGCATAGTCAAAGGCATGGTCACCAACTTCCACCAGCCCCGCTCCACCCTCCTCCTCCTCGTCTCCGCCTTCCTATCTCAACCCGAAAAAACCAACACTCCAACCTCCCAGCCCCCAAAAAACACCTTCCCCTCCTCCAACTCCTCCCAGCCCGAAAAAGACCCAACTCCCTCCCCAGCACAGGCGCAATACATTGCGCCCACATGGCGTGACCTCTACACCTACGCCCTCTCCAACCCCGCCTACCGCTTCCTCTCCTACGGCGACGCCTGCCTCCTCCTCTAATCTACCACCCTACCGTCACAAATTATAAATCTTCCCATCATAACTTTGCAATTATCAAATTTAACATTATCTTTGCGATATACTATTGTATTCTGATTCTGCCTATGAACTATGACGCCCGAAATAAAGTTGAATTTATAGTTATTGTTATAGGGGAATTTGCCAAGAAAAAACAACTTACTGATGCTCAGGCATTCCGTTATCTCCAACGGTTCAATGGCATATCCTTTCTTAACAAGCACTATGACATCGCCCACACACTCGACATTCGAGAAGTGGTCGATGACATCACAGCGTATTGTCGCCGCCATGGGGGAGCGATCGCATGAAACTTTATCACGGCTCATATCAAGAAATCGAAGCTATCGACCTTTCCAAGTCAAAACCAAACAAGGATTTTGGCAAAGGATTTTATCTGTCGGCTGAAATAGAACAGGCTACTGCAATGGCAGCCTACAAAGCAGCCCAAATGGATTCATCTCCCATCGTCACCGCTTTCGAATTTGACGAAAATATGCTTTCCGAGCCATCGTCAGCCGATTTGAAGATTAAAGTTTTTAATGATTATAGTGAAGATTGGGCTAAATTCGTTTTTGCCAACAGAAATAACCCGAATGGAGATTTACCGATTCATGATTATGATATAGTATACGGACCTATAGCAAACGATAAAGTTGGAGTACAAATCCGTAATTATATTGAAAACAACATCAGTTTTCAGACCTTCATTGAACGCATAAAGTACTTGAAAGGTGTGACCTTCCAATATTATTTCGGGACAGAAAAAGCTATCAAATTATTGAAAAAGATATGAGCGAAAAGGAATATATGATAGAATGTATGACAAGAGACATAATACTCTTGCTTATGGAGAAACGGAATATGGATTTAGAACATGCCTTAAACACATTCTACACTTCGGACACATATAGCAAACTGCATGATGAAAAAACAGGTCTATATTTTCAAAGTCCTCATTACGTGTATAGCTTCCTCGAAAACGAGCTTACCACAGGCAAATTTTCCTAATCCAACTTTCCTACAACGATTTTACTCTCTAATTTTCAATAGGTAATAAAAGCACCTCCATCATATTCAGCCTGCAAATGCAATAAACCCATATCCATCTAACCCCTCTTCTTTCGTTAATAGCTCTAAATTTTTCAATCTTTTCCAAGATTTTTTGTACCTTTGGGGGTTAATTTCAGTTTTATCACATTTAACAGCTTACAACCACGTGAAAATCAAATCAATGATACTGGTAAGCGTGCTCGTTTTGATGGGAGCCGCATACGTCTCCGCAGGGACTGACAATGTTGCCGAAGAGGTGGCATGGGTGGTCGGTGACCAGCCGATATGGAAGTCTGACATCGAAGAGGCTTACCAGAACATGCTATACGAAAAGGTCCCCATCAACGGCGACCCATACTGTTTGATACCCGAGCAACTTGCCATCGAGAAGCTATATCTCCATCAGGCAGAAATCGATACCGTCGAGATATCTGACAACATGGTGATGCAGCAGGTGGAAGCCCAGATAAACTATTACATCAACTCACTCGGCACCAAGGAGAAAGTCGAGCAGATGTTCCGCAAATCCATCCCCGACCTGCGTGAATCGCTCAGGACAGTGGTGGCTAACCGCGGACGCATACAGGAGGTGCAGCGCAAACTCACAGGTGACATCAAAGCCACCCCGGCTGACGTGCGCCGCTACTTCGACCGTCTCCCCGAGGACAGTATACCCTACGTGCCAATGCAGGTGGAAGTGCAGATCCTCACCGTGGCTCCGGCAATCCCTCGTGAAGAGATCGACGCCGTGAAGGCGCGTCTGCGTGACTACTCCGACCAAGTTACCAAGGGTGAGCGTGACTTCTCGACACTCGCCATCCTCTATTCCGAAGACCCCGGCAGCGCAGGTCGTGGCGGTGAACTCGGATTCATGGGTCGTGGTGAACTCGTGCCTGAATTCGCCGCTGTCGCATTCAACCTTAACGACCCCAAGAAAGTGTCGAAGATTGTGGAATCGGAGTTCGGCTTCCACATCATCCAGCTTATTGAAAAGCGAGGCGACCGTGTGAATGTCCGCCACATACTTCTCAAACCTCGTGTGGCTGAGAAAGACCTTATCGAGGCTGTCAACCGTGTTGACTCATTGCGTAGCGACATGCTTGCCGGCAAATTCACATTCGAGGAAGCTGTAGGCGTAGTGTCAAGCGACAAAAACACCCGTAACAACCGTGGCGTGATGGTGAATGACGTCACCGGCAGCCCACGATTCGAAATGGCACACCTCCCGCAGGAAGTGGCACGTGAAGTCAGCAACCTCAAGCCCGGCGAAGTGTCAAAGGCGTTCATAATGAAAGACCCGAAGACAAGTCAGGACATGGTAGCTATAGTGAAGCTCTCAAACCGCATCGAGGGTCACCGTGCAAACTTGTCGGACGACTATCAGCAGATCAAGGGGTTATATGAAAACGCCAAACGCAACGAAGTGCTTGAAAAATGGCTCAGCAACAAGATTAAAGACACTTATATCCGCATCGAGGACGGATGGCGCGACTGCGAGTTCAAAAACTCCGGCTGGATTAAGAACAACTAACCGCAAATATCAATCAATCTACAGTTCAATACATTGAAACGCTCTTCGCTATTGGCTCTAATCGCATTGGCGGTGATTTCACTCCCTGCCATGCTCGCCCAGTCCCCGAAAAACGGGACTGCCAAAGCGCCTGAAGCCAAAAGTGCGCCACAGCCACGCAAACCGGTGATACGTCCCACCGTTCCTGACGCCAATCCACACGAACCGGGGAAGGTGATTCTCCTCCATGCCGACCGCCTGCTACACAACGAGGCTATCGACTCAGGGATACAGATACTCGTGGGGAATGTGCGCATACGCAAGGAGGACATGTTCATGTTCTGCGACAGTGCCCGACTCAACGAAGGCACCGGCTCGTTTGACGCATTCAACAATGTGAGGATGGAACAGGGGGATACCCTGTTTGTCTACAGCGACGAGCTATATTACGACGGCACCGAAGAGCTTGCCGAGCTGAGAGCTTATCCCGGCAAGAAAGTGCGCCTTATCAACCGTGACGTCTCTCTGACCACCGATGTGTTCTTCTACGACCTTTATGAGGATGTGGGCTACTACCAGACCGGGGGTACTTTGAGAGATAAGCAAAACACCCTCAACTCACTTCAAGGGTACTACTATCCCGCCACCAAGGACGCATTTTTCTATCTCAACGTTGACCTGATGGGACCGCGCCCCAACGACACGCTGAGAATGTATACCGACTCCCTCACTTACAACACCGACACCCGTGTGGCGCAGCTCATGTGTCCCACACGCATCATAAACAAGGATGGCGAGATAAACTCCTCATCCGGATTCTACGACACAAATCTCGGTCTCGCCGACCTGTATAACCGTTCAATGGTGCATACACGCAGAGGTAACACCCTCACCGGCGACACACTGTTCTACGACCGTGACAAAGGGTTCGGCGAAGCGTTCGGCAACATGATAATGACCGACTCAGCCAATCAGTCAGCCATACATGGCGACTACGGCTTCTATGACGAGCTTAAGGACAGCGCATTCGTCACCGGCAACGCTTTAGCTATGGAGTATTCCTCCACCGACACCCTCTATCTCCACGGCGACACCATCACCGCCTATATGCTCCCCGACTCAACCAAGGTCACCAACGCATTCCGCCGTGTAAGATTCTTCCGCACCGACCTTCAGGGGCTTTGCGACTCAATGAGCATCGTGGAACGTGACTCTATAATGTACATGTACTATCACCCCGTGATATGGAACGGTGACAAGCAGATAGTAGGAAATGTGGTCTACGTTCATTTCAACGACTCCACCACCGACTGGGCGCGTCTCCCCGAGACCGGCGTCGTGGCACAGCACATTGGCGAGGATTGTTACAACCAGCTCACCGGAGCCGACATGACGGCATGGTTCAATGATACCACCCTCCGCCGCCTGTACGTGGAAGGTAATGTGCAGACCATCATGTTCCCGATGGAGAATGACTCCACCTACAACAAGTTCTCCTACACCGAGAGCAGCTACATGGATGCCCATTTCAAGAACGGAGAGATCGACAGCATTAAGATGTGGCCGGAGACCACCGGTAAGGTCACACCGTTATATCTTGCAAAACGTTCATCCTACTTCCTCCCCGTGTTCCGTTGGTTTGAGCCGCTCAGACCTATGGCACCTGACGAAGTGTTTGACTATCCTCCCGAAATGGACGATTTGAGGACAATGCAGATATTCTCAAAGGTGCGTCCCGATGCCTACATAGTCCGAGGGAGCGCAACCGGGCGTGAAGTTCCGACACCTCAGGTGCCCGACACCCCACCCTCAGCTCCGGCTCTGACACCGGCGGCTATATCCGACTCGCTCGGCACAGCGGCATCCAAATTGGATTCACTGAAGCAAGTGTTGCCGGACTCTGCGCTGAATTTCATAGACTCAATCCCGGTTCCTGACATTAAGCGCTTAAAGAGTGAGGCTGACTCTCTCAACTTAAGCATACAGGGAGCTAAGGATAACCCTGAGGCTCAAAATGCGGCACAAGGGGCTGACCTCCCCGACACCTCTGACAGTCCGGAAGATCCGCAGGATGCTCCCGACATGCCGGCAACACCACCTATACCCTCCTCAACACCTGTAACCGAACCCGAAAATAAGGAAAATACTGAAAAATGAGTGACGTCATAAAACTCCTTCCTGACTCTGTGGCTAATCAGATCGCTGCCGGCGAAGTGATACAACGCCCCGCATCGGTCATAAAGGAGTTGGTGGAAAATTCCATCGATGCCGGAGCCACATCTGTCACCATAGTGCTTAAAGATGCCGGAAGGACACTGATTCAGGTAATAGACAACGGCGTGGGAATGAGCGACACTGACGCTCGCCTCGCTTTCGAGCGTCACGCCACATCCAAGATACAACATGCCGATGATCTCTTCGCCCTTCACACCATGGGATTCCGAGGTGAGGCATTGGCTTCCATTGCAGCTATTTCGCAGGTTGACCTTCGCACCATGCACAAGGATGCGACCGTAGGCACACGTCTTGTAATCAACGGCTCCAAGGTGGAAAGCCAGCAGCCGGAAGCGTGTGTGCAGGGATGCAATCTGATGGTGAAAAATCTGTTTTTCAACGTCCCCGCCCGCCGCAAATTCCTGAAGAAGGACTCTGTGGAGCTTAGCAATATAATGAGGGAATTCGAGCGTCTCGCTTTGGTAAACATCGGTGTGGATTTCACACTCATAAGCAACGATGTGACGCTCCATTCACTCCGCAAGGCGTCGTTGAAGCAACGAATCACTGACCTTTTCGGGAAAAACCTCGACAAGCAGCTCATACCTATCGACACCGACACATCCATCGTCAGCATAAACGGATTCATCGGACTCCCCGAAAACGCACGAAAGCGCAACGCCCTCCAGTATTTCATGGTAAACGGGCGCAACATGCGTCATCCGTACTTCCACAAGGCGGTGATGCAGTGCTACGAACAGCTTATACCTGCCGACGAGCAGCCAAACTATTTCATCAACTTGCGTGTCGATCCTGAGACCATCGATGTCAACATACATCCCACCAAAAATGAGATAAAGTTTGAGAATGAACAGCCTATATGGCAGATTCTCACGGCAGCCATACGTGAATCGCTCGGACGCTTCAACGCCGCGCCTTCCATTGACTTCGACGTGGAGGATGCGCCCGACATCCCTGTATTCGCTCCCGATGCCTACGCCCAGCATGAAGTGCAGCTCGACACCGCCTACAATCCGTTTGCCACACCTGTCATGCCTAAAAGCACATCCGCAGGGAAGTCAGGCTCACGGCAATCATCGTTCAACAGCGGTTCCGGCGATCATCTTCAGAACTGGGAACAACTTTATGACGACTTCGTGAAGAAACGTGACGACGGTTACGCCTCGATGCTTGAAAGCAAGCTGAACAATATATCAGGCGATGACGTTATTTCAGGCGAAACCGCCGAGGACAAAGCCCCCAACATCGAAATGGAGCTTGAACCTGCGGTCTCAGCCACGTTACAACTCAAAAACTCATATATTCTCACACCGGCTCGTGAAGGATTGATGATAATTGACCAACACAGGGCACATGTCCGCATCCTCTATGACACATACATACAGAAAGCTTCCGAAGGGGCTTTCGTGTCACAGTCCACTATGTTCCCTGACATGCTGGAACTTTCACCTGCACAAAATGCCGTGCTTACCGACATTGCCCCTGCGCTTGAGGAGCTTGGTTTTAACCTCTCACCCCTCGGCGACAACACATGGAGCATAAACGGTATCCCCTCTATCCTCAAAGACGCTAACCCTCGTGACACACTCCTGTCGATGATAGAGAATGTCACCGAAACCGGCGAGGAACTCGCTTCGACACTTCACGAGAAAATAGCAATCTCGCTCGCCCACAGCAGTGCCATAAAACGAGGACAGCCCCTCACCGCCGGAGAGATGGACCGGCTGATAAGCGACCTGTTCAGGCTGCCGTCACCGTCATTGACCCCTTACGGCAAACCGGTGTTCACCATTCTCCCTCTCGAAAATATTTCAAAGCTACTCGGATAGATGATGACTAAAATCAAGCTTCTCATACTTACATTCCTGCTACCTGTAATGGCAATCGCAGCCCCTGCCGACTCGATTTCGGCACAAGCTGCCGACGACACTTACAAAGTGTCGCTCCTCACATGCCGTGCCGGTGCCAATATCTATGAGCTTGAAGGTCATTCGGCTTTACGATTCGTCAAGCCCTCAACAGGGGAGGATATAGTGGTAAACTGGGGGCTTTTTGATTTCGACGCTCCGAATTTCGTCTACCGTTTCGTAAAGGGTGAAACTGACTACAGTGTCGGAGTTGCACCGACAGGATATTTCCTGAGAGCATACGACCGACAGGGACGCTCAGTCGTGGAGCAGGATCTCAACCTGACTCCCGAGCAGATAGCTGAACTCCAAAGGCTTGTATCGGAGAATCTACTTCCTGAGAACCGTGTATACCGCTACAACTACGTGCTCGACAACTGTTCTACCCGACCGCTCCGCATAGTGGAAAAAGCGATGGGTGACACTCTGTCTTTCAACGGGACCGACCTACGTCCGGAGGTCAAATCAACATTCCGTGATGCGATGCGCAGTTTCCATGCCTCATACCCTTGGTATCAGTTCGGCATTGACCTCGCCCTCGGCAATGGCATTGACCGCCCAATAGAGCTTAGGGAAGCCGCATTTGCCCCTGAAAGCCTTGAGATAATGATGACGACAGCCAAGAAGCCCGACGGGACACCGATAGTCAGCGCCACCCGCTATCTCACAAACGCCACAGACGGCTCAGCAGTGCTGCCTCCCACACCTTGGTGGCTCACACCTATGTTTTGGAGCTGTGTCATAGCAGCCATATCCCTGATTCTCACCATATCACAGATCAGGCATCGTTCATTCCAAGGTTCGGCATGGTCAAGATTATTCGACACACTGATGTTCGGACTTTACGGGATACTCGGTTTGATACTCACCTTCCTCATCTTCGTTTCAGTGCATGAGGCGACCTCCCCAAACTGGCTATATTTATGGCTCAACCCGTTCTGTTTCATCGGAGCGATAGCCGTGTGGGTAAAAAGCGCCAAAATGTTGGTATATTCCTATCAATTTGTTAACTTTGCACTCCTAATCCTATTGGCTGTCATTTTTTTATGTGGCATCCAGTCCCCCAATCCCGCATTCTATCCACTCATGGCAGCGGATGCGATGCGAGCATTGGCTTATATTTTGACGTTTAAACATCGTAACAACAAATTATATGCGTAAAAACTCACCGCTCACCACCCATCTCGCCTCCGTGCTCGTCGCTTCATTAGTGACGATGGGTATCGGTGTTTTTACGCCGGTTTCATTGTCCGCACGGCAACTCACCCCTGCCGGCACATCCCAGCAACCTCAACAGCCGGCTCCACGTCCAACTCTCGTGGTAGGTATCTTCGTTGAGGGGCTTACCGCCGACTATATCAACCTTCTCCGAAACAATTTCGGGAAAAACGGGTTCAACAGATTTATCGAAAACGGCGTATCCATAGAAAACGTGGATTTCGGTCCCGGGATTGATGCCACGGCAGCCACTGCCATACTGATGACCGGCGCATCGCCGGGTGTCAACGGAATTCCCGCCGCAAGGGTATGGAATTCGGAAGCGAAAATCGACTATCCCATACTCCTTGACGCTGCCAAGATAGGCAATTTCACAAATGAGACATTCTCACCCGAAGCGCTTAAAGTATCGACCGTCAGCGATGAGATTCGCATATCGGACGGTGGTCTCGGGCTGGTCCACTCAGTGGCTCCCGATGCGCAGATTGCCATAATCCTCGCAGGACACGCAGGCAACAGCGGCTTCTGGATCAACGACGTGAACGGCAAATGGAGCACATCGACTTTTTACAAGGATGTCCCTGCAGCGGTATCACGCCGTAACTATGGTGTGACCCTCGCTTCCCGACTTGACACACTCTCTTGGAATCCCGCTCTCCCTCTCGACCGTTATCCCGACCTTCCGGAATATAAAAAACTATATCCGTTCCGCCATACATTCCCGGCACGTGAACCCAACAGATTCACAGCATTCAAAACCTCCGCCCCTGCCAACAGGGAAATCGCAAACGTGGGGATTGACTATATCTCCTCGCTGAAACTCGGCACAAGGGGTTTCACCGACATGCTCAATCTTGGCTTCAACGTATCGCCCTACCGTTACGGACGTGAGGCTGACAACCGAATTGAGACCATGGACGCATACATCCGTCTCGATTCCGACATAGCCAATATCCTCCGGGCTATAGAGAAAGGTCCCGGCATGGATCACACTATGGTATTCATAGCCGGCACACCCGCCCCTGCGGGAGGAAAACGTGACGAAGAGCGGTGGAACATACCGTCAGGACAATTCTCCCCCCGCCGTGCCATCTCTCTGCTTAATCTCTACCTCATGGCTATCCATGGCAACGGAGATTACATAAACGGCTACCATAACGGATACTTCTTCCTAAATCATAAACTTATAAAGGAACGCGGGCTCAACGAGGTGGAATTACGCCGTGAGTCAGCCGATTTCCTTGCCCGCATGAGCGGTGTAAGCAGTGTCTACACCATCGACGACATACTTGCTCGCCGTGCCGGCGATGAGCCTTTGGCTCTCCAACGCAACACATCTCCCACATACGCCGGCGACCTCCTCGTAATGGTCAACCCCGGATGGGAAATTTCTGATGGTGATGCGGAAAGCTCTAATCAGACGCATCTCCCTGTGGTAAGAAATATCGCCACTACATCACCTGTCTACATACTTTCACCGGGACTTTCAGCCACGACAATCGACATTCCGGTCGATGCCCGTGCCATAGCCCCCACTGTGACCCGGCTTCTGCGAATAAGATCGCCTAACGCAGCCTCACTCCCTCCGCTGCGTTTGAAAAAATAAATAGCGGATGTTATACTCTTGGACTAAGAGATAGAACGACTTAAGATAACATATTAAATTCGTAAATTCAGAAAACAAAATATAAAATGTCATTTCAATCATTCCTCACAAAGATTTTCGGCAACAAATCGACCCGAGACCTTAAGGAAATCGAACCAATAGTCAGAAAAATCGAGGCATTGGAGCCCGAAATGAAAGGACTCACAATAGATCAGCTCCGTGAGCGCATCGATGCCGTTCGTGCTGACATCAAACAAGCCATATCCGCACCCGAAGAGGAGAACGCACGTCTTAAAGTGGAAGTGGAAGAACTTCCTTTCGATGAGCGTCAGCCCGTATGGGACAAGATCGACCATAACGAGAAAACCATCCTTGACACCATCGAGGACAAACTCAACGAGCATCTGCCGGTGGTATTTGCCACTGTGCGTGAGACTGCCGCACGTTTCGCTGCCAACGAGACCATCGTGGTTAAAGCCACTGACCTCGACCGTGAGCTTGCAGCCCAAGGGAAGGATTTCGTCAGCATCGAAGGCGACAATGCCATCTGGAAAAACCACTGGATTGCCGGAGGTAACGAAATCACATGGGATATGGTACATTACCGTGTGCAGCTCATCGGCGGTATCGTGTTGCATCAAGGCAAAATCGCCGAAATGGCGACCGGTGAAGGTAAGACACTCGTGGCTACCCTCCCGGTGTTCCTCCGCTCACTCTCAGGCAGAGGCGTTCATGTGGTGACCGTCAACGATTACCTTTCAAAACGTGACTCCGAGTGGATGGGTCCGCTGTATATGTTCCACGGCTCTACCGTTGACTGTATCGACAAGCATCAGCCCAACACCGCACAACGCCGTGCGGCTTACAACTGCGACATCACTTTCGGTACCAACAACGAATTCGGCTTTGACTACCTGCGTGACAACATGGCAATGTCGCCAGCCGACATGGTGCAGCGCAAGCACTATTACGCCATAGTCGATGAGGTTGACTCGGTGCTTATCGACGATGCCCGTACACCGCTTATCATCTCAGGTCCCGTGCCTAAGGGTGACGACCAGCTGTTTGACGAATATCGTCCCAATGTGGAGAAGGTTGTGGAGGCGCAACGCCGTCTCGTGACTAAAATCCTTGCCGAAGCCAAAGCTAAAATCGCATCAGAGGATAAAGAGACTCGCAAAGAAGGGGCATTGCTTCTCTTCCGTGCGTTCAAGGGTCTTCCCAAAAACGGCGCTCTCATCAAATTCCTGTCACAGGAAGGTATGAAGAACCTCATGTTAGAGACCGAGGCATATTACTTGCAGGACAATCAGCGTGAGATGCCTAAGGTGACCGACCCGCTCTATTTCGTAATCGACGAAAAGAACCGCAGCGTCGAACTTACCGACAAGGGTATTGACGAGCTTACCGGCAAGAGTGACGACCCGCAGTTCTTCGTGCTCCCCGACATCGCCGCCCTGCTCTCTGAAACAGAGACTATCGAGGATCCCGTAGCGCGTCAGCAGCGCAAGGATGAACTTATGCAGGACTATGCGATAAAGGCTGAGCGTGTACACACCGTGACCCAGTTGCTCAAGGCTTACGCACTCTTTGAGAAGGATGTGGAATATGTGATAGATGAAGGTAAAATCAAAATCGTGGACGAGCAGACCGGACGTATCATGGAGGGTCGCCGTTACAGCGACGGACTTCATCAGGCAATCGAAGCCAAGGAACGTGTTAAGGTCGAGGCTGCCACTCAGACATTCGCCACAATCACACTCCAGAACTACTTCCGTATGTACCACAAGCTTGCCGGTATGACCGGTACTGCCGAGACTGAAGCAGGAGAATTCTGGGATATCTATAAACTCGATGTCGTGACTATCCCCACTAACAAGCCGATAGCACGTATCGACATGAACGACCGTGTTTACAAGACTAAGAAAGAGAAATATGCGGCTGTCATAGAGGAGATTCAGGACCTTGTGTCAAAGGGACGCCCGGTACTTGTGGGTACGACCTCGGTTGAAATCTCCGAATTGCTGAGCCGTATGCTCACCATGCGCCATATTCCCCACAATGTCCTCAACGCCAAGCTCCACCAGAAGGAAGCTGAAATCGTGGCTCATGCGGGTAAGAAGGGTATGGTCACCATAGCCACCAACATGGCGGGTCGTGGTACGGACATCAAGCTTACTCCCGAGGTAAAAGAGGCGGGAGGTCTCGCCATCATCGGTACTGAGCGTCATGAGTCACGCCGTGTTGACCGTCAGCTCCGAGGACGTTCCGGACGTCAGGGCGACCCAGGTTCATCAGTGTTCTACGTATCTTTCGAAGACAATTTGATGCGTCTGTTCGCCACTGACCGTGTTATGAAGATGCTTGACACTCTCGGTCTTGAAGAGGGCGAGCGCATAGAAAGCAAGATGGTGACCAACGCCATCGGTAACGCTCAGAAACGTGTCGAGGAGAACAACTTTGGTATCCGTAAGCGCTTGCTTGAATACGATGACGTGATGAACAAGCAGCGTACCTATATCTACAACCGCCGTCACCATGCGTTGATAGGTGAACGTATAGGTATCGACATCGCCAACATGATATGGGATGTGATTGAGAACATGGTCAACAATTACAGCACTCCGGCAGACTATCAGGATCTTGCTATGGAGCTTTTCCGTGTTCTCACTATCGAGGTGCCTTTCACCGAGGATGAATATCGCAACATGAGCAAGGAGGATGCCATCGAAAAGATACATGCAGCCGCTCAGGAAGCCTTTGAACGCAAGCGTCAGCGCATCATCGACATTGCCATGCCGGTAATTACCGATTGTGTTGAAAACCGTGGATTCAAGGGTCGTATCGCTGTGCCGATGACCGATGGCAAACGTTTCTTCAATCTTGTGGTTGACATTGACGAGGCTTATCGCACAGGGTGCAAGTCAATAGTGAAGGAGTGGCACAAGGCTGTGCTTCTCGTCTCCATTGATGAACTTTGGAAAGAGCATCTCCGTGAACTTGACCAGTTGCGTCAGAGCGTTCAGAATGCGTCCTACGAGCAGAAAGACCCGTTGGTAATCTATAAAGTTGAGTCGTTCCACCTCTTTGAGAACATGCTTAACAACCTTAATGTCAAGGCAATGTCAACCTTGATGCGTGGTCAGATATATGTTCAGCAACAGCCTCAGCAACCCGCACAGCCGGCTCAGAATGAGGAGGCTCCGGCTCAGGAAGCACCTAAGGCGCAACCGAAGGTTGAAAGAGCGATGCCTGAACGTGCCAACGACTACTCCAAGTATCGCGCTTCACGTGAAAATCTTCCGGGCGAAAATGCACAACGTGCAGCAGCTCAGGGAGCAAGCCGTCCTGCCGCACCTCAGCCCATCAAAGCCGGTCCGCGCATCAACCGCAACGACCCATGCCCCTGCGGCTCAGGCAAAAAATACAAAAACTGCCACGGCAGAGGGCTGTAAGCGCTATTAACATAGCGTAATATATCCCACTATAGCATAAACAGCAGCCATGCACCATCATGGCTGCTGTTTTATCTTTAATAAGAGATATAATAAACTTATCTTTTTTCACGTCTTAAGCTCTGAAAAGTTTGTAAATCATTTATTTTATGCTAATTTTGCAATAGAACTATACACCATCTAAAAATGAAAGAGAGTATTTCAATCCAAAATTTAGGACCGATCCAAGATATTGAAATCGAAAATATAAGACCGCTAACTGTTTTTGTCGGGAAATCCGGCAGTGGCAAAAGCACGGTTCTTAAGACTGTAGCCCTATTCCGATGGATATTTAAGATGGCATGTATCAGGTCATTCTTAAAACTATCGGGAGTTGATAGCTCTCCTTTCACATTTGATTTCGGCACATACCTAAAAAACAACGGTATGGAAGACTTTGTAAATGATTCGACCTGCATTGTATATAAAAAGGGTGAATGCGAAATCTCATATACCAAAAAAGGGCTAAAAGTTGGCAATATAACTGATTGGGACGATATTTCTCTTGAAAAGATATCTTTCATTTCCGATAAACGAAACATGATTCCGGAAATACTTCAACGAAATGGAGACCAGAAAAATCTGAATTTTTTCCTGAGAGAATCATTGGACGATTATAAAAAAGCAACTGAAGTCGTTAAGAAACTGCAAATTGACTGCCTTGATGTCAAATTTGAAGTTGAGAAAGGTCAAAATTCCCGTGACAGGTATAAAATCACCGGAGAAGGAGAAAACGGAATATACTCTATTAATCTCACCGATTCATCGTCCGGCACTCAAACTGTAACTCCATTGAGTGTTATTATGGAGTATTTTACCCACTACTATGATTTGGTAGCAGCGCTTAATAAAGCTATTTTCCATATTCTTAGTATCAGTGACCGTCTATCTCAATTTAAAGGGCAGAAAGATCTTGGCTCTATCAGCTCTAAGTTTGTCAATTTCCACATCGAAGAACCGGAATTATCATTGTACCCAACAAGTCAATGCCAACTTATTGATTTCATAATCAACAATTGTTTCAATAGACAAGATAGGGAATGTGACTTTACAGTAATGTTAGCCACTCACAGCCCATATATAGTCAATTATCTTAATTTGTTGACAATCAGAGCTAAAAATGGAATTACATCCGAGGCGAATCTTTCATTGGAGGATATGGATGTTTTTGAAATATATAACGGTTATTTAAATGACCTTAAACAAGAGGATATTTTTGATACCCGTCTGCTTTCCGATCCTATTGAGGAAATATACAGCCAATATCATGATATTAATAAGTAGACAAATCAACACTTTCTAAAAAATCAGTTCTTACCATGAAGGACTTACTTTCAACACAATTTGTCTCACACCTGAACAATAGGAAAGACATTGATGAGGCTGAGAAAGCAACTGTCCCAACAGAAGTGCCTGCTCAGACTACAAACGCAGAAGTGTTTGATCTACTTGACAAAGAAGAGAATTTTTTCCAACCGATCGGAGTAGGGAGTGTGACATATCATAATCCGTCACATCTTGAAATCGTGGTGGTAAACTATGAAAAGTTATTGAATGATCTGCCTGAGATTGTGACAAAGAATTTAAAACGTCCCGATTACATCGTTTTCGACTCTGAAAAAGATGATAAATACATTATCATAAATGAATTGTCACAAGGCAAGCCAGTAAGTAAGCGTAACGATGCGAAATATCAAATGTCAAACGCCATTAAAATATTAATGGAAGTACCTGATATTCAGGAATGGATCAATAAAAGACCTTACAGATGGTGCGTGTTCTCCTGTCGAAACACATTTCCGGAGACACCTGAAGGAATTGCAGATGCTTTTGGTCTTAACGGTAAAAATCTTCCGGAACGGATAGAGATAAAATTCCAACCTATCACAAAAGCAGGATTTACTGCATTCGAAACAGATGTAATCAGATTAGATTAATAACCCTTTCTCCCTCATATAGTCAGTAAGGTCTTCAACAAGATAGCGAGCATATATCGTCATCATAATATCATCAATTGACGTTCTGCGTTAGAACCAATCTGAACCATTTTGCGTAAGTTCGCAAAATGGTCAGACACAGATTCTCCGGCATTATAACAGGATTCCTTAGCTTTAGCAATTACCGAAAAGGAATTGCTATATTGGGAATAGTCATGTCGCTTATTGGGGGACATTCGGTATCAAATTGAATTTTTCGCACTGTTTTGGGGATTTGGGGGTGTATCTTTGTTGTCATGTTTTCAACTTGACAATACGACAACTTCACACGTCAATTTGAGAACTTGACAACTCGACTATTTGAAAATTTGACAATTTGACAATTTGACAACATGACAACTTGAATATTTAAATCTTAAACTTAAAAACTTAATACTATGAAACAGATTTCAACGAAGGCTTATAAGGATTTTAATAAGAGAATATTTGATGCTTTTAAGAGCATTAATCCATGTTTTATTGACGGTATAGGGATAGTTATGGGGATGATTGAGCTTTTTCTTGCCGAGAAAGATGTGCTGCTTTATTTGCGTAACACACAAGTCAAATTGGTGTATACGCTTATCTTGCCCGAACTTGAAAAAGCGGCGGAGCGTTCACGTAAAGCCCGTGAAGCGGCACAACGACGCAGAGAAGCGAAGGAAGCAAGAATAGCAAACGAGGAGATAAAGACAAAGGGCGCAAAAAAGACAATAAAGGCAAAAGAGACAATAAAGGCAAAAGAGACAATAGGAACAAAAGATGCAAAGGATGCAGAGACGGCAAACGTGGCGTCAGATGCTCAAAAATGCTCAGGCGTTGACGACAAGGTAGACCGTGTAGGCAATGAAACAAGCCACAAGGACTGCGCCTTCGACGCGGGTAATAGTGCGCTTTTTGAAAAACCAGCCAAACAGCCAAAAGAGCAGACATGCGGCAATCAGCACAAGGAAGTCAAGATTGGTAATCCCTCCGAGCGGAAGCGGGGAGACTGTGGAAGCGACTCCAAGCACGAAGAAAATATTGAAAATATTGCTGCCTATAATATTGCCGACAGCAAGACCGGGCTTGTTCTTAAGCGCGGCAGCGACAGATGCGGCGAGATCGGGGAGCGACGTGCCGGCGGCGACAATAGTAAGACCGATCACCGACTCGCTGACATTAAGCCCACGGGCTATGCCGGAAGCACCGTCAACAAACAGGTTACCGCCATACATCAGCGCAGCCAAACCACCGACAACATACAGCAACGACCGCCACAGCGGTAACGTCTTTACCTCATCAGCCTTCTCAACCCCAACTGCTTCACTCGCAGCCTCCGGAGTGGGAGCCGTCACCTGTTTTTCAGTGGCTATCGAGAGCGTATAACGCATGAATATCGCAAAAAAGAGAAGCATCAGCAAACCGTCCACACGGCTTATCTGATTCATAGAGTCACCGTCGAGAATCACGCCATTGGCACATATAAACAGCACCAACGCCGAGAGTATCACCAACGGAATCTCGTTTGACATGTAGCTCCGCTTGACCTTTATCGGGGATACAAGAGCCACACATCCAACTATGACGAGGATATTGAATATGTTGCTTCCGACAATGTTACCTATCGCAATACCGGCGTTACCTTTTATAGACGACATGACGCTGATCACAAGCTCCGGGGCTGAAGTGCCGAACGCCACAACAGTAAGTCCGATCACAAGGTCAGTAATGCCCCAGCTTTTAGCCAGCGACGAGGCGCCATCGGTGAGGAAATTAGCCCCACCGAGAATAAGTATGGTGCCACCGATAAGGATAAGTATGTCAATCAACATTTCTTAAAGATGAAAAATAGTAGTCGAGCACGTCACGGGCAGCCGTGAATGAGCTTTGACGATTTTCGAGCACACGGGCTTCCTTCTCGCCAAGCATCATCTCGACCTGAGGGTTGTTATAGAAATGCGCTCTAAGCTGCTCGTTAATGGTCTCATACATCCAATAGCGGGCTTGCTGGCTGCGCTTACGTTCGAAATAGCCGTTGGCTTCCACAAAATCAAAGTAACGGTCAATCATCGCCCATACCTCTTCGATACCTATCTCGTAATAGCCGGAATAGGTAAGCACCTCAGGCATCCAGCCCGATGTTGTAGGCGGGAAAAGATGGAGCGCACTGCGGAACTGCGCCTGAGCCAACTGAGCGGGACCGATATTGTCGCCGTCAGCTTTATTGATGACTATGCCGTCAGCCATCTCCATGATACCGCGCTTGATACCCTGAAGCTCATCGCCTGTGCCGGCAAGCTGGATAAGGAGGAAGAAATCCACCATGGAGTGAACGGCGGTCTCACTCTGCCCCACACCTACGGTTTCGACGAATATATTGTTGTATCCGGCAGCCTCACACAGCACGATGGTCTCACGTGTCTTACGAGCCACACCGCCAAGTGAGCCGGCAGAAGGGCTGGGACGTATGAACGCCGACGGATGCACGGCAAGCTTCTCCATACGGGTCTTATCGCCAAGTATACTACCCTTGGTCCGCTCACTTGAAGGGTCGATAGCAAGTACGGCGAGCTTACCACCCTTTTTCAGCACATGCAGACCAAACACATCTATCGAGGTGCTTTTGCCGGCACCGGGCACACCGGTGATACCTATGCGGCGTGAATTGCCCGAATGTGGAAGGCATTTTTCAATCACCTCCTGAGCCAATGTCTGATGATCGGGCGAAAGGCTTTCGACCAATGTCACCGCACGTGAAAGCATTGTGACATCACCTTTCAATATCCCCTCCACCATTTCTGAGACAGAAGGGAGCGGACGGCGTTTGCGACGCTGCAGATATGGATTCACAACGGGTGGCTGCACCACACCGCTATTGACGGTCAGACCGTTATATTTTTCATCGTTCTCTATGTGATTCATGGTTTACAAGGGTATTTTAAGCGGGTGTTTAAATTATTTTACCTCAGCCACAACCCTTACCATCGTTGACGGATGCAAGGGATCATTGGCAACTATATTGATGCGGGCGTTAAGGAGTTCGGTGTCGCCGATAAGCGAAGGGGTGACAGTCACCTCAACCTTCTCCTTCTTGCCGGGTTTGATTTTGTCGTTCTTAAGCTTCACTTCCACCGCCTTATCAGGACAAGATATACCACGGATTATCAGCGGGCTCTTGCCAAGATTCTCAATGGTAAATGTGCGGTGTATCGGAGCGTCAGTGCGTGAGAGTTTTTTGAGGTCGATGGCGGTCACGTCAGTCTCTATCATCGGAGCGTTCTTGCGCTGGTCAGGTGTGAGCTTGGAGAAGTCCTCGTTAAGGATGGAGACAGTCTCCACAGTCATTCCCTCAGCGGCGTCAGCCGACGGGTATACCTTGAATGAATCGGTCACTATCCCCCAATCCTTGCAGCGGTCGGAATGAAGCACGGTAGAAACTATGAACTGCTCGCCGGGAGGCACTGCCGCAGGCTGGATGAGCACCTTGATGTAATCAGGCGTATCCTTCACCACAGGGCGGAGAGTATCGGAAGAGGCATTATAGCCCTCAACATATTGTCCTGACGTGTGTCCCTTGTCCACATTGCCATACGGGATGGTCAAAGAGCGCAGCTTCATGGAACCGAGCGAATAAGGGAAACGGGTTTTGAGCGTATTGGATGCCCCGATCACAGTGCCCTGAATGGTGAGATTCGAGCGAAGCGGATCGGAGTCGATATCCACATTTATGTTCTTGACAAACCGTCCGGGACGGCCCTTGGGGTCAAAACCCACACGTATGACAGCAGTATCGCCCGGAGCCACCGGATCGACTGAATATTCAGGGCGAGTGCAACCGCAATTTGCACGTGCTGAAATTATGGCAAGTGGTTCGTCGCCCACATTTACCAGTTTGAAATCGCAGTAGACGGTTCCGAGATCCTCGTCAAAGGCTCCGAAATTATGATTTGTCTCAAGCCATACCCCTTTCCCCTCAGCCGACATGCCGAGAGCGGTTAAAGCCATGGCTGCAAATAAGATTGATTTACGCATTGATAGGTGAATTTATGATGACGTGAGTGTTGATGATGCCGATTGAGATTTCAACGCACCACAACGCCCGAGAATGTCAGCTTTTTGCGTGCGCTTCCGGCATTGGTCTTTACCTTCACAGTGCGGTTAAATTCACCTTTCCTCCCTTTGGGGTCGAAAGTGATTTTGATCTCGCCGCTCTTGCCCGGAGCTATCGGTTCCAAGGGATATGAGGGCTTGGTGCAGCCGCAGCCGCCATTGGTGACCGTGATAATAGTAAGCGGGGCATCGCCGGTGTTGGTGAATGTGTAGACAGCCGAGACCTTGCCATCCTTTTCATGGATAGTGCCGAAATCGTGGGAAGTTGCATCGAACTTTATTCCTGCCTTACCGGCGGCTGAAGCTATACCCCCCAAAGTAATGACAAAAAGCAATATCAAAAATATCTTTTTCATAAGCTATAGTAATTACATCATGCGCTACAAATTTACGCAAAATTTGTTTAACATTTCAATTTAACATTCATAATTTATAACCTCAGAAAAGCGTGAATTGTTCCTGCCGGTAATTATGAACTGATTTTTTGTTTGAAAAGAGGGATTGTCTCCATTTTATGAATATCTTTGTGGTAAATCCATCATTTGACAAGAATATGACTGATCAATTCATTATAGAAACTGCCACACCGTTAGACTATCCGAGACTGTCGGCAATATGGGAAAGTTCGGTGAGGGCGACACATGATTTTATCACTGACGAGGATTTTGAACATTATAAAAGACACCTCGTATCTTACTTTGAAGCGGTAAACCTGTTCATCGCAAAAACTATCGAAGGTGAGTCTGTCGGGTTTATCGGCATTGCAGGGTCAAGCATAGAGCAGCTGTTTGTAGACGCATGCTTCCGAGGAATGGGCGTAGGGACGCTGTTACTTCAGTTCGCCATAAAAGAGCATGGAGCAGACCATGTGGATGTGAATGAGCAGAACCGGCAAGCCGTTGGTTTTTACCTGCACTCAGGATTCGTCACACACAGTTGTTCAGAAGTAGATTCCGAAGGAAAACCCTACCCCCTCCTGCATTTGCACTATAGCGGAGAGGTTATTCCTTGATGGAGTTGAAAATCGAAAGATCCGGTGTCTTGATGAACGCAATGCCATACTGGTGGACTTGTCATATTTAATTTGTTTTGCCTCATTAGGTGCAGTTTTAAGTCAGAAAGTTTCATTCGGCAATAATTTTTTGAAAAAATTTTTGAGAGCGGGAGATGGGTGGAAATTAAAAATCCCTGCTATCAATTATGGGGATTGACAGCAGGGAGTATAGTGGGGTTCCTATTCAAGAGGAATGTTTTTCATAGATTTAGGGACGCTCCGGAGCGTCACTACATATATGAAACTTTTCAACAGCGACCGATGCGGGACGGTCGCAATGTATTGCGCCCGTACAATGGCTTGGAGTTATTTGTTGTCCATTACGGCGGCGTCGATTACGGCGATTGCGATAAGGTTGATGATATCGCGAACTTCGGCATCGACGTTGATGAAGTGGATAGGCTTCTTAAGACCCATCTGAATCGGGCCGATTGTCTCACCGACACCCATCTCAAGCATCAAGCGGTAAGCTGAATTAGCCGCACTGAGGTTGGGGAACACGAGGGTATTGACATCCTTACCGTAAAGGCGTGTGAAGGGATAAACCTTGTCGCGCACCGGGCGGTTAAGAGCGTAGTTCATCTGCATTTCACCATCCACGGGGAGGTCGGGATAGAGCTTGTGCATCTTCTCAACCACGTTGTGAACCTTAGAACATTCAGGCTCCTTGTTTGAGCCGAAGTTAGAGTATGACACAAGAGCCATAACAGGGTCATGGGCGAAGAATTTGACAGCATCAGCCGACAGACGCGCCACATCAAGGAGGGTTTCCTCATCGGCACTGCCGTTGATCATAGTGTCGGCAAGGAAGTAAGTACCCTTGGTGGTCTCCATGACGTGCATGGTGGCGAAGTGGTTGTAACCGTCCTTGATACCGATAACCTCACGGGCAATCTCACCTGTAGGATTATTTGCGGCACGTGTTCCGGCGATGAAAGCATCGGCATCGCCTGTTTCCACCATCATCATACCGAAATAGTTGCGGTCAAACATCTTATCAAGGGCGCTTTCAAAGTTTTCGCCCTGACGCTGACGTTTGGTGGTGAGCATATAAGCGTAACGCTCACGGCGGGCAGCTTCACGGTCGTGACGGAGGTTAACGATCTCTATACCGTTGATATCTATGCCGAGACGCTGCGCACGTTTGCCGATCATCTCCTCGTTGCCGAGCAGGATAGGTATGCAGAGACCGTCAGCAGCAGCGATAGCAGCGGCACGAAGCATATTGTCGGTGTTTGCTTCGGCAAATACCACACGCTTGGGATTGGTGCGGGCAGCTTCATTAAGACGGCGGGTAAACTTACGGTCATTGCCCTTAAGCAGACGGAGCTTCTCATCGTAGGCTTCCCAGTCGGTAATAGGACGGCGGGCAACACCACTCTCCATAGCACCCTTAGCCACGGCAGGAGAAACTGATGTGAGCAAACGGGGGTCAAAGGGAGTCGGGATGATATATTCGGGACCAAACTTAAGATTGGTACGGTTGTAAGCGGCATTAACCACGGGGGGTACGGGCTTCTTGGCAAGCTCGGCAATGGCACGCACAGCGTATATCTTCATTGTCTCGTTGATCTCGGTGGCACCGCAGTCGAGCGCGCCACGGAAGATGTACGGGAAGCCGAGCACATTGTTAATCTGGTTGGGATAATCAGAACGTCCGGTACCCATTATAAGGTCAGGACGGGCAGCCATAGCAGTCTCGTAAGCGATTTCCGGGTCGGGGTTAGCGAGGGCAAACACGATTGGGCGGGGAGCCATCGACTTAACCATCTCAGGTGTCACCACATCCTTGACAGAGAGTCCGAGGAACACATCGGCATCCACCATAGCCTCGGCAAGGGTGGATATGTCACGTGAAGTGGCAAACTGGGCTTTCTGAGGATTGAGGTCGGTGCGCTTCTTGGTAATGACACCCTTACTGTCGCACATGACAACATTCTCCATCTTCACGCCGAGCGCACAGTAGAGCTTGGTACATGACACTGCGGCAGCACCCGCGCCGTTAACCACAAGACGTATATCTTCAATCTTCTTACCCTGAATCTCCACAGCGTTGAGCATAGCGGCAGCCGAGATGATGGCAGTGCCGTGCTGGTCATCGTGCATCACAGGGATAGGACATTCAGCTTTTAGACGCTGCTCAATCTCGAAACACTCGGGAGCTTTGATATCCTCAAGGTTAATACCTCCGAATGTAGGAGCAAGAGCCTTGACAATCTGTATGAATTTTTCGGGATCCTTCTCGTCAACTTCTATATCGAAGCAGTCGAGACCGGCGAAAATCTTGAAAAGGAGCGCTTTACCTTCCATCACAGGTTTACCGGCGAGAGCGCCGATGTTACCGAGACCGAGGACGGCGGTGCCGTTTGATATCACAGCCACAAGATTACCCTTGTCAGTGTACTTGTAGACATCTTCGGGATTATCCTTAATTTCCAGACATGGATAGGCAACTCCGGGAGAATAAGCCAAGGCAAGGTCAGCCTGAGTGGCGTATGGTTTTGTGGGTATAACTTCGATTTTGCCGGGACGCGGATACTGATGGTAATCCAGCGCCATCTTTTTTGTCACTTTTGCCATATTGATTGTCAATTTCAAATGTCTATTTCAAATTTACACTAAAACAGCTGCAAAGTTAACAAAAATTCAGCCATTAGTGAATATTACTTGCAATTTTAACTGATTTTTTAATAAAACGGAACAATATTCCTACTCATGACGCACAGTCGTAAACCATCCCGAGGGTGTTGCAGAACTCCCTACAAAAAAATTAAGCAAAAGCCTCAACTTTCAC
>CAJTMJ010000011.1 GCA_910577335.1 uncultured Duncaniella sp. | reverse complement strand
ATCCTCGCCCTTTTCTAAACGGCGACTACATCGGCGCGTCCGCTGAATAGTTACTCGCTTTGTCTGTGTCTGATTGAGAGGTCAGACAGGGAGATTATCGTTCATATACCGAACCGCCGCTTGACGAGCGTATTGTAGAGTGTGAGTAAGATAGATTTTTGGCATCGACATCACCGCCGGAAGAGGCTGAGAGCAATGCACGGTCAACTGTGCCTATCACCTTGATGTCGCCGGATGAAGATGCGCTGGCGTTAAGTTTTTCGGCAGTTATGTTTTTCACTTCAACGTCGGCGGAAGATGATGCTGCAAGCGTCACAGTAGTGGCTGCGATTGTTGAAATTTCAATGTCGGCAGATGATGATGCTTTTGCGGTTAAGGATTTACCCTGCACGCTCTTTATTTCAATGTCTGCAGATGATGATGCGCTTAGGTTGATTGATGGTGAATTGGCAGATTTAATATCTATTTCGCCGGATGATGATGCATTAGCTACAATAGCCGGGGAGGATATATTAGCCAATTTGATTTCGCCGGATGATGATGCGTTAAGCGACACTGTGCTTTTGCGGAATTCAAACCATGTCGATGATGTGATTTTGCCACTTGACGAAGCCCGGAAGCTTCTCACCAGCGGACCATTCACATTAATTGTCACGCCTTTTATGCGATAGCCGTTTCTGGAGCCGTCTTTGTCTTCTTTGACACGAATATGTAGGGTGTTATTTGACACGGAAACATCAACCCAATTTATTTTTTCGGCGGGACCTATGATTTCAATGACAGTCTGTTTTGATGATTCGGGGGTGTAGACCACATTTGCAGCTGTCGCCACATGGAGCGCAGTGTAACTTGACTTCACATTCATCACCTTCTTGTCGGCAGAAGCATTGAACGCTCCGATGCAGAATGCGAGCAGAAGAGTAAATAGGCTTTTCTTCATAATCTATCTAATATATTTTAGTTGTTAATATCGAATGTATTTTAATTGTTAATGCCGAGTATATTTTGGTTGTTAATACCGAATATATTTTGGCTGTCGATCGGCAGCTTTTGTATTTTGGCTGTTAACATGCAATTTTAATGCATGTTTTTTAACCCTTTTTATATTAAGACGGATTAATAGCGCAAATGTTACACGTTTTTGAGAAAAAATGTGAAAAATAATTTTTATACTGGGCTTAATTTAGCAAAATCCCATTTTGTAGGTAATATTTCCTATGGTTACGGATTCAGTTACGGATTTATTTTTTATAGTGATAGATTTTTAGTTTGCAGACCATTAAATTCACAAAAAAATGCTAACTTTGTAGTCTAAGCACAATATGCGAAATGACCTCATCGCCTTGGCGCTTTGCCTTGGCAAAGAACAATATCACAACATAATGACGGCGAAAGCCGTAAACAAAAATCTGAAAACTCCTACGTGGTTGCTTAAGGGCGTTTTAGCGGTTGCAAAGCGAGCATAAGGTCTGCCTCGCATAGCTACACTGGAGCTTCTTATACCAATGACTAATACGCAAGTCGATATAAAAGAAAATGAAATTTTCGAGCATTCGCCCGAATTACTTAATGCACTACTCAAAGACCAGACTTTGAGTAGTGAAAATGAACAGGTAAATATATTTTGGGCAACTGATAGCTATGCTGATCTTGGTGATGGTTATCAGTATGGTGACCAAATCACAATCGAATCAATCAACGGCACAAATGGCAACGTAATCGTGCGCCGTGCTGTCAAATCACGTGAACAGCAAAACCAACGTATCCGCGAAAGGGCAGAGGTATTTACCCCTTCGTGGATATGTAACAAGCAAAATAATCTTATTGATAATGCGTGGTTCGGTCGCAATGGCGTTTTCAATTCAGAAGTAGACAATTCTGATGGCACACATTCGTGGATTGTCAATATTGCGCCTATAGTTTTCCCTGAGGGAAAAACTTGGCTAGATTATGTGAATGAGAACCGTCTTGAAATCACCTGCGGAGAGGCTCCTTATCTTGTGAGCCGATACGACACTGTGACCGGCGAGCCTATTCCGATTGAACGTCGTATAGGGCTTCTTGACCGAAAACTTCGTGTTGTCGGTGAGAATACTGAAACAAGCGGAGATTGGCTCAAAGCGGCACAAGCTGCCTATATGAGCGTCTATGGTTTTGAATGGCAGGGCGATAACTTAGTTCTTGCTCGAGAAGCGTTACTCTATACCTTTATTGATTACTACCGAGCCAAGTTCGGAAAAGATCCACAACTCAAATCTTTGCAACATATCGTCTACATCATCTCATGGAACATTTGGCAGATGGACGGACTTAAAGGTGTTATTCCCAATAGTTGCATTAAAATACCTAAATTAAAAAGAGAGACCTCATCCCTTTTTAGTCCTGAGGAGATAGGAGATCCAGAAACTCAGACTTTAGCTGATTGTCCTGGATGCAAAAATAAAGATATTCACTCCCACACATGTAAGTATGCAAAAATTAGAGATTGGAAAGATGACAAAGTTTTAACCTTTGTATCTTTGATTAAAGAATAGTAATATGGAAAGTGCATTATCAAAAATAGATACAACAGTCCTTGACAATATAATTGTCGGTCGTGTGGAGCCATATATATATACGCTTTTTCAACAGAGACTGTTCCTAACTATTTAAAGATTGGAGATACTTCGCGCGGTGTTCGTGTGCGCTTGGATGAATGGAGAAAGATTTTCCCGAATTTGATACAACAATACCAACATACAGCTCAGATTGATGACAATACTATCTTTCGTGATTATGCCGTACATGCTTTTTTAGAACAGGAGATGGCGTGCGAACGATTGCAACCGCATACAATTGAAAATTTACCTTATTACTCCAAAGAGTTTTTCAAAGATGCGACTGTTGAGGATTTAGATTCTGCTATTAAGGATATTATTCAAAGTGCCCACGAAAACAGTGGCAAGTATCCACTGTACTCTCTTGACCGCCTCCCACAAATATTCACTCACGATCGCATAGAGGATTTCGCTCCACGAGATAATCAACGGCAAGCAATTGAAAATTTCAAAGCAGCTGTTGAAGCTGGACGTAAAAACTTGTTACTCTATGCCGTTATGCGTTTTGGCAAATCGTTTACATCAATGTGCTGTGCAAGGGAAATAAATGCGCGATTTGTCGTTATTGTATCTGCCAAAGCAGATGTTAAGGAGGAATGGAAAAAGACAGTGGAAAGCCATATATATTTTGAAGATTATCTCTTTGTTGATAGCGAAGCGTTGAAACGTAATGAGAATATCATTATTGATACGCTTTCCAACCGTAATAAGAAAGTAGCCTTGTTTTTGACTTTGCAGGATTTGCAAGGCGATGAGATAAAATATAAGCACAAAAAGGTGTTCGATCGCTACATTGACCTGCTTATTATCGATGAGACTCATTTCGGTGTGCGTGGAGAATCTTATGGTAAAGTATTGCGTGAGCAAAGGTTAAGTAAGCCTGAAATAAACAATGTGCTAAAGGGTCTCGATGAATTTGAGACGCTTGACTACGTAGAAAATGCAACTAAGGTGCTGAAAGCGAAAATCCGACTTCACTTATCGGGTACGCCATACCGCATTTTGATGAGCAACGAGTTCCAAAAGGAGGATGTTATTGCTTTTGTTCAATTTTCTGATATTATCGACGCACAGCAACAATGGAATGAAGAACACCTAAAGGAAGATGACTGCGATGAATGGTAGAATCCATACTTTGGCTTTCCACAAATGATTCGCTTTGCTTTTAATCCCAATGAGTTGTCGCGCAAAAAGATTGAGCAGATACGTAAGGAGGGCATTACCTATGCGTTCTCTGAACTGTTCCGTACGTTATCCATGACAATCCAAAAAGATGGTCGCCACCGCCGATTCAAACACGAAGCTGAGATACTTGAATTGTTGGAGGTTATTGACGGCACAAAAGAAGATGAAAACTTGCTTGGCTTCCTTGATTACGACAAAATCAAGGATGGCAAGATGTGTCGTCACATTGTCTGTGTCCTGCCGTTTCGAGCGTCATGCGATGCTATGAAGGCTTTGATATTGAAAAATAATGATAGATTCAAGAATCTGGATGATTACGAAATAATCAATATTGCCGGTTTTGACGATGAAAGTAAATATAAATCAGTAGGCGATGTAAAGCAGGCAATAAAAAAATTTGAGAACCAGAATAAAAAGACGCTCACTCTAACTGTCAATAGAATGCTGACTGGCACGACAGTGCCGCAATGGGATACCATGCTGTATCTCAAAGGTACGGCTTCGCCTCAGGAATACGATCAAGCAATATTCCGTTTGCAGAATCAATATGTTACGACTTTCAGGGATGAAAACGGCAAGATTATTAAATACAATATGAAGCCGCAGACATTGCTTGTAGATTTCGATCCGAATCGAATGTTTGTATTACAAGAACAGAAATCACAGTTTTACAATGTCAATACTGAGGTACAGGGTAATTCGCGACTAAAGGAACATATTGCAAAGGAGTTGGAGATTTCACCGATTATTGTTCTGAACAAAAACAAATTGCAACAGGCTACGCCAACCAATATTATCGATGCCGTGCGAGAATACTCATACACACGCAGTATTTTGGATGATGCCTCGGAGATACCGGCTGATAATGATTTATTGCAAGATGATACTCTGGCAGCAATACTGCGAACGATTGAGCCTCTTGATGCAAAAAATGGATTGCAGATTAAACCGACCGAGGGTGAAGGGGATAATATAGATGTTCCTGATGGGGAAGAAACAAATGTGCCAAAAGAAGATTCTATAAAAAGTGACAATCCATCTACAGATACAGAGCAACCCACAGAAACCATAGAGAATGATAACCTCTATAAGAGACTGGCGGCATATTATGCGCGTATCCTCTTTTTTGCATTTTTGACGGAATCAACAGTAAAATCACTTGAGGACGTAATTTCAATGATTCCATCGACTGAAGATAATCGTCGTATTGCAAATAATCTTGGTCTTAATATAGATGTTCTCAATCACGTTCAGAGAAAAAGCAATCCATTTGTTTTGCAAAAGTTTGATTATAAGATTGAGAATGTCAATGAATTGATGCGAGACGAGAGATTAACGCCCATCAAGCGTGTAGAAGTTGCTATGCGCAAATTTGGTCGTATGTCTGATTCAGAGATAGTCACGCCTTTAAATGTGGCTGACAATGTAGTAAAACTCCTTCCCGAAACTGTTTTTTCAGATGGTCCAGTATTGGATATTGCATCCAAACAAGGTGAGTTTACCATTGCTCTATTAAAACGTTATGGTAATGTGGTATCGGATAAGATTTATTCTGTATGTACCTCGCAGTTAGCATATGAGTTTACCAGAAAAGTATACAAACTACTTTCTTTACCTATTGACCATATTTTCAATACATTTACGAGTTACGATTTAATAAAAAAAGACAAGAATAAGAAATACATAATACCGCAAGTAATAACAGATATGAACTTCGCAGCTATAATTGGAAATCCTCCATATCAAGATCGTGGAGGTAGCGGTGGCACTAACGATGCTCCTATTTTTCAACATTTTTGTAATGTTGCCTCTGCATTGAAACCGTCGAACGTATCTATGATTATTCCTTCAAAGTGGTTTGCAGGTGGTAGGGATTCACTTTTAGGTGAGTTTCGAACAAGAATGTTGACGAGTGGTCATGTTAAAAAATTAGTGGCTTTCACGTCATCTCGTGAACTATTCCCATCAGTTGAGATTAAAGGAGGTATTTGCTATTTCCTATTAGAAGATAGACTAAGTGAATTATGTGACTATTCACTACATAAAGATGGTGTAATTATTAGAGAGAAACGCAATCTGGCGTTGAATGAAATATTCATTAGAGACCCTCAATTATCGCAATTGGTTGCTCATATAAAAGAATCCCACTGTGGGAATTTTGTAGATAGTCTTATTTCGGCTGACACACCTTTTGGAATCCCAACCAATCCAGAAGTTAATAAAAACATAAAAGCTTCTCTTTCTCAGCAAATAGATGAATCACATTCTATTGAGCTTCATTATCTTTCCAAGCTAAGAAGAATTTCCGCATATATTCCAAAAAAAATTATCACCAAAAATTCCCAAGACATAAAAAAAACTAAAGTGTATATTCCTAAAGCGGGTGGTAGCGGCAGTGATACAAAAGTATTGAGCGACCCAATATTAGCTCTTAAACCTTCGGTTTGTTCTCAAACTTATGTATATGCTTCGTTTAATTCTGCTGATGAAGCTATAGCGTTTGAAAAATATATTCGTACGAAGTTTCTTCGTATTCTTGTTTCGGCTGCTAAAGTAACACAAGATGCACTTAGTAAAGTTTATCGCTTTGTTCCGATACAGGATTTCACCTCTAAAAGTGACATAGACTGGCGCAAGAGTGTGGCAGAAATTGATGCCCAGCTCTACTCTAAATATAGTCTCTCTGATGAAGAAATTGCCTTCATCGAATCAATGATTAAACCTATGTGATACTATGTCAAATAATAAGATGATATCTCCTCAGGCAATTGTCGCGTTGGAAAAAGCTTTATCTACTATATATTGGTATAAAAGGGATCTTAAGAGTTTTTTATACCAAATAATCGGTGAAGAAACTGGCATTTTAGCTGCAATTGATTGGAATGGCTTAAAGAAAAACATAGCCGCTTGTGTGATAGATATGCTTGTCAAAAATGGGAATAAAACTCACAATATTTTAATGCAACTGTTCTTCTCTGTTTCTGATTTTTCACATTTGGAAATTTTGGATGGTGGTAAAGAAAAAGCTAAATGCGCCAAAGAAGCTGTGAAAGCATTGAGAATTCATGTCCTTGGTCATCAAAATATTCAGAAAGAGCTTGAAGAAGCTAAACAACGGCGAGATAAGATTCAAGCACGTCAGATTCGGCTGAATCGTACAAAACATATTTTATCAAAGCTAAAAAAAGATTTTTATTCATGGTCAGCATCAACAGACCGTCAAGGAAGTGGTTTCGCATTAGAAAGGATAATATATGGTTTGTTTGAGTTGTCAGATTTAGATCCTAAAGGGTCTTTTAAAGTTACTGGAGAACAGATTGATGGTGCATTCTCTTTTAATTATGAAGAATACCTATTGGAAACAAAATGGAGAAATAACCCCATTTCACTATCTGATCTTGATTCTTTCTCATGCAAAATAGGTCGAAAGTTTGAAAATACATTAGGACTTTTCATTTCGATTTCTGGTTTTTCTGATGAAGCTATAATACAATTTAGAAATTCCAAGGATAAACGAGTTTTATTAATGGACGGAGAGGATTTAATTGCAGTGCTTGATGAACGAATTACAATATCAGACTTGCTCTCTCGTAAAAGGAGAGAAGCTGCTCAAACTGGTAATATATATTTAAAATACAGGGATATGATAAATTAATAATCTTTTATAATTAAAGTTTTGGAATTATATTGAGAAGCTTTTCTCGTTTTGTTGACTGTTTGGTTCTCAAAACATAATTAGAGTTCGGAATTTTTGGACTGCGATGTGGTTGTGGTGGTGGGGAAGAGGCGGTTGATGATGGCGGCGAGGGCGCCGTCGCCGGTGACGTTGCAGGCTGTGCCGAAGCTGTCCATGGCGATGTAGAGGGCTATCATCAATGCTACCATTTGGTCATCAAAGCCGAGGATTGACTGCAGGAGACCGATGGATGCCATTATGGCTCCTCCGGGTATTCCGGGGGCGGCGATGATGGTTATGCCAAGCATTCCTATGAAATGGCAAAACAGTCCTAAGTCGTGGGGTTGGTTGTGCATTATAAGAAGCGCAAGTGCACAAGCCACGATTTTAAGTGTGCTTCCGCTCATGTGTATTGTGGCGCAAAGCGGTATCACGAATCCTGCGATGTCCTCACGGACTCCCATTTGTATAGCCTGTCGGAGTGTCACAGGTATTGTGGCTGCCGATGACTGAGTGCCGAGTGCGGTGAAGTATGCTGGGAGCATGGTGCGAAGCATTTTGAACGGATTTTTCTTGGCGAAAATCGCTGCGATGCAGTATTGCAACACGAGTATAAACACATGCAGGATGAATATTACTATAATGATCTTAATGAAACATTTAAGAATCATCCCGACCTGCCCCTCAACGGTCATGATGAGGAATATGCCTAAAATATATATGGGGAGAAGGGGGATGATGGCTGTGTCGATGGTCTTGCTGACTATGTTGCGAAATTCCGTGAAACCGTTGCGCAAAGCATTGCCTGAAGAGAATGCTATGCCGAGACCGAGCATGAATGCAAGAACGAGAGCTGTCATCACAGCCATTAATGGTGGCATCTCAACCGTGAAATATGGTAACACTTTAGCGCCATCTTCCACAAGAGCTATGTTTTCCTCGCCGCCTATCAGTGACGGGAACGAAAGTGTGCCTGTCACATAGGATAAAAATCCTGCAAAGAATGTGGCTAAATATGCTATGACTGCTGTCACAACAAGCAATTTCCCGGCACGGCTGCCAATGTCGGCTATAGCCGGTGTCACAAACCCCACGATAATCATGGGAATCATGAATCCGAGAAATTGAGAGAATACGGCATTAAATGTCGCGAATATCTGAGCGAGCCACATAGGGGCGACAAATCCTAAGAGGATACCGATTAAAATGGCTATGGCTATTCGTGGCAACAGTCCTATTCGTTTCATGCGGAGGGGCTTTAAATCAGTTCATTTCAAAATTTTACAGTTTCCAAAGTGCTGACGACGCATCGGAAGGCATACGCCAATCGCCTCGCGGTGACAGGCAGACAGAGCCGACCTTGGGACCGTCAGGCAGGCAAGAACGCTTAAACTGTTGGTTGAAGAAGCGTCGCATAAATGTTGTAAGCCAATGTTTTATTGTCTCGTCGGAATATTCTTCCGCCTTGAAGGCCTTTCGGGCAAGGAAATAGATGCGGTCAGCCGAGAAACCGTAGCGCAACATGTAGTATAGGAAGAAGTCATGAAGCTCGTATGGTCCTACGAGATCCTCGGTCTTCTGTTTTATGTTGCCGTGCTCATCAGCAGGAATAAGTTCGGGGCTGATTGGGGTGTCTATAATGTCAAGGAGGTGAGTGCGGATAGCGGATCCTTCCTCATGGCTCATGGCAAAATAATTTACAAGGTATTTTACGAGAGTCTTTGGCACACCGGCGTTGACTCCATACATTGACATGTGGTCACCGTTGTAGGTAGCCCACCCAAGGGCAAGCTCGGAAAGATCGCCCGTGCCGAGGACTATTCCTCCCACCTGATTTGACACATCCATCAGTATTTGAGTGCGTTCACGCGCCTGACAATTTTCGTAGGTGACATCATGCACGGAAGGGTCATGACCTATATCCTGAAAATGTTGGTTAACGGCAGCGGCAATCGATATTTCCTTTGAGGTGACACCGAGCGCATCCATAAGAGCCACGGCATTGTTGTGGGTGCGTGAAGTGGTGCCGAAGCCCGGCATGGTTATACCTATTATACCTTTTCTGTCGAGCTTCAAACGGTCGAATGTTTTTACAGCCACAAGGAGAGCGAGGGTGGAGTCCAGACCGCCGGAAATCCCGACAACCAGCTTCTTGCAGTTGATGGCATGGAGCCTTTTGGCAAGCCCTGCAACCTGTATGTTGATGATTTCATCGCATCGTCTGTCGATAGCTTCGGAGCTTGCCGGAACGAAGGGGTGAGGGTCAACATAACGGAAAAATTTGCCATCTGGAAGTGAATCACCGGTTGAATATTCACTTGAAATTTCTTTCGTAACGTCTTTACATTCAGTCGATGCGCAATCGGAGAATGTGGTGGTATGCAACCGGTCACGATTTAGTGCTTCAATATCTACATCAGCTATCACTGTATTATCATCAGGATCCCAACGCTTGTTGGCAGCCAAGATGACACCGTTTTCAGCTATTATCGCCTTGCCGTCGAATGTCAGGTCGGTGGATGATTCTCCCCATCCGGCACCTGCATAAGCGTAAGCGCACAAACATCTTGCCGACTGTTGTTTCAATAGAGATTGGAGGTATGCATATTTGCCGATAAGGTCGTCGGAAGCCGAGAGATTGAGTATCACTTGCGCACCACCCATTGCAAGACGGCAGGATGGTGGAATGGGCACCCAAAGGTCTTCGCATATCTCAATACCTATTTTCGCACCATGGCTTGAGAATATTTTACCGGTTGACATTTCGAAAACCTCACCGGAAATATTAACGTCCACGGATGAACCGAAAGGTAGAGGTCGCCACCATCTGCGTTCGTAAAACTCATTATAGTTGGGGATATATGATTTTGCCACAAGGGCAACATCGCCTTTGCGTATTAATGCAGCGCAATTGTACAGAGAACCGCCGGCTCTAACCGGGAGTCCAACTACAAAGTGAGTATCGATGGAGGTAGAGAAATCCTTTAGCCTTATAAGGGCTTTTTCGGCAGCATCGAGCAGTGTGGAGTTATGAAACAGGTCGGCACAAGTGTAGGCAGTTATGCACATTTCAGGAAAAACCGCTAATTCAACCCCCTCATTATTGAGGGATTGGAGCTTTGACATGATTTGGGCGACGTTGAAATCCACATCAGCCACATTGATGGCGGGTGCTACCGCTGCTATTCTGAGAAAACCTTTACGCATTTTGAGTTTAGTTCTTTAAAGGCACGAATTTAGCAATTATTTCTCGATTTTAGCTCAATAATTTAAACTTTTTATAAACGAACTAATTTAAGCTTTATATAAAATGTTAATTGGATGATGAACTGATTTAAACTTTTTATAAAATGTTAATTGGATGTTAAGGAAATAAAAGTTTAAATATAGTTTGATAGTTTTATAAATAAGATGTAACTTTGCTTAATTAACTGACAAATTCTTAATCATGCAAGCCACATTCATTTCAATAAACTGGTCGGGGGTCCTATGGGGGCTTCTTGTGGCATACGGCGCATTGATAATATTTGTCATAGGTATAGTGCTAAGCGAAAACCGTAATCCGTTGAAGTCACTTGCATGGGTGACAGGGCTTTTGCTTTTCCCTGTAGGTGGGGTGGTGCTGTATTTCTTGTTTGGGCGAAGCATCAAGAATGTGAAGATGATATCAAGGCGCAACCGTCGGAAACTGTTGAAGCAGGAGGATGCGCAGCCTCTCCCGAGAATCAACCGTGAAATCTCATTGGAAAACCGGCAGCTTATACGATTGGGATATTCGATAGCCGGAGCAATATTTTATACCGGAAATGACCTTAAGATATTTAATGACGGCGCGACGCATTTCAAATATCTTTTTGATGACTTAAGGAATGCCAAGTCATATATAAATCTGCAATTTTATATTATAGCCAATGACTCACTTGGGAAGGAACTCCGTGATATACTGATAGACAGGGCAAAACATGGGGTGAAGGTCAGGGTCATATATGACTATGTAGGGTCGTTTGACGCCAGCAGGCGTGATTTTTTCCAAAAACTGAAGATCCACGGAGTTGAAGTACATCCTTTTTTCAGACTTGAATTTCCCAACCATATAAATAGGGCGAACTGGAGAAACCACAGAAAGATAGTGGTAGTGGACGGAAAGATCGGCTATATCGGAGGGATGAATGTAGCCGAGCGATATATAACCGGGAAGCCATTCAATAAATGGAGAGATACAGCGGTGAGAATAACCGGTCCGGCGGTAGCAGGACTGCAATATAATTTCGCAGTTGACTGGAAGTTTATGGGACATGCATTGCTTTGCGATGAAGTTAACTCACAACCTGTTCCGGAGCCGGGTAGTGTGGGGGATGTGATGGTTCAGCTGATCACATCGGGTCCGACAAACCGTTGGGGAAACATGTTGCTGCTCTTCTTTAAAGCCATTTCAGCGGCGAAACGGAGAATTTTGTTGCAGACACCTTACTTCCTGCCCAGCGACGGTTTGCTTAAAGCGTTGGAGAGCGCAGCGCTGTCGGGGGTTGACGTGAGGGTCATGCTTCCACGTAAAAGTGACTCATGGATACTTACCCATGCGTCACAGAGCTATGTGGAGGAATGTCTGCTTGCCGGCATAAAAATATATCTTTATGAAGCGGGGATGCTGCATGGGAAGGTGCTGGTTGTTGATGAGGAATTTGCATCGACCGGATCGACCAATTTTGATTTCCGCAGTTTCGAGCATAACTTTGAAGAAAATATAGTGGCATATTCCCGGGAAGTGAACGGACTGCTTGCCGAGCAATTTATGGAGGATGCCAAGGATTGCACACGTTTAAAGCTGTCGGAATGGAACAAGCGACCACGTGCCGATAAAGTCAAGGAGTCCATATTCCGTTTGCTCAGCCCTATATTGTAATCGGACAGGGATTCCATCAAATTATATAAATTCGAAGGATAATAAAAATAACAAAGGGTAGCCTCACGGTCACCCTTTGTTGCTTACACATAGTACTTAACGTCAGTGGATTTATAAATGTCTAATAATGCAAATGTCTAATCATGCTCTTAGTGAGTCTTTTCACCATCACAGAGTAGCATTTAGAAATGCCCTTTCGTGCGATGGTGATGCAAAGGTAAAATAAAAAAATAAGAAATCCTAATAGTTTTACATCTATTTTTAACGGGGATTTGTCTGTAAGGCTTGAAAATCGTCTTAAATTTGAATAATTGTCAGTATTATCAACGCAATTTATGAAAAATGATAGTAAACTTACAAGATTACTGACAATTGCGATTAGTTTAAATTTTGTTAAAAATATTAGAGGGTTAAACATTAACCCTTATTAGAGGACACAGGAGCAAAGGTGAAGTGAATGTTTGTGATTTTAATACTAAATACTTCTATATAAATGGCTGAAAATTGCCGAAAAATTACTAACTTTGGGGACTTATTATAAGGACCGGTTCAGATTTTAATTTGCAATCGGCTCACAATTATAATAAGCAATCTTGAAGAAAACTATAGATGTAATTGGTTTGAACTTTTTATAAAATGTTAAAATCCAAACTGATTCAGGAAAAGGATGGTACTAAAAAATAAAAAGTTAAAATCAAATAACGGGGATAGGATATGACAACCAAATCATAGATTCACTCTTCTCCAAAAAATAATGATGAATGAAAGAAGAAACTAAGATATTATCAGTAGGTCAGATTGACATCGGTATTCCAACAGAACGTCCGCAACCTGATTATGACGCGCTTCCGATTATAGCAATGAGAGATCTCGTGCTTTTCCCGGGAGTAACATTCCCGATAACTTTGGCAAGGGAAATTTCAGTTAACACGGCTACATACGCATCAGAAAAGAATATTCCTGTAGGTGTATTCTGTCAGAAGGATTCAACGGTTGATGCCCCTACGATAGATGATCTGTATGAATTTGGGGTTGTTGCCGATGTGCTTAAGACATTTGATCTTCCTGATGGCACTCATACCGCCATACTCTCGGCTCGTGAAAAAATAAAAATAGTCATCAAGTCAGAGAAGGAAACCATACCCGGCGCATTGTCGGCATCGGTGAAATCGGTAAGAGACACCACTCCAAGAAGCTCAGACAAGGAATTTGCAGCATTAGTAGCCGATATACGTCAGACCACACTTAACATACTTAACAGTGGCGGTGAGAAGATGAATGATCTCGCATTTAATATCGAGAACATACCTTCACCGGGGCTACTTATAAATATGATAGCGACTCATTCGCCCTTCCAGCCTGAAATCAAGTATGAAATGCTCAAAAAGAGCAGGTTGAAGGACAGGGGAATGATGCTGCTTGCAAATTTGGCGCAAAGCGAACAGATAGCAGAGATAAGGGCTGAAATCCACAGGAAGGCTCGTAAAAATATAGATGAGCAGCAGCGCAACATGTTCCTGCAACATCAGTTTGATGTGATCCGTGACGAGCTTTACGGGGATGACGATGATTGCAGAGAACTTGAAGAGAAGGCAAAGCCTATAAAGTTTCCTGACGATGTACGTAAGGTATTTGAAAAGGAGCTGGAAAAATTGCGCAGGCTTAATCCGCAAAGCCCCGATTACTCGGTGCAATATTCTTACCTGCAACTGCTCACAGACTTGCCATGGGGGATGGGTGACCCTTTGACTGCCGATTTCCCGACAGCTGAAAGAGTGCTTGACGAGGACCACTATGGGTTGGAGAAGGTCAAGGAACGCATATTGGAGCAGCTTGCTGTGATGATGAACACTCCGGAAGGTCGTTCCCCTATCATCTGTCTTGTGGGCGCACCCGGTGTCGGCAAAACGTCATTAGGTCAGTCGATAGCACGTGCTCTCAGCCGTAAGTATCAGAGGGTGTCGCTTGGCGGTCTGCATGACGAGGCTGAGATCCGAGGACATCGCCGCACATACATAGGCGCTATGCCCGGACGTATCATTGATGCCATAAAGCGAGCCGGCGCATCAAATCCCGTGCTTCTGCTTGACGAGATAGATAAGACAGGCAATGATTTCAAAGGTGACCCGTCGGCTGCGTTGCTTGAGGTGCTTGACCCGGAGCAAAACAGTCATTTCCATGACAATTATGTAGATGTGGATTATGACCTTTCGCATGTGCTTTTCATAGCTACTGCCAATACGCTGTCAACCATACCTCAGCCGCTGCTTGACCGTATGGAAATTATCGATATTTCCGGTTATCTTATTGAGGAAAAGATCGAGATTGCCCGCAGGCACCTCATACCGCGAATCGCAAAGGAAAATGGATTTGAAGGTGACGAGATAGTGTTTTCACCTGAAGCCATAACCAAAATAGTGGAGAGCTACACCAGTGAAAGCGGTGTGCGTCAGCTTGACAAGAGAATTGCCAAGGTGATACGCAAGATAGTGCTTAAGAAGATGCGAGGTGAGGAATTTTCTAAGACTGTGGAAGTGGAGAATCTGCGTGATTATTTAGGTGTGGAGATGTTCACTCCCGAGCGTTACGAGGTATCGGATACTCCCGGTGTCGCCACAGGGCTTGCATGGACTGCCGTCGGCGGTGAAATCCTGTTCATCGAGTCGTCGTTCACACCCGGTAAGGGTGAAAAGCTCACCATCACAGGTAACCTCGGTGACGTGATGAAGGAATCAGCCGTCATCGCATGTAAAGTGGTAAGGGCACGTTGCTCAAATTATGGTGTTGATCCGGAAAAATTCGAGACACAGCAGTTGCATATCCATGTGCCGGAAGGGGCAATTCCTAAGGATGGTCCCTCGGCGGGTATAACGATGTGTGTGTCAATTATGTCGGCACTCACTGGCAGACCTGTGCGCCAAAGACTTGCAATGACAGGTGAAATCACTCTCCGAGGCAAGGTGCTACCGGTGGGAGGCATAAAGGAAAAGATACTTGCTGCCAAACGTGCCGGAATCACGGATATAATACTGTGTGCTGATAATCAAAAAGATATAGAGGATATACGTCCGATATATCTTGAGGGTGTGCAATTCCATTATGTAAAGACTATAGATGAGGTGTTTTCATTGGCAATACCTCAATAAATATATAGAATAATGAAAAAGATATTGATGCATATCGGACTGATGGTGCTTGTCGGTCTCGCTGTGGCTTGGATGGCTATGCTTTGGCTTGACAAATGGACTCGTCACGGGGACACAATAGTGGTGCCGTCAGTAAAAACATATTCATTCGAAAGAGCTACTCAGGCGCTTAAGGAGGACGGATTGCTCGCCATACTTTCCGACTCGGTATATGATAACCGTACTGCGCCCGGCACAGTCATAGAGCAGAACCCTAAAGCCGGCACCGTGGTTAAGGAAGGACGTGAGATTTATCTCACAATCAATGCTTTCTCTCCAAAGATGGTGACATTGCCGTCGTTGACGGATATATCCGTGCGTCAGGCAAAATCCATATTGGAAGGATTGGAGATAAAGAAGGTGATAGAGAAGCGTGTGCCAAGTGATTTTAAAGATTTGGTGCTTGCCGTGCGTTATAACGGCAGCCGACTGTCGCCCGGAGCACGTGTGCCGGTGAGCGCAACTATCGAGCTTGAAGTGGGTGAGGGGTTGCCTGATGTATTGGAGACTGATTCTATTCCTGCGGAAGAGTCGGTGCCTACCGAGCAGCTTGACTTGTTCAATTAATGGTGATTTAATCTGAGAGGTGTCATTTTTTCAAAACCTGCCTGTAAAAAAACAATGGATATAGATAATATAGAGGGGTTGGATGATGAGATAGATGATATGGCGGAGGTCTCGGATGAGACCGGTCAGGAACTCTATGAGCATTTCAGGTTCATAGCCGATAAGGGACAACAGCTTCTGAGGGTTGACAAGTTTCTTGTGACACGCCTTGAAAAATCCTCTCGAAACCGTATACAGCAAGCGGCGGATGCCGGGTGCATACTTGTGAACGGGAAGCCTGTAAAATCCAATTACAGGGTTAAGCCGTTGGATGTGGTGCAGGTGGTGATGGACAGACCTCGCTACGAGCTTGAAATAATCCCTGAAGATATACCTCTTGATATAGTTTATGAGGATGACGCACTCTTGGTGGTGAATAAGCCGGCAGGGTTGGTGGTGCATCCGGGACATGGGAATTATTCCGGCACATTAGTGAACGCACTTGCCTACCACTTCAGGGATAATCCCGATTATGATGTTTCCGACCCTCGTTTAGGGCTTGTGCATCGTATCGACAAGGATACATCAGGGCTGCTTGTAGTGGCAAAGACTCCTGACGCAAAGACACATCTCGGAAAGCAATTTTTTAATAAGACTACCAAACGAGAGTATAATGCCCTTGTATGGGGTGTCCCTGACCCTCAGAAAGGTCGGATAGAGGGGAATATAGGTAGAAATCCGAAAGACAGATTGCAGATGACAGTGCTACCTCCGGACGATCCGAGCGGGAAACATGCTGTGACGCATTATGAGATACTGAACAATCTGACGCATGTGGCGTTGGTAAAGTGTGTTTTGGAGACAGGGCGCACACATCAAATCAGAGTACACATGAAGCATATCGGCCACCCTCTGTTTAACGATGCCCGTTATGGCGGGGATAATATACTGAGAGGGGAGCGTAGCGGCAGTTATCAGAAATTTATCGCAAACTGTTTTGATGTATGTCCACGTCAAGCTTTACATGCCCGGACCTTGGGATTTGTTCATCCAAACACCGGTGAGGAGATGTTTTTTTCAGCACCTATTCCCGAAGATATGACGGCACTTATAGAGAAGTGGGAGAGTTATATTTCAGGTAAGGCAAACGGCGGAGCCTCAAATTGTTAAAATTTAGTTAAAGCACTTGACAAGGGGGCGCTCAGATTGTAATTTTGTACATTATTTCTTATTATGGCTAAAAGGCGTCATCATTTAATTCCCATGTTCAGCACCCGAGCTACAGCTACAGTCTCGGTTGCTCTTGTGCTTTTTATACTTGGAATAGCCTCGATAGTCGGGATAGCCACGCATAGGGTGACTGAGAGCATAAAGGAGAACATTGGATTTGTGATTTTATTCAATGAGGATGTCACAGCTTCGGATATCGCCGAGGTAAATAAGTATCTGAAGGGGACTGCCGGAGTGGCAAAATGTGAGTACTCTTCGCCCGACGTTGTGCTTGACCGTTGGCAGAAAATGGTAGGCGAGGGTGAAGATATCATGTTATTGGCTGATGTAAATCCATTCGTTGGTGAGATGGATGTGCATGTGAGTCCGAAATACGCATCGCAGGACAGCATAAACATGCTTATAGCTCCGCTTTTCCTTATGCCTCAAATCAGCGATATAAAGGTGCATACAGAGATGATAGGCAGGATTAACAGCACGTTGCGAAGTGTCACTCTCGGACTATTCATAGTGGCGATTGCGTTATTGGCGATATCGTTTGTCCTGATATTTAACACAGTGCGTCTTTCAGTGTATGCCCGGAGATTCATAATACATACGATGAAATTGGTCGGAGCCACTCCCGGATTTATCAGGAAGCCGTTTATAGTTGACAATATAGTCAATGGATTGGTCGCTTCAGTGATAGCTATAGCTGGGTTGTCGCTCTTGATATATTATTGCAGGGCATTGGATTTGTCGATAGCTTCGGTTCTCGACTGGCAATTGATAGCTCCGGTGTTTGCAGGTGTCATGATAGTGGGGCTGCTGCTATGTCTTATAGCGTCGATATTTGCTACTAACCGCTATCTGCGCCTGTCGTACGATGAAATGTTTAAATAACAAAAATATATGGCTAACAAAAAGATTACACATCAAAAAGCCGGTGAGACCTCTCTGATAAAAGAGACACCAGAGCAGATGCCGCTTATCAGGAAGAATTTTATCCTGATGATAATAGCAGGTGTGATGATAGTGCTCGGTTTTGCCCTGATGGCAGGAGGCGCTACTGACTGGAACTCATTTAATGAGGACATATTCTCGGCTCGTCGCATAGTGATAGGACCTACTATAGCCTTCTTGGGTTTCCTTTTCATGGGTTTTGCTATCATGTATACTCCTAAAAATAATAAATAGAATAGTTATTTCACCTGTTTTATAGAAAATGGATGTAATTGATGCTTTGATTCTTGGCATAGTCCAAGGTCTTGCAGAATACCTGCCGATAAGCAGCAGCGGGCATCTTGAGATATTCCGTGAGATATTGGGATTAAATCTTGAGGGTTCGGAAGCATTGGAGTTTGATGTCGTGCTCCACGTGGCTACAGTCTTGAGTACTATTGTGGTTCTATGGCGTGAATTTGTGCCGTTGTGCAAATCGTTTTTCACAATAGCGCGTGACGACAACTTTTTCTATGTGTGCAAAATCCTTCTTTCATGTATTCCTGTGGCAATAGTGGGATTGTGTTTTAAGGATTTTGTGGAGCAATTTTTTGGAAGCGGTCTTGGTATCGTGGGTATTTGCCTGTTGGTTACCGCCGCATTGCTTGCGTTTGCATATTATTTCCGTAATCCGGCCCGTGAGGCAAAGGAGGGTGTGAAAGGTCATGATATCACATGGCTGGACGCTTTCATAATAGGCTGCTCGCAGGCAGTAGCAGTGTTGCCGGGACTTAGCCGTTCGGGAACTACAATAGCTACCGGTCTTCTGTTGGGGGATAAGCGTGATAAGATTGCTCAATTCTCATTCTTTATGGTGATTATTCCGATCCTCGGTGAAGCTCTCCTTGGATTGAAAGATATTCTTCAGGGAGAAGGTGTCAGCGGCACTGTCGGTACGCTTCCGTTGGTGGTTGGTTTTTTTGCATCGTTCATTGTGGGCTGCATGGCTTGCAAATGGATGATCAGCATAGTGAAGAAAGGCAAATTGATATGGTTTGCGCTATATTGTGTTGCCATGGGTGTTTTATGCATACTTTGGTAGTTCCTGACTATGGATTTCATAACCGGAGAAATATTATATATAGATAAGCCGTTGGAGTGGACATCGTTTGACGTGGTGAAGCGTGTCAGGGGTGTCTTGCTTCATAGACTGCATAAGAAAAAGCTTAAGGTGGGACATGCCGGGACTCTTGACCCTCTCGCCACCGGTGTCATGATAGTGGTTACCGGAAGGGCTACAAAGAGGATTGAGGAGTTGCAGGCTGGCGTTAAGGAGTATGTCGCCACGATTAAACTTGGCGCTACAACGCCTTCGTTTGACCTTGAGACGGAGATAGACGCCGTGCATCCTACCGAGCATATAACACGTGAACTCGTGGAAGAGGTCCTGCCGAGGTTCGTTGGACGTATAGAGCAAGTGCCACCGTCATTTTCGGCATGTAAGATTGACGGTAAACGAGCCTATAATATGGCGCGTAAAGGTCACGATGTGAAGCTTAAGCCGAAGGTGTTGGTCATAGATGAAATCGAAATTCAGGATTTTAATTCCGATGAAATGACCCTGACACTTCGCATAGTCTGCAGTAAAGGCACATATATACGTGCGCTTGCCCGTGATATAGGTGAGGCTCTCGGTTCGGGAGGTCATCTTATAGCGCTTAGGCGCACACGTGTGGGAGACACCACGATAAGTTCATGTATGAGTGTGGAGCAAGCTGTGGAACTGATACGAAACACTTCCCTTGAGTTTCCGGATGAGGAAACCGGAGACACGGAAACGGATAGAAGATAATTTCTGCAGTGTAAATATTTAGGAGAAAAGAATTATAGAGTATTATTTAGAATTAGATAGTTATTAAGGATGAAGCTTTCACAATTTAAATTTCGTCTTCCGGAAGATTTGATTGCACAAGAGCCAAACCCTGTGCGAGATGAGTCACGCCTGATGGTGGTTAATCGTAAAACCGGTACTATTGAGGAGCGAGTATTCAAAGAAATCATTGATTACTTTGATGACGGTGATTTGTTTGTGTATAATGATACAATGGTATTCCCTGCTCGTCTTTATGGAAATAAGGAAAAGACCGGGGCGCGTATCGAGGTGTTCTTGCTGCGTGAACTTAGTGCCGAGAACAAACTATGGGATGTGCTCGTGGAGCCGGCTCGAAAGATCCGTATTGGCAATAAGCTTTATTTTGGCGACGATGAGTCGATGGTGGCTGAGGTTATTGACAACACCACATCTCGCGGTCGCACATTGCGCTTCCTCTATGACGGTCCCCATGAGGAATTTAAGGAGGCACTTTATAAATTAGGCACCACTCCTCTTCCTTATTACATTAAGCGTGAGCCGAATGAGGAGGATATGGAGCGCTATCAGACTATTTTCGCAAGCAAGGAAGGTGCTGTAGTGGTTCCGGCTGCAGGATTGCACTTCTCTCGTGAGTTGTTGAAGCGTCTTGAAATCAAGGGTGTAAATCAGGGTTTCATCACTATTCACAGCGGACTCGGCAACTATCGTGAAATTGATGTTGAGGATTTGACAAAACATCGCATGGATTCTGAGGAAATGGAAGCCTCAGAGCCGTTGGTGGAGCTTGTAAATCATACCAAGGATGAGGGTCATCGTGTGTGTGCGGTGGGAACCTCTGTGTTACGTGCCATCGCAAGCGCTGTCAGCATGGGTGGACACATGAAGACATATACCGGATGGACCAACAAATTCATCTTCCCTCCGTATGATTTTACCGTCACTGATGCATTGATTTCTAATTTCCATCTCCCTTATTCCACCATGCTGATGATGGTAGCAGCATTCGGAGGCTATGATCTTGTCATGGATGCCTACCATAAGGCTGTCAAGGAGGGATATAAATTTGGTGTGTATGGCGATGCCATGCTCATCATCTGATGGCGATTAACTAATAGGAGTATATTGTCCCGTTGGCTAAATATTTCACGATAGCATCTCAGAGTGACGCCGTTTTCCGTGAGAAAATGAGCCGGTTTCTTTCGTTTGCCATACCTGTGTCGTCCGCAGCCGAGGCTAAGGAATATATAGGTATGTATGCTAATGAATATCATGATGCGCGCCATGTGTGTTGGGCATACATGATAGGGGCGGACAGGAAGGAATTTCTTTCGACCGACAATGGCGAGCCGTCGGGTACTGCCGGGAAACCTATATTGGGACAAATAAATTCTTTTAATCTCACCAATATCGTCATAATCGTGGTGAGGTATTTTGGCGGAATCAAACTCGGGACTTCAGGGCTTATTTCGGCATATCGTGAAGCGGCTAAATTGGCAATTGAAGCGGCTGAGATAATCGAAGGTCGGGAAATGGCCACATTGACGCTTACGTTTCCCTATCTTGCGATGAACGATGTGATGAAGCTGATAAAAGCGCAGAATCAACTTGCTCCGAGGGAGGTGATCACCATAGTCAATCAGGAATTTGATAATACGTGTCAGCTTACCATCTCTTTGCCTCTCGATATGGCTGATGAGATATCCATGCGGCTGAATAATATTTCCGGTACGTCAATCTTATAAAATGTAGCTATATAAGCAACGCAGACGGTAGATATTTTATTTACCACCTGCGTTTTTTGTGCGTTAACGACGTGGATTCAACAATGAATGTTTAAATTTTGTTATAGAGAAAAAATAGAGTTAACATCACATGAATGATTTGATAATTATAATCTGCCTGATACTTCTTAACGGGGTGTTCTCCATGTCGGAAGTTGCGCTGATTTCTGCCAGAAAGTCAAAGCTTAGTTCTGATTCGAAAAATGGGAATCGTAGTGCCTCTGTTGCGCTTGAACTTGCAAATGAACCGGATAAGTTTCTGTCAACCGTACAGATAGGGATCACTTTGATTGGAATTTTGACCGGTTTGTTTTCCGGTGCCACTATAGCTACTGATTTGGGCGAATACCTTGCATCTATTGGAGTTGCTCCTAAGCTGGCGCTCAATCTGTCGAAAGTCCTGATAGTGGCTATTGTCACCTACCTGAGCATAGTGGTAGGGGAGTTGGTGCCTAAGCGCATAGGGCTTGGACGGGCTGACACGATAGCTAAACTTGTGGCTCCGGCTATGAAATTATTGTCGGTGGTGACTTTCCCGATAGTGTGGCTGTTGTCTGTATCCACTGCCGGGATTGTGAAATTGTTCCGTTTGGGGAACAGCTCATCCAAAGTCACCGAGGAGGAGATTAAGTCACTGATTCAGGAAGGTATGGAGTCGGGTGAGGTCAAAGAGGTGGAGCAGGATATAATGGAAAGAGCTTTGGTGCTTGGTGACTGCCGTATAGAGGCTATAATGACAAATAGGAAAGATGTAGTGTCACTTTCGGTAGACATGGATGTGGCTGCCATAAAGGGTGTGCTTGCCGAAGAGTTACATTCCTCGTACCCGGTATTTGACAAGAAAAGGGAGGATATTTGCGGTGTGATATCCTTGAAGAAGCTTATTCTCACGTTGGGTAATAAGGATTTCAGTATCGGACATGAGCTGTCGGCACCGTTGTTTTTACCAGAGAGTATGACTGTTTATGATGCGCTTGACACATTTAAACGCACTAAGGAACATTCAGCGCTTGTGTGCGATGAGTACGGGTGCTTTCAGGGTGTGGTTACGCTCAGAGATATTCTTGACGGGCTTATCGGCAATATCCCTCAGGGGATAGATGAGCCTGTGATTGTGAAAAGGCGTGATAAGGATGAATGGCTTGTGGACGGGCAATGTCCGATATATGATTTTCTTTCATATTTTGACAGGGAAGATCTGTATGAGCCGGCATCGTATACAACCTTGGGCGGTCTTATAATGGAGCATCTAAAAAGGGTGCCTGTTGCCGGTGACATATTTCACTGGCACGGCTTTAACCTTGAAGTCGCCGACATGGACTATGCCAGAATCGACAAGATAGCCGTAACCTTGACTCCTGAAGGGGAGAAACAATAGGATATAACGATAATAAAAACGGGCAGCTTACCATTAAAATATGGTCAGCTGCCCGTTTTTATTGGTCGGGATTTTAGGAATATCGACTACTTCACGATGCCTTTTTCGAGGTATTCGGCGAGGTTAGTGCGGACGGCTTCACCGGCACGTTCGACGGCTACTTTTGCCATGTCGGCGTCTACCATGAGGTTGACAAGCTCTTCGAATGATGTCTTTTTCGACGGATCCCATCCAAGTTTTCCCTTGGCTTTGGTCGGGTCTCCCCAGAGGTTTACCACATCAGTAGGTCGGTAGAAGTCAGGGGATACCTCTATGAGGACTTTCCCTGTTTCCACATCTATACCTTTCTCGTTCTCGCCTTCGCCTTCGAAACGGAGTTCTATCCCTGCACGGCGGAAAGCTAATTGGCAAAATTCACGGACTGAATGTTGCTCACCGGTGGCGATAACATAGTCCTCAGGCTTAGGCTGTTGGAGGATCAGCCACATGCATTCCACGTAGTCCTTGGCGTAGCCCCAGTCACGGAGGGATGAGAGGTTGCCGAGGTAGAGTTTCTCCTGTTTGCCTTGCGCTATGCGGGCGGCTGCAAGAGTGATTTTGCGGGTTACGAATGTCTCGCCACGGCGTTCGGACTCGTGGTTGAAGAGGATACCTGAACAGGCGAACATGTTATATGCCTCACGGTACTCCTTTACTATCCAGAAGCCGTAGAGTTTGGCGACTGCGTAAGGGGAATAAGGATGGAAGGGAGTGTTTTCGTTTTGCGGTACTTCTTCGACTTTGCCGTAAAGCTCGGAAGTTGAAGCCTGATAGAAACGGCATGTGTCGGCAAGTCCGCACTGGCGGATTCCTTCGAGAAGACGAAGCACGCCTGTGGCATCTACGTCGGCGGTGAATTCCGGAGAGTCGAACGACACCTGCACATGGCTCTGAGCCGCAAGGTTGTACACTTCATCGGGACGCACCTTGTTGAGCACCTGAATTATCGACATAGAGTCGCCAAGGTCGGCATAATGCAGATGGAAATTGGGATGCCCCTCAAGATGTGCTATTCGCTCACGAAAATCCACCGACGACCGTCGGATAGTCCCATGCACGTCATAACCTTTCTCAATAAGCAACTCCGCCAGAAAACTCCCGTCCTGACCAGTTATTCCCGTAATTAATGCGGTTTTCATAATTTATTTATCTTAATTTAAATTTGGCAAGTTCGAATATTAGATAGACGTAGCGGAGAGATTCGAGGAGAAGATTACCAATATATAGGACGAGAATACATGCGAGGAGTTTTAACGAGAGAAATAGATTTGTCTTCTTTGGAAAATATGATTAAATCAATTGAATCATGAGACTGATATAATTTTCAGGCTCATTAAAATATATCGAATAATTAGCCATTAGCTATTTTTGTACGAATGCGCTTTATTAAATAATGGGGCATGAAATCGAATATGAATTTTAGCCATGCTCTTAGATTTGAATATTCTAATACCTCTCTGTAAACAGCAATATTATATTTTATCAAAGCTTTCTTATTATTAGAAAGTGAATTGCTGCGAAGGCGGTATATTCCTAATGTCTCTACTAAGCCTTTAGCTATTTTACATTTTTGAAGAATCTTTATTTTAAGTGCCCAGTCTTGTCTTTTTCGTAATGCCGGAAGGTAAATCTTCCCAAGTTTATTTGCGTCGTAGATACATGTTAAAAAGCCCATTCTATCGTCAGAACACATGTCTTTAAATGTGATGATTTTAGGAGTGATTACAATTCCAGTTATTCTATTCTCTTCATCACATGTGATATATGATGTCGATGAGAAACTTATATTTTCTCTTTCCATGAAAGAAATCTGTTTCTCCAATTTTTCAGGCATCCAACGGTCGTCACTGTCGCAAAACGCTATAAATCTGCCTTTTGCCTCTTTTATTGAATTGTTTCGGGCTATGCCGGCACCCGAATTTTCAGACAGAGTAAATAATTTAATCCTTGGATCTTGTTGAGTATACTCATTAATTATGTCCTTCGAATTGTCGGTAGAACAGTCGTCGGTAATTAATAATTCCCAATTTTGATAGGTCTGTGCCAATATTGAATCAATAGTCTCTCCAATAAAGTAGGCACAGTTATATGATGGCATTATAATTGATATTAATGCGTATTCGTCCATTGTAAAATAATTATTGCTAATGTTAAATCATCATATTAAAATATATGTTTGAGTAATATTTATAGAGATTTGAGCATATCATGCCATTTATGCGCTACTATTTCCGCGGAAAATTTAAGTATTGATTTTGGTGCGTTTGAGCCTAATCGTTTTCTTTCTGCTGGATTTTTAATTAATTCTTCAAGAGCTTGGTTAAGAGCCTGAATATTTTGGTCCTCAACTAGATATCCATTTATTCCATTGGCTATAATGTCGGCTGGTCCATTTGGACAGTCATATGCTACACAAGGAACGCCATGAGACATAGCTTCTACTAATACCATTCCAAATCCTTCAAATATAGATGACATTACATATATGGATGCCTTATTTAATTTAGAATCAATATCATTCGTGTGACCACATAAAGTGATAACTTTGTTTAAGCCTAGGTTATTTATTTTTGTTTGTAATTGATATCGCAAAGAACCATCACCATATATATTCAACTTCCAATCTGGATATTTTTTATTAATATCCTTAAAGCCAAGAATTAGATTATCATAACCTTTTTGATATTCTAATCTACCAACTGATATGATTTCTTTCTTTTCAAGAGTTGAATTTATCATTGAGTTTATTTTCCTTACAGGATTTGGTATAACACATATCAAATTTGATGGCAAATATTTTTCAAAAAATAATTTATCAGCATTTGTTAATACTATAATTTTGGAAAACTTGGAATATATATATTTTCGAATGTACTGGAGTATTGTACCATAATAGCCGGCATAAACATGCTCAACAGCAATAATTTTATGTGCAGGATATCCGCTTAAAAATAAAATTAATGCAATAGGGAAGGATTGTGCTATAATATAATCATATATTGAATTTTTAAAATAATTCCGAACAACAGAAATGTTTAATAACATTCCCATTGCTCTTTTGAAAGAATGGGGTCTTAGACCATGTTGTTCATTAGTTAGGAACTTTATAGGAATATTAGATGGCATTTTGTAATTAGGCGAACTGCGACCTTTAAACATTGACACAATAGATACATCTAAATCATTAAAACCATTTAATAGAGGAGCTAAGGTCGCTGTGACTCTTTCAATTCCACCGATTTTAGTAATATCACTAAGAAAAAAGCAAATTTTCATTTATGTTTTATTGTATATGGAATATTAAGTAGAAAACAAAATAATAATAATGGATATATATGAAATAAATTATCAAAATTTAATGTAAGTAATAACATTGCCGTGAATATCCCGCATAAGAAGATATTATTTCTTACCTTAAATTTATATATCCAAATTAGAATCCAAATTAGTACTCCAAGCCCAATGATCCCGGTTTCTGCAAAAATTCTAGCGAATAAATTTTTTGCAGTAGTTCCTGTTTCATATACGTTTTTAATATTAAGTGCTTTAGGAAAATATTTTTCTAGATAATCATAGTGATGATAATAATAATAACCACCCCCAACACCAAATATGAGATTATCTATTCCCATGTATGATGCAAGTATTGGATTTCCTAAGCGAGCCATAACGGAGCCGCTTCCAGCACTTACTGCTAAAGTTTCTATATCTGTTGAATTTAATTGGCATAGTAATTCAATTCGCTCTTTTGTATAGTTATTTAGATTATTATACAATGTTGGTGCTATCATTAAAAATATGATAAATACAAGAGCATAATATTTAATATATTGTTTATTAAAATAGGTTATTCCATAATATATACCTACACAGATTATTCCTAAAGTAGATCCTGTTGCGAATAATAGTAATAAGCTTATAAGTGTCAATGTTATATGTTTTTTCCTAGAAAATTTGGCTAAAGGTATTAATGCAATAAATGTAAGAAGAAACCGTGTAGCCCATGCAGGTTCACCTGAGACTAACTGAATTCTCTCCATAGTTACTCTCCATGATATGATTGATAGTAAGGAACTATAGATATTTTTAAATGGGAAAAATAAAATTTCAATTAGACCTATAATTATAATTGGTATAGAAAATTTTATAAAATTTTGAGCAAATGTTTTGATGTAATCAATCTTCGGTAAATTCTTGAAATAGCAATTAAAAGATTTATATAGGATTATAGCAATTAATAATTGGACAGAGAAAATTGTAAATCCCCCAATGTCATAATATATAAAAAGTCCGTTATATAAAGAATAAATTAAGGCGAATAAAATAATTATTAATATTATAAAATTATTTTTTGTAAATTTAAAATTTAATATATTTTTTGAAGTAGTAATATAATAGATGGCAAAAAATATAACTGAAAGATATGGAGAATATGTTGAAATAGAGCTAAATAGTGGGAAACTGTCTAAAGATGATAATACTAACCCACAATAAAAGTATCTATTTGTTTTCATCTTTGAATTTTAAATGTCTGTATAGATAGAATAATGGCTTCTTTAGACCAATTATAGATAAGATTAAAGGGAATTTATTCAACCATTGCCGATTACTTTTTATAATATCCATTAAATGATTCGTATATTGATTCCTAAATTCTATATTGGATAAAACATCATGAGCAAAAGCCCAATATGCAATATAAGTTATTCCTGTACGATATATTTTGTCCTTTTTATGTTTATAAAAAAGATCATTGAACGTGTTATATAAAATGTCATGTTGAATACGTCTATGTTGTGTATATGGATGTGTCATTGCATTTGGATTAGAATATTTATCATAGTGATATAATGGTATGTTTAAATAAGATACTGATGGACGTTTTTGCATGAGTCTTAGGCAATATATTAAGTCTTCACAAATATTAAGCCCGGGAGTGAAAAAAATATTATTGTTAGTGATGAATTTGCGTTTTACTAGTTTATTCCATAGTCCACCATGCAACTTCCCTTCCACTAATGCGCTCATTAAATTTGTGCTATTGGTATCTTTTAAATTTATTTTTTTTAAGACAGACTTATCATGGTATTCCATCACATAATCACATATTACAATGTCGGCATGATTCTGGATGGCATAATTATATACATTATTATACATTTCTGGTTCAACCCAATCATCAGGATCGCAATGGATTATATAGTCTCCGATAGCGGCATTGACTCCATCTTGTCTTGATATGCTGACTCCTAAATTAGTATTGTGATGCACCAATTTTATATGGTTTAACTTATTTGGATATTGCTCAATAGTCCTTTTTAATATATCTATGCTCCGATCAGGAGAGCAGTCATCAACGAATATTAATTCAATTTCTTCTAATGTCTGTTTTAGTAATGACATTACACATCGTTCAATATATTTTTCAGCTTTATATATTGGAACAATTACACTAACTTTAGGAACCATACTTATTACAATTAATCTCCAAGTATAAAACTCGGTCGGTAAATAAGAATTCGATTGACCACAGATTTTAAAGGCTCAATAATGTGCCATGACTTTCGTAAGATTTTTTTATACAATGGCATTTTATAATCTTTTAGGATGGATAGTGGAATATTCTTTTTAAGAAAATCCATACGCTCATTTCGCACTGTTAATCCAATATTTTTTGTGTTACTAATACCAGTTATGTCATATAAAGCTATTATTGTGTTTATTCGTTTATAAGAATTCCCCATTATAGCAATTTTGTTAATAAATAGTAACTCATCGGCGATAATCTTATACGAGAGGTCATATCCATCAGAAAGGATTCTCTTTCGAATAAAGCTTGACTGATGATTTACAATTTTTCCATGACATACATCATTAAAGCTATAATTTGTCTTGACTGGTTTCCAAAAACTATAGAGAATTTTTCTTCTTTTTCTATAGGCAGCAATTCCTCCGATAAAATCATAATTATCAAATTGTTTTACTGCATCTGAAATTGTTGTAGAAGTGAAGAAGCTATCACCGGCATTCATGAAATTTACATATTCGCCTGTAACGACTTTAATTCCCTTATTCATTGCATCATAAATTCCTTTGTCGGGTTCAGATACCCAGTAGGCGAGACGATTGGCGTATTTTTTGATTATATCTACCGTCCCGTCGGTAGATCCACCGTCAATTATGATATACTCGATATTCGGATATGTTTGATTGAGGACGGATAGCATCGTCTCCTCAATCGTCTCCGCAGCATTGTAACAGACTGTTACAACAGATATTTTCAGATGTTCAGATGTCATGATTTTATTATAGTTCAGGATTATTTATCCCATATTCCGGAGGTATTGGCTTTTAGAATCTTAATGAGCTGTATCCTCCCGAGAATTGCTTGAAAGATATAAACCAAGGTCGGAATCAAAAGAATTCCGGGTATTCCCCATAGTCGGCAGCATAAATTCATCAGTGGATATGCTATTAGAGCAAAGGAAAGATATATAATTAGTTGTATCTGTACTTTACCGATACCATTTATAAGGTACATGTAGACATTTGCAAGCATAAGAAAGACAGTGTAAACAGCCACTGAAATATTGGTTGCAAACGACACTTCAACCGCATTTCCCAACCATAGTTTGTAAAACCATGGTGCGATAAAAAACATGACAATGATTACTGGGATGGAGATTAGCCATAGGTATTCCAATCGTTGAAACATTTTTCTCATCCAGTCATAATCTTTACGGGTGTATGCATCTGTGAATGCCGACCAAAAGGGGTTGAGAATTATTATAGCCAGCATAAACAATAAGTTGAAATACTTGTAAGCTATATTGTATTCTGTCACGGTTTCGGGTCCGAGTATTCTTGAAATAATCACATTCATTAATTGGAATATGAATAACATGGAGGTTGTGATGATGAAAAATTTACTCCCGATTCCAAGGATATTCTTAACATATTGAAATCGGATTAAATTAATTGAGGGTCGATATATACGATATTTTGACCGAAATAACGCTATAGACGCAATTATCAGAACTATAACCGGAACTCCTGAAAAGATAAAGGCGAGGTAAAGCAGATTTCCATCGTGGATAGTATTGACCAAGATATATATTGTTACGAAAGCCATAGTCTGTCCCAACACCTGTATTAGGGAAGCCATAACCGGTCTTTGGTCGGCTATAACAAGTGTGGAAAACACTTGTGAAACAATGCTTAATCCCAAGAACAGAATCATTATCATGAAAACTTTTCCAAGTTCTTCACGATAACCGCTGTCAATGTTGAGGATCTCGCTCCAGTTAATTATCGAATTGACCGGGAGTACGATAATCCACATTAAAATACAAAGCAGGAATAATGTTGCATAAGTGGTTGACACATATATTCTTGCTAATTTGATGTCATCGTTTGCTTTGGCTTCGGCAAAACGATTTCTAAAACCATGAGTCAATCCAATATCAAAGAAGTAGAACCATGACATTAGAGAGCTTAATGTGAGCCAAATGCCATATTGTGTTGGGTTTACAAAATTGATTGTTATAGGGACGATGAAGAAGGATATAATCATACTTATACCTTTTAAAATTACTGACCCTATAATATTCTTTTTCAATAGGACAGTCCGCTGATTGCCGTCGAAAAATTTGCGGAAATGATATATAATATTCATTTATCGCTTGGTATGGGTGTGTGATGAAAGAATAAAAGTTTAAGTTTCATTAATGCAGATTATTGATACCTGTATTAATGATTTGCCTTGTCGCTCTGAAATTTAGAATGGTAGTAGTCGTATTCTTCTTGGAGGAGGTGGTGTGGGTGAGGAGGGATGCTAAATTTGTGATAATTTGGAATTTATCACTGATATTATTTTTTCTTGCAGGGCTTGAGCTTGTGATATTAGTGATTTTCCAATAGCGGAGTCCAAAGTGAAGGTGTTTTGATAGTCGGCTTTTTCTCTCATGGTTTGCAGACGGCTGTATAATATGCCATCTTCACGTGAAAATTGACCTGAAAGCACGTAATAACGACCGAATTGAGATGATGTCCTTTATGGGTGTTATTTTTTATTCCATCAGCCATCATTAAAGCTGTTACAGCATGAAATATTGAATAATAGAGCCGGTTTGCCACAAGATCCCAATAATTAAGTTCGGAATTTTTTATGGCTTGTTCCATATTGCGTTGAGATTTTTCAACCAAAAGCTTTATGGCTATTTTGCGTTGATCAGAGGATAGTGTCATAATTGGATAGCCTCTGAAGTGACATTTATGAAGAATGGGGTGCCACGTTGGGCTTCCCACTGAGAATGAGTGAAATGTATAGGCGTGATTTGAGCACCAAAGTGCCATCCGATTTCAGCAAACGGGAATGCATATTTGCGGAATGCGTCTATGTCGTTTGCAACGGATATGTTATCGTTGGTTACTATGAGAAGATCCCAGTCGGATTGAGGATTTGCGTCTCCGCGAGCTTGGGAGCCATAAAGATAGACATGTCCGTTATTGTTGCCAAAAATTTGCTTGGCAACACGAGAAATTTCACGGAGTATTTTGTCTTTCTTTTTCATTATATGGCAAAGATAATGATATTTTTGTAACGATACAAATTGAATTATTGTTTATTCCAAAGGAATTTGCTTTGATAGTAGTTGTATTCTTCGTGGAGGAGGTGGAGGGTTTTGGATTTTTCTTCGGGGGTGGAGTGGGTGAGGAGGTCGAGCCCTTGGGCGAAGAGGGTGGGTGAGTTGGTGGTGACGGCTTTAAGGAGATGGATGAGCGAGAGGGTTGAGGGGGAGGTGATAGCTGTCTTGCGGCGTTCGAAGCGGTCGGTTGCCGATTGATAGCCTTCGGTGTCACCGAGTATAATATAGGCGCAGGCTAATATTGCCATGAGTTTTGCTTCGAGTTTGGGGTTGTCGAGCTTGACTTGATCCATGCGTCGGCAGAAGATGGTGAGTTCGCTGATTGATTTGCAGGTGAGGGGAGTGCCGGCGGCGTAGTCTCGGAGCGATTTCAGAAGTTTGGGGATGAAGGCGTCGATCTGGTCGTAGCTTCGCTTTGAGTTTTTTGCGAATTCGAGCACACGGACATATTTGGCTTTTACGTCGTAGATTATGGTGCCGAGGCTTTGAGTGACGGCGAGGACTATGTTGCCTGACGCGCTTTTGGGCTTTGGTATGTAGTAGCCGATGAGTCCCGGGAAGGAGCCTTCGAGTATCTCAACTTTGTCGCCTTGCTGGAGGTCGATGTCGTTGATGGCGAAAAATGGGAGCCGGTTTCGGTATGCGGTCGCTATCTGACGGAACATGTTCATCTGTTCGTCGGTGAGTCGGGCGTATTTTTCGCTGCTTCCGTGGTTGAGCACGAGCGAAAATCCACAGTTGAGGCAACAGAGTTTGCGTATGGGCTGGATGTCACCCCGTAGGAAAATGTATTGGTAAGCGAGTGGCGATTCAACTTTTATCAGCTTGCCTTCCCTGTGGACGACCCGGATTATAGTGGGGGCAAATAGCTCAAGTGATGTGTTTTCAGTGCGGTTGAATTGATTGATTGTGCCGGCAATGGGTTGCTTAAGCCTTATGGTGTCGGGCTTTATATACCTTAATATATACCATTGCGTGGGGGTATGTGATGCTATAGCGTCACTCATTATTTTACAATAATGGGTAATTTATTCTTGGTCTGGTTTTTGTAAACGTCTGTATAATATCACATTACAGATGTTTTTGACCAAACTTCCGAAAACTCGACCGCACAATTGTCTGGCGGGGTATTTTATTGATATTTTTTTGGAGGTCAGTGAATGTAGATACGTCTGACTCGGCAAAAATTTTATCCGCTCGCAAAGGTACAAAATATTTTCAGACTCGAAAGCGAAACATCCGAAAAAATTTTTTCAATGCAGGAAACAAATAGTTGTGTGCTATAAGAAAAAAGGATAGGATAAAGCATGTGGCTGCTCCTAAACCTCTCACATAAGGTATTTAGGGGCAGCCACATGGTGGATATTACTAAAATCTATAAGATATTATTTTTAATTATTTATTTGCGAATTATTATTTGAGTTAGCTATTTGGGTGATGTCCCATTTTTTGTTTTTTGACCCATTCCGGGATTACCACCAATCTGTACATTTTTGGCAGATGCGCCTGCTGATTTTCCTGTCAGATCGTTAGCCACTGTTTTGAGGGCGGTGCTATATGATGATTTAACCAAATTATTGCCATGTTGATTCCAAAGTGTTTGGAAGTATTCTTGCACCTCATTACTGCGGTTTTGCATTTGTCGGAGGCGTTTATAATCTTCTCTCCAATGTTTTGCTTTTTCGCTATTGTAAGAAAATTGGCATGACTCTCTAACTTTTACTTTAATATTGTATTCACCTGTTCCCCACATAGGATGTCCGTTGTCGAGAGGCATGAATGAGCGCGGGACTACAAAACAATCACCTTCAACAGCGAGTAAATTTTGATTTAGGAATTGGTCTCGATTAGTTTGATCCGTGATTTTTTTAGATTCATTGATAATTCGGTTTCGAGAATAAGTGTATACCATTACGTTATCAGGAATATCTATTACGAATTTGAAATTTCCGAGTTCAATATTTTTATGTATTTGAACTGCCTGATTAATCCATGAGGAATAGATTGAGAAATTAATAGCTATTTTTAGATTATTACGTTCGTCAAATGAGAACCCATTTCCCCCTAAGCCCGGTCGCATTATTGTGTCACCCTTAACCTCGGCTTTTCCCTTTTTTAGCTCACGCATTGTTCGTATCCCATTTGCGGTCACATTAGGCAAATGGCATTGATAGGGATAAAATGATAAAGTGTCAATTACAAGATTAAACTTACTATGGCGGAACATGTGGTCGAGTTTATCACGGTCGATACTGCATGACATGTAGATGACCTCTTTTCCGTTGCGCATCCCTCTTATTTCTATCCCGTCAAAATTAATATCGGAAGGGTCCAATGCTCCCCGATGTGAATTTGATGCGTAAAAATCTTTCAGCCCCTTTATAGATGCAATACTATCAGTATAATTGTTTTCATTCTGAATCATACGCATCCATTCTTGCTTTTGCTTTTTTCTGTATTGCATGAGATTGAATGTTTCAGATACCACCACATCAACCATTCCAGATACCAAACCTAAACCTACAGCTTGTCCGACATCCGAGATTATGCTTCTGTCTTCATCGTCACCTTTTAGTCGATCCATTGTTTCTGTTATTTCAGCACGAATTTCAGGCGGCATTTGGCGCACATTGACTTCCCAACTATCCACGGGGATGCCACTCTTTGGGGCTTTAGCAGGGGTAATGGAATGTTGTGAATATAGATTCTGAGTTGTTAATCCCACTATAGCGAGACATAGCAATAATTTTTTTAAAATCATTTTATTCTAAGATTGGTTTATTCGACATGTCACAAAATTACACAAAGTTTTTCAAATCTTTGGATATGAAGTGTTATGTTTAACAGCAGTAATTCAATCAAGTGCATCAATCATTATAAAGGCGTTTGTAAATTGCGGGGTATCATATTTAAGCTTATTATTATGTACAGCTTTATTCGCCATTGTAGCAGGATCGAAGATATATGAGCTACTATCAGCTTCGATATTGTTAATCGTATCGCTTTTAAGCAATGACTTTCTGGCTAATTTGAAAGCTTGCCTTAGAGTTTTTCCATCTCTAAGATTAGAATAAAATTCACGCATTAATATCGCTGTAGCATCACTATTTACATTCCACAGGCTAAGTAACATAGTTTTGACTCCGGCATTTTTAAGCCCTCGTTGCAATCCGAAAACCCCATCGGACGTTATCTCACCAAGTGCAGATTGACAAGCTGATATAGTAAATAGTTCACATTTTGAAAGGTCCAATGACGAAAGCTCTTTAGCTGATAGTAATCCATCGCAGTTAGTGCTCGGATTGAAATTTATATCCTTCAAATGAGAATTGACTCCAGCAAATGCGATTATGTTTTGTGACATGCTTTCATCATTAAGCACAGGTTTCATATCTGTGCTTATCGGATGTATAGCGCAAAAATCGCCATGAGTTGAAATAATTATGGAATGGTAATGAGGGGAAATCAAGCGAAAAACATTTTCCGATGCTTTAGATGCGGATAAGAGTGTGTCAGAATTATTATTGCGCAGAGCATATATGTTTTTAGTCTCATTTGTCTTGTCGTTCAATCGTGAAAAATATTTTCCTGAATACGCCTTAAATGCTAAAGCATCATTTGGCATTTCTTTGGCATATGTTTTATCTAATTCGTAATTTATACCTCCACAGAGCAGGGCAGGGGAATAAAAAGAGAATTTTGATTCGGACTCCATTAGCCTTCTTGTGGATGTAAGACGGAATACTTCAATATCAGCCACCTGTGGCATGTATTCTATCGCCAGACGATGCATGTATCCGTCAGGGGAAAAATATAGTCGGGTGATACCGGTTAGTGAATTCATAAGTTGTTCAGTCCATACGAGTGATTGTAGACATGTGTCATTGTAAAGCTTATCTTTATCTGTCCGAGTGGTTGAGCTTAAAGACTTTCCGGTTCTGTCGATTATTTTCGCTGGGGGAGTGAGGCGTATAAATTGAGGCTTTCCTTCGTGTTTAAGGACAAGGGCTCCCATACACTGACTGCCATCTTTTTCATATTGTACAAATTCAATTGCGGCTTGTTTGCTTTTAAGTTTTTTCTGAATATCCTGCCAGTGATAATTCAATGATTGCAGTGACTTTTCAGTTGCAACATCTGTTCCGGACAGTGATGCCACTTGCAATAAGATACCTTTTGAAAATAACGTCACATCGAATAGAAAAGAAGGGTCTGTATCTTCAAGTTTATAACAATCTGTGATAAAAGGATATAATATATGCCAATATTCTTCACGCTCTTTAGCTGTCATTCTTGAAAAATTCTCCATGGTGTATTTTTTCTGCGTGGAGAAGTATAATTTGTATGCTTTTAACGCTCCATATTTATTCGCATTTGCCAAAAGAAGAATTTTAGCATATATTCGTTCGGATTTTGCATGTGTTAATCCGGATTTATTCAACGCTTGACCTAATTCTGTGTTGGCAATGGATAACGCCTTGTCAAATTCTCCGAGACGGGCGAGGCAGATTGCGTATGTCATTTTGGTAGTTAGCCAATTGTCATCCCCAATAAGATATATGCCGTTGTACTCCATTTTGTCATCAGCCTCAGCCATAATTTTAGCTGCCTTCTCATAATCCGCTATTCGGTAATATAGCTGTGCTAATTCACGTAACATAAGTAGGTCATTGCCGTGAAAATCGGTATAAGGATTTTTATCAATTATATTTTTTGCTTTTGAATAGTAGTATTTTGCCGAGTCAAGAGAGGCATTTTCATAATGATAATTTCCGTATAATTTGTTCATAGCGACTGTGTAATCCAACAATGCACTTTCCGGCAAGTCATTAGTTCTTAAAATTTCAGAAATAGAATCGGCATAGAGCTTGATTTTGGTACGCTGACTTTGCTCGTATGCTCGGTTTCCCATTGTAATTAGCGAGTCGAGATGTGATTTTATATCTTTGGAATTGGCTTTTATATATGTGCATGACAATATAAATGCAAAAGCAAGTAATATATATCGGTTTCTCATTTCCGGGAATTATGATTAAGTATAACGTATGATATATTAGACAATGACCCGTTTGTGACGATTAAAGTTATCGGTTTTCCCTTTAAAGCAATTCCAGTTAGTTTAATTGCACCATTTCCCATTGGGGTAGTGACAAAAATCTGATCACCGGATACCGCTGATGCCGATAACTTTGCATTTTCACCGGAGAATGGTATAATGATAAGTGTTTGTTTGCCCCATCGTTTGGGTAGAGAAAAGGATGCGGACTTTCCTGCTTTTAGTGTCTTTTCAATAAGCGAATAATTATAGCGGCTGTCAGCCCCGTTAAGATGGTTGCCGGTTGTGGTCTGGTAGCGTTCAATATTCTCAGCATTTGTCATAGCGGAATTTAGTTTGAAGCCGGGGACTCGATCTGAAACCTTACACTCCACAGTTTTGTCAATACCAACCTCATCCATTGGAGTCCACATTTTATCAACTGCTAATTTGGCTATTGCTGTCTTATATGCTCCCTCTCCGCCTGATTGTAATGACTTTACAATATCTGTAAGTCTGTTCAGTTCAATATCCTGTGAATAGGCGCATGTCGGACTTAGGAATAAGATTGTTATTAGAATTAGATATTTCATATTTCGTTATTTAATAGATTTCGTCGGGCCAAAATATGTCGAGTTCGTCTTGCGTGATAGTTTTAGCCTCAATCTGTTTTAATGGAAGAAATTTATTATTAGATTCGCATTTTGATATGTTGAGATCTGCTATATCTCGTATCTTATATAAGGTAGGACGTTTATCCGGGTCATAGTCAAGAGATTCAGCAATCAGTTTGCTCAATTCCGGCAATTCTCCTCTGAGTGTTGGTATTGGAGTGGATGCAGTTTGTCCTTTGCCACCTAACCCTTGGAATACATGGCAGCCAAGAAAAATATAGAATATGCTTGCACCTAAAGCCCAAACTGCTGAATATCCTTCATGGGATGTAAAGCGTGGATCGTATCCCGTAGACCATTCTGAAAGATGGAATTTTTCCCCGTCAATTAATATATGCTCGGGTGAGATAGGAGTATTTATAATGGTGGCTTGTCCCGAGATGTCACGGAGTAATCGCCATGCAGTCAGTTCGTCAATCTCTCCAGCAATTGCCGATGCATCTCGTTCAGGATAATATGCCATTGTCTTAGTTGTTATCCCATCGCTTTTCGTCGCATTTATCCCATCTGTATTTATGGTATATCTCTTTCCCTTATAAATAAGCATGATTATTTGTTTTTGAGCGTTTCAATTTCAGAGGTAGGTACCGAATATGCTCGGTTCCCGTTGCGTTCATCGATCACAGATATTACTCCAACTGCTTTATAATTTATTCCATCACGAATCAGCACGGGACCGCCTGAAAATCCCGGGGTCAGTCCACCTTCATGTGCCAATAGGAACAAGCGTCTGTCAGAATCAGTTAATTCAGATATTGGTAAACGTAGTTCATCAACTTTGAAATCAAGGTTGTTCCCAGTTACTCCTGCTTCGGGATAACCGGCAAATGTGAGCGTGACTCCTCGTTTATTTAGCAGTCGGTGCAGATCTTCTACAGAAGCCATAGGGATTGAGCCTTTCCTGTCTATTTTCGCAATAGCAACATCTCCCAACATCATGTCACATCGTGAATATCGGTGCGATATGCTACGCCAGTATTGGGGATTGTTATAATCGCCAAGTTCCACTATGTCATCAAGAGCATAATTCATTATAAATTCATCAGAAGAAATAGAAAAAGATTCATCTGTTTTATTGTTAAAAGTCAAATATGATATTATGCGGTAACGGTTAGTGCCTGATAACTGATTTTCCGTTTCAGAAAATAAAGCCTTTTTCACAGACCAGTCATTAATTGATGGTATCTTAGCGTAGTCATGCGGCAAAATTTGGTTGAGCCAAGGTTGAAGACAGTGACGTGCGGTGATAAGTAATGAATCGTTGGTAAGAAATGCAGTTCCTGAGGGGGAGGATGCATACGTATATGTCTCAATTATGCTATCGCAGTCCAATAATTGTAAGCTATCTACACGAACTGAATATAGTGATTTTTCAATTTCGTCACGCATGGATTCAGTTATATTCTCCCGGCGATTATCGTAGAATTGATAACATATCATGCAAATTATCAATGCTATGGATATAGCCATGCTCCATATTAACTTCCCGTTGTTATTTATATGTGTAACCGTTGGGGTAGACTGTTTCCCATCATGTATGTTGAATCTATAGATATGATTGTCAACCTCAATATTATCTCCGTCCGATAGATAGTGTACTCGTTTCATTTCTATTCCGTTTATCCGGATGGGATAATATGTAGTCGTTTTAACTAAATGCCAACCTTCACAGTCACGATTCAGTAGTATTTTACCGAATATCACATCAATATATGGCGAATGGTTAGGAATACGGATGTCACAGCCTTCTGTTTGCCCTATGGTGGTTATACGGGTGCTTCCGGCTGTGTATATCCCAGTTTTTGATGTTAAAATGAAGTGCTTATCCATTATAATAGCGGTCATTAAACGTTTTAACGATCAGAGGTATAGCTGCTGTTAGATCTCGGTCATAACGGCTGACGTGTTTCCCTGATTCATCTATATCTAACTCTGAAAAAGCGCAGAGATCATAGTGGGCGTTACGTTCGATTTTATATCTTTTTTTAAGTGATATTGGATTCTTCTCACGGTAAATAGGATCGTTCAAACGTCTGATCATATCCTCTTTGATTTCAGTCCGTTCATCATCAGTACATGGTCGCATACCTTGTATAAGTCGTTCCACACACCAACGATTATGCTCAACGGCTGTGAGCATTTCAATCTCTTCAGCTGTGAGGGCATATAAGGTATTCCAATCGTTGCGATCATGCCCGAGTATCTGCATTTTTACAGGTATTGACATTACATTATAGAGATTTGATTTTTTCAATGTTTCATTGTCAATGTCATTCCATGCTTTATTTACTTCGTTTTCAGGTAATTCTGTGGGTACATGTTTTTGTTCGTAGCATACCTTATAAAAATAGTGCAAATATTTAGCCATTTCCATCAACTCTTTTTTCTTTTCAGATTCAGCTAATGGATCATTCTTATGCGCTATTACTTCTGCAGAATCTGATAATCTGTTACGTAACTTTTCTGCATAATTTTTATTTTTCATATCATCGTCATAACCGAGCGTAATGACAAGCTTCTGTTTTGAATCGTTAGCCCAACGACGTAATTTTTCCTGTAGGAGTGGGTTGGAAAAATGGCATAATACAAATTCCCATTCCAAATCAACGAAATCTTTTCGTTTCCCTTCATACTGCGGACGATGCAATTCAATCTCCGGTTTCTTCTTGGTCAAATCAACGATACGCCAATAGGAATTGTCGAATAGCTCTTTATATTCAAACACTATATCATGAACAGTCTCCATCTCTTGAACTATAAGGGTTATACGAGTTCGGTTACGCTCGTTAAGTTCATAGCTCGGGAAATGCATCGTAAGGGCTGTCTGCAATATACTATCTTTTTGTGAAATAATATTTCCTGCGAATACAAAATGTCTATTACTTTCTTCTTTTATCATCTGTATGCATTATGAATTTGAGATCAGTACCGGGTGTTTCATCTTCACGTATGATAGTGGAATAACCATCTTTCTTTAAAGTAATGGTTTGTTCCTGCCTTTGAGAATGAAGAGGCAGTTCGATTGTGAATTGTCCTTGCGAATCGGTATGGCATATTATTTCTGCCACATTTACGTCAACATCCTCCAATGGCATCATTTTTGAGTCAAAAATCGTTCCGCTGAATATTGAGAATGTTTTATCTCGATTAAGAGGAATATGCAAAATGCGTTTTATCCCTAAGCCGGGAGAGATAATGGTGTCAATGTTATTGAAAAATTGAGATGCCACAATGATTTTGATAGACTGGAAACGCTTGTACCCCGGCAGCGACACATCATCTGTTTGCGGATTATTGATAGGAACTGTATAATCACTTCCATCTATGTTAACTGACACTGATTCCCCGGTGGGAAGATGTGATGTCTCAGGAGTGACCGATACTAAGACGTTTACAGGAATAGCAAAAATATAGGATAAGGCTAAGACAAGTATTGAGAGCGTGGTGATTGAAATTATCCGTATCCGTTTTTGGCGTAGGTAGCGTTTCCACAAAGTGTCAAAGGAAACTTCAAGCATACGTGAAACTATCCTGACAAGTGATTTATTTTTGCCTACTTCTCCTATATTTACACCCAGCAGTTCTTTGTCGGGATGGAGGGTAAAGTATTCCCGCAAATAGATTGGAAATAGTTCTCTTTCCGCAGTTTCGCCATCGGGTATTATGACGGGGATGATCTTATCGAGCCTTCCCATATCAACAAAAGCTTTAGCTTCATCGCTTACCCATTGCGACTGAGCTGAACTCACAGAGCATATAAGTATTAGATACTTACTTTCTTCAAGATTCTTGCGCAATTCATCTGACAGGATACCTGTGTTGAGATCTGACTGATCACGGAAGATTGGACGCAGGTATCGGCTTCCGGCTTCAATGTCATTATGAATTTCTGTCGGAAGTTTATAGCTTTCAAGATGGCGCTGCAGCCATCTTGCTATTTTCATATCACGATGGCTGTAGCTTATGAATGCGAAATTTTTGAATTCGTTGCTGTCCATTTCAAGCAATATTTTATTCTTTTAATTTTGCTCGTATTTATCAGGGAAAAGCAAGCGATGGAAATAAATTGTTGTAGGATCGATTTCTGGGTTTATCCTCAGAATATCATCCCACACTTTTAACGCATCCTCACGTCTGCCTAAATTCATCATTACTTCACCCTTGCCGTCCATGTGATGTATATTCTCAGGATCGCACTCTAATGCTTTATCAATATGGCTAATAGCATTATCACCATCACCTTCAAAAAGATAAGAAGCTGCTATGTTGTAATATATATTCCCTGCCTCTTTTAAATATGAGGAATGAGCCGTTGCTGCGCTAAGTACGATATCAAGACCTTTATGATAATATTTTCTTGATTCAGGATAATTATTCATGACAGTCCTGTAAATTTCTCCCAAATTCACATATATATTTGCTTTTAATATTTGATTGGGTATATTGGGAGTGTTATACTCATCAAGTTCTTTGTTCGCTTTAGAAAGGTTGTCATTGAAATTATCCCAATCTTCAATTTCTCCATATATAGTTGCTAAATTAGCGTATGATATAGCTAAATTTATTTTAATATCGTCAATACCTGTATTTTTGATATTCAAAATGTGTGATAATGACTTTTTGAAATCTTCAATACATTCAGTTATTTCTCCCTTTGACTTACTTATTAAAGCCAACATATCGTATATTTGAGAATATCCCCAATTATCTGTTTCCCCTGTTTCAGACTTAAGGTAGTTGAGTGCCTTTAGAGCTTTCATTGACATTTCTTGAGCCTCATTTAAATTCCCCATCATAAGATGAGTTTTGGAAAGGTCAATATAGGCATTATTTAGGCTCCTTAAATATCCCAGCGGTTGTTTTTGAGATAATTCTTCTAAAATTTCAGCATATTTTAATTGCAATTTTAAAGCATCGTCGATATTCCCTAAATCTAAGTATATGTAAGCAAGGTGTTGATATGATGAATTATTCAAATCATGCGAGTTATGAAGACAATTTTCTATTTCGATAGATTTCTTATACGCTTTTATAGCATCATCTACTTTCCCTAAATTACGATAACTGTTCCCCAAATTCGTATAAATACGGGAATATATTTTATAAAACTCTTTATCAGATGAATTTATTGCGAAAATATCAGCTTTTTCTTTACCTTTCAGATACATTTCATGTGATTTTGCGATATCACCAATATCAGCATAGGTAGCCCCTAATGCTATGAGGTAATTAAGTTCTGCCATTGACACAGTTGTATCATTTGGAGCAATCAAATATAATCCCTCATTGAATGACTCAAAAGCACTTTTAATATCAAATATTTCATGTTGGAGTGATCCAAGCGTAAAAAGAGCTTGGATTTTTTCGTCTACTCTGAGATTTGGATTTATTATGACACTTGATAATACAGAATTTGCATCTTTAAGCATGTTTTGTTCAGCCAAAAATATCCCATATTTTATCATACACTCGGCATTAGTCGTATCACTGAATGCAACATCCCTTAGGATGACATGTATCCTCTCATAATTCTCTTTGCCTCCGGCGAGTTTTAGGGTTTCGACTTGGCGATTTATAGCAGCAAGGAGAGTGTCACGGGATTGTTCTTTCGATACTTTTATATCCGATAGTTTGTCTATTGCCGACGACACTTCTTTGATTTGCGCCACCTCTTTAGTATACTTGTCCACATAGTTTTGCTCTTCGTACTTGGCGATTGCTTCATCGATTTTACCTTGCTGGACCAATTCTATTATTTTCTGTTCGACTATAGATAGTTCTGATAAGTCGATGCGTGAAAAGCGATCAACATAATTGTCGAGATTATCGAGTTGCTTTTCGTAATTCTCTCTCAGTTCGTAGAGCTGTTTCTGATATTCGGCTTCCTGCAATTTTCCATCAGCTTTGAGCTTAGCGAGGGCCGCTTCCTCTTTTTTCAACTGACGGGCATAGCTTTCGGACGATACCCGTTCGTAGTTGTCACGTATCTTCTTGAAACGGTCGGAGCGGCACATGATTATCACGAAAGGTTCTTTCGGATTTATATTCCACTGCTCCACGGCTTCCTTGTTGAAAATTTCGTAACCGAGCTTCTCAACACGGCGCACATTTACCTTTTCTCCAGGCTTAAGTGTCAAGAATTGTAATTTGAAATTACCGTTTCCATCCGATACAGTGCTTCCTGCCGATCTAACATTCAGTTCCACACCACCAAGAGGCGTTTTCTTTGCCCTCTCGTTGTATTCCTGAATCACCCCATTCTGTATTATTTGAGAGTGTGATGAGAGACAACATAATGAGAATATAGAAAATATAGCTCCCTGAATGCCAAAATGGTTAAATTTACGTATACTATGCCGCATAATATGAGGGTATTAGTTGTAATATTAAGGTATATTACAAAGATAAGCTAATTTTTTGAAATATAAAAAATTTTATTATAATATAGTTTTTATTTTGATAAGGAGTTTGTCCGTTTTAATTCTGTGATGATTTGTTTAATCGTTGAAATATTTGGATTATTAGAAGAGATTAATTCATATATTTCTAATGAATTTTGGAGATATTTTGATGCATAGTCGTAATCCCCCTGTAAATAATATGTCTTACCGATATTGTAACAAGATTCTGCCACCTTCAGATGGTATGTTCCAAAAAGCGCTTTTCGGATTGATAGTGCCTTTTGGTTATATTCTAATGCTGATTGGTAATCTTTCATGTTTTGGTATGTCCATGCAATATTGTTGCAGGTAGTAGCGACATTATGATGTTTAGAACCATATATCTTTTCCAAAATTTTCAATGCTTTTAGATAATGCTTCAATGCTTTTGTATATTCTTGTTGTAAGAGATAAGCTGAACCTATATTATTATATAAAATTGCAATTCCTGGATGTTTTTCTCCAAATAAATTTTCACGAATTTTCAATGCTTTTACGTAATATTCTAACGCTTTATCATATTCTCTTTGGCTATGATAAGCCGCACCGAGATTATTATATGAAGTTGCTACCATTGTATGGTTTGAGCCAAAGATACGTTCTCGTATTTTTAAAGCTTTGTTATAATATTCTAAAGCTTTTTGATTATTATTTTGATTTGAATATACCAATCCTATATTGTTATATGTAGTTGCCAGGTCTGGGTGGTTAGTGCCAAGTAGTGCTTCTTGAATTTTTACCGCTTTTCCAAAATATTTTAATGCTTCTTGATTATCTCCTTGATTTGAATATACTAAACCGATATTATTATATGATAGTGCAATATCTGTGTGCTGCCAGCCAAATAGGATTTCACGAATTTTCAATGCTTTTTTATGATATTCTAATGCATCGGAATACTCTCCTCTTTCAAGATATGTCGCACCGATATTACTATAAGTTGTGGCAACATCAGGATGATTAACTCCATAAATCTCTTTTTGGATCTCTAATGCTATTTTAAGATATTCTAATGCTTTATGATGGTCTCCTATTTCAAGATATAAAGACCCAATATTGTTATAGGATACTGCGCTAAGATTGTTTCTTGTGCCCCATAAAGTGTTCCATATAGCTAATGCTTTGTTATGAAACTCTAATGCTTCTGAGTATTTTCCTTGTGTGCGATATATTGAACCGATGTTGTTATAAGTGTTTGCAACATCTGAATTTTGTAATCCGAACAATTTTTCTCTGATATTTAAGGCTTTTAGACTATAATTTAAAGCATCTGCATACTCACCAAGGTTACTATATACTGCACCTATATTATCATAAGAGGCAGCAACTTTGTCGCTTTCTTCACCATACTCAATTTTGGCATTTTTTAGAGCTACATTATAGTAGTGAAGGGCAAGGTGGTAATTAGCTATATATTTATTGACAAATGTTCCTGTTTTGAGTTGCCAGTCTACATTTAGTGTGTCGTTATCGGCGATTATTTGGTAGAGATCCAGAATTTTTTTATTGTTTTCGTTGCCTCCTGCAAGCTTAAGCGTTTCTATTTGTCGTTCGATGGCTTGCAATAATTTTCCCTGATATTCTTCTTTTTTATTTTTTACGGTATCCAATTGGTCAATTGCATTAGTTATTTCATTTATTACGGATAATTCTTGGAGATACTTGTCTACATAGTTTTGATCTTCGTACTTGGCGATTGCTTCATCGATTTTACCTTGCTGGACCAATTCTATTATTTTCTGTTCGACTATAGATAGTTCTGATAAGTCGATGCGTGAAAAGCGATCAACATAATTGTCGAGATTATCGAGTTGCTTTTCGTAATTCTCTCTCAGTTCGTAGAGCTGTTTCTGATATTCGGCTTCCTGCAATTTTCCATCAGCTTTGAGCTTAGCGAGGGCCGCTTCCTCTTTTTTCAACTGACGGGCATAGCTTTCGGACGATACCCGTTCGTAGTTGTCACGTATCTTCTTGAAACGGTCGGAGCGGCACATGATTATCACGAAAGGTTCTTTCGGATTTATATTCCACTGCTCCACGGCTTCCTTGTTGAAAATTTCGTAACCGAGCTTCTCAACACGGCGCACATTTACCTTTTCTCCAGGCTTAAGTGTCAAGAATTGTAATTTGAAATTACCGTTTCCATCCGATACAGTGCTTCCTGCCGATCTAACATTCAGTTCCACACCACCAAGAGGCGTTTTCTTTGCCCTCTCGTTATATTCCTGAATCACCCCATTCTGTATTGTCTGCGCATAACTTTGTGAGAAGCAGAAATATATAGCAATAAAAATAATAGTGATATTTATTCTCATAAAAGTTTAATGATTTTTTAATTGTTTTACCCAATAATCATCATCTCCAAATAATTCTAATCTGATTTTAAGTGCCTTATCGAAGTTTATTTTCGCTTCTTCAGGCCTATTAGACTTATTATAGGCATCTCCAGCTCTGAGATAAGCAAAGGATAGTTCGTCTCTATCATCGAATGGCAGTTTTGACCTGATTTCAATTTCCTCTTCAGCACATTTTATCGCATTTTCAAAGTCATTGATTCGATTATAAGACGTGCCGATATTTTGTAATGACGTGGCAATAGCCCGATGTGTATCTCCTAATATCTTGCGTCTCAAATCCATTGATTCCGAGAATTTATTGATTGCTTCTGGATAATTACCAAGATGGAAATGTACTAATCCAATATTATTTATAATTAAGGCAAAAGTAGGAGTGTCTTTTTGTATCATGCTCAGTGCTTTGTTATAATAACTAAGAGCGTTTTGATATTTTTGAGTGTAATCACACAAACCACCGAGATTGTTAAATAACATAGCTTGATCTACCGTGTTATCCTGTAATTCGTGATAGATATTTAACGCTTTAATAAAGTAGTTATTAGCTGCGTCGAAATTTTTAAGGTACATTTGGCAGCATCCTATATTGCTATATACTTTGGCAACAGTGTTGTTGCTCTCTCCTAAGAAAGTCAAATGAAAGTCTAATGCCTTTTGGCAATACTTAAGTCCCTCATCGTAGTTATTTAGATTCATGTATGTTATGCCAATATTATTCAGCGCATCTCCTGTATATTGAGGAGAGGTACTTATGGATAACACCCTGTGGAACAAATCTAAGGCTTTATTATAATTTATGGTATACTCACGTATAAAATTACCGTAACTAAGTAGCGTGGTTATATCTGTTGAATCTGCAGATATGAGTTTGTTGAAAATAGAATCGACTTTATTGATATTTTCAATCCCGCCTATAAGTTTTAGAGTTAAAATATGATTGTCAATTGTGGTTTTAAGTGCTTTTGTTGATTTTATTTTTGACTGTTCTAAAGCGCTCAATTGAGAAATTCCATCAGATATTTTCTTTAAATCAGCATTTTCATGAATATACTTCTCAACAGCGTTAAGCGATTCATAACGCTTGATGGCTTCATCCATATCCCCTTCTTGAACCAGAGATAGAATTTCCAATTCTGTTTCTGATATTTCTGATAGGTCTATACGAGAAAATCTGTCAATATAGCTATCAAGCCGGTCTAATTGCTTTTCATGCTCTTCTCTTAATTGACTAAGTTTTTCCCGATATGCTAATTCTTTGATTTTTCCGGTTTGTTTAAGTTTTGAAAGCTCTGCCTCTTTTTGTTTAAGTTTACGTGTTAGTCCTTCGAGTGATCCATTACGATAGTTGTCTCGTATCTTCTTGAAGCGGTCAGAGCGACACATGACTATGACAAATGGTTCATTCGGATTGATGTTCCACTGCTCCACAGCTTCCTTGTTAAAAATTTCATACCCGAGTTTTTCGATACGACGCACATTTACCCTTTCGCCCGGTTTAAGTGTCAGGAATTGCAATTTGAAATTGCCACTCTTATCTGACACAGTGCTACCAGCCGATCTGATGGTAAGTTCTACACCTTCAAGCGGAGTTTTCTTCTCACGTTCGTTATACTCTTGGATTTTACCATTCTGAATTGTTTGTGCGTAGGTCTGAATAGCACATAATGAGAATATAAAAAATATAACTCTATTAATGCCGGTGTTGGCAAATATATGTGCACAGTGTCGCATAATCTGAGGGGATTAATTATATATTAAGGCATATCACAAAGATAAGCTAATTTTTTGAAATAGAAAAACCTGATTTCAAAATAAATTTCAATGTTTCTTGTGATGTAGCTCGGTCATATTCCTTCTCGCGTTCAGGTAGTTCCTCATAGGGTACAAGTCCTGGATGTTGTTTCTTCACGTCATCACGGACCGTACCATAAGTCCATCCGTCGTTAATTCTATTCTGTGCCCATACTTCATGTACATTCTTAGCCATTTCCTCAATGAGTGGCGTCAGATCATCAGGTAATTTTACGTCTGATGTATTTACGGGTTGTGGTTTATATTTTTCCATTACCTATCTGTTTTATTTTTATAGAGGTAATATGAGATCAGAATCTATCATGCCTCACATCTCAATCAAAGGAATCGATGAGTATGAACGATGCCCAAGTGTTATCGGTAGGGTATTTATTCCGGATCTCCATTTGGGCTTTTCTTAGAGCTTCACGTTTGGAATTATTGGCATCGGTGAGATAATTGCGATAAAATGAAATCATCATGTCTGCAGTGGCATTGTCTGATACTTCGTTGAGGCTGACAAGCAACGTCTTGGCTCCAGCATTTTTGAATCCACGTTGAAGACCGAATACACCGTCAACACCAAGTTTGCCGAGTCCGCTTTCACATGCTGAAAGTACCACCAGATCACATTCCTGCAAAGTCATGTCCGCTATTTCGGTAGCGTTGACAAGACCTGCATTATTTTCAAAATTATCATATAGATTGGCTCCGGCAAATGCAAGCACACTTCTTGTCATTGCATCATTATCAGAAACTTTAGTGGCATCAATGTACTTACCATGCGTGGCTATATGCAAGAGATTAATAGGTAGTTTCTCTTGTGATAGAAATCTTGTTTTGCTGGCGGCTGTCCCGGTATAGGGGACTATTTCAGATTTAGTATAATGAGTTTTTAGTAATGACGTAATTTCTTTTATCTCCCGATCAGTATTGTCAAGATCTCCGAAATTAAAGCCGGATGATGCTCGGTTATTTGATATGCTTTCATCAGCTGCTGATAGATCGTAATCCATGTAATCGATATTCCCGAAAAGTGCTGCATATTGCAATGGCTTTGAATCATGTTCACGACAGATTTCTTTCGTAGACGACACTCTTGAAAGTTCGATGCGATCCGAGAGTGGGCTCCCTTCCACATTCAGATATTCGATACCAATATTATTAAGAATGCCATCAGGCGCAAAATATATCTTCGATTTACCTTGCGCAGCTTGCAATATACCACCCCATAAAAGCTTGCCATACTCAGGCTTGGCAAACTTTTCATTGTCGGCAATTATATCTTTGATAGTTTTTTTGGTCCCTATCGGGATAGCTATTCCTGTGGGGAAGTCCTTGCTAATAAGAACAGCTATAATCATGTCAAAATCTGATAGTATTCCTGTGTCGAGTGTAACAAATTCTACTGCTGCCGTATTGTCGTCAAGAGCGTTTGCCACATCTTCACTTTTTATTTTTAGGTAATCAGTGAAATATGCAAATTGGGCACATTCTCTGGCAAGTTCAAGCTGCATCGCATCAGTCTTTCGTGAGAGCGACAGTATATTATCAATCGATTTTCCTTCTTTTCTGAGAGTTTCTATCTTGGAGATATTTTGCTTTATGGCATCGTATTTTGTTTTCATTTCCGGTGTGCCATAATGGTTCAGTACTTTACCAAACTCTATGCCTGAGGATAACAAGATGCCTTTTGATAGCAACTGCCCTTCAAAAATGAGATTCGAAAGTTTTGCATACATCTCTGGAGAATTTTGCGGAAGTTCTGTGATAAGAGTCCCCATCTGATTTATGTTTTTCAATTCCCCCATCCATGTAAGTTGGCGTTCTTTAGGGCCTTTCAGCAAAAAGTCTTCGCTCAGGGCGTCACGTATGGCATTGATATATTGAGCATAGTATTTTAATGAATTCTCATAGTCACTGAGTTGCGCATAGATACCTGCCACTGTGGCAAATGAGCGAGCGTCAGAAAGTCTACCCAGATATCCCATGCTCTGCTCAATGGTATTTAATTCAGATTTTAACAGCTGCTGTAACTTTTTGTGCCTTTGTTGGTTAGCCGCAGCTATATCTGCCACGTTACCGGCGTCGTTCTTTTTCGCATAAATTTTGCACATTGCCAGTCCATTTGCAGCATATTCTTCCTCTTCATGCATTCCGAGTTTGTTGTAAAGCCTGATGGCGGTTTCATAGTCAGCTATGCTTGCATCATAATCTCCATTAAATTTTTCTGATGATGCAAGTCGTTCGTGTGCCTTGGCATAATCGGTCGTTCCTTCATCGCCGTTATCTTTCAGGTGTTTTACCCATGATTTATATGCTGATATAGCATTTGCATATTCTTTTTTACCGGTATAAGCATTGCCAAGCCCTTGAAGTGAAGTTCCTTTCAACGTTTTAGAATACCCATGCTTATCACACATTAATATAACATTTTGATGTGCCTTTATTGATTTGTCATATTCTTTGCCAACAAAAAAGCATATTCCTGCTTGTTTGTATAACGATGTGGTCTTCTCACTTTCGCCTTCAACTTTTGCCAAGTGTTCAGCTGCCATATTATAATAATCTCCAGCTTGGGCGTAGTCTCTTAGCGATGCGGAAAGGAAACGAGCGTATCTTTCGTATGCGGTTGCTTTCTCTTCATTGTCCAAAGGGAGCGCAAATGCTGCCATATATTCATCACGAGCAGATGCAGTGTTGCCTTTTGTTTCGTAATAGTTAGCTCGTTCAAGATGGCAGTCGAGGGTATTGCATTCTTTTGTAAGTTCGTGTTGGTTATGCTCTTCCATTAATCCGAGGATGCGGTTGGTATTGGCATTATCATCGTTTCTCATGTAATAGTTGGCAAGGAAATTAAGCGCATATTCATAATTTGGGCTGAATTTTTCAACTTTTCCTAATGCATCCTCTATGTTTTTAACAGCGTTAGATTCATTTCCCAAAGCATAATTTATACGTCCGAGGTTTATGAGATACATACCTTCATCGGGATGAGGAGTATTCATTTTTGAACATAGATTGATTACTTCGGATTGTAATTTAAATGCTTCGTTAAAATCGTTTGAAAGGAAAAACGAGAGAGCATAGTTATTCAACGATGTGATATATTCCTTACTGACTTTGCCGAATAATTTCTCACGAAGTTTCATAGCTTTAAGAGTATATTCACGCCCTTTTTCTGCATTGTCGGTATTGAAATATGCACGTCCGGTATTGTGCAATGACTTAGCATATTCTTCCGTTTCGGCAAGATTTTCTGCAATGAACGCACTATCAGCTTTTAAGTATATACTCAGTGACTTATCATAGGATTTTGCGTCATCCTCATGTTTGGCTGCTTTAAAAAGTTCAATAGCATTCGGTTTGCCCGCATATATGGGAGATATGAGTGATATTGATGCTAATAAACAGATGATATATGTGATTTTTTCCATTCTTATAAGTTATTAGTTACTAAGGATTGCAAAACTTGCGTCTTTTTTCCCATGGTTAGTTATTTCTATAAATAATATTGTCATTTTTCCAGTAGGTAAATCCATTTTTGCTTTTCGTATGGTATCACCTTTTTTATTATTATGAGTTTCAACATATAATGTTTTACCTTCTTTGTCACGTATGGTCATGGTGAATAGTCCTTCGGGTTCTGCTATAATCGCATATTCTGCATATCCTCTGTTTACAGTCTTCCATACGGTGCTTTTTCCAGCTTTAATCCCTTTGGTTGTAAGGAGAATACGACCATTAACGCCTGATGAGCTTCGTGTTGACCTTTTTTTCGCATATATGCTTGCAAATTCTATGATTTTTCGATTTTGGATAAGGCTATCAATAAATACTTCATCAAATAAAAAATGTCCGTTAAGGTTTATTTCTTCACCTGATTCGAGACGAAGGGCATTAAACTCTATGATGTCAGCTGTTTTTAGCCTATTGTTTTCAGCTTTTAAAGCAGCGGTGCTTGATGTTCTAATGGCATTCGATAGATTCTTGCAGATCTCCACTGCAGTTTCCATAGGTTCGCTAAGGGTTTGAGCATTGGCATGATATCCTATGCTTATAAGTAATATGAATATTAGAGCTCTTATTTTCATAGACAAGTTCATTATTTAGTCATAGCAAGTCGGAATCCTAATGTAGGAATTGAAGTTTCAGGCGATGCCGGTTCTCTATGTGTCACAGTGAGTTCGTATGGTTGCGAATCAAAGTTCCCTCCTCTGATCACAAATGCCTCCTCATTATTTATTGGGATTTCGCTGTTATATGGCATAAAGACGGTAGAGCACCATTCGCTGACATTGCCACTCATATTAAAAATGTCATTTACGGTAGGTGTTGATGGCAGCTCAGTTTTGGCATCACCTTTTGAATTTGTCGCATACCAAGCCACGTCATTCAAATTGTCACTCCCAGCAAACATGAATCCTTCGGGCTCATTGGCACCTTTAGCCACATATTCCCATTCAGTTTCAGATGGTAGACGAAATTCTTTAAGAGTTAGATCATTTAATGTATTTATGAAATCTGCTACCTGCTGATAGGTTACAGAACTGACTGGCATTGTGGGATTACCATTACGATTTTCGCCTGTTATAGCATTCCATTGTCCTATTGTGACTTCAAATTTATTTATGTAGAATGATTCTACTGATGTTCTGAATGCGGGTATTTCATACTCTTGTTCCACATACTCATGATATGAGCCGTCTTCAAGTGGCTCGGCTCCTTGTGTGAATTCACCTCCGGGTATCTCTTGCATTGATTCAAATATTTCTTTCACAGCAAAAAGCTGTGCCTTAGTAACATCGTCAGCCCAACTCACCGGGTTGCCCATGAATGAGATCTCGGATTTTAGAATTTCTAACTCTTGGCGTTCATTATTTGGTTTCACATATAGGAATATAGCCGCACACATTCCGGCAATGATGATTCCGGGAAGCACACAGTATAAATATTTCCATTTATGTATATGAGGACGAATACGGTTTTTTACCAACATGTCAATTGTTGGCTTAAGGGTTTGCCCGAAGTTCACTTCCGAATGTTGGGTTTCTTCGATAGCCTGACGGATTCTTGTCGGCACGCCATCCGGTATTCCGTCAAAAGTCCCATCTGGATTTACAGGTATAAAATGCTTACCTGCATCAAGAGCTATTTCTATTTCTCTACGTACCCAGTTCCCTTCTTGGTCACATTTTTCTAACACACCTTTTGAAAGCACGAGAATGTATATAGTAGAGTTCTTGATGGCAGACTCTATTTTAGGACTGAATTTCTCATCCTTCAATTCATCATAATCAAGGAATACACGGTATCCTTTCTTTTCCAACATGAGTTGAAGTGTCCTCGCATATTGCGCACCTCCTTCCCGTCGATAACTTATAAATATATCATATTTAGATTTGCTCATTTTATGTTACCGTTTATTGCTAATTGTCCAATAATAGCATTCTGTAATTTTGTCATGCTGCTCTGATCAAAAGACTGCATTTCAATACAATCAATGCTCGATAAATCATATTCAATTGCCGGATCCATCGGGTATCTATCAAGACGTACAGGGATTATAATCTTATTGTATTTGTCTGCAAGGTTTATCTCTTTAATCACATTTACTGATTTGTTTGAATTTTCAGAAGATAGAAAAATCATAATTTTAGAATGTTGAATGGCTTTTACTATCTCTTCTTTATAATTGTTACCGCTATATACGCCATTTACATCAATCCAAAAAGATAGCTTTATTTTATTCAATAAAGAACAAATAAGTTTTGCAGCTTCCATATCTTTTCGAGAATAGCTAATAAAAACATCTTGATAATCATGAATATCTATGCTTGGGATGTTTAATTCCGGAATCTGCAATGCGTCATTATCGCTTGGCTTTAATTCTGTTTTTGCCAATATTTCATACGCACCAAAATATTCAAAGAAAGGCAGATAATTTAAATTCTCGTATACTCCATAAGTATCTTTTATGTATATTTCAACTCTGATTTTTTTATTAGTTCGTAATAGTAATTGGGAAATAATTTCAGCAGTAGCTTTTGCAACCGCTTTTAACGGCATGTTTCCCATACCAACCCCAAGACATGGAAATGCGATGGAATCTAATTCCATGGCAGTCAATAATCGGATGCATTTTCTGTATACATGTGAAATTATATATTGATATGCTCCATTTAAGTTTTCTTCCTCTATGTTTGGAATAACTTTCTTCCAAAAATCAACAGTGACTGCATGAAATAAATATTTGTGAGGTAAATCACCTGCGCTTGTCACTACTACATCGCCAAGTTTTGCATCGGAATGTTTAGACGCATCATCAAATGTGCTTTTCCCGGCATGTTTTTTGATATATTCAGGCAATCCTCCAAGCATTGGTATACCTATGCTGCCGGATATGACCATAACATCCGTTTTTGAAGATATCAAATCTCCAAATATAATTTTTACGGTAGAATTGTTGAATTTATATGTTCGTGATTCCATCACCTTTAATGCAAATTTAAATTACAGGTATTTTGTTTTTCAATCTGTGCCACCTTTTTATCAGTCATAAGAGCGAGGGCACCGTCGGTGGTGACGTTACATGCTGTGCCGAAACCGTCCTGTACAGTATAGATAGCTGTCATTATACCGAAAAACTCAATAGTACTTTCAGACGGCTGTCCGGCAAGGATCATTGTCCCGACTATGGTCATGCACGACATGTTTAATCCGCCGGGTACTCCCGGAGAACCTATGGCTATCACACAAGCCAATAAAGCAAATAGTATCATGTTCGTTAGAGCCGGCATTTCACCGAACATAGTGTAATATACTGCCGTAACTAATGCCATCTCGGCAATAACTGATCCGCATAAATGAAGGTTAGAAAACAATGGCAATGCAAAGTCAATGGTATCTTTTTTCACAATAGGGCTTTCGCTGATACATTCGATTGCAAATGGCAATGTGGCTGCTGATGACATTGTTCCGAGAGCAGTGAAATAAGCTTTTGGGTAAAATTTTACCACTAACCAACCATTCTTTCTGGTATATATCGAAGCAATGACATACATGATGGTTATCCATAACAGTTGACATGCCACAATCATAAGGACAACATATACATAGATCATCATCTGCTCGATCTGTCCCTTGTAAGCTATGAGTGCGAAGTTTGCACCTACAAATAAAGGCAATATAGGTAATAATATTCGACGCACTATAAGTAGGACCATCGCTTGGAATCCTTCAAGAAAATTCGCCATGCTTTTGAAATTTGTCCAAACGACTCCAAGTCCTACCAAAATAGCGAGAAGGAGAGTTGACATCGTATCTACAGTAGGAAAATTTAAAGTAATGAGCATTTTTTCAGGTAATGGATTTACAGCACTGCTAACTTTCCCGAATTCAAATAATGGTACGAATAGCCGGCTCACACTTATGGATAAGAATGCAGCTCCGATTGATGAGAGATAGGCTATAAGTAGTGAAAAACCTAATAAAGATGTCACATTTCCTGAGAAACGGGTAATCGATGGTGCCACGCATCCGAATATTATTAATGGCACCATGAATAATATTATTTGACTTGATATATGCTTTACAATCATAATGATTTGCAGTGCAATTTCCAACATGGTACCTTTAAGGCATATTATACCATAACCTATAATTATGCCTATGAAAATAGCAATTATAAGTCGTAACGCAGTACTTTTTAATATATGTTTTAACATGGTTATTATTATGAGTCAGCTGTGAGTTGACTTTGATAGATGTTTCAATGGTTTTAATTATGGGAGTATGGGGGAGGGGTTAGATTTGGATTCCTTGGTTTTTGAGGAATTCGCGGTAGACCTGCGAGAATTTTTCGTTGGCTTCGCTGGGATATCTGACTTCGGCGTATACCTGAGCGAGATTGTCCTTGGAGTTCTCGGTTATGAATTGCTTTGATGAAGGGAGCGCTTCTTTTTCGGCATATATGTTTTTTATTTCGGCGCTGTCAGCTAAATGGTATTTTTCGAGGTGGGCTATGGCTTCGATGGGGAGGCGGTCGGATATTTCGGGATTCTCAGCCGGGTATCCTACAGTAACGGTAATTACGGGTATGACACCTTCAGGCAGTTCAAGCGCTTTTGCTATCGGCTCGGCGTTGTAGGTTGTTGTGCCGAGATAGCAGGTCCCCATGCCGTTCATTTCGGCTATGGTGCAGAATTGCTGGGCGAAAATAGATGCGTCGATCACACCCCAAGTGAAACCTTGGAGGTTGTTAAATCCCGGTGTGGTATCATTTATGCGGCACCAGTGCGAGAAACGGTTTAGGTCGATACAGAATGTAAGGACGGCGGATGCGTTCATCACTGCAGGTTGATTGAAATGGGCGGGGGCAAGAGCTTTTTTACCGTCTTCATCTTTTGTGATAATCACGCTATAGATTTGCATATTGCCGGTATTGGGGGCATGAGCGGCATCCTCCAGCATCTCCATGATGGCTGAAGCGTGGATATCACGTGTGGTGTCATATTTACGTATGGTGCGGCGAGAGGCGAAGTATTTGTCGGTATTCATGATTTGTCGTTCAAAAAAGTTTAAATCAGTTTGTTATTAAAATCCAATGCAAGTTACAAATTTATTTTCAGATGTAAATAACTTGCATTGGAAATTTTTGGTATATCCGAAATTAATGGTCAACTTTGCATCCTGAATTATTCTATAAGTTTAATATCAAATGGAAAGACCTAAGTATACGTTTGATGAGGCATATAAGGCATCTGTGGAGTATTTTGGTGGAGAGGAGCTCGCTGCTAAAGTATGGGTGAGCAAATATGCTCTCAAAGACTCTGATGGCAATATTTATGAACTCACCCCTGAGGATATGCATCACCGTCTTGCACATGAAATTGCCCGTATTGAAAGCAACTATCCGAATCCGATGAGCGAGGAGGAGGTTTTTAACCTTTTGGACAGATTTAAATATGTGGTTCCACAAGGAAGCCCCATGGCAGGTATCGGAAATGACTTCCAGACCGGATCATTGTCAAATTGCTTTGTGATTGGTTTGGACGGGCATCCTGATTCATACGGCGGTATTGCCAAGATTGATGAGGAGCAGGTACAGCTTATGAAGCGTCGTGGCGGAGTAGGGCACGACCTTAGCGACCTGCGTCCTAAAGGCATGGCTGTCAAAAATTCAGCCTTGACCTCTACCGGTTTGGTCCCATTTATGGAACGTTATTCCAATTCTACCCGTGAGGTGGCTCAGGATGGCAGACGCGGCGCTTTAATGCTGTCGGTCGCCATTAAGCATCCCGATTCCGAACGTTTTATCGATGCCAAATTGGAGCAAGGTAAAATCACCGGAGCGAATGTGTCGGTGCGAATTGACGATGAATTTATGAAGGCTGTCGAGGAAGGGAAACCGTACATGAGACAATTCCCGATTGACAGCGATAAGCCTGCAGTGACATCCGAGATAGATGCAAAATCACTTTGGGGCAAGATTGTGTACAATGCATGGAAATCGGCTGAGCCGGGTGTCCTTTTCTGGGACACAATTCTTCGTGAATCCATCCCCGATTGTTATGCCGACTTAGGATTTCAGACCGTATCAACCAATCCGTGCGGAGAAATTCCCCTTTGTCCGTACGACAGTTGCCGTCTGCTTGCCATTAATCTGTATTCATACGTGAAAAATCCATTCACACCTGAAGCTTACTTTGACTATGACCTGTTTAAGACCCATATCAAAAAGGCTCAGCGTATCATGGATGATATTATTGATCTCGAAATGGAGAAGATTGATGTCATCATACGTAAAATACAGCAGGACCCCGAAACACCCGAGGTTAAGGAGACCGAATTAAGACTTTGGGAAAAGATAAGGGCAAAAACTTTGAAAGGACGTCGCACAGGACTCGGAACTACTGCAGAAGGTGATATGATTGCAGCTCTTGGTCTTAGATATGGTACTCCGGAGGCTACCGCTCAGTCTGTTGAGGTGCATCGTAATGTGGCATTAGCGGCATTTGAGTCATCTGTTGAGATGGCAAAAGAGCGTGGCGCATTTGAAATATATGACGCGCAGAGAGAAAAGAACAATCCCTTTATAGCTCGACTCCGTGAATACGCACCTGAATTGGCGGAGGAGATGGAGAAATTTGGCAGACGTAATATTGCATGTCTTACCATAGCTCCTACAGGAACCACATCTCTAATGACTCAAACATCCTCAGGTATTGAGCCGGTGTTTATGCCTGTTTATAAACGCCGCCGTAAGGTTAATGCCAACGATCAGGATGTGCATGTCGATTTTGTTGATGAATCAGGCGAGGCATTTGAAGAATTTGTGGTGTATCATCCTAAATTCCTTGAGTGGATGAAGATTAACGGCATTGAGCGTCGTAACAATTATACACCGGCTGAATTGGACGCCTTGGTGGCTAAATCTCCCTATTATAAAGCTACATCTAACGACATAGATTGGCTTGAAAAGGTGAAGATGCAGGGCGCTGTCCAGAAATGGGTCGATCATTCTATCTCAGTGACAATAAATCTGCCCGCAGATACGACCGTGGAGTTGGTCAACCGCTTGTATCTTGAAGCATGGAAGGTCGGGTGTAAGGGTTGTACCATATATCGTGACGGAAGCCGTTCGGGTGTGTTGATTTCTGCCGACGAAAACAAGAAGAAGGATAAAGAAAAAGAACAGGAAGCAGGCAATGCAGACTCCAAGGATACTGTGAATTGGACGATTGACGAAAATGAAGAACGCCATGTGGCAAAACGTCCGATTGAACTTGAAGCTGATGTAGTGAGATTCCAGAACAACAAAGAGAAATGGATCGCATTTGTCGGTTTGAGGAATGGCCGTCCATACGAGATATTCACCGGTCTTGCCGATGATGATGACGGTATTTTCTGCCCGAAGTCAGTATCGAAAGGTAAGATAATAAAAGCTATGGATGAGAAAGGAAATAAGCGTTATGACTTCCAGTTCATCAATAAGCGAGGTTATAAGACCACTATAGAAGGTCTTTCCGATAAGTTTAATCCGGAATATTGGAATTACGCAAAACTCATATCAGGCGTGTTGCGTTATGGTATGCCAATTGATCAGGTTATAAAGCTTGTCAACGGATTGGAGTTGGATTCACAGTCAATCAACACTTGGAAGATGGGTGTGGAGCGTGCTCTCAAAAAATATCTGCCCACCGGCACACCTGCTAAGGGACAAAAATGTCCTAATTGCGGACAGGAAACTCTGATATATCAGGAAGGATGTCTGATCTGTACTTCCTGCGGCACCTCACGTTGCGGCTAAAATAAATGTAGCCATATAAATTTTGCAGGTCCGGTTTCAAAGTTTGAAGCCGGACCTGTTTTTCAGTTAAAGGTTAGTTCTAATTGTTGGTTGTTGGCATTGACCAATCAGTTACATAATCCTGAGGGGATGTTGTTTCCACCGTGGCGCTCTGAGAGCCAACAATATTCCCGAAGAAATCTTCGTGAATCGGTGTAATGATTCCATTGTAAAATTCCATTGTGTTTGCTTGTTAGATGTGAAAATATAATTACTATGTATGTGGCGGATGAATATCGCACCCTATTTGTATACAATTAAGTATAATGATTTGTTCGTTAAAATTTAGTTAAAATGTTTTAATCCCTGAATGGATGCGTCGATTCTAACTATGGATATTATTTTTCGAATGTCGGTTTTTTATAAAGGTCAATTGAAAAATAATCAGAAGCTTCAAATGCCGGAAAACGTTTTCGTCCTTCAATTAAAGATTGTCGGTGCATTATAGCGTAGAGATGACCGTTCATTCGTGTCTCCTGTATGGGAAAACCGAGATTGTCATATATACCTGATAATCCAGCCGGATATTCGCCATATTTGTCGGTGCCGGTTCTGTTGGCGCCTACTACGAATGTCTGATTCTCTATCGCTCTGGCTGAAAGTAGGGTCTTGTACTGGAATTCCCGTGAATGAGGCCAGTTGGACGGAGCGATGAGCAGATCGTATAATTGTCCGGGTTGATTTCGTGACCAAACCGGAAAACGGAGGTCAAAACATACAATGAGTTTTATATTCCAACCCCGGTATCTTATGATTGGCGATAAGGTGGAGCCGGGAGTGTAGGTTTTATTTTCCTCCGACAAAGGGAATAAGTGGCGTTTGTCATAAAATGACGCGTCGCCCATAGGTTCTATAAAAAACGCACGATTATAGTAATGTCCGTTTTCGTCAGTGGCAAGGAAACTGCCGGCAATTGCAAAGCCGAAGAATTGTGCCCAGCGTTTGATTGCGGCAATAGTGTTGCCTTCATTTGTCTCGGCAAGTTCACTTACGGTTCTTTTGTCTGCGATAAAAGAAGTAGTGAAAAGTTCGGGGAGGACTACGATATCTGTGTCGGCTTCCACCTGATGAAGATGATGCGCAACAGAGATGATGTTTTCATCTTTGTCAGCATAAACTATATCAAGAGGAATGACACAAATTTTCATTAGTCAGCAGAAAAGTTTTCAGGCTTGATGCCTTTGAAGGGTTTATAATAATTTTTTATGGCTCGCATATCAGTGTTGATATCGCCGGTAGGAGTGAATGACTCCTGAAGATGGATAAGTTTGTTTTCGGCATCAATGGCACCGAGAACAATTGGGAGGTGGGCTTCATAAGCTATATGCAAGAATCCGGTTCGCCATTCGGTGACTCTTGAGCGTGTGCCCTCAGGGGTTATGGCAAGAGTCATTCTCTCCGAGCTGTTGAATTTTTTTATTATTGCTTCAGAGAGCGATGAGCCTCGTTTGCGTGGCACGGGAATGCCGCCAAGTGCTCTGAGCAGGTATTTCATCGGAAAGAAAAACCATGATTCTTTCATCAGGAATCCGGCTTGGCGTCCTACAGACCAATAGGCAAACTTGCCAAGCACGAAATCCCAATTGGATGTATGTGGCGCTACACAGATTATACATTTCTGATAATCAGGAACGGTGCATATCACTTTCCATCCGAATATCTTTAATATGAAGCCGGAAAAGGACATTTTTATTTATTAGCCAAAGCTTGTTTGTTTGCATCCTTCTGCTCCTGTGGCAGAGCATCGTTCATTTCTTTTACGATAGCTTCCACATGAGTGTTAAATTCTTTTTTCAGAGAACTGAAAGCAGCCTTGAAGTATTTAGTGCGGGCGTCATGGTATTCTTTGGCAGTTGCGAATGATTTCGGTGACTGGGGAAATTCAACAGATACGCATTTCAATGCATTTTCCTGAAGCTCGGCGAGTTCATAAATGATTTTGTTCAATGTCTCCGGATTGATGCCCGGGACAGTGATCTTTGCTATTACACACTCCCCGGCGAGGGCTCCGCAGATATTACGGATTTCTTTTTTTAATAAACGTTTGTTTGAAGCCATTATTGTCAATTGTTTAAATTAATGATGATGTATTATGCAAATTTAACAATAATAATTGATATTATGTTGTGGAGAGTAAAATTTTTTTGAGAGAATCATACGAGGAGGAGATGCGTGGTATGCTCGATGAATGTTTTGTGCCGGTATTATTGAATGTCTTAAATTCCACACCTGTGGCATCTTTCATTATACGAGCCATTTTTGAAGGGTGGGCTGTTTCAAGGAATATTCCCACTTCTCCATCCTTCATGTCATCTTTCAGCGCTCTGAATGCAGTTGCGCCATGAGGATCCAGAAGATAACTGTTAATGGAATATGTGTCGATTAATGTCTCTTTGATCTCCTCGTCTTTATAGGAATAGCCTTTTATCAGCTCGGATATGGCATTGTAGTCATTGTCAAACATATCCAATATTCTTGAAAAGTTTGACGGGTTGCCTACATCCATTCCGGGTGCGATGGTTCGTGTTGACCTGCGTGGAACAAATTTACCATTCACAAGATAGTTGGCAAACACATTATTTTTGTTGTTCGCAGCTATGAATCTCTTTACCGGAAGTCCCATCTTCTTTGCCAAAAGTCCGGCAGTCAGATTACCAAGGTTGCCGCAAGGGACTGAAACAACAACATTTTCAAGGTCAACATTCAGCTCCGATAGTTGAGCGAACCCGTAAAAATAATAGAACATTTGCGGGAGTAATCGGCAGATGTTGATTGAATTTGCTGATGTCAGCAACATCGATTTGCGCAGCTCAGTGTCATTGAAAGCTGTCTTGACAAGAAACTGGCAATTATCAAAAGTGCCTTTTACCGCGATCGGATAAATATTACCGCCAAGAGAGGTAAACTGTTGCTTCTGCATCTCTGTCAGGCTGTTTTCAGGATAGAGGACAAATACTTTCACTCCACTTACGTTGTGAAATCCGTTTGCCACTGCTCCGCCGGAATCTCCCGATGTCGCAACAAGCACATTAACGTCTTCAGTTATTTTAGATGCGTAATGGCTTATGATTCTCGCAAGGAAACGAGCGCCAACATCCTTAAAAGCCAAGGTGGGACCGTGGAAAAGTTCCAAGGCGTATATATTGTTCTCTATCTTGCGAAGTGGAATGTCGAAAGAAAAGGTGTCGTTGACTATGGAATTAAGTTGAGCTGAATCAATGTCATCGCCAAGAATGGTGTTTGCGACCACGTATGCAATGTTAGCAATGGTCATTTCACCTATATTATTGAAAAAAGCACGGGGAATTTCGGGTATATGCAAAGGCATATACAATCCTCCGTCGGGAGCAAGCCCGGTCATTACAGCCTCTTCCAGCGAGGCATCCGGACATTGCCTGTTAGTGCTGTAAAAACGCATAATTTTTTATCTAAAATATACCAAATACAAAATATGAGGTAAATTCCTGCTTATGTTTGACTTTTCGTAAAAAGAACTGATTTAAACTTTTTATAGAATGTTAAACTAATGCTGAAATTCAGTTTGTTTTCAATCTTTGATACTCTTTTCGGCTGAATTATCAGCATCTCTTCGGTCACTTAGCTCGCTAAGCTCCCTCATCGAGCAGATAATTCATCTCGAAAATAATATCAAATCTTAAAAAATAAAAAAATTTAAATCAGTTCAAAGTTTAAATTAGTTCATAGCAAAAGTAGTAAAAACCTCTAATAAGTACAAGTTAAAATTTTAGAAAATTATCCGTGCCAAGGAATCCTTTTCAGTGCGTATGTATTCGGTAAATCCTCGTTCGTAATCTGTGGCTGACTGTGCTCCGAGTTTGCTGTGAATATTGGAAATTCTTGCCCGGACCTCCAATAATGCGTCCTGTAGTTCGGACTCGTCATGTGCTATGCTAATGACTTCTTTGGCATGATCAGCACCGAGGTTATATGCTTTCCAGTCTATTACTTTGCTTGAGATTTTTTCTTGCTTATTGGTGCCGTCGTCAGTTGACGATCCGCAGCTGCATCCTGCAAATAATGCGGGTAATGCAACAATTACTGTAGCTGTAAGATATTGTCGAAGTGTCATAATAGTGTCATTGCGATTTTAGCACATGCTTCCGCATCAGCCAAAGCATTGTGATGATTATAAAACGGTATTCCTAAAAAGTCACATACGTACGGTAAGGAGTAGGATGATAAATGACTGCGAGGTATTAGACGGCGAGCCGTGCTAAGGGTGCAAAAGAATGGATAATCCGGGTAATCCATCCCGTATGCCCTATGAGCCGCACGGATGCATGACTCGTCGAACGCTTTGTTGTGGGCTACGAGAGGCAGGTTGTCAATCATTTTGTCAATATCCCTCCATACCTTGTCAAATGTCCTGGCATTTTCGGTGTCCTCTTTCCCTATGCCATGGATGTTGAGCGTGAAATGTCTGAAATAATATTCAGGTTCCGGTTTCACTAATTCATAAAATCTGTCAGTGATATATCCGTTCACAACTTTTACGGCTCCAATCGCACATATAGATGTGCGTTCACCGTTTGCCGTCTCAACATCGATTGCCACAAAATCGTCCATGTGAAATCAGATGTGAGCGTTAACTATATCCCGAACCTGTTCCATGAGCCAGCGTGGGGTAGAGGTGGCACCGCAAATGCCTATAGACTCGGCTCCAATGATCCAGTCAGGCTGGAAATCTCCGGCGCGTGACACGAGGTAGCAACGTTCGTTCACATTACGACATTCGTTATAGAGAACTTTGCCGTTGCTGCTTTTTGCTCCTGCGACAAACAAGATTACATCATGGGCAGAAGAGAACTCACGCAGATGGCTCACCCTGTTGGCTACCTGACGGCATATAGTGTCATAATATTTAAATGTGACACCGGGAGCTACACGTTTCGTTATCTCCTTAATCATTTCATCAAGCCCTTGCAGGGACATTGTGGTTTGTGAATATAACGCTATATCTTTGTTGAAATCGATACGTGAAAGTTGGTCGAGATTTTCCACCACAATGGCTTCGCCAGCGGTTTGTCCGACAAGCCCGTTTACTTCAGCATGTCCAGCTTTGCCATATATCACAATCTGCGGACGGGGGGAGGAATTGTCGTACGTGTCTTTGATTCGACGTTGCAATTGCAATACCACGGGGCATGTGGCATCGACAATCTCGATACCTTGATTTTTTGCAGTAATATATGTGGATGGTGGTTCACCGTGTGCCCTAAGAAGCACTCTTGCTCCTTTTAGTCTGCCAAGGTCTTCATGGGTGATGGTAGAGAGCCCTTTTTTCTCAAGCCTCTCCACTTCATCACTGTTGTGTACGATATCACCAAGGCAATATAGCGGCTCCGAGTTGCGTTCAAGCTCCTCTTCGGCTTTGCGTATGGCTGTCACGACACCATGACAGAAACCTGATCGGGCATCAATCTCTACTGTCGGTTTTTTGTCGCTTGTTATGTCAGTTGTCATCTGTTTGTGATTTTATTGAAGAGGTCAATCAGCCACCGGTTCTGTTCATCAATCGTCATCTTTGAGTTGTCAAGTCTGACGGCGTCATCAGCGCATCTAAGTGGGCTTTCATCTCGGGTCTCATCGATGTGGTCACGTTTAATGACATTGGCAAGCACATCCTCGTATGAGACTTTTTCACCCTTATCGGTAAGCTCTTTGTATCGGCGTTCCGCTCTTCTTTCAGCGCTGGCATCGCAAAAAACTTTCATTTCCGCATTTGGGAATACGACAGTGCCTATATCTCTTCCGTCCATGACAATACCCTTGCGCTCGCCCATCTCTCGTTGCATTTTCACAAGAGCATGTCTGACCTCAGGAATAGCGGCGACAGGGGAGACGCAATTAGATACACCTAAAGTCCTGATTTCATTCTCCACATTCTCACCGTTGAGCATTGTGAATTGGCGGTCACCCTCAAGATGGAAGTCAATATGTATATCCGGTAATGAGCTTATAAGTTTGGGAACATCTACTTCGCCGTCGGTGGTGACTAAGCCATGGCGCATACCATAGAGTGTCACAGCTCTGTACATGGCACCTGAATCGATATAACGATATCCGATGTTCATGGCAAGCTGTTTTGCCATTGTGCTTTTGCCTGATGATGAATAGCCGTCGATGGCTATGATTATATTATTAGAATTCATATAGATTTGTGGATAAGTTCAACATTATGGTGGTAGTGCCTGTATGCGGTTGAGCCATAGCAACACCCAAGGCGAAATTTTTGACTGTAAGACCTACACAAGCCGAAAATCCGGATAATATATTTCGTCGGTAGGTTGACATATCTGTTCGAGTCTTGTAATTATACCCAATCCCAATATGGAATTTATCGGATGGTATAAAATCAGCACTAAAAACAAAATGGCGGAAAAGATTTGACCCGAAATTATCTTTAATAGTAGGATTGTCAGAGTCGGAGCCATCGCCATTGGCATAATATGGCAAAGACCATTTGGTCAGATTCCATGCGGTGACAGACCAAATAATAGGTATGGATCCGAATGTTTTTGATGCACCGAGACGGATATCGAAGGGTAGACGGTCGTATTTTTCTCTGAAACGTTTTACCTGACCTCCCAAATTTGCGATAACAGCCGAAAATGAAAAGTCGGACTCAGGGTTAAAGTAATTTACGCCGAGATCGGTAGCAATGGCAATAGCGTTGAATGAGTCGTAACTTGAATAGATGAATTTTAAATTTATGCCACCTCTCCAGTATCCGGTAATATCATGGGAATATGTGCCTGAAAATATCATATCTTTGGGCGAAAAATCGCCGGTTGGATTGCCGTTTACGTCTGCACCTTTGATTTTGCCGTAACCGAAGTATTGTATACCTGTAGCCCATGCCCCGTGCTCGCCTGCTGCTCGTCCGAATTTTATGCCGGTGAAATTGCTGTCGCCGATATAGCGCATATAATTTATTCCAAGCTGCATCCCGATTTCCGGTCCAAGCAGCCCCGGATTTTGATCCACACTGTTTATATCGTCCTCGATCGAGGAAATATTTATACCTCCGAGACCGTATCGGAGTGTCGAGGTTGGCAAATCAAGAAAATTATAGGCAGACGATGACTCTTGGGCGTTTGATTTAACGCTCAAGGTGATAACCGAAGCAATCAGAATGGCTATAATATATTTCATCTGTCTTTCTATAATTTCCACAATATATATTTAACGAAAATATTTTGCTATTATTATATAGGTGTACTTTAATACATCGATATTAAAATTTGAAAATGTCAACAAAATTAAAACAATTGTAATCAATCACAAAATACTTGCATCGAGTTTCAACTGTTATTAAATTTGCAATGTATATCAGATATCCTTTATGCACGAAAAAATTCTCCATTCAATCCTTCCATTAGTTTTGCTATTGGTGCCGGTTGCGACCCTCGGTCAGCAGCCCCAAAACACGGCTTCAACCCAAGCTCAGCATACACAAATTAGCGTGAATGTCTATGAGTTTGACTTCGTTGATCGTCAGCCGCAGTTTCCGGGTGGAGATAATGCGATGATAAGATTTATCAACCACGAACGTCGTTATCCGAAAGAAGCCTATCAGGAGGGTATCGAGGGTAGAGTGCTTTGCAGTTTCGTGGTGAATGAAGACGGCTCTCTTTCCCATATATCAGTTATCAGAGGGGTGGAGGAGTCTTTAAACAGGGAAGCAGTGCGAATTATCTCCCAGATGCCACCATGGTTGGCAGGTGAGATTGACAACACACCTGTGCCGGTGTATTGCATACTTCCTATTCCTTTTCGCCGATAGTTGACGGTTGCGCAGCTTTGCTTATTGTCACAAGATATACGCCTGAAAAGATTAGTATCACAGCGATTATTTTTGTGGGTGTAAATTTATCCAATCCAAGGTATATGCCGACTATTGAAGCAACGACAGGTTGCGCATAATTATACATCCCCACGAGTGTCGGGCGTAGATTCTTTTGTCCTATCATTGTAAATATGTATGCAAGATAGGTTGCACATATCACCACATATCCGATACCCCATATTTCAACATTGCTCATGGCGCCCCAATCGGTTGACAGCCATGTCGGGACAGATATACACAGCATTGCGCATGAAGCGAATGTGAACATCCACTTCATAAGAGTGACTACGGAATATTTTTTGATGAAATTCTTATAGAATGTCAGGTATAACGCATAACATAGTTGGGCGGTAAGTACCAGCAGGTCACCAAGTGTCGCATTGTCACCTTTCATGGATGTATTCGCTCCGTTCAATACCAGTAGGAGCGCACCAGCCCCTCCGAGTAATATGCCTCCAAACTTTTTTAATGTGATAGGCTCTTTTAGAATCAATGCGGCGAGTAGCATCACCCAAAGAGGCATGGTTGTGGTGATTATGGACGCTTCTCCCGGGGATGTGAGACCTACTCCGAATATATAGCAACCTTGATTAAATACAATTCCGAGCATCCCGGCTCCGGCAAGTAACAGCAGATCACGTCTTGTGACTTTCTCACTCGGCAAAAACAGGGATGTTATCCAAAATAATATTGCTGCTCCGAATATTCGGAAATTAGTCATCAGTAATGGAGAGACTATTCCCGCCGCCATCACAATTTTTGCTATTGGAGCCATTAATCCCCACATTGTATTTGCTCCAAGCATTGCTATGTGGCCCTTAAGACGAAAATCTTTCATATCTTTGCACTTCGATTGTTAAAAACGGCGCAAAAGTATAACAAAAAAGAGAGATGCCAAAATGAAAATCAATAATAACCCCATTTTGGATAATTTTATTGCTGATAAAAGCTGGCTTCATCGCTTGGATGTGGGTGAAGAGGTTGATGCATATTTTACATCGAGAGGTATGGATGCCGATGCTTCAAATCCATACTCCGGATTTAATGTCTGCCATTATTCAGGGGACGACCTCTCTCATGTGGCAGATTGCCGTAGGATGTTTTGCGAGACTATGGGGATTGCGGAGGATTCACTGATTGTTCCCCGTCAAACACACTCGTCAAATGTACTGCTTATAGATAGTCTTCCGGTAAGTGATGGGCAACTCGAAGGGGTTGACGGCATTGTGACAATACTTAAGGACATAGTTATTGGCGTGTCAACTGCCGATTGTGTACCGGTGGTCCTAAGCGATATTAAGTCAGGTGTAGTCGGTGTGGCTCATGCAGGATGGCGTGGGTCTGTAAACGGGATTATTGAAAATGTAGTTGATACAATGGTTTCAGCCGGTGCGAAAACTGACAGGATCAAAGTTGCAATGGGTCCCTCTATCTGTTCGGAATGTTTTGAGGTAGGGGAGGAGGTCGCTTCCGTATTCCCAAATAGTTGTGTGGAGAGAAGAACCGATTGGGAAAAGCCACACGTCAATCTGCATAATTACATCAGAGAAAAATTAATATATTTAGGACTTGCCGAGCATAACATCAAGCAATTTGATAATAAGTTATGCACTAAATGCCATCCGTCAGAATTTTTTTCTGCGAGAGTTTTAGGTGTGAAATCAGGACGTATATTTACGTTTATAAAGAGGTGACATAACTCGATTTTACGGATTGAAAATGAAAAATGCCCATAATCACGTTATTTGGAATGAATCTAAATAGAGATAAATTTGCATAGTGCCACATTGTATGCTTAACTATAAGGTAACTCAGTGGATTTCATAAAGTGTTAATCTAAAAGCTAAAATTATAAAAGAATGTGTTTATTGTGTGATATTTACTTGTATTATAGGAATATAAATATATAAATATAAATATAAACTTTAAGTAAATATGTAAGGGTTTTATAAATGATTGAAATTCAAACAGCTGTAATAAGTTTGCAAAAAGCAAATAAAAAAGTGTTTGATTTACTCAAAATAAATTTGGAAATTTGCAACACTAAAGCCAGTTTCCTCGCATATTACTACTCATGCAACAGAATTACTCACAAATGTGGGACAAATGCCTTGAAATAATCAAGGATATACTTCCCCAAGAACAATTTGAACATTGGTTTAGCCCATTGTCCTTCAAGCACGTTGAAAACAATGTGCTCACCCTTGGCTGCCCTTCAGAGTTCTTTGCCGAACAGCTTGAAGAGAGGTATTTCACTGTGCTCGGACGTACTTTGAAAAGAATATACGGCAATGGGATTAAGCTTATATATGAGTATCCGATTGTTGCAAACGACCCGTCAAGTACAGTACGTACTGGAAGTGCTCATCCGAGTCCCGCTGTTAAGCCGAGACCCGGCGCTTCATCCAATCCGTTTAAAGAGGCATACGTTGAGGAAATAGATTCGCAGCTTAATCCGGAGTACACTTTTGAGAATTACTGTATAAGTGACAGCAATAAAGTTGCACGTTCAATTGGCGAGGCTATAGCAAATGACCCTAAGTTGCAGACATTTAACCCATTGTTTGTATTTGGTCCCTGCGGAGTAGGTAAAACCCATCTTATTCAGGCTATCGGTATCCGTATTAAGGAGCGTAACCCAAATGCGAGGGTGCTTTATATTACTGCCAGACTTTTTGAAAGTCAATTTACCGCAGCCGTGCAGCGTAGTAAGGTTAATGAATTTATTAGTTTCTATCAAAGTATAGATACGCTTATCATTGACGATATTCAGGATTTCATAGGTAAGGATAAGACCCAAAAGACATTTTTCCATATATTCAATCACCTGAAACAGAACAACAAACAGTTGATAATGTCAAGTGATTGTTGTCCTTCGCAAATGGAAGGTATGGAGGACCGTCTGCTTTCTCGTTTCAAATGGGGTATGACTGCTCAGCTTGAGAAACCCGACTATGACTTGCGTAGAGATGTGCTTTCTCAAAAGGCGAGCCACGACGGTCTTGAATTGCCTGTTGAGGTAATGGATTTTATCGCATCCAATGTCACTGAGAGTATCCGTGAGCTTGAGGGTGTAGTGGTGTCTTTGCTTGCTCATGCCACCTTCTTGAATAAGGATATATCAGTTGATCTTGCAAGAAGGGTGCTTTCAAATGCTGTGAAACTTAATAAGCGCACAGTTAATTTCGAATCTATAACACGTCAGGTAAGCTCGTTCTATAATATCGAGCCTGATCAAATTTTTACCAAGTCGCGTAAACGTGAGGTTTCTGATGCCCGACAAATGGTGATGTATCTTGCCAAAAAGCATACCAAGATGCCCTTGAAAGCAATCGGTGTGCGTCTTGCCCGTACCCATGCCACGGTGCTATACGCATGTCGAATGATTGACGAACGTCTTCCGTTAGAAAAGAAACTTCAAGAGGATATATCAAAAATAGAACACGAGCTGATGTCTAATTAATATCCTCATACATCGGAATATCGGAAAGAAATCTATAGTGATTGTTTAACATGTCTACTTCGCAGCAATAATGTTTTAGACCGTTGCTGACTATAAGATATTTTACCTTAAGAACTATATTGTAACGGGCTATCTGTTCGAATACTTTTTGTGTTAGTGTGACGCTTGGCTCTTTATATTCCACTATTGCCAACGGGCTTAATTCACGATTGTAAATCACGGTATCGCATCGTTTAGTTGTCCCGTTAAGCGAAATTGACATTTCATTAGCCATCAGTCCGGCACTGTAACCTCGGTGATTTATTAGGAATGATATGAAATTTTGCCGTACCCATTCTTCAGGGGTAATCAGTAACCATTTTTTACGTAGCTGGTCATATATTTCAACTCCCCTCGCTGTCTGGCGCATTCTTAAATTCGCAGGGGGCAGATTCAGTTGCGTAAAAGGGTAAGGTGAGCCGGATTTTGAATTCATAATTTCATCTAATTTTAGCACAAAATTAGTAAATACATCCATATTTAATGCGTGTAATTGATGTTTTTTCTTTGATTATTTGGGCGGTTTGTGTAAATTTACACCCATAAACAATATATGAACTGATTTAAACATTTTATTAAATGTTAAACTTAGGTTGAAATTTAGTTTGTTTTCAATCTTTGAAGCTCTTTTCGGCTAAATTATCAGCATCTCTTCGGTCACTTAGCTCGCTAAGCTCCCTCATTGAGCTGGTAATTCATCTCGAAAATAGCATCAAATCTTAAAAAATAAAAAGTTTAAATCAGTTCAATAATATCTTTAATACCATCATGGCAACACCTACTACTTCGCTTACATTCCCGGCATTACGGCGTCAGATTAAAGCTCGTCAACTGGCTCCGGTTTACTTGCTTCATGGTGAGGAAGGATATTTTATTGATGAACTGGTAAAGGAATTTGAAGAGCTTGTTCCTGAAGAAGAGCGGGATTTCAACCTGTACACACTTTATGCCCCTGAATCAGGTGTGGAAACTGTTATGGATGTGTGTCGGCGTTATCCCATGATGGCGGAATATCAGGTTGTCATTGTTAAAGAAGCGCAAGCCATAAGAGCGGATATGCTAAATAAACTGCATAACTATGTCTCGAATCCGACACCTACCACTATTCTTGTCATCTCTTGCCGCGGTGCGCAAGCCAAGGGGAAGGATTTGTTAGCTGCAGTTAAAAAAAACGGGGTGATATTTGAATCGAAAAAACTGAGCGAGAAAAATATCCTCCCGGCAATCTCCGAACTGATAAAAGAGAAGCAATTAAATATAGAACCAAAGGCTTTATCTATGCTAAGAGATTACATTGGCACTGATTTGTCAAGGTTGTATAATGAGATTGGGAAGCTTGCTTTAATACTCGGTCCCGGTGCCATGGTGACACCGGAAGCAATTGAGCGGAACATTGGTATTTCAAAAGATTATAATAATTATGAACTAATTGATGCCATAAATATACGAAATGCAGCTAAAACATTTGCCATAGTGGAATATTTTAGGAACAATCCGAAAAATAATCCAACAGTCATGACTGTTTCGTCTCTGTTTAACCAGTTCTCAAATTTACTGATTTATCATTACACCAAAGACAAATCGCCATCGGGATATATGGATGCCTTGGGGTTTAAATCGCCATGGGCGCTTAAGGTTTACGAGACAGCGAGTAGGAATTATAATGTAAGACAGACCATTGAGATTATTACCGCTATTCGGGAATTTGATGTCAAAAGTAAAGGTTTGGGATCTCGCCAAAATGAATATTCGCTATTGAAAGATTTAATTTTCCATATTCTGACAGCAAGAGGTATTATTTCGTAACCGTTTACAGGCACGCCTTATGACAAAATCTCGTTTAGTAGTATCATTCTTGTTTATTATAGCCTTCTGCAATGTCTTTGCAGGAGATATACATGGCGATAATATCGATAATATATATTCGGAATTCAGCTCGGCACCTGACTCTTCACGCACAAAGGTATGGTGGTTTCATGGCGAAACAGAAACTACCCATGAAGGTATAACTGCCGATCTCGAAGCATTTAAGGAAGCGGGCGTAGGTGGAGTGGTTTATTACGATCAAGTTCATGGCGATGCTAAGGGCGCATTTCCGGTTTTCTCTCCGGAATGGTGGAATGCCTTGATATTCTCTGCGTCAGAAGCAAAACGTCTTGGGCTTTCATTTGAAATTAATCTCTCAAACGGTTTCGTTGCCGGTGGACCATGGATTACCAAAAGGTTAAGTATGAAACGCCTATGCAAAAGAGAAATCATGGTCGATGGGGGTAGTAGGTTTGATGGCGTTTTGCCGGCTCCGTCTAATGATGAGTTCTGGGATATAAAAGTTTTGGCGTTCCCAGTTCCTGAAAATGTTGAATGGGATGATAAAGTGCTGGTAAAAGAGCGTATTATATCGGAGAAGCCTTTAAATCTGGTATATGATTTCGGTAAGCCGTATACAGCACGATCATTTATCTACAGTGAAAACACCAAATCAAAACATCCCACGGCTGCGATGAATTACCCGGGACCTCCTGCTGATAAATTCTATGGGGACGGTTACTTTGAGTTTCCACCTATTGGCAGTCTGGAGGTATCTGATGATGGGGTAAACTATAAACCGGTCCGTGAGATCCCGCCCTTATATAACATTCATCATAAGGTAAAAACGATATCTTTCCCTGCGGCTACAGGGCGTTATTTTAGATTGAACCTGCACGATTGGAACCGTGCAGACAAGCAAAACTATCATCCTGTTGAGCTGAGAAGTGCGATACTGTCATCTAAAGCCATGACTGATTTTTACGAGGCGAGAGCTGGGTTTGTCAGCGAATATTTAGGTGAGAACATCACTCCTAACTATTGCAATGATGAAATAATCAAGGGATCTGAGATAGTTGATTTGACCTCTCGGATGAAGGCTGACGGACATCTTGTATGGGATGTCCCTAAAGGAGGAAAATGGGTTATAATGAGAGTCGCTCAGACTTCTACAGGCGGACGCGTGAAACACGGTCGCCCCGGACAAATGGGACTTGAATGTGACAAACTGTCACAAGAGGCTGCGACTGTTCAGTGGAATAATTTCGCCAAAGTCATCATAAATACATTGTCGATTTACGGATTAAAACCCTACGGCGTAGTGATGGATAGCCATGAAATGGGTGCTCAGAATTGGACTCATGGTTACGAAAATGAATTTGAACGTATACAAGGATATGATGTGACACCGTATATCCCTGCATTGTTCGGCTATATAGTTGATTCAAAAGATAAATCTGAACAAGTGCTGTTTGATCATCGCAAAACGATTGCAAAATTAGTCAGCGAACGATATTTCGGAGCTCTTGACACGCTTGCGATGAATGACGGTGTAATGTTTACCGCCCAAGCAATGGGAAATAATCAAGGTATGGTTACTGATAACATATCAATAAAAGGGACCATACGTCGCCCTCAGGGTGAATTTTGGGGTAAACATGCACATGGATCATACGATGTGAAGGAAGCTTCATCAGCAGCTCATATCTACGGCAAGAGAATAGCGTCAGCTGAAGCATACACTGATGCTAAGTATAGTCAGCCGTTGTCTTATCTAAAAAGCTTGGCTGACTATGCTTACTCTGACCATCTTAATGAGTTTGTTGTCTGTGCGAGCGCTTATCAGCCATGGACTGACAAATATCCCGGGAACACTGCCAACGGAAGGGAATATTGTTTGAACCGCAATAACACAATGTGGTCTTTGAGTAAGGGCTTTTGGGATTACCAATCGCGATGTGCTTATATGATGCGCCAAGGGCTGCCTGTGGTAGATCTATGTGTATATCTCGGGAGCGATGTGCCTGTAAAGCTCTTGTCTTACCGGCTTCCTGATATCCCGGAGGGGTATAGTTGGGATGTGTGCACTGATGATGCATTGATGAATGTTTTTAATGTCGCAGACGGAAAATTGTGCGCTCCATCGGGAATGACATATAATGTTTTAGTGATAGAAAAAGATGCCATTCTGACTCCTGATGCCAAATGTAGAATTAAAGAACTGATTGAAGCCGGAATTAAGGTATATGATGCGAGGAAATATGGCAGTTATGGGCTTTCAAAGTACCTGTCGGACATAACTCTTGAGCCCGATGTCACTATACAAAGCGGCAATCGTCCTGACAATAGAGTCTTGTTTGCGCATTGCAGGATTTCAGATAATGATATCTATTTCTTGGCAAATCATAGCGACAGCATTTGGTCGCGATGTGTCTCATTCAGGGATTCTAAAGGTAGGAAGCCTGAGTTTTGGAATCCTGACAACGGAATGAGGTATTCGATTAAAAGTAATGGCGGAGAGGATGAAGATGTGTCATTTGATATTTCGTTGAAGCCGTTTGAGTCAGGATTTGTGGTCCTTAGACATGGCTCGTCTCCGGAGCCATTAATATCAAGGACTACGGGTGAGAAAGAATTGGTAATACCTATCTCTGATAGTTGGTCTGTTGACTTCATGCTCCCTTCCGGCAGAAAAACGGTAAAAATGAATGATTTGAAATCGTGGACTGAGCAAAGTGACGAGGATATAAAATATCATTCGGGTAGAGCTATTTACAATGGCAGTTTTGCTACACCTTCTGTGACAGATAAGTCCAAGCGTTTCTATGTGCGCATACGTGGGCTTGAATCTGTGTCAAAGGTATATGTTAACGGACATGATGCGGGATACTTATGGTGTTCGCCATGGGAAGTGGATGTAACTGAATATCTGAACCATGACACCGGAAATAACATTATAAATATAGAAGTGGCGAATCAGTTGACCAATAGGATGATCGGAGATATGAAATTGCCGGAAGATGAACGAGTCACTTATGCCACTACTCCCATAGTGAAACCGGATGATGAATTATTGCCGGCAGGAATAACCGGGGGAGTGGAGATTGTTGTGCGATAAGTTTGTATAAAATGGAACAGATTAAGATACTTGTTGTGGACGATGAACCAACCTTGTGCGAGGCTTTGAAATTCAACCTTGAACTTGAGGGGTACGAGGTTGATGTGGCTAATAGCGCCGAGGAGGCTTTAGGCTTGAATCTTTCAGAATACTCATTAATTCTCCTTGACGTGATGATGGGTGATATCAGTGGGTTCAGCATGGCAAGAATTCTTAAAAAGAGTCCTGAACTTTCAAAGATTCCAATCATATTTTGTACGGCAAAGGATGATGAGGATGATATGATCAAAGGGCTTGATATCGGAGCCGACGATTACATAGTTAAGCCATATTCTATCCGTAATGTGCTTGCCCGTGTAAAAACCGTGTTGCGTAGGGTGGATTATGGCAAACAGCCTTTGGTGCCGGATAACGGTATCATATCTTACGGAGGCTTATCGGTTAATCCGGAATTAAAGCAATGCGAAGTGGATGGGAAGATTGTAAAGCTGCCGAGAAAAGAATTTGAAATCCTATATTTATTTCTTTCAAATCCGGGTCGGATATTTTCACGGGAAAGTATTATAAAAAAAGTCTGGCCCGAAGAAATCGTTGTCCTTGAGCGTGTAGTTGATGTGAATATCACAAGGCTGCGGTCAAAGATCGGCGAATATGGAAAGAATATTGTAACAAGATCAGGATACGGGTATGGCTTTGAAGGTTAGATTGTCTTATCATCAGCGATTGTTCATTTTGCTCCTTGGCGTCTCGTGGCTTTTAGTCGTGTGCTTTATATCGTTCCAGTATTACAGGGAGAAGCAGTATAAGATAGAGAAGCTTGACGGTCAGCTGCAATTGTACAATGCTCATCTGATTGATGCCTTGAACTCGGATTCCATTGATTTCATAGCGACAATCGCGAAGCAACGACTGCCTCTATCCGATCTACGTGTGTCGGTTATTAATACTGACGGTACTCTGATATTCGACAATACTCTTGACACCCTTCCCGGTGAAAACCATTTGACACGAAATGAGATTAAGAGTGCCATTGAGTCAGGTCACGGACGTACCATCAGGCGTCATTCAACAAGCACGGATAACACATATTTTTATTCTGCAACTAAAAGCGATGATGTGATTGTGCGCTCGGCTGTGCCATATACCGTCTCGCTTAAGGAAATCCTTAATGCCGACCGCTCATTTTTATGGTTTATGCTATGTGTCACTTTCGCTATCAGTATCATAGGGTATTATGCTACCCGACGTATAGGGCGTACCATAACACGCCTTAATACATTTGCAGGGATGGCTGAGAGGGGAGAGCGCATATACGATGTGGAACCATTTCCAAATGATGAACTTGGGAGCATTTCAAATCATATTGTGCGCTTGTATGCGAAATTGCAGCAAACGGTGATAGAAAGGGATAAGGAGCATCGTAAAGCCATGCACGAGCAACAGGAACGCACTCGTATCAAAAAGCAGCTCACAAACAATATAAATCATGAGCTTAAGACGCCTGTGGCATCTATGAAAGTATGTCTTGAGACAGTATTGTGTCATAGGGATATGCCTCCAAAGAAGCTTTGGGATTTCATAGAACGTTGTTATGCCAATTGCGAACGGTTGTCGAACCTATTGAATGATGTTGCCGCCATTACAAGGATGGATGACGGGGCTGCGAATATAGACAAAGAACCGGTGTCAATCAGCGAAATTATAAGTGACATAGTGGAGACAACCAAAGAGAGATTGCTCAATGCCGGTATCACCATGAAAGTGAATATGCCTGAAAATGTTGTCATAAACGGTAATCGTGCATTTGTTGACTCCATTTTCAGGAATTTGATTGATAATGCTATCGCCTATAGCGGTGGGTCGGTTGTGACAATATCACTTGAAAACGACTCGGATAAAAGTTATACATTCAGTGTGGCAGATAATGGCGTTGGTATACCTCAGGAACATATTGAACGTATCTTCGAACGATTTTACAGGATTGATAAGGGGCGGTCGAGGGATATCGGTGGTACAGGTCTCGGACTTGCCATAGTCAGAAATGCTGTCCAACTTCATGGAGGACGTATCTATGCCGTGAACCAACCTTCAGGAGGTGTTAAATTTGTGTTTACTTTAAGTAAACAATCTATGTGATTTTATCATGCGATTACAGTGATTACGGACGTTTAAATTCCGGCAGTTGACTGAAATATTTCAATTGTTTATTCTTTTATTTAAGGAAAATTTGGATTTTAGGCGAAGTGGTAGTAATTTTGTCAATTGATGAATGACGAGAAACGAAGAATCGCAGCGGAAACCAAACTGAACCATTATCTGGCACAGCATCAGATGCGTCGCACCCCTGAAAGAGTTGCGATATTGGGTAAGGTTATGGAGTTTCAGAAGCATTTTTCAGTTGAAGCTGTTCATAATTCGCTTGTGTCTGTGGGCTATCATGTGAGCCGTGCCACAGTATACAATGCCATCGATCTTTTTGAAACGTGTGGCATTGTTCGTCGTCTTCCGGTAAGTCAGGGAGCCGGCGAATACGAGTGTGTGGATGAACGTACAGGGCATATTAATCTCGTGTGTTCCAGATGCGGACGTTCGAGGGAGGTAAAGGATACGGAGCTGTCTCGAATGCTTGCGCATAAACGTTATTCGTCGTTCGTAATGACAGGCTATGATCTGTATATCTCCGGCACCTGTACCCGTTGCAGGGGTGGAGGCAGACAGAAAAAATGAAAATATTTACAGAACACTATATAATATAAGTAACTTTAAGATGAAAGTTGATGTTCTTCTCGGGCTCCAGTGGGGCGATGAAGGTAAAGGAAAGGTTGTGGATGTGCTCACACCTCGCTATGATGTCGTAGCCCGTTTCCAAGGTGGACCTAATGCCGGTCACACATTGGAATTTGAGGGTAAGAAATATGTGCTGCGTTCGATACCTTCCGGTATATTCCAGCATGGTCAGGTAAATATCATAGGTAACGGCGTGGTGCTTGACCCTGTATTGTTCAAGCAGGAAGCTGAAGAGCTTGAAAAGAGCGGGGTTGACCTGCGTTCTATCCTGAAAATTTCAAAGAAGGTGCATCTTATCACACCTACCCATCGTTTGCTTGATGCAGCTAATGAAAAGGCTAAAGGTGGCAAGAAAATCGGTACAACAGGGAAGGGCATAGGTCCTACATATACTGACAAGATTTCCCGTAATGGTCTTCGTCTCGGTGACGTTTTCCATAATTTCAAAGAGAAATATTCTATCCTCCGTCAGCGTCATCTTGACCAGCTGGCCGCTCTCGGTGCCACTCCCGAGGATTTGGAAGCACTTGAAGAGAAATGGATGGATGCGATAGTGTATCTTAAGGGATTTCCTATCGTCGATTCTGAATTCCTCATCAATCAGATGCTCAAAGAAGGGAAGAGTGTGCTGTGTGAAGGCGCTCAGGGTACATTGCTTGACATAGATTTCGGCTCTTATCCTTTTGTGACTTCTTCAAACACTATAAGCGCCGGCGCATGTTCCGGCCTTGGAGTGGCTCCTAATAAGATAGGGGAAGTTTTCGGTATCTTCAAGGCATATTGCACACGTGTGGGGAGCGGACCGTTCCCGACAGAGCTTTTCGATGCTACAGGAAAACGTATACGTGATCTCGGACATGAATATGGCGCGGTTACAGGTCGTGAACGCCGTTGCGGATGGATTGACCTCGTGGCTCTTCGTTATTCAATAATGCTCAATGGCGTTACTCAGTTGATTATGATGAAGAGTGATGTCCTTGATGAATTCGACACCATAAAGGCATGTGTAGCTTATAAGGTGAAAGGTGTGGAGACTACCCAGTTCCCATTCTCTATCGATGAATCAATAGAACCGATATATAAGACACTCCCGGGTTGGAAAACTGACATGACCAAAATGCAGAGTGAAGATGAATTCCCTAAAGAATTCTCTGACTATATCGAATTCCTTGAAAAGGAACTTGAGACTCCAATCACTATTGTATCAATAGGTCCCGACCGTTCTCAGACTATAGTTAGGAAGAAATAACTGTTAATCTCAATACATAATACCATGGCTAAAGTTAAACCGTTCAGGGGGATTCGTCCTCCAAAGGAGCTTGTGACTGAAGTTGCGTCACGCCCTTATGATGTGCTTAATTCAGACGAAGCACGCAAAGAAGCCGAGGGTAATCCTCGTTCATTGTACCACATTATAAAGCCTGAAATTGATTTTGAATGTGGCACCGATGAGCACGATCCGAAGGTGTATGACAAGGCTGTAGAAAACTTCAACGCTTTTCAGAAAAACGGATGGCTTGTGCAAGATGATGCGGATCATTACTATATCTATGCTCAGACCATGAATGGTCGTACACAGTATGGTATAGTGGTGGCTGCTAATGTGGCTGACTACATGGAAGGTCGTATTAAAAAACATGAGCTTACCCGTCGCGACAAGGAAGAAGACCGCATGAAACATGTTCGTATAAATAATGCGAATATCGAACCTGTCTTCTTTGCATTTCCGGACAACGAAGTACTTCAGAACATCATAAATGAAGTTACTGCAAAAGAGCCGGAATATGATTTCGTGGCTCCTGACGGTTTCGGTCATCATTTTTGGGTTATCGACAATCCTGACACTATCGCTAATGTGACAGAGGAATTTGCAAAAATTCCATATCTATATATCGCTGACGGACACCATCGCTCCGCTGCGGCTGCTCTTGTGGGGCATGAGAAGGCATTGGGAAATCCCAATCATACCGGTGACGAAGAGTATAACTATTTCCTTGCCGTTGCTTTCCCTGCGTCACACCTTAACATCATAGATTATAACAGAGTGGTGAAGGATCTGAACGGTAACACACCGGAGCAGTTCTTGGCTAAGCTTGGCGAGAATTTTATTGTAGAAGATAAGGGCACTGAGGAATACCGACCGGATCGTCTCCATAATTTCTCTTTATATCTTGATGGCAGATGGTACTCTCTCACAGCTAAAGAGGGCACATATAACGATAATGATCCTATCGGTGTTCTTGATGTTACTATTTCAAGTGATTTGATTCTCCGTGATATACTTGGAATCACTGACCTCAGAAGCGATAAGAGAATTGATTTTGTCGGAGGTATACGCGGGCTCGGCGAATTGAAGCGCCGTGTCGATTCCGGTGAAATGGCTGTTGCATTGGCTCTCTTCCCCGTTTCAATGAAACAATTAATGGATATAGCTGATACTGGCAACATAATGCCGCCTAAGACAACATGGTTCGAACCTAAATTGCGTTCAGGTCTTGTGATACATAAGCTCGATTAATGGCAAACCGGAGTTTGAAGCCCTGTTGAAATAACAATGCCCGCTGGAATCTGATGTTCAGCGGGCATTGCATTTTTATGCTATGTCTGAGTTCTGTCTTTTCTTAAACGTTTGAGCTAATGATGCGGCGTGCACCAATGTAATTTCTGGAATAATACCCATTATCAGGGAATTTCTGATAGGTGACGCCTTTCTTGGTCGATGCGTGGATAAATGTCAACGTGCCGTCATCTTTGACATCAACCACCATTGCCACATGTCCCACTCTTCCTTTGCCGCTTGAACGACTGGAGAAAAACATAAGATCGCCCGGTTGGATGTCGGTTTTCTCAACTTTTTCACCTTGGGTGTATTGGGCTTTTGATGACCTGTTTAATGTTATGCCGAATTGTCTGAATACGTACCCAACGAATCCTGAGCAATCGAATGCTTTCGGACCTGATGCTCCGCGACGGTAGCGAGTGCCAAGAAATTTGGCTGCGTACTTCGCCATTTTATCAATCACACCGTTAACCCTCTCATTGTCGTTAGATGCTTCCTCTGCCTCCACGAAAGGTGAGTTGGCTCGAACAGATTCGTATGCTCGTTCGATTAGATTATTCGCAACTTCGTAGGTGGATGCATTATGGATTGCCGGCAGGCGATATGGTGTATGTTGATTTTCCAATGCGTGTGCTGAGAAAAAGCACCCTATGGTAAGAAGTGAAGTTATAATTGATGATTTTATGAATGATTTCATAAAGAGGTATTTCTTAAATAATATTACTTTTTGTAATGTGGTTTTGTCGTTTTAACGATGCAAAATTAGCTAAAATAGCCAATTCAGGCAATACGTAAGTTGTTATGGAAATGGTGATTGCGTTAAATTAAAGATTACGAAGCACAATGTAACATAAATTTGCAATATTTATGCGAATGTTAAATTTTAGACGCAAATTCAGTGTTTTAAATACAATAATTTGCATAAATTAACTGTATTGCTGCCCATATAAATGGTCGATGTGCAATATTTATGTGAAAAATGTAGCGTGTGGAATTAACTATTGTAAAAATTTTGAGTAGGTGAGTAGATATTAATATGGTGATATATAATTAAATATGATTATTGCGCGTTGAATACTGTATACAATAATTTTAATATATTAACATAATAATAATTTCTTTTAACAAAGGTCTCAGCCTATTTTACATACACTGGTGGGGATTTTATTATGGCTACTAATTTTGGCACAAACGTCCTAATTAATTTTGAAAAGCTGTAAAATGCTAATATAATATATGTAATATAGCCTCGTTAAATGTTTTTCACATAATGGAGTGGGGTAAACCTTTAAAAAGGAGTAATGATATTATTGATATTTTCGGAAATAATTGCGACCTTTGCATTGAATATTTAAAAGTTTCAATTATGCCTGTATTTAATATTTTGTGAAAATTTAATTCAGGCTCTTGATAGAATTTTAACTCCAATTCTAAGATAATGAAGAAAAGTGCGTTGCAACAAGCCCGTGCGGCTTACCGTCCTCAACTTCCCATCGTGCTTACCGGTGGCGTAAAAGTGGTTGAGGGTCAGCCTACTCAGTCAGCAGCTGATCAAGATGAAATTAAAAAATTATTTCCGAACACCTATGGTCTCCCCGAACTTCACTTTGAGAAGGAATCAAACGATCATAAGTTTGAGCCTATTAATGTAGGTGTCATCCTGTCAGGTGGTCAGGCGCCCGGTGGTCATAACGTTATTAGTGGTCTTTTTGACGGTATCAAGAATATCAATAAAAATAGTCGTCTCTACGGTTTCCTTATGGGTCCCGGCGGTCTTGTTGATCATCGCTACATGGAGCTAACTTCCGATATTATTGACGAATATCGCAATACCGGTGGTTTTGACATTATCGGTTCAGGACGTACCAAACTTGAAACTAAGGAACAGTTTGACAAAGGTCTTGAAATACTCCGTGAGCTCAACATCAAGGCTCTTGTTATAATAGGTGGTGATGACTCAAACACAAATGCAGCTATCCTTGCTGAATATTATAAGGAAATAGGTGCCGGCGTGCAGGTTATCGGTGTGCCTAAGACTATTGATGGTGACCTTAAGAACGAGGTTATCGAAACTTCATTCGGTTTCGATACTGCCACTAAGGTTTACTCAGAGGTTATCGGTAATATTCAGCGTGACTGTAACTCAGCTAAGAAATATTGGCACTTCATTAAGCTCATGGGCCGTTCGGCTTCTCACATCGCTCTTGAATGTGCCCTCCAGTGCCAGCCTAATATCTGTATAATTTCAGAAGAGGTTGAGGCTAAGAATATGACTCTCGACCAAGTGGTTGATGATATTGCAGACGCAGTTGTGGCACGTTCAAAACAAGGCAACAACTATGGTGTGGTTCTCATCCCCGAAGGTCTTATTGAGTTTATCCCTGCAGTGAAGGCTCTTATTGCCGAACTTAATGACCTCTTGGCTGCTAAGGCTGAGGAGTTTGCGGCTATTGAACCCGAAGCTCAGCGCCAGTGGGTTATCGCTCAGCTAAGCGAAGAAAATGCCAAGACATACGAATCACTTCCTGCCGGTGTGGCACGGCAGCTCACTCTTGACCGTGACCCGCACGGAAATGTTCAGGTTTCTCTTATCGAAACTGAGAAGCTTCTCTCAGAAATGGTTGGAAAGCGTCTTGAAGCTCTTGCTGCCGAAGGTAAATATAGCGGTAAATATGCTACTATGCACCACTTCTTCGGATACGAAGGTCGTTGCGCAGATCCCTCTAACTTCGATGCCAACTATTGCTACGGTCTTGGGTACACCGCTGCCAATCTCATCGCATCGGGTGTGACTGGTTACATGTCAAGTCTCCGCAACTTGACATTCGCTCCTGTGAACTGGGTTGCAGGTGGTATACCTATCACTATGATGATGAACATGGAACGTCGCCATGGCGAAATGAAGCCTGTGATTCAAAAGGCTCTCGTGAAACTTGACGGTGCTCCGTTCCTTAAGTTCGCAAAGCAGCGTGAAGAGTGGAAGTATAACACATGCTATACTTATCCCGGTCCTATCCAGTATTTCGGTCCCGCTGAGGTTTGCGACCAGCCCTCACTGACTCTCATTTACGAGCAGAAGAGAAGAAAATACTAAAAATACCCTTTTTTACAGCTTGCACGAGCCCCCGATACAGCAATGTCGCCATATCGGGGGCTCACTTTGTTTATCGGAGTTTTGTTTCCGTTTAGACAAAAAAAAGTACCACATCAGAGGAAGATGATGAAACTCCGAATGACAGGATTTGAGTGCTCGCCGACCTTTGTAATCCTCCGGGTTGTTACGCCTCCCTCCGAAGAGGGTTGAGGCCCGCCATTGGGCGGCTAAGCTTGTCTCGGTATTTCATATATAATTGATGAGTTTCCCAATCGTGCTCTGATGTGGTAGAATACCGTTTCTTATTTTTATAACACAAAATTAAGCCATTTCGTTTAATTCTCCAAATCTCTTTACTAAATTTTGCACGTCTATTTTTCACAAAAAATAGATGACAAAATAAAGTGTTAAAATTTCGTTAAAACGGCATTGTGCGCTTGTGTATTCCAATATATAGCTTTAACTTTGCATCGCAAATGAGGGGAGAGCCCTCAACAAAGTAGCGAATGGCGATTTAGTGTAGTGGCCTAGCACGCCACCCTCTCACGGTGGAGACCCGGGTTCGATTCCCGGATTCGCTACAAAGAAGACAGACTCCATTACGGAGTCGGTCTTCTTATTTGTTGATGTCTGATGGTATCGAATTTAATATGTCTCATGCAAACCAAATATTCCCTGAGTCTGTTAATTAATAAAATGATTAGATTAAGTGAGGTAATTGATAGAATAATTATTACCTTTGTACCTTAATTTGTCACATTAAAACATATAAAGTTTCAATATAATAATATTCATGACTGAACCCCAAATTGAGATTCTTCCTTTGATTATAGAAGGGATACGTGAGCGAAAAGGCAAAAAAATCACCACAGTAGATATGAGTGAACTCGACACTGCGGCTGCTCGCCGTTTTGTGATATGTGAGGGCACATCTACCCAGCATGTGGCGGCTGTTGCCGATAGCGTCAGGGAGTATCTGCTTGAACATGCTAAGATCAAACCGTATAACTATGATGGCTATGGTAATTCCCAGTGGATTGTTATCGATTATGGAGATACGCTTGTGCATGTATTCCTCCCGCACACTCGTCAGCTGTATGATCTTGAAGAGCTGTGGAGCGATGCGGTTATTACCGATTATCCGGATGAAGATTGAGATTGATAATTAATTAACGATTAATCTACGGCATTTGCAATGCCATAATGAATTATAAAATGGATTCACCACTCAACCAAAATCCCAAGAAGAAGGGAGGCATAAAATTCAGTATGTACTGGGCTTATGCCATCATCATCGTTTTCCTTTTGGGAATGTTGTACATTGATGGCAATTCCCTTAGCAAGGATGTAAGCTTCACCAAGTTTGAAGAATATGTCGCTACTGGGGGCGTTGATAAGATAACCGTGTTTACAAACACCAACAGGGCTGAAGCTGTGTTGTCTGACTCGCTTGCGAAAAATGTATTTCATGAGAGCCAGTATCAGTCAGGGAAAGGTATTGTCGCTAAAATAGAGACAGATATACCTTCGGCTGACAAGCTGCAGGATCAGATTGACATTTGGCGTCAGGAAGGTAAGTTTAACGGCGAGGTTAATTACGAAAAGTCATCTGACTACACTACGTTGTTCTGGACTTTCGGTCCCATTATCCTGCTTGTTGGGTTCTGGTTTATAATGATGCGTCGCATGTCGGGCGGAGCTAACGGCGGAGGTCCCGGCGGTGTGTTTAATGTAGGTAAGTCTAAAGCGAAGGTTTTTGATAAAGGTGAAGGCACAAATGTGACATTCAAGGATGTCGCAGGTCTGTCGGAGGCTAAAACTGAAATCCGTGAGATTGTGGAGTTCTTGCGTAACCCTCAGCGTTATACTGATCTTGGAGGTAAGATACCTAAGGGAGCGCTCCTTGTAGGACCTCCGGGAACCGGTAAAACTCTTCTCGCCAAAGCTGTGGCAGGGGAGGCTAATGTGCCTTTCTTCTCTATGTCAGGTTCTGACTTCGTGGAGATGTTTGTCGGTGTGGGTGCATCACGTGTGCGTGACCTTTTCCGTCAGGCAAAGGAGAAGGCTCCATGTATAGTATTCATCGATGAGATTGACGCTGTGGGCCGTGCCCGTAAGAATCCTAATATGGGTGCTAATGATGAGCGTGAAAACACGCTTAACCAGTTGCTTACTGAAATGGACGGTTTCGGAACCAATAGCGGAGTCATCATACTTGCTGCCACCAACCGTGCCGATATTCTTGATAAGGCACTTATGCGTGCGGGTCGTTTTGACCGACAGATCAATGTCGATCTTCCTGAATTGAAGGACAGAATGGAGATATTCAATGTTCACCTTCGCAATATCAAGACTGACGATACTGTTGATGTTGATCTTATGGCTCGTCAGACTGCTGGCTTCTCAGGTGCCGATATCGCTAATGTATGTAATGAGGCTGCTCTTATAGCTGCTCGTAACAATAAGAAGAGCGTTGACCGTGACAGTTTCATGGCTGCTATCGACCGAATCATCGGCGGTCTTGAGCACAGTTCCAAGATTATCTCTGATGACGAGAAACGAGCTATTGCAATCCATGAGGCGGGTCATGCCACAGTGTCATGGTTCCTCGAATACTCTAATGAGATGGTGAAGGTTTCTATCGTCCCGAGAGGTATGGCTCTTGGAGCTGCATGGTATATGCCTGAGGAACGCCAAATCACCCCTCTACAGGCATTGCTTGACCAGATTTGTATGACTCTCGGTGGGCGTGCGGCTGAAGAATTGACATTAGGTCAGGTATCGACCGGTGCACTTAACGACTTGGAAAAGGTCACTAAGATGGCATACGCCATAGTCGTATATTATGGTATGAGCGATAAGCTTCCCAATGTATGCTATTACGATTCGACAGGCAACAGCTATGGGTTCTCAAAACCGTACGGTGGCGAGCGAGCCAAGCAGATAGATGATGAGGTTTCTCGTATTATAGCCGAGCAATATGAGCGGGCTAAGAAGATACTTACCGAGCATAAGGAGGGCCATGCGAAGCTTGCTGAAACATTGCTCTCTAAGGAGGTTATGTATGCTGAGGATCTCGTCACAATATTTGGCAAGCGTCAGTGGCGTTCACGCACTGAGGAAATCATGGAACTCCAAGCGAAGCGTGATGCAAAACGTCTTGCGGAGTCAAATGCAGCTTCAGAGGCAGAAAAGAGTGGGGAACAGCCGTCAGAAACAGGCTCTTCCGCAACTAAGGATAGCCAAGACAGCCAGAATACTCCGAAAGACGCTGACGAATCATCGTCGGAGTCGGGTAGTGCTCCTACGCCCCCTCCGTTTAAGGGTTAAGAATAAATTTATTCCTGAATAAATTTAGCACGGGCAGATGATGATTCTATCGTCTGCCCGTGCTGTCATTGTATTAATTGCTGTTTCTATTACTTTTGTAATGCTGGATGCTATTTAAGATGAATGATAGCATTATTAATGATAATCTGTCTCTATTAGGTCGTCACTATCTTCTTTGGCATTGACTGAGTTTGACAGCTTTACTTTTCCACCGGTCATAGCGTTTATTTGTGCTGCCCGGTTTTTCCTTGAATAATCGCGCATCTTAAGCACGGCTTTGCGGTCGATGATGTAGTAGCTGTCATCCTCAAACGTAGGTTTCAAAGCTTCATTGCATTGTTGTAATCCTGTGATATGGAAAGAGTAGAGACCACCTTCGCACGATGCTTCCATTATCAGTCCCGGAAGTCCGCACAATTGCCATGGTCCGTCCTGCACAGGCACATTCGGGGCAAACCATGCTTCCCAACGTCTGCCGTGATAGTCGGTAGTGGCGAGCTGGCACTCATAGCCCATGACTGTCTTAGTAGAGTCTCCGAGATCCCAAGTCAGGTCTGCCATATCCACATCGTAGCGGTATTTATCGCCCATTTGCGAGTCCCATACTCTTATAGAATTTTTATTGAAGTCTTTGAGGCATTTATATCTGCTATTTCTCACGAAACCTTGCTCCTCGAGAGTCTTGAAAGGGTCCTTGGTGTGGTCTTCACCAAAGGCACGATAGGCGGCATCCCTCGCCTGATCGAGAATTATTTTTCCTTGTGGGTCATTTTCCATCGAATCGACATAGAAGGTGCGCGTGTCGTAATAATATGATACTCTGGGAGCCATTTGTAATACATAATTGCGTATAAACGGCGATCTTTTGCCGGTTTTAGTATTGAGCGACTGCGTGACGAAATCGTATTGAGCCTTTAATGTCGCCTTAGGCTTCTCATTTGCCATTGATGTCAGGCAGATGAAAGAAAAAAGTAAATATATAATTGATCTATTCATAATCTGTAATCGGTTTCAAGAAAATCGTAATCGGTTTGCGGTTGTGAGTCCTGACCGAGGTCAAGCATACCGCCGGTTGACGCTTTGATTATAGAGTTGCCATTGTCTCTGGTATTTCGCAGACTTTTCAGCATTTCTTTACGGCTCATCTTGTCATATTTATCCTTGTCATATATCGGATATCACTACTGTCCACTAAAAAATGGACGAGGTTAAAAATTAAATAAATTCGGTTC
>CAJTMJ010000010.1 GCA_910577335.1 uncultured Duncaniella sp. | reverse complement strand
CGACTGAAAATTAAGTGTTTAACAGCATAAATTTAATTTTTGTCATCTACTAAACTTCTGGATAATTGTTATCAATTAGGTAGCGTATGACTGCCGCTCTTACAATTGATTCATTCACAAGATTATCCCATTTCCCGTATGCACTTCTTCGCATCACCTGCTCTGACAATTTAAGTATATCTTTTCCTGCATCTTCCATCTGATTGGAGAACCGTTTGTCGGTGGCGAGAGGATTGACAAACGAATGATTGAATTCGTGCACTAATGTTACAAGGAAAGAATTGGGGCTGGAGGAGTAATACGTGTCTCCGTTCTCGTCTAACCCATATCCCATGATAGCATAGACGTCGCGAGGTTTTCCGGGCAATTGGCGTGACGGACCATAATTACCTCCGCCGTTCACAAACCCGATTATCACTTCGAAGTTCTCTTTAGGTTCAACACCATAGAATTGAGAATACCATTTCTGATTGAATTTAGATGTCACATTGGAATTGAAAATTTCGCATATTTCCTCATAAAAAGGTTTATGGGAATCGAAGAATTTCGCAAAATTTGAATTGGTATAAAAATCGGATATGTTCCGCGTTACCATCTTTAAATCGACTCCGATCCAACGCTTCTCCGGGATAATAGTGTCGCATATAAGAGAGAAGAGATTTCCTTCTTTTTGCAGGTTAATGGCAAATGCCATAGGGGAATCAAAAGCGATTCCTTTATATTGCCGTAAACTATCCATCATCTCTACCGCAGGATGATTTTTCACATTTGAGAAAAAAGAATCAAGCTCGGTGATATATTTTCCCCCAATATTCATGTTATATTCCCTGAACCCGGCAAGATGACACAGCACGCTCATAAGCTCTATGCGTTCATCATATTTTGCTTCGATTTTTCCTTTGGTATCACTGTTTTTTCCAAATGCTGATATAGTAGTCAGTAACGCTATCAGGATAACTATTAGCTTGTGCATATTCGTTCTTATTTAGATTTGTAATCTGGTTCGGCGGCATATTTCTCGGCGTCATATTTAGGTCGGTCTGTGGTGTTGTAATTGAACTTAACATCACCTCCGAATTTGGCTTTGATTATAGACTCCCTGTTATTACAATAGTATTCCTCTTCCGCAAGAGCTTTCTTGCGGTCGGTCTTTTGATAATCATCGGCAGAATACATTGGCGTTATCACTCTGTCGGTTTTTTCTATGCCGGTGGCTGTGTAGCTGATTCCGTTGTCGGATTCAGCTTTGAGTATAATCCCCGGAAGCCCGTGAAATTTCCATGGACCGAACGGCAAAGGAATTTCAGTGGTGAACCAAGCGTCCCATTTGCGACCATGATAATCGGAATGAGCCAATGAGCATTCATATCCAAGTATATTCATGGTGGAATCACTTATTTCCCATTGCATTTCGTCAGAGGGTTCCTCGTAATAACATAAGTCACCGGAAAATTTGGAATAATATTTGAGCTTGCTTTCCGGAAGATTATTAAACACGTATGTATGGATCTTTTTCACCGGACCTTTTCTAAGATCAACGCTCATACCTCCACCCGGCAATTGCGTCATGCAGGCAGCCATTATTATCTGTTGTAATTGCTTTTTGCCCTCAGGTGTTGATGACAGAGAATCAGACCATAAACTAAGGTCGTTGAAAAATTTGGATTCTTTCGAATTTGCAAGGAGAGTCATTTTATGGGAAGATACAGTGTCTGTCTCCCAATTACGAGATTTCATATCGTAGCTTACAATAACATCTGCTTTTTCCTGAGTATATGCTGTCACCGACATGCACATTAATAAAAATGGGATTATATGTTTCATCTTACGTGATATTTATTTTCTGAGAGTTATTGAGAATAAGAGTTGACGACCACGGAGTTGGCGTTGGCTCTCAAATGAGGAGAGTTGTGAGTATGAGGTATAGTTATAGCTGCGCTTGTTGAGGATATTAGTGAGATATGTGGCAAACTCTATCTTATTGTTGAGCTGATAGGTCAGTTTAGTGTCAAGCATCATGACATTTTTGTAGTTGTGCTCGGTCAATTCATTGCGGTAATGCTCACCGCTTATAGTCCATTCCCATTTGTTGTGGGGAAGGAAGGTGAGACTCAGTTCATTTTCCATAGTGGAGAGCCACGATTCATTAATCCCGTTCATTGTAAGCCGGCTATCAGAATAGCCAAGGCTATAGTCGAAACTGAACCAGTGGCAAGGGCTTCCGCTTATCTTACCTCCGGCACTCCAGCCTGTACTTACCGAATTGACAGATCGTGACTGGGATAATAAATGTGACTCATTACGGCTGTATGAACCATGGATATTGCAGCTGCCGCGCATGAAGTCGAGGGTTTTCCCGATATTACCCATTGCCATTAGCATTTTGCTGTCATTTTTTGCGTCTGCATAGCTATATATCACATAATCTCCATAGAGCTGTTGAGCCATCGTGTATGGTAGATGTGACCATGACTGTAATACTCTGCCATCAGCGAATATCCCATGACGGGTGTGTTTGTAATTCACGCTTGCTGACACATTTTGTGATGAGGAGTTATAAAAATTATCTACCCCTGATCTCAGCGTGCGATAGTTGGTCATTATAAGTCCCGGATGTATGAGGTTCAGATTCATAGGGGAACGACCGAAGCCGCCACGCAGAGTACCCGAGAAGCGATTGGTAGGTTTCCAATTGAAACTGAGCGACGGGGAGAAGTATGTTTCGTTACGGTTGGCGATTGCCTTGTTGAATGTGTAACGTGCGAAGTTGACGGGCAGATTTAGTGTCAGATTTACTTTGCGTACCCAATATTCTAACTTTGGTTTGGCATATATGGTTAGATAATTTGTGTTGACTACATTTTCTGTCAGTCCGGGTAATTCCTGTGGAATATCCGGCAGCTCCGAATCCATGGAGCGTACATATCCCTTTATACCACCTTCAATACCTATGGCTATACCTTTGATATTGAATGCGTATGCGGCGCTCTCTTGGGTATAGAATGCATGGTCGGAAATGTGCTGGCCGGATTGTTTCTCGCTTATATTTATGTTGAGCGTTTGGGGCTGGGATTCCCACTCGTTGCGACTTTCAAAGGTGATAAGGTGATTACCCTTGAAGCGTTTTATTATCTTGAATTTATTGGAGATGTAGTAGTCAGGGAGCTTTGCCGACTGCTCGTTAGGGAGGGTTCCAGTAGTGGCAAGGCGTATGTCATCCCAATCAATATTTGTTTTTAAGGTATTGTTTATGAAAGCAGTCTTTTGATTCAGTTCATAGATGAATTTACCGGAAATAGAGTGAGTATGGTCAACCCCATTTCGGTTTTCAGTGATTATTTTGTCACCTTCATTTAAGAAATATGTGGTGATATTTGTCGCATTAGCGCATACACGGTTAAACGAATAGTCTATATTGGCTTTGAACTCCCCGTGTTTCAGTTTCCAAAGGCTGTTTGATGAAAGCAGGAATGAGCGGTTGAATAATGTGCTTTTTGTGCCGAGTGATGGGACTCCGGGAAGACCGATACTCACATACTGACTGAGAGCCGTCCCTCTGCTGTCTGCAAAAAAGTCTATTTTCGAAGAAGAAAGATCTTCGCCGATGTTGTTGGAGCGGAAGGTGGTGATGTTTTGGAATGAAGGCATTACAGCCATGGCGAAAATTTCACTGTCCCAGATAATTCCGTCAGGTTGCCATGAATATCCGCCACCGGCATCACCATGGAATGTCCATGTGGCTTTAGCTTTATTTTTAAGCTTGAGGTTTATTGCCGCTTTTTCCGAGAAACTTATACCGGAAAGCACCTGCATTGGTTGGTGATTTTCCATGACCTCCACTGCGCCAACATCATCATGGCTTATCCCGTTTGTGGCTATCCCATATTTACCGCCGAGAAGGTCTGAACCTTCGATATAAAACTTGTTTATATCCTCCCCCTGATACTGGATTTTACCATTCTTTGCCACATCAATACCGGGCATTCGTTTAAGCACATCCCCGATGGATCTATCCTGCTTCTGGGCGAAACTGCCGACATTGTAGGTGATAGTGTCACCTTGCTCTCGGATACGGTCTGCCTTGACCGCTACCTCTTTCAGCTTTATTCCGCCTGGCTCCATGTAGACTGTCAACGGAAATTTTACACTGTCAAGTGCGATGGATTGTTTTGCGAAACTCATCATTGAAATCTCAAGCCTACATCCGGTCACCGATGGCAATGTCATCGAGAATTTGCCATCAGCTTTTGTTGTTGCGAACTTTTTGATTTTGCCATCATTACCTTTCACTATGACAGATGCACCGATAAGTGTTTCATCGGTGTTACGGTCAAGCACAACTCCGTCAACATTGACTTGCGCCATAGCTGTGACCGCAGTCAACAAGGATAGTATGAATATAAGCTGTGATTTCATTATTGAATCCGGTTAAATAATATGCAAAATTACTTCGGATAGTGTCAATAAACCATACCCAAAAGTGTATGAGTGCGAGAACCGACAAGGAAATAACATCCTGAGGTTATGATTATTTATTCCTGTTCGGATTGATTAGTGTATATTTCCAATTGAGTGCGATTATCATTTTTATGTACAGTTATTGATTTTATGGTGTTTGGATTAATCTCATTTAATCGGTCATTGGGGATTTCTTTTCCGTCCATGTACACATCGTATTCCAATCGGGATTTAGAATTGATGGAACTGTTCTCACTCACAATACGCTTTATCGGAGTCAACGTTGCCTTGACGACATGGGTATTCAGCGCAATTATCCCTATAATTATCCCTGCCACGGGGAGTAAGTAGCGTAATAGATGTGAAACGCTTGTCTTTTCAGGACGATTCATCATTGAGATACGTTTCCGCAGTTTGGTGTGGCTGAGATTGTTAGTTATGGTGGGCAATTTTGAACCGACCGCTTTTTCAATTATGAAAAGCTGATATTTTTGAGCATCGTAGCCACGTGCCAATGTGAATGCATCTGCCTGATATTCATGTAAGGTTTTAAGCTCGGATTTCAATAACCATGCAGCAGGATTGTACCAACAAATAACTGCAACAATCTGAGCCATCATGATATCCCAAGTGTGGTGATATATCTGATGTCCGGACTCATGGCTTATTATGAGATCAGGATTGTTAGTGAAATCATGGCGATTCATTATTATGAGATTCCAGAAACTGAAGGGTGATAGTTTCATATTATCGGAAACATGGATAATTTTACCTTCAAATTCCACTTTCTTCGACTTCTTGACCACATAATATATATGTGCCATTTCGATAATTGTCGCAATTGATATTACCGCTACACCCACAATCCAAATATAAGAGAGTGTTGTGATAATGTCAGGAATAAGTGCACTGTTTTTTGAAAATATTATCACAGTTCCGTAGACCGGGCGGGAAGTGGCGTAAGGGAGAAGCATTAAGACGGGGAACATAAGTAGGCTTACAAAATATGAGCATAGCAGTATGATGCGGTTGGTCTTAAATCGCTTTTCGGAAGATAACGACACTCTATAGATGCACCATAGAATGAACAGCGGTATGGAGATTCCGAGTGAATATTGAAATAGTGTGGTAATCATCAATCGTGTTTTTTATTTTCAACCATATCCAATAATTGACGTAGCTGTTCGGCATTAATTTCTTCATCTTCAACCAACTGCGATATCATTGAGAAGCAATTGCCGAAATACTGTTTCACAAATTTCCCCACTGCGTTACGTCTGTATTCCTTGATGGGCTTTATTGCGAAATAGTTGAAACCGCCATATTTACCTTGTTCATGTCCCACGTAACCTTTCTTTTCCAAGGTTCGTATAAACGTGGATATTGTGTTGATGTGGGGACGAGGTTCTGAATAATGTTTCATCAGATCCTTTACCGCACATGGTCCATGTTTCCATAGGAGCAACATGGTTTCTTCCTCTTTGTCTGTAAGCTTTTCTTGTTTTTCAGTCATGATAACGTGATAATTTAACGAGAAATCTCGTTGAGATGGCAAAGGTATGACATTAAATTAATCTACGCAAGAATTTCAACGAGAAATCTCGGTAAAATTTATAAAACGCAGTATTTATATTGGTGATATTGCTGTATGATGGCTAAACAGACTTTAGATGCTCTAAAGCTTGTGGCAATAATGGCTGGTGTGGGTTAAGTCGTATAAGATTAGGGTCTTTTGACAGCCATAGCAGCTGTTTCTTAGCATATACACGTGTGTTTTTGGCTATTCTGGCAATAGTAGTATCTCTATCCATAATGCCGTCCATCATGGCAAAAAGCTCTTTGTATCCTACGGTGTTGAGGGAATTGTAATGTCGGATTGGGTATACACTTTTAGCTTCCTCTTCCAATCCTGCCGCTATCATTGTGTCAACTCGTCGGTTGATGCGATTGAACAGCTCTTCACGGGTATGGTCGATAGCGAATTTCACTATCTTAAACGGACGCTGTTTCTTTTTGCCTGTGCGCAATGAGGAGTAGGGCACACCTGCCTGCAATGTAATTTCAATGGCATGAACGAGTCGCCGGTGATTGTTGAGGTCGCATGATTCGAGATATAGCGGGTCAATTTCATGGAGTTTGTCATATAACGCTGTGAGTCCACCTGCGGTATACAGCTCCATAGCGTATTTCCTGATATCCTCGCTTATGGTCGGTAGTTCATCTATGCCATTGGTTATAGCATCGATATACATCATTGATCCACCGCACATCACCACGTAATCATATTTTTGCCAAAGTGTGTCAAGCAAAGTGAGCACATCTTCTTCATATTTTGCTGCGCTATAGTATTCATCAAGATTTAGAATCCCGATGAAATGATGCTTCACTCTCGCAAGCTCTTCGGCAGTCGGAGCGGCAGTACCTATCGGGATGCCACGATAAATTTGCCGGGAGTCGGCAGATATTATTTCTGTCTGCAGACTCTCGGCAAGTTGTATGGCAAGTTCGGTTTTACCGCTTCCGGTAGCACCTGTGACTATTGCTAATGTTTTTGGCATTGGTGAAAAGGTTAAGCTTCCTCGGCTACGAGTCGGGCTATTTCCACAATTACTTGCGATGCTTTTTCCATAGAGGGGATAGGCACGAATTCATATCGTCCGTGGAAATTAAGACCGCCTGCGAATATATTGGGGCAGGGGAGACCTTTGAATGAAAGCTGTGCGCCGTCAGTACCGCCACGGATAGGCTGAACCTTGGGAGTGACATCAACATTTTTCATTGCCTGAATGGCAACATCAATGATATGCATCACCGGCTCAATCTTCTCACGCATATTATAATACTGATCCTTTATCTCGATAGATGCGCAGCCTGGGAATTCATTGTTGATTTTACGTGTAAGGTGTTCCAGCTCTTTCTTGCGACGCTCGAAACGGTCACGGTCGTGGTCACGGATTATATATGTGAGAACGGTCTCCTCCACAGTACCTTCGATAGATATGAGATGGTAGAAACCCTCATATCCTTCAGTGTGTTCGGGAGTTTCCCATCGGAGAAGCATGATGATGAATTGGTTGGCTACACGGATTGAATTAAGCATCTTGTGCTTGGCATAGCCCGGATGTACATTTCTTCCTTTAAATGTCACTTTGGCGACAGCTGCGTTGAAGTTTTCAAATTCCAATTCTCCAATCTCACCGCCATCCATAGTATAGCCCCATTCAGCACCAAATTTCTCCACGTCGAATTTGTGCGCCCCCTGACCTATCTCCTCGTCTGGATTGAAGGCTATGCGTATGTCGCCATGCTTTATTTCAGGATGCTTCATCAGATAATCAACAGCGGTTATGATTTCTGCGATTCCGGCTTTGTCATCCGCGCCGAGCAGTGTGTTGCCGTCGGTAACAATCAGATCCTGACCTATATAGTGGCGAAGTTCAGGGAACTGTGAAGGTGAGAGTACTATCTCTTTCTCCTTATTTAGCACAATATCCTCGCCGTCATATTTTTCAACAATGCGTGGTGTCACATGCTTTCCGCTCATGTCAGGCGATGTGTCAAGGTGAGCGATGAACCCGATTGTCGGAACTTTTTTGTCAGTATTCCCGGGAAGTGTAGCCATCAGGTATCCATTTTCGTCAAGTGAGATATCCTTCAGTCCCATTGTCCGGAGTTCTTTCTCTAAGTGCTGAGCGAAAACCATCTGTCCGGGAGTGGATGGTGTCATATTTGTAAGTTCGTCACTCTGAGTGTCAAACTTGACATATTGTAAAAAGCGATCTACTACAGTCATTGTCTTATAATAGTTTATGCTGGTTGATATTACTTTCAAGGATTTGCAAAAGTACATAAAAATCCTGAGGAATCATGACTGTATCCTTGAAAAAATGTGAACTTAGGATGTCGAATTAATCCAATCACGGCAATGGCTACCGGTCAGATTAATTTGACGGTTGCCCTGCATTCTTTTGGCGATATTCTGTCGGTGAGATTCCGGTGAATTTTTTGAACGCCGTGGAGAAGTGAGGTTGAGAAGAGAAACCTACGCTGTAAGCTATCTGCGAAATGTCAACATCGGGCTGCTTCAGAAGCTCGCAAGCCTTACGCAAGCGTACATTACGTATTAACTCGCTCGGTGTCAATCCGAAAAGTTCTTTCATTTTTCTATTAAGGTGAGCGCGGCTCAAACCCACTTCCTGACACAACTTCTCGACATTCAGCTCTGAATCCTCAAGATGATCATTGATCTCTTTTACAATCTTGTCAATGAGAATCTTGTCGTTCCCTTTAAGCTCCGGCGTGTCAATTTTACCATCCTGCTGCTGAGTGCCTGAGAATTTTCCACGCAGACGCAGACGGTTATGGATGAGATTGTCAACCATCGACTGTAGTTCCTCGATGCTGAAAGGTTTGCCAAGATAGCCGTCGGCACCTTTCTCCCATCCAGCCATACGGTCAGCCACATCATTCTTTGAGCTTAAAAGTATTACCGGGATATGGTTGGTGTCAACATTTGTTTTTAATGTCTTAAGAAGTGTCAGACCGTCTATTCCGGGCATCACGACATCCGATATGATTAAATCAGGCTTTGAATCCAAAGTTTTCCTGAGCGCCTCTTCACCATTGGTCGCTTCCGATACCTTCCCGATATTCGACAGTGTGTCCGCAAGGAATGCCCTTATTTCAGCGTCGTCGTCCACCACAAGGATTTTCAGTGAAGCATTATTACGAATCTTCTTCGCAGACTGGCTTGAAACGAGCTTGTTTTCAGCGGTGGGAAGAGGTGTTTTTCTCTCGGATTTTACCCCCCCTGATTCACTCTCTGTTTCCGCAGGTAAATGCTTATACAGTAACGGTATACGCACGGTGAATTGACTGCCTTTGCAGTCTGTGCGGTTGGCTGCGGTAATAGTGCCGTTATGCAGCTCCACAAGGTTGCGGCAAAGGTCAAGTCCGATACCAAAGCCGATAGGTACCTCGCCGTTATTGAATTTGCCTTGGTAGAATCTTTCAAAGATATGATTTATATTCTTCTCGTCAAGACCGATACCTGTGTCAGTGACTGTTATTTCAGCATAGTCGTCCATGTCGGAGTCATTACCTTTGTTGACCCCGACAACTATATTACCACCTTCCGGTGTGTATTTTATCGCATTGGAGATAAGGTTGACCAACACTTTATCGAAATTGTTGCGGTCAATCCATACATTCAGTTTCTCACAGTCAGATGTGAGATTTTCAAATTCAAGTGTTATATTCTTCTCTTCAGCCTGAGGTTTGAATATATCCACAAGCTCATTTGTGAAAGCCATTAATTCAGTCTCACGGCGGTTGAGCTGCATCTTGCCTTTTTCGATTTTCCTTATGTCGAGCAGTTGATTTATGAGACCGAGAATACGGTTGGCATTTCGCTGAATAGCCTTTAAGTTTTTATATGTGTCAGGGTCGTGCTCTTTCTTCATGATACGTTCAAGCGGGCTGAGTATCAGTGTGAGAGGTGAGCGGATTTCATGTGACACATTGATGAAAAATTTAATCTTCTCCTCGTTTATATGCTCGATATTCTTATGCCTGATCACTTTCCATGCGAGCATCACAAGTGTGCATAATAATATGAGGTATAATATCTTGGCAATTGGTGTCAGGAACCACGGCGAAGACACTAAAATATCCATTGATTTTACCTCTGAATATAAGCCGTTTTCCGAAGCCCTGATTTCGAGTGTGTACTTCCCTGCCTGAAGGTGGGGGAGTGCTATTATGCCGCTTCCTGATGTCGTTGACACCCAATCGTCAACAGTGCCCGGTATGCGCCATTGAAATATCAGGTTGTCTGTTTCCCTGAAACCCTTGGTTGACATACGGATTACCAATGAGTTATCCCGGTATGAGAGATGTATCACATCGGGGTCAGAGTCGGTGTTTCCCGGGAGCATTTTTTCACCGGAGGATGTGAGCGTGGAGCTGTTGACTTTATGTCCGTTGATATATATGCCTGAGATAAAAATGCTACGTTCGAACATTGACTTGTTAAGTTTGTCCGGTTCAAGCATGGTCAGCCCTTTATCGCCACTAAAAATAAGATGTGTACTGTCAGCTGACATTATGGCTGATGAGTAGTCGATGTCCGACATGTCATTTTTGCCATAGAATGTGGTTATGTTCAGGTTAGGATCCACTCGGTTAAGCCCGTCGTGAGTCCCTACCCATGCATTCCCGGCTGTGTCAAATACCACAGTGGAGACATAAATGTCTGATAAACCCTCGTTTGGCGTGATTCGTCTGAATGGAGTGTCTGATATGGAGTCAGACTGATTAAATATGAACAATCCGTGGCTCGACGCATCCCACACATTTCCTGAGGCGTCCTCGGCGAATGAATTATGAACGCCTTTTGACAGTTGCGGATGCAGGTCGCTTAGCGACAGCATTTTCCCGGAAACAGGGTCATATACTGATATGGCGCCATACATACCCACCCAAATTTTACCTTTGGAGTCGCAAAACAACGATGATATCCATCGGAATGTGTGGTTGCCGTCATTGTCAAGTATCCATTCATTCTGTAGCGTCATAGGATTGACCTTAACTATACCTTCACCATGTATTCCGAGGAGCAAATTTCCTTGTGCGTCCTGAGTCAGTGCCGAGGCGAGATAATTGCCTTCTATTTTCAGAAGTTCCCTGATCTGTTTAGTCGCAGGGTTAAACTCATATAGACCGTGATTGTCAACACCGAGATATAATTTCCCAGATTTTGACGCAATCATGGAGCTGATGCCACCTCCCAACTGGTATTTGGAAAGAAGGTTGCCATATTCATCTATTGATATCAGTTGACCGTCGTCAAGTCCGATCCAAAATCCTGATGTGCCGGGGATCACTGCAACTTTTGTCTTACCGCCGGAATATCCGGGGAGCGCGCGTGCTATGCTGATGAAATTGAATGGTATTTCACGTTTCGGCGCCATGATTATACCTTGGTGCGGACTGCCGATCCATAGGTTGCCGAGTGAATCCTCATGTATGGTGGATATGCGTGCCTTGTCGATATTGACTATCGGATTGTTAAGGTCGCGATACGGTTTGAGGTCCAAAGAACCTTTTTCGAGACGGAACACGCCACAACCAACGCTACCCACCAAAATGCTTCCGTCGCTTGTGAGAACGGCGCAGTCCATAACCGGATGGTGTTCCTTAGGTATATTCACAGGTGTGAACACATTAGTTTCCGGATCCCATCGCCATGCTTTGGTGGTTGTCGTGATAAAAAAGTTTCCGTCACTGTCGCGCAGGAGTATCTTGATGTAAGAATCAGACACTTTATATACTCGTGCTTGTCCGTTAGGGGCAATTTTTATTATCTCTCCTCCGTGAGTGCCACCTATGAGTTCACCTTTTGTACTTTCAGCAAGGGTATTCAGTCCGTTTAAGGTGGATATGTCTACCATTTGTGGCGTGTATTTTACCGCCACAGGCGAACCTGATGAGAAATCAAGGATATATAATCCCACTCCCGACACCATAAATATAATGTCACCATTCGAGAGTTGGTGCATATCAAAGATATACCCGTACAAATCCATGTTCGGGAGGGTGATTCGTTTGAAGCTGTCGGTTTCAGGCTCATAGAGATTCAAGCCTTCGCAGGTGGCTACCCACAATCGGTCATTGTCATCTCTGAGTATTTTTAAAATTCGGTTGTCGCTTAGCGATGTCTCCGATTTTTCATCATGCAGATATTTATCGAAGTTTGTGCCGTCGAAACGTAAAATTCCGTATTGTGTGCCGATCCATAGATAACCGTTGTTGTCAAGACAGAAACTGCTGTAATTTGACGATACGATCTCCTTGGAGTTAAACAAGCGTGTGTTCCTGACAGCTGCTGAGTGTGTGACAGAGACTGCCGCGAACAGAATAAAAGTCAGTAGTCGAGTTATGGTTTTCATGGGAAATTTTCTTACATGCAAAATTATGAAAAATTGGCAAGATGATTGATTTATTTATTTACAAAAACGAATGATGTTACAAAAACGAACGAAATTATCATAAATATATAAACGCATCAGCCACTAAGTTATAGCTATGAGCCTTGTTTGACAATGTGGCTGCATATTTTAATGTAATTTTGCTGTTGACAATAAATCACATTTCAACTATTCATCAATGAAAATGGTAAAAGTAAAAGGTGTAATTAATAAGGTAGGAATCGCTTTTATGTTTTTCATGTTATTGGTGATGCCTGATAGCATGAAAAGCAAGACGAATGACGGTTTCCGCAACCCGGTTATCTGGGCTGATGTCCCCGATCCGGATGTCATAAGGGTAGGCGACGATTTTTACATGGTGAGCACCACCATGCATCTGATGCCCGGCTGCCCGGTGTTGAAATCCAAGGACCTTGTTAACTGGGAAACCATCGGATATGTCTTTGACACCCTCAATGGCAATTCCCGTTATGACCTTATTAACGGCACCGTGTATGGCAAAGGTCAATGGGCTACCTCCATACGTTACCATGACGGACGCTTCTATGTCCTTTTCTCACCCAACGATCAGCCATATAAATCATATATATATACAGCTGTTGATCCTGCCGGTAAGTGGGAACTTGTAAGCCGCACCGACCATTTTCATGATTCATCACTTCTTTTTGATGATGACGGAAGAGTATATGTGTTTTATGGAGGGGGTCAGATTCGTCTAAGAGAGCTTAATCCTGATTTGTCGGGAGTGAAAGAGGGTGGCATTGACACAGTTGCCATTACACCCGATGAAACTGAGACCGGTCTGCATGAAGGCAGCCGTGTCATAAAACATAATGGTAAATATTACGCTTTTGTGATTTCATGGCCCTCAGGCAAGCCAAGACGCCAGCTTTGTTACCGTGCTGATCATATATGTGGTCCCTACGAGAAATGTGTGGTTCTCCAGTCTGAGTTCGGAGGGTTTCCTTACGTCGGACAGGGTTGCCTTGTTGACGATGCCGATGGTAATTGGTGGGGCGTGATTTTCCAAGACCGCGGCGGAGTAGGGCGTATCCTTACTCTTAACCCCTGCCGTTGGGTTGACGGTTGGCCCATGCTTGGCGATGACAACGGTCGTGTCCCGACATTCGTAAGTAAAAAAATCGCATCCGACACTGAGAGATGCGGAGTCGTTGCAAGCGATGACTTTGCTTCCGGTAAAAAATCCATGCTTTGGGAATGGAATCACAATCCCGTTGACTCTGCATGGTCGCTTTCTGAGCGTCCCGGGCATCTCCGTTTGAAGACCCCGCGCCTTGTAAGCAATCTTTTTGAAGCACCCAATACTATTTCCCAGCGAATGGAGGGACCTGAATGTGAAGGTGTCGTTAAAATTGACGTTTCACACATGAAAGATGGCGATGTCGCAGGTGTCGCTGCCTTCAACGGTGACTCCGGATTGCTTTCGGTCATCTGCGATTGCGGTGCCAAGTGGCTTTGCGCTTCCACTTCGTCAGTTGCCATCGGCGGTGACAATCATGGCGTGGAATCCGTCGAGGATAAAGAATTGGAACGTGTCGCATTGAAAAATGATGTGGTATATCTGAAAATTAACGCTGATTTCAATCCCGGACGTGATATCGCACGGTTCTCCTACAGTTCCGACGGGAAAAATTGGACTCCGATCGGCGAGGATTTCAAAATGGTGTTCGATTACCGTCGTTTCTTCATGGGCACAAGGTTTGCTATCTACAATTATGCCACAGCATCCTTGGGTGGATATGTCGATGTGGACTATTTCCACTATAAAAGACACGATTCCACAAGCGATTTGACTATAAAATGATATAAAAGATATAACATTTTACAACATAAGTACATATTATTTGTGTTAAAAAGATTGTTCATTTTGGGTTTTTAGAAACAGTTGGATATCATTAGTTATTATTGACATCGAGATTTATCTCAAACCTTCATTCTTAATCCGGATAAAATTGATATTTGTTTTTTATTTAATAGGAGCTGCATGATGAATGTAGCTCCTATTGCTATATTATTGATTTATAAAATGGTGCAAAATTGTATGATACAAAAATATATGCAAATGATGCAAATTTGAATGAGCGATGATGCAAAAATGCAACTCTTTGTTCCGTCCCTACATATTAAGCTCAGGGCAATTGCGTAGATTTGCATAGTTTAACAATTCATCATAATACCGAATTATAACCGAAAGTCATGAAAACCAACCTTACCTTAATAGCGGTTTCAGCCGGCTTGCTGTCGTTGCTCGACAGTTGCACGGTTGCTTCAGCTGCCAAGGAGATTGAGCCTCAGAAGTCAGTCGCGATTTTTGACTCGTTCACCTATGAGGGAGCCGATGATTATTACAAGGATAATCCGCTTGCCGATGAAAGTTCGTTTTATAATCCCATCCTCCCCGGATGGTATTCTGATCCGACAATCTGTACTAATGGCGAAGGCGATTATTTCATCGCTACTTCCACTTTCACCTATTTCCCCGGGGTGCCGTTGTTCCACAGCCGCGACCTCGTTAACTGGAAACAGGTAGGTCACATCCTCTCACGCCCCTCACAGCTCCAGAATATGGGTAAACAGCATGTGAGCGGCGGTATTTTTGCGCCGGATATCGCATACAATCCGGCTAACAAGACTTACTACATGATCACCACCAACGTGGGCGCCGGAAATTTCTTCGTGAAAACTCAGGATCCCTTTGGCGAATGGTCTGACCCGATCATGCTTCCTGAAGTACAAGGTATCGACCCTGCTTTCTTCTTCGACGAGGATGGCAAGGGTTATATCGTTAATAACGATGACGCTCCCGACGGAAAGGCTGAATACCCCGGTCATCGCACCGTGCGTGTGGTAGAGTTTGACACTGCCGCTGACAAGTGCGTAGGCGAACGCAAGATAGTTGTCAACAAAGGCTGCCGTCCCGAAGAGAAACCTATCTGGTGCGAAGGCCCACATATATATAAGGTGGACGGTCAGTACTATCTCATGACTGCCGAGGGTGGAACAAGCACTTGGCACAGTGAGGTTATCTATCGCGGTCCGTCACCTTTCGGTCCTTTCACCCCTTGGGAAGGTAATCCTATCCTCACTCAGAGAACTCTTGACAAATCACGTGAGAATCCTATCACATGCGCCGGTCATGCCGACCTCGTGCAGACCAAAGAGGGTGACTGGTGGGGTGTTTTCCTCGCTTGCCGACCTGTAAAGAACGACATGGAGAATCTCGGTCGTGAAACTTTCATGATGCCCGTGAAATGGACTGAGGACGGATGGCCCTACTTGACCCGTGAAGGTGAGACAGTCCCCTTGCAGCTCCGTCGTGAAGGCGTGAAGCGTGAAGCTGACGTTACTTTCGGCAACTTTGCCCGCAATGACGAGTTCACAGACTCAATCCTCGGCATGGACTGGATGACACTCCGTGGTCCCGCCGACGATTTGTACTCGCTCACCCAGAATCCCGGTTATCTTACCATCAAGTGTGCTGATGTGACCTCTGCCGAAAAAGCTGTGATACCTTTCGTGGGCCGTCGTGTTCACCACCATAATTATATAGCGACCACAAGCGTGGTCTTTGACCCCGAACATGAAAAGCAGTGCGCCGGTATGCTCCTTATGAAAGATGAGACCCACCAGTATCTTCTTGCCAAGACACGCGACGCCAACGGTCACAGCGTGGTTCTCCGTAAGATCACTGAAAACGGACATGAGGATCTCGCCTCTAAATCTATCCCCGAAGGCACTCACCATCTGAACCTTAAGGTCGAATCAAAAGGTCTTGACCTCGCTTTCTTCTACTCGGCTGATGGTGGCAAGACTTGGACTGAAGTCGCCTCAGGCGTTGACGCCGGATTCACTTCTACTGCTAAAGCCGGCGGTTTCACCGGTACCACTATTGGCTTGTATGCATCCAATAGCATCTGATAGATCATATTTCAACCCTATCTTTATGAGAGATAATCAATCAATTATATTACTTTAAATTAATAACAATGGAAAATGTAAAGAAATTATTTCGTTGCATTTCGCTCCTGTTGCTCTTTATGGGCATAGGCACTGTATGGGCTCATGCCGATACGGTCAGGGGTACTGTGGTTGACGATACTGGTGAACCACTTATCGGAGTTTCCGTCCTGTTGCATGGCACCTCCCAAGGTGTGGCAACCGATTTTGACGGTAAGTACTCAATCAATGTGCCTAATTTGAAGAATGCCGTCCTCGATTTCTCGTATGTCGGCATGATTTCAAAGTCGGTCAAAGTTAACGGTCGCACTGTTGTGGATGTAACACTCACCACAGACACCGAAATGCTTGACGAAGTAGTCGTTGTCGGCTACGGTCAGCAGAAGAAGGCTTCAGTGGTAGGTGCTATCACCCAGACCACAGGTGAGACCCTCGAACGTGCCGGTGGTGTCAGCAACGTGGGTGCAGCCCTTACAGGTAACCTCCCCGGTGTCGTAACATCTTCTTCAACCGGTATGCCGGGCGACGAGGATCCGCAGATCATCATCCGAAGCGCAAGTTCATGGAACAACTCTCAGCCTCTCGTCCTCGTTGACGGTATCGAGCGTCCTATGAGCTCCGTTGACATCAGCTCTGTGAAAACCATCTCTGTATTGAAAGACGCATCCGCCACTGCCGTTTACGGTGTGAAAGGTGCGAACGGTGTCATCCTTATCACTACCAAGCGTGGTGAAGAGGGTAGAGCTAAGATCTCTGTCGGAATGAACATGACCGCAAAGGTCGTTTCCAAACTTCCCGATACTTACGGTTCAGCTGATGCGCTTCTGGTTCACAACCGTGCCATCGAGCGTGAACTTGGTCTCAAACCCGACTCTTGGGCAGCCATTTATCCCGATGCAGTCATTGAGAAATACCGCAATCCGGGCGACGAATGGGAACGCTACGTAGATGTTGACTGGCAGAAAGAATTGTTCAAGGATTACGCTATGGCATACAACCCCAACATCAACGTTGCCGGTGGTACCAAGTACGTAAAATACTTCGCCGCTGTCGATTTCTTGCATGAAGGTGACCTTTTCCGCAGCTGGGACAACAACCGCGGTTACAAATCAGGTTACGGTTACAACCGTGTGAACGTCCGTTCAAACCTCGACTTCCAGATCACTCCCACCACCGTTTTCAAAGTCAACCTCTTCGGTATGAACGGTGAGAAGAAACGTCCTTGGGGTATGAATGACTCTGACTGGGGTACAACTCAGCTCTGGCAAGCTGCCTACAGCGCTCCTCACGACACATTCCTTCCTCGTTACTCCGACGGTACTTGGGGTTACTATCCTTTTGATACCCAAGGCTCACCAAACTCTGTGACCAACCTCGCTATGGCTGGTGCCGAGAAGGTGACAACCACCCGTATCAACACTGACTTCACCGTTGAACAGGATCTCGGTTTCCTTCTCAAAGGTCTCCGCGCTTCTGCACTCGTTTCTTGGGACAATGTGTTCGTTGAAACCTCACGCGGTATCAACGACCTTAACCATCCTTATATGCAGAAATACATTGACCCTCTTACCGGTGAAGTGAGATATTCACAGACAGGTGACAATAAGACTGGTTTCGATTTTAATGAAACTATAGCTTGGGGCATTAACGGTGGTAAAGTTGACAACGACCAGACCGTACGTAACCTCTTCTATCAGGGTCAGCTCTACTGGGCAGGCAAATTTGGCGAGAATGAAGTTTCTGCCATGGGCGTGTTCAACCGCACTGAAAACACTTACGGTTCACAGTTCACCAACTACCGTGAAGACTGGGCTTTCCGTGCCACCTATAATTATGCCGACAAATATTTCGCTGAATACAACGGCGCATACAACGGTTCAGAACGTTTCGGTGAGAAAAACCGCTTTGCGTTCTTCAACTCAGGCGCTGTGGGCTGGATGATTTCTGAAGAAAACTTCATGAAATTCTCTCGCGGATGGCTCGACATGTTGAAGGTTCGTTACTCTTACGGTGAAGTCGGTGATGACTACGTGCCCGCCCGTTGGCTCTACGTTACTCAGATGGGTTATGGCGGTCAGTCATTCCAAGGTATTGACCAAAAGGTTCAGTCGCCATATGTTTGGTACTTCGAAAAAGCTGTGGGTAATCCTGATGTGCATTGGGAAAAAGCCATAAAGCAGAACCTCGGTATCGACTACTCTTTCTTCAACCACTTTGCCGCAGGTAGCCTCGAATTCTTCCGTGACAAACGTAGCGACATCCTTATCACCGGTAACAACCGTGCCGTGCCGAGCTACTACGGAACTACAGCTCCTACTGCCAACCTCGGTCGTGTGCGCACTTCTGGTTTCGAACTTGAACTTCGCCTCAACTATACTTTTGCAAACAACTTGCATCTCTGGGGTAACTTCAACATGACCCACGCTACTAACAAGGTGCTCTCTTATGATGATCCCGAGCTTACTCCCGCTTATCAGAAGAGCACAGGTTTCGCCATCGGTCAGGACCACGCCACTTACCAAGCCGGTTTTGCCAACAACTGGAATGAGGTTATCGGTATGACTCAGCACAATACCAATAATGATCAGAAACTCCCCGGTCAGTATATCGCTGTTGACTACAACGGTGACGGTGTTATCGACCAAAACGACTCAGCACCTTACGGATATACCGGAACTCCGCAAAACACTTATAACGCCACTATCGGTTTCGAATGGAAAGGCTTCAGCGCTTTTGTTCAGTTCTACGGTGTTACAAATGTTTCACGTTACGTGGGTTTCACCTCTCTCAACAAGAACCTCAACAATGTGTTTGACGAAGGAACTTTCTGGTCAGGAACAAATCAGAACGCCGATGCTCCGTTCCCGCGCTGGAACTCGACTCCTAACTATTACGAAGGTACACGTTTCCACTACGACGGTTCATATATCCGTCTGAAAAACGCCGAAATCGCCTATACTTGGACCGGCGGTTGGGTGAAGAAACTCGGTATGAGCATGTTCAAGCTTTATCTTAACGGTAACAACCTCTGGCTCTGGTCTCGTATGCCTGACGACCGTGAGTCAAACTTCGCCGGTACAGGTCTTGCTTCTCAGGGTGCTTATCCTACTGTACGTCGTTTCAATCTTGGCTTTAAGTTTGACATCTAATTCTCTGGTTTATCATGAAAAAATACTTTGCATATATAAAAGCAGCATGTCTTTGCGCCGGTCTTTTCCTCGGTGCGACTTCCTGCACTGACTATCTTGACAAGTCGGAGGAATCAGACATCGCTGAGACCGAACCATATAAGAATTTCACCAATTTCCAAGGTTTCGTAGAGGTGCTATATAGCAATATACCCCTCTTTGAAAAGGGTTATTGGACCAACTCATTTAACTGGGGTGATGATGAAGTCATAAGCGCCAATATCAACTATCACATGGTCTACAAGATTGACCAAGGTGATTTCTGGGGTTGGCAGAAAGAGTTCGACGGCTGGGGCACAGGCTGGCTCGACCGTGGAGCTTTTGACCCATATTTCAATCCTTCAAATGGAGAAATTCGTTTTCACAAGGGACTTTGGCCCTGTGCTTGGTGGGGTATTCGCCAGTGCAACATGGGTCTTGCCAATCTCGATAAACTTACCGATGCCACTCCCGAGCAGCGTAAGGCTATCGAAGGTCAGCTCCTCTTCTTCCGTGGCTGGTTCCACTTCATGTTGATGCAATATTTCGGCGGTCTTCCTTACATCGATGAGGTTATGAACGCCAATGGTCAGCTCGCACGTCCTCGCCTTTCATATCATGAATGTGCCGACAAGGCTGCCGAGGATTTCCGCCGTGCTGCCGATCTTCTCCCTATCGACTGGGATAAGACTTCGCTCAGCGTTATCACAAATGGTAACAACCAGCGTCGTATCAATAAGGTGATGGCTCTTGCTTATCTTGGTAAAAACTACCTTTGGGCTGCTTCACCTTTGATGAACAAGGAATCTACCGGTTCAGTTTCCTACAACAGAGAATATGCTCAGAAGGCTGCCGATGCTTTTGGCGAACTTCTTGGTCTTGTTGAAAGTGGCGCAACTCAGTATCAGCTTGTTTCATACGACAAGATAGGTGAGGTGTTCTACTCTTACGGTCAGAATGGTCGTATGGCAGGTTCTACCGAGCTAATTTTCCGTGGTCCGGAATGGGATCCTTGGCAGAACACCCGTTATGGTCTTGCTCTTCAGTATGTTCCTAAATATTACAGTCATCCTGTCGATGGTGGTGGTAATATCCTTTCTCCGTGTGCCAACTATGTTGATTTCTACGGTATGGCAAATGGTCTTCCTATTACTGATCCGGATTCAGGCTGGGATAAGACTCATCCTTGGAAAGACCGTGACCCCCGTTTCTACAACGATATCGTTTTCGACGGTTGCTTGATTACTGACAACTATCAGTGCGCTGTTCCTAATATAGAGTTGTTTACAGGCGGTAGTGCTCGCGATGTTAATACAGCATCAAGAACAGGCTATTCTTTGAAAAAATTCCTCCATCCTACCTGCAATGGTTTTGATGATGGTTGGGGTTGGTCACCGCAGTTTACAATCAGCTTGAGTTACATGCGTCTTGCCGATGTATATTTGATGTATGCTGAAGCTGCCGCACAGGCATCAGGTTCACCTTCTGGTAAAGCCGGTGGTTGTCCACTCTCTGCCCTCGATGCTGTCAACAAGATTCGTGAACGTGCAGGTGTTGAAGGTGTAAATGCCAAATTTACCGGTTCGCTTGACTCATTCATGAGTGAGCTTCGCAGAGAAAGAGCCGTAGAGCTTTCATACGAGGGCCATCGTTTCAACGACCTTCGCCGCTGGCTCCTTCTCACTTCACCCGAGTATGCCAACAAGACTTGTGTAGAGTTCACTCGTTCAGGTGAGTTTGATCCCAAGCATCCCGAAAACAATGCTGTGTCCGGTTATCACGAAGAGGTTATCGTGGCTCGCAACTACACTGATAAGCACTACTGGTTGCCTCTTAAGAAGTCAGACTGCAACATCTCGGCTGATTTCAAACAGAACCCCGGTTGGTAATAACCTTATAATTAGAATCTCATGAAACAGATATATAAAATTTTCACAATAGGAGCCTTGGCATTGCTGCCGACCGGAGTTGCTCTCGCTGATGAACTCCTCGACTCAACAAAGGTCAATGTGGCGTTCCGCACGGTTGAAGATATGAATCTTCTGGGCGGTGTCTCGGCTGTAAATGTTGAAAAGCTGGCTGAAAAGGACTATACCACATACAGTCTTAGCGAGATGCAGGCTTTGGTGGGCGGTTATAACGGCCAACTTTGGAATCAGGGTGAGGCTCTCGTGCTTGTTGACGGTGTGCCCCGTGATGCCAACAATGTTCTTCCCTCTGAAATCGCTCAGATCACATTTATGAAGAGCGCGCAGGCTGTGGTGCTTTACGGTAGCCGCGGTGCCCATGGTGTGATCCTCATCACCACCAAGCGTGGTAATGAGCAGGGACTTCAGGTGAGTGTGCGTGGCAATGCGCAGCTTTTCGTCCCGAAGAGCTATCCCAAGTATCTCGGTTCAGCCGAATACGCTACTCTTTACAACGAAGCTCTTGCCAATGACGGAATCACCACTCCCGCGTTTACTCAGGAGGATATCTACAACTATTCCGCCAAGACAAATCCATTCCGCTATCCGGACATCAACTTCTTCTCTGAGGATTACCTCAAGAAGAACTACATGCGCTACGATGCGACTGCCGAATTCCGTGGAGGTGGCAAGTTCGCTAAGTATTATGCCAATGTAGGTCTGTATAACAACACTGACCTCATCAAGTTTGGTGAAGGTAAGGACAATCACACCACACGTTTGAACGTTCGCGGTAACATCGACCTTACTCTTAACGACTGGATCAGCGGTTGGGTTAACACAAGCGCAAGCTTCTACGATGACCGTAAGGACCGTTCAAATTATTGGGCTGAATCAGCTAAATTGCGTCCTACCAACCCCGGTGCTGACCCGTTGGTTCCCCTTATCCCTATCTCAGCGATAGATCCTTCCGATAAGGATTCTTGGACTTATATCAACAACAGTAACTATGTTGTGGGGGGTAAGTATCTTCTCGGCGGTACCCAGCAGTATGCCACTAACCCGTTTGCAGGTATGTATGCTGCCGGTCATAACAAGTACACCAGCCGTCAGTTCCAGTTCGACCTCGGTCTTAACATCGACCTCGCCCGTATCCTTCAGGGTCTTTCATTCCGTGCGCAGTATGCGGTTGACTACTCGACCTCTTATAACACTGCCATCATCAATGATTATGCCACCTATAAGGCTACATGGGACAACGCTCTCGGTCATGACATGATCTCTTCGCTCACCAAGTATAATCTTGACAAGCGTACTGCCACTCAGACTGTATCTGACAGTAAGGACCGTCAGACCATCACTTTCAACGCCAACTTCGCTTACAACCGTGTGTTTGACGACGTACACAATGTACACGCCATGCTTCTTGCCAACGGTTATCAGATCACCACTTCAGGTGAATACCACCGCATAAGCAATGCCAACCTCGGTTTGAACCTTGAGTATGACTACATGAACAAGTATTATGCTCAGTTCAGCGCAGCTGCCGTTCACTCTGCAAAGCTCGCCCCCGGTCACCGCAACGCTTTCTCACCCACAGCTTCTCTCGGATGGCGTATCTCACAGGAAGACTGGTTTGAAAACAGCGAATGGCTCAATGACCTTAAGTTAACCGCTTCATACGGTATCCTCAATCAGGATATAGATATTGAAAAATACTATATGTATGAGGATATCTTTACATCTACCGGTGCATACTGGGGATGGAGCGAGACCAACAATGCAATGCAGTCCACCGAATCCAAGCGAGGAGGTAATCCTGACCTCGGTTTCGTTAAGCGTAAAGAATTTAACATTGGTCTTAACTCAACCCTCTTTGACGGTTTGATCAGACTTAACGCTAACTTCTTCAATATCGACACCAACGATCAGCTCACCATCGCTTCAAGCACTTATCCCAACTATTTCCAGACTTACTGGCCCGAATCTGACCTTCGTCCTTACATCAACTACAACAATCAGCGCCGCACAGGTTTTGATTTTGGTGTGAACGTGTTCAAGGAAGTAGGTGAGGTAGCTCTTGGTTTGGGTGTGAACGGTATGTATAACAAGACCAAGAATCTCCGCATCAACGAAACTGTGGAATATGACTGGCTCCGTCAGACAGGCGCTCCCGTGGACGCTCTCCGCGGTTACGAATGTCTCGGCTTCTTCGCTGATGAAAACGATGTTGCCAACTCTGCCAAGATCAACAACAATACCCGCCCCGGTGACCTTAAGTACAGGGACCAGAACGGCGACGGCGTGATCGACAGCAAGGATATGGTTGTTCTCGGCAAGTGGGGTGCACCCTTCATCATGGGTCTGAATTTCACTGCCAAGTGGAGAAACTTCACACTTTTCGTTGCCGGTACAGGTAACTGGGGTGGCAAAGGCTTTAAGAATGATACTTACAACTGGGTATATGGCGACGTCAAATATTCAGAGGTAGTAAGAGGCCGCTGGACTCCCGAGACAGCTGCGGTAGCTACTTATCCCCGTCTTACCACTCAGGGTGGCGAACTCAACTTCGTTAATTCTGACTTCTGGATGTATTCCACTGACGCTTTCTATCTTGACAAGGTGCAGCTTACATACGACCTTCCCTCCTCACTCTTCCGCAATAAGTTCGTGAAAGGTCTCCAGGTTTATGTAAACGGTAATTCACTCGCCACTATCTCAAAGGAGCGCAAGCAAATTGAAAGAAATGTGGGTGCTTCACCTCAATGCCGTGTGTACACTCTCGGTGTAAAAGTAGATTTCTAATCCTGAAAACATTGAAATCATGAAGAAATATCTTTTTATAATACCTGTGGCGGCTATGTTGGTTAGTTGCGATGACCTATTCGAGCCTGCTATAGAAAACAACCTCGGCATTGACTACATGTATAACAATGCTAACTATGCCGAAGGTATTCTTGCAAACGGTTATACCCGTATTCCTATCGCTTCTTATCCCTTCAGCGAGGTGGGTACTGACGATGCCGTTTCAAATGAATCCACCAACAGCTTCCGTAAGATAGCTGCCGGTGAATGGAGATCGGACAACAACCCCCTTGACCGTTGGACCAACTGCAAGGCTGCTATCCAGTATCTCAACATGTTCCTTGAAAGATGTGACAAGGTGCATTGGGCTGACGACGAGATGGTTTCGCAGATGTTCTGTGACCGTGAAAAGGCTGAGGCATACGCTCTTCGTGCTATGTTCAACTATTATCTTCTCGAAGCTCACGGCGGTTATGCTTCTGACGGTACTCTGCTCGGTGTTCCCGTGGTAGAGGAGTCACAAACTCAGTCATCTAACTTCAATATTCCCCGTAACACTTTCGTTGAGTGTGTCGAGGCTATCCGTGCCGATGCTTCACGTGCTCTTGAGGTTCTTCCTTGGGAATATGGTGACTCTGAGTCAATGAACCGAGTGCTTTCACGCTATCCCGGCGCTGTGATGAGTCAGGTGAACCGTGTGTTCGGTAACAATTTCTGCGGTCGTATCTCCGGTCGTGTTGTTGAAGCTTTCCTTGCAAAGCTCAACCTTCTCGGTGCAAGCCCCGCTTTCGCTGAAGCTTCAGGCATCACTTGGGCTGAAGCTGCCGACGCAGGTGCCAAGGTGCTCGACCATATAGGTGGTGTGGCTGGTCTTGACCCCACAGGCAACACTTGGTATTGCAACAAGGATGACATCAATAACATCACCGCATCTTCAATCCCCGCTGAAATCCTCTGGATGAGCGAGCGTGCTAAGTCGAATTCTCTTGAAAAGGATAACTATCCCCCGTCACTCTACGGTAACGGCCGTATCAATCCTACTCAGAATTTCGTTGACGCATTCCCGATGGCTAACGGTTATCCTATCTCTGATAGCCGCAGCGATTACAGCAGCTCAAATCCCTACGCTGACCGTGACCCTCGTCTTGCTGCTTACGTTACTTACAACGGCATGACATCAGGTCTGTCAAACGGTGTGGTCAACACTGCTGTGGATGGTACCAACAATGACGCCCTCAACAAGCTCACCGGTAGCTCTACCCGTACAGGTTACTATCTCCGCAAGCTCCTCCGTCAGGACATAAGCTTGGATCCTAACGGTACAACCGAAGAGTATCACTACACTCCCCGTATCCGTTACACTGAAATGTTCCTTCTCTACGCTGAGGCTGCCAATGAAGCTTGGGGTCCTCTGGGCGCAGGTTCACACGGCTATTCTGCTTACGATGTCATCAAGGCTATCCGCAATCGTGCCGGTATCGGTGCTGAAAACGGCGATGCTTACCTTGAATCCATCAAGGCTGACAAGGATAAAATGCGTGAGCTTATCCGCAACGAACGTCGTATCGAACTTTCATTCGAAGGACACCGCTTCTGGGATCTCCGCCGCTGGAAAGCAGACCTCAACGAGACTGCTAAGGGTATGAGCATCTCAGGCAACAGCTATAATGTAATTGACGTCGAGACCCGCAACTATAAGGATTATATGTTCTACGGTCCGATACCTTATTCAGAAGTTCTTAAATTCAGCGAACTCCTTCAGAATAAGGGTTGGTAATATATCGTCAACACAATCAAATCAGAAATCATGAAAAAAGTAATACTATCATTAGTCGGTATGGCTCTCGTGCTCTCCTCCTGCAAGAATGACAGCCAAGAATTCCCCGACTATATCTATCAGACTATCTCATTTGCCGATCAGACACCTATACGTGTTTTGACACTTGGTGAGGATGGAGAATATGATGTTAGCCTTGACAATCAGCACATCTTCCAGATTTGTCCGGTGCTTGGCGGTATCAATACCAACAAGAAAGACCGTTGGGCACAGCTTGAAATCGATCCTTCGCTCATTAACGGTATGCAGTTCTCTGACGGTTCTGAGATGAAGTTGCTTCCCCAGTCATACTACACTCTTCTTAACGACACCCGTGTCACCATCAAGAAGGGTAAAGTGTTGGGTTATCTTGACGTGAAGCTTGAGGATGCATTCTTCGCTGATCCTGATGCTGTAAACACCCGCTACGTTCTCCCCGTGAGAATCACTTCGGCTTCCGACTCTATCCTTGAGGGTACTCCTAAGGAAGCAGGTGCTATGCCGAGCGTGGTTGACAAGGACGCATGGTCGGTAGCTCCCAAGAACTACACCATCTATGCTATCCAGTACATCAACAAGTGGGCTGGCGTGTGGTTGAGCAAGTCAAAGACTTCAGGTGTGAACAACGGCAAACCTTTCTCTGCTGAAAGCAATGCTCCCAACTGGGAAAAGGCTGACCTTAAGTATCTCACTTCAAAATCACTTACTGAATCACGCTATTCGTTCACTCATCCCGTGAAGTGTGCCGATGCCAATGGTGTAGAGGTGGAAAAGAACATCAACTGTGATCTCATTCTTAAGATTGATGACAACGGTAATGTCACTATCACCACTGACACCCCCGGATGTACAGCTTCCGGTAGCGGTAAGTATACCTATCATGGCGCTGTCAAGGCGTGGGGTAACACTGACCGTGATCTGATTGAGCTTACTTACAGCTATACCATACCTTATCTCGTAAATGAGATGACAGGTGCGATGGCTGAATATAAGGTAGATGTAACTGAAACACTCGTGGCACGTGACCGTCAGAATAAATACAAGTCATTCAGCTACGTAATCCGCTAATACCTAAAAATTCGAAATCGAAATGAAAAATAAGCATAAAATATGGCTTACTTTCCTTGCCGGTGCATCCCTCGCGGGATGTGCCGACCAGGAGATCGACAATTACTATGTCGAGAAGCCTGCAAGCATCGCGCAATATGAGTATCTGAATGAATACGGCAACCTGAAAGATTATCTCAGACAGCGCAGTGACATAAATCCGAATTTCAAACTCGGTACCGGAGTCGGAGCGGCTGACTATAACAAGTTTGGTCAGGTGTATCGTGTCACCAATGCTAACTTTGACCAGATCACTGCCGGCAACGCAATGAAGTATGCTTCTATCGTCAAGGAAAACGGCGATATGGATTTCAGCACAGTGACCGCTTTCGTTGATGCGGCTACTCAGGCAGGAATCGAGGTGTATGGTCACACTCTTTGCTGGCATGAACAGCAGACAGTGAAGTATCTTAACAGACTTATCGCTGACAAGGAGCTTGATGTGGATCCCAATGAAAAAAATGAAATTGAGGATGCAGTCAAAAACTTTAAGGGTGATGCTAAGTTCCCGTTCTTTGTGATGGGCTATGAGCCTCAGATCGTGGATGGAATATTGACCGTTCCTGAATATCCCGGCAGCTGGTATCAGTTCTTTGCAATGGATGGTCTTTCTACTGTTCCCGGACGTAGCTACAAGATTACCGTGAAGGTTAAGGGTAGTAAATCCGGTTCTATGAATGTCCAGTTTGGTAACTGGGGCGCATTGATGGAAAAACAGATGGAATTCTCCGATGAATGGAGCGAATGTTCAGTGACTATCGACGGTGTTACAACTGAAAGCAGTTTCGTTGTTCTCCAGCCCGGTACTTACGATGGCAAATTGGAAATAGAATGGCTCAAGCTTTCACACCTTGAAAGCCCGGCTGTTGAAGTTGAGACAGAGGTTACTAAGAAGACCTATACCGACGGTCCTTTCCCGTTCTTTGCTATGGGATGCGAACCTCCGGTAATCAACGGATGTATCCACTTTGTTCCGACCGGTGCTTGGTCACAGTTCTTCATTCTCCCCGGTGGTGAGAATCCTCTTACCGAAGGTGACTATGTGCTTTATCTTGACGTGACTTCTTCTAAGGAAGCTTCCGGTGTGCAGCTGACCATGCAGAATGGTTGGGGTGGCGACGATCAGAGTCTTTCTGTATCTGTGCCCATCTCTGCCGGTGATAACGTAGTAAAACTTAAATTCTCAGGTGTTGTCGGCGGTAATTATGACGTCATCCTCAAACCGCAGACAGCTGACGCAACTCTTGACGTTCGCTCAGTGACTATATGCAGAGTTGAGAAACTCAATAAGATACCTTTGAGCCCTGAAGAGAAAGAAGAGATTCTTACCAATGAAATGGAACGTTGGATTAAGGGTATGATGGAAGCAACCGCAGGTCAGGTTAAGGCTTGGGATGTAGTCAACGAGGCTATCTCAGGTGGTCCTTGGGGACAGCGTTACGACCTCCAGCACGCAGCTACAGGTTCAGGCGACCAGTCCAACAAGTTCTACTGGCAGGATTATCTCGGCGACAACTTCGTACGTGTTCCCGTCAAGTTTGCCCGTCAGTACTTTGCTGAATTCGGTGGCAATCCTGAAGAACTCAAGCTGTTTGTCAATGACTATAACCTTGAATCGGATTGGGATGACAATCAGAAACTCAAGAGCCTTATCTCATGGATAGAGCAGTGGGAATCTGACGGTGTGACTAAGATTGATGGTATCGGTTCTCAGATGCACGTGTCATACTACATGAATCCTCAGACTCAGGCAAGCAAGGAAGAGCACGTAGTGAAGATGCTCCAGCTTTTGGCTTCTTCAGGCAAACTCGTCCGCATCACTGAGCTTGACATGGGTATCTGTGACGAAGAGGGTAACGCAATCAAGACTGAAAATGTTACTTTCGAGCAACAGAAAGCTATGGCTGAATACTATCGCTTCATCATCGAGAAGTATTTCGAAATCATACCTCGTGACCAGCAGTATGGTATCTGCCAGTGGGCACAGACCGACAGCCCTGACGGTTCAGGATGGCGCGCCGGTGAACCCATCGGTCTCTGGAATCTCAACTATAGCCGCAAGCCGACTTACGGAGGCTTCGCTGACGGTCTTGCCGGCAAGCGTCAATAATGGCACAATAGTTTAAACAGTTAATATATTTATTTAGGTAGAAGGGACCAATTGTTTTAATTGGTCAGTTCACCGTCGGGAGGCTCGTGCACTTCCCTCCCGACGGTGAATTTTTTATAAACCAATCACTATATAAGTAGAGAAGGATGAAAAACTGTATCCATAAAGCGATAGCAATAGTTCTTAGCATAAAAATAGCGGTTTTAGGCTCATTTGCAGCGGAATACGCTACAAATAAAAACGGTATAACAACACGTGTGGGCGATAACGACGTGGAGTTGAGATTTTACACACCATCGACACTGCGTGTCATAAAAACTCCTGCGGGGACAGTGGTTGATGACAATAGCCTAAGCGTGACTCTTACCCCTCAGGATGTCAAATTTAAAGCCACAGGTAACGGCAAGAATATAAGACTTAAATCGGATTCACTAACTGCAATACTTAACCTTGAGACAGGCGCGCTCACATTTATGTCGCCTAACGGTAAAGTGTTGTTAAAAGAAAACGGCAATCCCGGATTTACCCCCGTGGACGATGCCGGAAATAAAACTTATAAGGTACGTCAGGGTTTCATATTGGATAAGGACGAGCCTGTCTACGGTCTCGGCAATCTTGAAAACGGTCGCCTTTCACAGAGAGGTGTTCACCGCAACCTCATGCCGGGTAATATCGAGGATGGTATACCGGTGTTTATGTCAGTGAAGGGTTACGGAGTATATTGGGATAACTATTCACCTACTGTTTTCGCTGATAACGGAAATGTAACATCGTTCGAGTCAGAGGTCGGGGATAAGGTTGACTACTATTTCATGTATGGCAAAAATGCCGACGGCGTAATAGCTCAGATGCGTAAGATTTCGGGTGAAGTACCCATGTTCCCACTGTGGACTTACGGCTTCTGGCAGAGCCGCGAACGTTACAAATCTCAGGATGAGATTGTCGGTGTGGTTAATAAATACAGGGAGCTTGGTATGCCCCTTGACGGTATAATTCAGGACTGGCAATACTGGGGTAACAATTACCTCTGGAATGCCATGGAGTTCATGAATCCTGAATTCAACAATGCTCAGAAAATGGTGGATGACATACATAATCAGAATGCTCGTATGATCATCTCTATCTGGTCATCATTCGGTCCCGGTACTCGTCCTTACCGTGAGCTTAATGAGAAGAACATGCTCTTCAACTTCACCACTTGGCCCCAGTCAGGTATAGCCGAGCAATGGCCCCCACGTATGGATTATCCTTCAGGTGTAAAGGTTTATGACGCATATAATCCCGAAGCCCGTGATATATATTGGAATAACCTGAAACGTCTCTTTGACCATAACATCGACGGCTGGTGGATGGACTCTACCGAGCCTGACCACCTTGATTTCAAGCCTGAGGATATGGATACCAAAACTCATCTTGGCTCTTTTCGTAAGGTTCGCGGCGCTTATCCGCTTCTTACCGTAGGCGGTGTGTATGACCATCAGCGCAAGGAATCAGACGCTAAGCGTGTGTTTATTCTTACCCGTTCAGGATTTTTCGGACAGCAGCGTTACGGCTGTAACGTATGGACAGGCGACGTGTCTTCAACATGGGAAATGTTCCGCAATCAGATACCTGCACTTCTTAACTTTACCATGACCGGTAATCCTCACTGTAACTCAGACATAGGAGGTTTCTTTGCAGGTGCATATAATAAACGTAATGGCGATAATTTCGCTGTTAAGAATCCTCAATTTCAGGAATTGTTTGTGCGTTGGATGCAATTTGGTGCTTTCACACCTATGATGCGTTCGCATGGCGCAGACATCTATCGTGAGATTTATTATTTCGGTAATCGGGGTGAGACAGTATTTGACGCTGTTGAGGATGCCATTAAGCTGCGCTATTCTCTATTGCCCTATATCTATTCCACTTCATGGGATGTCAGCAAGAACAATTCAAGCTTTATGCGCCCGCTGATGATGGACTTCCCGAAGGATAAGGCAGGATGGGAATGTAACGACCAATATATGTTTGGCAAAAACATATTGGTGGCTCCTGTGATGAAAGCTCACTATACACCTGAAAAGGTTATGCATATAGATGAGAACACAGGTTGGAACCGTCAGGAAAATACTGACGCCGGAACAATCGGAGCTGTTGACTTCATGACTCCGGTGGATACTGAAATATATCTGCCCGCAGGAACTTCATGGTGGGATTTTGAAACTGAGGAGTTGCATCGCGGTGGTAAGAATGTGACAAAAAGCACCACTCTAAAGACTCTCCCTTTGTTCATAAAGGCAGGTTCTATATTGCCGATCGGACCTGACGTTCAGTATGCTCAGGAAAAAGCATGGGATAATCTTGAGATAAGAGTTTATCCCGGAGCCAACGGCGAATTTACATTATATGAGGATGAATTTGACAATTATAATTACGAGAAAGGTCTTTATTCAACCATCAAGTTTAAGTGGAATGATAAGACACGTACTTTGTCAATTCTTGACCGTGAAGGTGAATTCCCGGGCATGATAGGTGAACGTAAATTCAATGTCGTGCTTCACAACGGTAAATCAGATAAAAATTCCGTGACTGTGGCATATAAGGGATCAAAAGTTGATGTCAAACTATAAATTTATATAATCATGAAAAAAATAATTCCATCACTTTTATTGGCGTTTTCTTTTTCAGCAAGTGCAGCTGTGGAGCAATTGCCGATAATTCAGACTAAATATACTGCCGACCCGGCACCTATGGTGCATAACGATACCATCTTCCTCTACACCTCGCATGATGAGGATGATGCCAACGGGTATGGCTTTAAAATGCAGGATTGGTTGTTATATACCTCTACCGATATGGTTAACTGGACTGAACATGGACCGGTGGCATCGTTGAAGGATTTTAAATGGTGTCAGAGAGACAATGGCGCATGGGCTATTCAGGTAATTGAAAGAAACGGTAAATTTTATATGTATTGCCCTCTGCACGGTAACGGAATAGGTGTGCTTGTGTCAGATTCACCCTACGGTCCATTTAAAGATCCTATCGGTAAGCCTTTGGTATGGCAGAAAGAGCATTGGAACGATATTGACCCCACTGTTATGATTGACGATGACGGTCAGGCATACATGTATTGGGGCAATCCTGAACTTTACTATGTGAAGTTAAACGAGGATATGATTTCATATTCGGGAGGTATCAATAAATTTGACAAAGCTCCGCTCCATTATCAGGAAGGTCCGTGGTTGTTTAAACGTGATAATCGTTATTATTTAGCTTTCGCTTCGACATGTTGTCCTGAAGGTATAGGATATGCTATGAGCGATAAACCTACCGGACCATGGGAAACCAAAGGCTATATAATGAGACCGACTGAGCGCACAAGAGGTAATCACCCCGGAATTATTGAATACAAAGGGAAAGATTATGTGTTTGGTCACAGCTATGATGTCCTCAGACTGTTGACTCCTGATCATCATGAACGCCGTTCAGTCAATGCTGCTGAAATGAAATATAATGCCGATGGTACTATTCAGGAAGTTCCTTACTGGAAAGATGTTGTATTGACCTCGGTTAAGCCTTTTGATCCGTATCAAAGAGTTGAAGCTGAGACCATGGCATGGGGATTCGGTTTGAAGACCATACCTAACGGTGTTAGAAACATGAGCGTCACAAACGTTGATAACGGTGAGTACATCTGTCTGCGTGACGTGGATTTTGGCAAGAAGGGCGCTAAGAAATTCTCAGCTTCTGTGGCTTCAAAGAAGGGGAATGCCACTATAAAAGTTAGAATTGACTCAAAAGATGGTAAAGTGATAGGTGAATTGCCCATTTCATCTACTGGTTCTGATGATGTGTATAAGCTTTATACTTGCAAACTTGAAAAAGTGAAAGGTATCCATGACCTTTACCTTACATTTGAAGGAAACGGAGAGGGACTTTTCAATTTTGATTACTGGTCAATGAAAAAATAAGCCATGAATAAAACAATCATTACTATTTTATTGGCATCAGTTCTATCAGTAGGCAATGCCTATTGTGCCAATGAATCCGAGGCTATAACAGCATCAACTAATGTGCCTGAGGCGCAGTATCCCAAAGTTGATGGCAACAAACGGGCGCATTTCAGAATCCATGCTCCCGAAGCGAATAATGTCAAAGTTGATATTTGTGGTAAAAAATATGACATGACTCGTGACAACGATGGTTGGTGGTCAGCTGTGACAAATCCGTTGGTTGTCGGTTTTCATTATTACTTCATAATTGTTGATGGTGTCAGTGTCATTGACCCGTCCAGTGAGGCATTTTATGGTTGTGGACGTATGTCCGGAGGTATAGAGATACCTGAGTCGGCGGAAGCGGCTGCATATTACACATTCAATAAGGATGTGCCACATGGGCAGGTGCGTGAATGTAAGTATTATTCAGATATTGAGAATGCCGAACGTCGCTGTTTCGTATACACTCCTGCCGAGTATGAGGTAAATCACGACAAAAAATATCCGGTGTTGTATTTGCAACATGGCATGGGTGAAGATGAGCGTGGATGGCATCAGCAAGGGATGATGGCAAATATTCTTGACAATCAGATTGCTTCCGGTAAGTGTGTGCCTATGATAGTGGTGATGGATTATGGAAATTGCGGCTACATATTTGGTTCACGTCCCGGAGAAACACGTGAGCAATTCGGTGCGTCATTCACTCCGATAATGCTCAATGAGCTTATACCGTATATTGATAAGAATTTCCGTACTCTCTCCGATCGTGATAATCGTGCCATGGCAGGACTTTCATGGGGTGGACATGAAACTTTTGAGACCACTTTGAGGAATCTTGACAAATTTTCTCATATTGGCTCTTTCAGCGGTGCTCTCTTTTTCCTTGCCAACGGTATAGATAAAGCTTATGACGGTATTTTCACTAACGCTGATAAGTTTAACTCTGATGTTCACACTTTTTTCCTCGGAATGGGTAGTGAAGAAAATTTCGGAAGTGACAAAATCAGCGATGCTCTGAATAATGCGGGTATAAAGCATACATATTATACATCGGAAGGAACTCACCATGAATGGCTCACTTGGCGTCGTTGCCTTAATGAGTTTTTGCCTTTAATTTTCAAACAAAAATCATAATACCTGATATGAAAAAATTTGTCTATCGAATTTCTCTTTGCCTTTCTGCCGTATGCTCTCCTTTGATGGTATGTAATGCGGCAAATCCTATCGTGCAGACGAATTATACCACCGACCCGGCACCGATGGTGTATAATGATACTCTTTATGTCTACACCGGTCATGATGAGGACAAGGCTGATTTTTTCTGGATGCAGGAATGGCGTGTATATTCGACCACTGATATGGTCAATTGGACTGACCATGGTTCACCGCTTGCCATAGAGGATTTTGAATGGGGCGATGACCGTGCATGGGCGCCTCAATGCGTGGAACGTAATGGCAAGTTTTATTTTTATGTGCCATTACATTCCAAGTTGTCAGGCACAATGGCTATTGGTGTAGCTGTCGGTGATACTCCCACAGGTCCGTTTAAGGATGCGATAGGGCGTCCTCTCGTTGATGGGAGCTGGGATTATATAGACCCGACTGTGTTTATTGATGATGACGGACAGGCGTATCTTTATTGGGGAAATCCGGAAATCTATTATGTCAAGCTTAACGATGACATGATTTCATTCTCCGGCGATGTTCAGAAGGTGCAGCAGACAGTCGAGGGATTTGGCGCACCGGGACCAAAGGAGAGAGTTAAGGATGCCAAGTATAAAGATATATATACTGAAGGTCCGTGGTTCTACAAGCGTGGAGGTAAATACTATCTTCTCTATGCTGCCGGCGGCGTTCCCGAGCATATAGCTTATTCAATGAGCGATAAACCTACCGGTCCGTGGAAATACATGGGTGAAATCATGCCTTTGTGTGACACAGGTTCGTTCACAAACCATTGTGGTGTGACTGACTATAAAGGTAAGTCATATTTCTTCTACCATACCGGTAAACTTCCCGGTGGCGGGGGCTTTGGTCGTAGCGTGGCTGTGGAGGAGTTCAAATACAGTCCTGACGGAACTTTCCCCACCATAATGCCGACTGAAAAAGGTGCTCCTGCCATAGATACTCTTGACCCGTACAAAAGAGTCGAGGCAGAGACTATGGCATGGTCGAAAGGTGTGAGGATAGAACCTAATGCCAAGACCGGAGTTTATGTATCGGATATTCACGACGGGGATTTTATCCGTTTGGAAAATGTGAATTTTGGCAGCGGCGGTCCCCGTTCATTTGGTGCATCAGTTGCAAGCGCATTACGAGGCGGACAGATTGAAGTACGCATTGATTCACCCGAAGGTGATATTGTAGCCAATCTTGAAGTTCCCACTACTGGTGGTTGGGAAGAATGGAAATATCTTGAAGTGCCGGCATTGATCGAAGTGCCCGGAGTTCATGATCTGTATTTTGTTTTCAAAGGTAGAAAAGGACCTAAATTGTTTAATATCGATTACTGGACTTTTAAAAAGTAGGGTAGCGTATGAAGAATAGATTAAGATATTTTCTTATGCTACTGATTTTTGGTAGCATTGCAATGAGTGTATCTGCATGGACCGGTATGGATATGAAAGTGCTGCATGTGGACGGCAGATACCTTAAAGATGACGCTGGTAACATTGTGAATCTTCATGGTTTTGCTCAGACATACAGTCCGTGGTTTAACGAGAGAGGCACTAAATGGACTAATTATGACGTTGAAGGCTGTTTGAAGTATAATCAGACAAAAATAGATGAGCTTCTTGGCGCAGGATGGAAGATGAATTTCATCCGTCTGCACATGGACCCATATTGGTCAAACACCCCCGGAGTAAGTACGACAGGGGAAAATGATATTTCAGCCTTTGATTTCAATAGATTCAAGACTTATCTTGACAAGGTGTTTATCCCTATGGCTGAATATGCGATTAGCAAGGGTCTCTATGTTGTGATGCGTCCGCCGGGTGTATGCCCCGAAACCATAGAAATAGGTGATAACTATCATAAATATCTGAAGAGAGTATGGGGCTATGTGTCAACCCATGCAAAATTAAAGGATAATCCCCATATAATGTTTGAATTGGCGAATGAACCCGTTAATATAAAGGGTGCAGATGGTAAGGTTGGTTCGGACACCGATGGCTGTTTTAAGAATCTTACCCTGTTTTTTCAGGAGATAGTCGATCTTATGCGAGGTAACGGTTGCCAAAACATCCTTTGGATTCCGGGAACCGGCTATCAGTCCCATTATGAAGGCTTTGCGAAATATCCTATAAAAGGCGATAATATAGGTTATGCTGTGCATGTATATCCGGGATGGTATGGTAGCGATGCCATAGAACCGAGCCATGAACTCGGTGGAAGCTATGGCGGAGGTTTCGATTCATTTTTAGCCGGATGGAAAACTCAGATAATGCCGGCGGCTGAAATAGCCCCGATAATGGTTACAGAGATGGACTGGGCGCCATCTAAGTATGAGTCCTCATGGGGTAAGAGTATAACCGGAAAGATGCTTGGCGAAGGTTTTGGCGCTAATTTTAAATTTATTGCAGATTATACCGGAAATGTGAGTTGGCTGACCTTCACCGGTTGCGAGCTACTCGCCGCTTTCAAGAATACCCCCGGCTCACAAGGTTCGTATACATTCCTGACCGACCCGGAGGCATGTCCGTGGCCCTTGTATCACTGGTTTAAGGATTATGCCGGTGAATCGTTAGGTTCCAATTACAAAGTGAAATTGTACTTTTCAAAACCTAACATAGAGGAGGGGAGAGACTGTATGATAATGCCCGGTAGTTCTGTTTCTGCAGCTATCATAGCTGATTATAGCGATGGATTCCAGATGAATCTTCCTGACAAACCTGAAGTTGCAATATCTGATCCTTCGATTATTTCGTGGGATGGATGTTCATTTACGGCTCTTGCGCCCGGTTCAGCTGATGTAACAATTACATCGACAGGTTCGAATGGCACGCAGTCAAAAACTATCAAGTTTGTTTCCACTTATTTCCCATTTGTGAACGGTTATTTTAACCCAAATATTTGGGAGAAAGGCTCATTTGATCAAGCCACTCACACCATCCAAACAGGTACATACGGTTTTGCAGGATGGAAATATGGCAATGGTGTCGATCTGTCAGCTTACCATTATCTGATAGCTGAAATGGAAGGTGAGAACAGGGCGCAGGTTTCGTTCAGAATTTTTGATATAAATAATTACTGGACAGACCCAGCAATGGCTGATTTCGGTAATAAGACCCGGGCTGTGTTCGATCTGACAAACCTTAAGTCAAATGACGGTCGTAAACTTGATCCGTCGCATATATATATAATCGGTTTCTGGTCACTCGGTAACGCTCCATTTAAGATTTCGAAGGTTTATTTGAGTGATAATCCTGACGGAGAATCCGGTTTGGATAATATTATTATTTCCGACGAGGCTGAGTTTATAGACGTCTATGATTTGTACGGCAGAAAGCTAAGATCAAGAGTCGCCCGTGAAAATGCGCTGGACGGACTTCCTGCTGGCATATATATAGCCGGAGGAAAGAAAGTCTATGTCGGAAAGTAAAAACTCAACATTTATGAATAAGTATTTCACAAGAATAATAGCTCCGGTGTTATTGGTATTCCCAATGACTATTGTAGGGGCTAATTATGAGGTCTCAAGTCCTGATGGAAAGACCGTGGTCACCATCAGTGACGATGGTAATAGTCCATCATACTCTGTAAAGTATGACGGTAAGGATTTCATATTAAAATCACCGTTAGGTCTGACTACTAATATTGGTGATTACACCGCCGGGCTTAATATCATTAAAGCCGGTAATGTAGAGCATGTAAGTGACAGATATCGTTTGCCAAATATCAAGAAAAGCGATGTGAGCTATGAGGCAAATCATCGTGAAGTGACATTTGGTAAAGATGGCAAAGCTCTATATGATGCCATTTTTGAGGTCAGCGATAATAATGTGGCATTACGTTATCGTTTGCTTCCGCAAGGTGACAGTATATGTTGCGTTGTTGAATCGGAGGCTACAGGTTTTGTTATGCCTGAAGGGACTACAACTTTCCTATGTCCGCAAAGCAAGCCTATGGGTGGATTTGCCCGCACCTCCCCAAGCTATGAGACTTCGTATACCGTAGATGACTCTATGGGGAAGAACGGATGGGGTGAAGGATATACTTTCCCGTGTTTATTCCGTAATGGAGATAACGGTTGGATTCTTATCTCTGAAACAGGTGTTGCAGGTGACTATTGCGGTTCACATCTGAGAGGAAATACAGATGAAAGCTATACCATAGCATATCCTCAGACAGGTGAAATGAACGGTTTCGGATCGCCCACCGCCGCTATCGCCCTTCCCGGATTTACTCCGTGGCGTACCATAACGCTTGGCGGTTCGTTGGCTCCGATAGTTGAAACTACCGTTCAGTTTGATGTTGTAAAACCTCTCTACGAGCCATCCAAGAAATATGAATATGGCAAAGGTATGTGGAGCTGGATTATCAAAATGGATCCGAGTTGTAATTTCGATGAACAGAAACGTTACATAGATTTTGCCGCTGCTATGGGCTACGAAAGCGTTCTTGTTGATGCCGTCTGGGACACTCAGATAGGTTACGACAAGATGGAGGAGCTTGCTGCATACGGAAAATCCAAAGGTGTTGACCTCTACCTATGGTATAACTCAAATGGCTATTGGAATGATGCGCCGCAGGGACCACGTGGCATTATGAATGACATCGTGAAACGCCGTAAAGATATGGCATGGATGAAGAAAAATGGTATTCGCGGTATAAAAGTTGACTTCTTTGGAGGTGACAAGCAGGAGACCATGCGCCTTTATCATGACATACTTGCTGACGCTAATGACTATGGTATTCTTGTAATCTTCCATGGCTGCACACTTCCGCGCGGATGGGAGAGAATGTATCCTAACTATGCTGCAAGTGAGGCGGTGCTTGCGAGTGAAAATCTGCATTTTTCTCAGTGGGCTTGTGACAATGAAGCTTTTAACGCATGTTTGCATCCTTTCATACGTAACACTGTCGGCAGTATGGATTTTGGTGGCAGCGCTTTGAATAAGTATTACAATTCAAATAATGAGCCTAAAGGATCACGACGTGTGACTTCTGATGTTTACGCTCTCGCCACTGCGGTTCTGTTCCAAAGCCCTGTGCAACATTTTGCGCTCGCTCCGAATAATATGGAAGATGCTCCCGAATGGGCTATTGATTTCATGAAGAAGGTGCCTACCACTTGGGATGAAACCAAATATATTGACGGATATCCGGGTAAATATGTGGTTATGGCACGCCGACATGGCGCTCAATGGTATATTGCCGGTGTGAATGCGAGTGATGAAACCGTTAAACTCACTGTCGATATTCCGGAATCAATTCGGAAATCACCTCTTGCTCTTTATAGCGATGATAGCAAGTTGCAGGGTAAACTTCAGAACTGCAAGCCGGATAAAAAAGGTCAGATTAAAGTCTCAATCCCTAAGGAAGGCGGCTTTGTGGTGACCAACTGTCCTGATCCTGATTTCCACGTGTACATTTGTATCGGTCAGTCCAATATGGAAGGTGCCGCTCGATACGAGGCACAGGATACTGTCGGTGTAGACTCACGATTCATGATGATGTCAGCCGTGGATATGCCGGGCAAAGCTCGAATAAAGGGTAATTGGTACAGTGCTGTGCCTCCGTTGACAAGAGAGAATACCGGTTTGACACCTGTGGACTATTTCGGCAGAAGAATGGTGGAAAAACTTCCGAATAATATTAAAATCGGTGTGATTAATGTATCAGTCGGCGGTTGCCGTATTGAACTATTTAACCCTGATTCATGTGCGTCACATATCGCTGCTCAGCCTGATTGGTTGAAAAATATGGTTAAGGCTTACGATAATAATCCATACAAACGCATCGTTGAGATGGCTCGTGAGGCTCAGCGCACAGGTGTGATTAAAGGTATTCTGTTGCATCAAGGAGAATCTAACCCCGGAGACATGGAATGGCCCTTAAAGGTAAAGACAGTTTATGAAAAACTTTTGTCGGACCTGAATCTTGATCCGGCATCCACACCTCTAATTGCAGGGGAGATGCTGTCGGCTGAAGAGGGTGGAATATGTGCGTCAATGAACCAATTGGTGAATAAACTCCCGAGCGTTATTCCCAATAGCCGCATTGTTTCGTCAAAGGGATGCAAGGGTGCAAAAGACGGACTCCATTTCACAGCTGAGGGATACCGAGAGATAGGTCGCAGATATGCGGATGCTGTATTGTCGAAATAAGGACAAGTAAATACTATCAATAAAAAAGCCTGCCATAATCGCTTGTGGCAGACTTTTTTATTTGTAAAAATTCAATCGTTACTTTAATTTAGGCTTAAGCTCGTCGGGTGACTCGTTTGTGTACATTTGTATAGGTGGTGTCTGTTTTGTGAAGAAGTTTCCGACTGTCTCATGAGCGAGATTCAGTTGCGGATTAAAGTCATCACTGTTCATATAATCGAGTATTGCATTTCTCATTCTGCGAGCTACAATTCTATTGTCAAGATTACGGTCAATATCCATTGTTGTCATAAGAAGCTTTCCGCCCAGAACGTTTGCCTCAATCATCATACCTAACTTTCTGCTGACATGCCATGTGTCGATAGGCTGTATTGGAGATTGGTACTCAGCCGGGAGTTCAAGGAGGTTCATAACCTGTGCTCGGTTAAGCAACTCCCACCAGTTAAGATTGCTCCAGTCATCAGTGGGGAAGTTGTTTTTAAACAAAGGATGGCTTGTGTCAATGTAGGCTCCGGTAGTGTGAGGCGGCCGCATCTTAAACCAGCTTGTATTCCAGAATACAGGTAGATAATGCTGAACTACATCACTGCCGAGTGTTACCTTGCCCGCTGCAGTTATCAAAACTTTTCCACCTTGCTTAAGGACTTCAATGGCTTTCGTGTCAAGGGAATCAGTCATGTATATGTTATCTCCCGGCATTGAAACTTTTTCATCAGGGTATACCCAGAATTCCCAATGATTTTTTGTGTTGCTGGGCAATTCAGCTGTTAATGTAAGCTTGGTAGGATTGTCAATGCCGGAAAGCGGCAGATTTACAACTCCGGCTTGATGATTTTTACCGATAGTAATATCTCCTATCGGCTTTTCCTCTTGGCAATAGTATTTTCCGGAAGCGTCGGTTATATAATATTTAAGTACTGCATTCTCTATGGTGCCGGCTGAGGCATTCATGATTTCAATCGGCACGGAAAGAGTATCGCTATTGCTAAATACAAATTTAGGGAATCGTGCAAGAGGTACTATTTCACTGCAAAATTCTCTCCATTCTGGAGCAGTAATGTAACCCTTATTATCCCAAAATACATTCAGGACACCTTCAAGTGCTGTGCCTTGACCGCTGTAATCATTGAGCGCAAGGAGCTGGAATCCGCTATAATCCGGAGTGCGAAGGTTTCGCTCAATCTCATATTTATAACATAAGGATTGGAGTTTGCCGCTTGACATTAAAAATTTCTCAGCCATCTCCTCCATGCCGTTATTTCGGAGAAGATCACGGAATATTTCAAAATTTTTAGCCTTGTATGCACCGGTATACTTAGGGATTTCTTTGAAGTCAGGGAATACACACCATTGTCCTTGTTCGTGACTTAATATAGGCGAGGTATTAATCGGTTTTTCCTCAGTGGGCTTAAAGTTGCGGGGCAATTTCATTTCTGCAGCAAAATCATCATCGCTTGAAGGTCGTGATTTACTCCAAGTCAATCCTCTTGCTCCACCTTTCACATGATATTCGCTTTCAGAATCCCAAGCCCAGCCTCCACCTACTGAAGCTCCGCAATATACTTTGCTGTCGTCGTAATTCTTCATTTCATTTACCCAGCGATTGCAATATGGCACCCAGTTACCGGCAGGTTCATTCCCGGCAGCCATCATGACGAACGAAGGATGATTCCCATAGCTGTCAACTATACGCTTAGATTCTTCAAGCAGATAGCGGTCAATATCCATACCTGCATTTAGTTTTACACCATGGTTGGGCCATGAGGGACCTTCGGGTTGTAAATATACACCGGCTTTGTCGGCAGCCGAAAATGCGGCTTCGGGCGGGCAATAGCTGTGGAAGCGCATCATGTTTATGCCATATTCCTTACATGTGGCAAAAATTTTAGCCCATGATTCTTCATCGGTAGGGGGATAGCCAGTAAGAGGGAAGCAGCAGTTACCTACTGTGCCTCTTATGTAAGTAGGTCGTCCGTTGATATAAAAATCATATCCGTCAATCGAGATATTGCGCATTCCAAACACTGTCTCAAAACTATTCTCTCCGGAATTTACCTTAAGTGAATATATCTCAGGATTAAATTCATCCCAAGTACGCATTTTATCACCCATATTCAGGATGAATGTTAGAGTATCACCGGTTATTATCGGTTTGGTTGCAGTGATGACAGATTGCTTATCGGATGAAGTGGCTGTTGCCACACTTTTCTTCGCTTTACCGTTTTGATTGGTCACAATAGCTTTTACGACGGCTTGTCTGTTTGCGACATCCGGATATACACGAACATTATGGATTACATTTTTAGGGGAAGATGCTTTGAGAGAGATTTCTCCGACTACACCATTCCAGTTCCCTTGTGTCTGATCTGTTACACTATGAGAATCCTGACCTACACATACATTCTCAATGCCATTATAAATGGTCATGGCAATTTCGTTGGTTTTGCCGGGAATAATTAGGTCTGTCAAATCATATTCATGCGGTGTTGACAGTGACATCTGATGTCCCGCCTCTTTCCGGTTGACAGATATTGTGGTTTCAATATGAGGACGTTCAAGGTGAAGTGTGATACGTTTCCCCTTCCAATCCTTAGGAATGTCAACGCTTTTTTTGTAATAAGCGTTTCCAACGTATGATTTATCGGGGGTGAGGAAAAATGGGAATTTAATATTTCCTTTCTCACGGTACTTTGCCATATCCTCACGGTAATAGTATGACATGTCATACAACGAACCTGTCCATTTTGTGTTGGCATCCACATCATGACCTTTCCCGTTTGTAAGCATTGATCCCGGCAAAACGATTGAGTCATTATATGTAGGAGTGTCGCCAAAATTGAACATCCATTTACCTGAAAGGTCAATTGTCTCTCGTGCCGATATGCCGGTAGTAAGCATTAATATGAATAATATGCTAAAATAATTCTTCATAGATGACTTAAATTATAGTTACATTTATTATTTCTTCGCCCGGTGTTGTATTAGCTTCTTGTGGGAAATATACGGGCATGTCAGATTGTAATGGCAAAATTCTCAATTCAAGTTCGTCGCAGTCCTCCGGAAGGCGCCATAAACCATACATGAATGGGCGTCCGTAATAGAAATTGTCATCAATCAGTTTGCCGTTGCAATACAAGCGTGCCACATCGCCGCGATATTCAATTTTCAAAAGCCTGTTTTCTCTATCCTTGCCTTGAGGAAGGTCCTTAATCATGTAGACAGCAGCTTTTTCAAAATCTGCATCCAACGGAGCTTCCGCCACCTTGTTAACACCGATTGTTATTTCTCTCGGTTTTCCTGCCTCGGCAATTTTCTTAACAGTGGTGGATATGGTTTCCGGCTGGGGTGCGTTTTCTTCCAAGAACAGATGAGATGCTTCATCAGAATTTAGCAGGTATATATTCTCATATACAGGTTTGGTCATGCCAAGAGCCTTTAAATTCTTAAGCACTTTATTTCCAACTGCTATTTCTGTCGGTATGCCGGGAATCTGTTCGAGATAGATTTTTCCGTCACGTTTGGCTATAATCTGCGCAGTGGCATAACGTATGCCGTCAATATTAACCGGGAATATGCACACTGTGCCGGCAGGGATTGTGATAGGTTTTGATGGAAATTTCACGCCGCAAACATCAAATTTCACTCCACGCTTAGCCGAAAGATTCTGTAGACGTTCGTAATTATTGATAAAAACGAATCCTGAATTGCCTGACGAACGGTATGACCAACGCAGATGAGAATCATCACCTTTGGGGATATCTTGTTCGCAAGGGAACGAGGCTTCCATTGGTGCGAGTATCTCCGCATAATCATTCATGAACAAATGAAGTTTGCGCAATGTGTAGTAATGAGGATATGTCTGCCCAAACTCGCCAAGGGGAGCCTGAAAATCGTATGTTTTTACAGGCATGTCATTATAATTGGTCGCTGCAGTGCGTTGATTCTCATTTAGATAATTTTCGCCTTCAGGATTGGTGCCTCCGTGGTACATGTAGTAGCCCAACAGGTTGCTACCGCTTCCGAGTTTTACCACTGCGAGAGAATATGCATCCTCCGGATAGATCCATGGGCGGCGATGATAGGCTGTAGCCATACCGCCACCTAATTCACATGTGAAATATGGGTATTGTTCATCGCCTGAAGTCAGTTTTTCTTCCTGTGAACCGAGTTGTTCCGACGCAATAGCGGTGGAACTACGGAATTCTTTGAAATTAAACGCCTTATAATAGTTACCGGCAGTCGGTTCCAATGAGCGTTCCCAAAAACCGTCAGCATAGTCGCCATATAACGGTATCATTTCACCGAAAGGTACGGGTGTGCGCAATTCGGGCCAACCTGTACGGGTATAAAATGGTAAATCATATCCTATGCCTGTGGCAATATTCTTTAGTGCCATAAGATATGAGCCGTGTCCTCTATACTCGTTGTCAAATTGGCAAGCCATAATCGGACCGCCGTCTTTCCATTGCAATCCTTGAATTTGAGTGAAAATCTGGCGATATAATTTTTCAACGGCATCAAGAAATTTCGCATCTTCCGAACGTGAACGTATCTTTTTTGCGAAAATCCAATCGGGAATACCTCCGTTGCGTACCTCACCGTGACAGAACGGACCTATGCGTAAGACCACAGGTAGATTCTGCTCCTTGCATAGCTCTATGAATTTTCGCAGATTGCGATTGCCGCTCCAGTTAAATACACCCTCTTTCTCTTCAATATGATTCCAAAATACGTAGGTGGCGATTACTGTGACACCTCCATCCTTCATTTTCTTTATTTCCGCTGCCCATTCTTCCTCGGGAATACGTGAATAGTGTACTTCTCCCATAACCGGAACCACACGCTTGCCATCAATGATCAAGCTCTTTGAGTCCCATTTTACCTCGGGCACAGAATTAATGTTTGTCCCATTTATAATTGACGGGATTAAACAGGCTATTGATATTGCAATTTGTTTTAACATTTAAATAGATTTTAAGGTGATACAAATTTAGCATTTGTTTATGAAATATCATAATTCCATAGATTTAAATGCTTTTATTCCAATATGATTAATGTCTGCTTCGGCAACTGAAATATGTTTCTCGGCTCGTTTCATGTCTCCAAGCCCAGCATACCCAAGAGCAAGCAGATAATTGCAGTGAATTAAGTTACGTTGCTGCAAATCATCCTCCCATATAAGTAAGTCGGGCAAAGAGACTGCGAAATAGTCTAACGTAACGTTGTCATGTATATGATTCCGTCCGTAATTTATGAGCTTGTTAAACAGAGCTCTTGCCTTATCCTCATTTCCTATAGCCCTGTAAGCGAGTGCAGCATAGAATATCTTATCAGGTTTGGCATCGTTGTAATATAGTGCGGCAGCCGGTTCCTCAGGACCTTCTGTTGCTTTCTCGAAATATTGATATGCCTTGTGCTCATCACCTAATGCTTTGTAAGCCACACCAAGGAGATATAGGAAATCATTTTCTTGAGCGCCATGAAGTTTTCCCTCACCTAAATGCTCGGGGTAAATGAGACATTCATTCAATAGAGCTATAGCTTCATCATAGCGGCTCTCTTTAATTGATATTTTAGCAAGTTCGACTCTTGCGAATTGATATTGTGCGGAAACTTTGCCTTCACCGCCTTCCCATGGGTGGAATTTGTGAGAGTCGATTACTTTTATGGCTTCTTGATATTTCCCTGTCATGTTGAGCAAAGTCGCTAACTCAAGAATAAGATCATCTCGCTTTGCGATTAGCTCCGGATACCGATTCAGGAATTCAAGTCGCTCGGTATGCGAGTGACGAAGCCGTTTGCGAAGCTGGTCTAATTCCATCAAAACACGGCTGTCGGTGCTGTCTAACTCGAACGCTTTTGTCATAAATTCAAGAGCATGAGTTGCATCATTGTTCTTATTGAACACTGCTAATGCAAGATTGCGCCATACTGTAGGGAATGTTTCGTCAATTTCGGCAGAATGTTTCCATAACTCTATCGCCAAATCATATTGCCGCTTGTCATAGTACAGACATCCGAGATAATATGGAGCTTTTGCATCGTCGTCGTTCAATTCAATTGCTTTTTCAAGTGCTAAAATAGCGTCAAGACGATTAGGGGAACAGTAGTCTGATGGCATTTTGGCTGCTGCTTTGAATAGCTTATTTGCAGCGTCTTTGTCCCCTTTTAGCCAGTAGGCATATCCTGAATAGTAATATGTCATCGGGCTCGTAGCTCCGTGGTCAATCGCAACTTTCCAAAGAGAGATCGCCTCATCGTAACATCCAGCAGCAAGATAATCAAGAGCGGTTTCATCGTAATTGTGACACTCATTACGCATCAAACTTATCAATGATGAAAGGTCTTCGGTATCGCCTGTGATGAGGTATTTCTCATATATGCATCCATAGTTGAACGGATCTATATACAGAGATTCCTCAATAAGTCTTAATGCTTCGTCATCTCTGTTCAGCTTACGGAGCAGGATAGTCTTTATAGTGCGGGCTTTAGAATTATGCCAATTCCTGAAAAGTGACTTATCAATTTCATCAAGAGCTTCATCGTATATTCCGGCAGAGATTGAGATTTGTGCGCATGTCATAAAGCCGGCATCCTGCCAAGCTCCATTCCATGCCGATTTATATAAATTGGCGTATGCTTCCTCATTTTTTCCGAGGAATTTCAACGCTATTCCAAGATTATATGCCGGTTCACCATCGTATGGGTTTGGATTACGCTTTTTTTGGGCTTTCAGAGCTGTTTGCAAATATGGCACAGCAAGGTCGAAACGTCCTTTACGGATATACCATAATCCCATTGCATTATTACAACGGATGTCATTCGGGTCTCGTCGTAACGCTTCCATATAATAGTCAAGAGGGCTCCAAGTGGCATGGCGATATTGTTCAAGATGCAGACCTGTCAGATACAGTTGTTCATTAGTCTTTATATCTACCGGAGATAATGGCGCTTCTGCAGGTTCCGGAACGGCAGGAATTTCGTCAGCTTCCGAGTGCCAAGTCAGTACGATTCTGCCATTCTCGATTATATTAAGAGTTATTTCATTTAAAGTAATGTCAGGGATTTTGACATTCTCATTATAAATATTTTCAGGATCTACAGAGACTTTTTCAGAAAATATTATTTCACCACTCTTGTCAGAGAGTAACTGCACTTCTACTGATTTATCGGATGTGGCAAATAGCTTAATATTTACGATGTTATCTTCGCAATTCTCAATATTTACTAAAAAGTCCTTGTTGGCATTTTTGACTATGCCAAGCTCCCGGTAAGGAAGGAAATATTGTGTGAACGTCTTTTCTTCGTATGGCTGTATCCATGAAAAATCGGGCTGATTTTCCGTATATACACCTGCCATGAGTTCAATATATGGACCGTCATCGTCTGTGAGGTTTCTGTCCCAAGCACGACCGAAATCTCCGTTGCCCCACGTCCATTGTTTCTTTCCCGGTGACACATGATGAGATGCGACATGAAGCATTCCTCCGTGAGTGTCATCTTCATATCCACCTTCGAAGTCATAACGGGAGTTTACACCCATATATGATGTCGGTACTTTGATGTTTTTGTAATTGGATATATCCACACCGGCTGAATAATCCATCTTATAATAGGTGCCGGTCGCAATAGGGAATGAGCTTACTGCTCGTTTGCCATGGTCGAATACCGCATGGATGTCAGGCGGGAACACGCTTCTGTAATGGTCATTTACCGCTACGGCAGGATTTGCCCACCATAGAAATGTCTGAGGAAGTTCAGTCGGGTTATATAGCACACCCTTGATTTCAAGATATGCCGTCCCGGGACGAAGGGTGAAACCAGCCATCCCTTTTTGATGGAACATTCGTTCCCGTTCATTTACCCACACAGTCACTGAGCCGTCCGAGTTATTTTCAATCTTCCAATCAACGGGAAGAAATGTGCTTGGGCGGTGATGCTGCGGCCAGTTAAATTCGATGCCTCCGGATATCCATGGTCCTGTAAGACCTACAAGAGCGGGTTTTATGACATGGTTGTAATATACGAAGTGACGCTGCTTTATTTTGTCGTATGCCATCTGAATTCTTCCACCCAATTCAGGTAGCACCATTATTTTCAGATACTCATTTTCAATGAATACAGCATTATATGTAATGTCGGTTTTGGTATCTGAGATAGATTCAATCACCGGGTAGGGATAAACCACACCACTTGAACCCTGATATACTCTTTTTTCAAGGAAGATAGGATTTTTCTCCGGTTTGCCGATTTGATATGTTGGTATTACAACTTTTTCGTTCCAAGCTTTAACCATTGCAATTTTATTTTGTAAATTCTTGTTCTATTTGTTCTAATGATTTGCCTTTAGTCTCCGGAAGGCGTGCTATGAAGTATATCAGTCCGACAGCGCATATAGCGGCATATAGCCAGAATGTGCCGTAGCTTCCAAGTTTTGCGTTCAGGATTGGGAATGAGTATGTGAGAGTGAAGCAACCCATCCAAAGTGCGAATGTGCATATAGCCACCGCCATCCCGCGAATTTTATTGGGGAATAATTCAGCGAGGAGTACCCATGTTACAGGTCCAAGGGTCATAGCATAACAAGCTATGGCAAGCATGACCAGAATTATCATCATAAAACCTGTTATATGAAAATAGTAACATGTGCCGAGTATTGAATAGATAATGAATAGTCCGCCAGCACCTATGAGCATCAGGCGTCTGCGTCCAATCCTATCAACAGTGTATAGGGCAACGAAAGTGAATATTACATTGGTAATACCTGTAAGGACGATGTTAAACAGCATTTCGCCGAGATTATACCCTGCATCTGAAAATATTTCCTGAGCGTAGTTGAATATCACATTTGTACCGCACCATTGTTGAAATACCGCTATTATCACGCCTAAAAGCAAGATTGCAAAATATGGTTTATGCAGAATTGTTGCAAAGGAAGTTTTTGATCTGTCATTAGAAATGCTTGAATTGACAGCTAAAATTTCTGTCTCGGCATACGACCCTCCTCCGATGTTATTGAAAATATTTCGAGCCTTATCCATTTTCCCTTTCATGACAAGCCATCGAGGGCTTTCTGGGATAAAAATCACAAGTATAAGAAATGTCAATGCTGGATATGCCTCTGCCCAAAACATGTGTCTCCACCCATGTTGGCAGTTCCATGAATCAAGGAGAGCGACTGAGGTGTCTATCGGTTCGGCTATAATCCAATTGACGATTTGTGCTCCCAATATTCCGAGTACTATTGTGAGCTGGTTTATTGATACCATCCTACCTCTGGTTTCCGAGGGAGAAACTTCGGCTATATACATTGGCGAAAGCCCTGACGCAATGCCGATGGCGACGCCTCCTATTAATCGAGCAATTAGAAATGGTGTGAAGTTGTCAACAGCACCGGTCATATATGCCGAGATTAGGAATATCAACGCAGAAAACACAAGTAATGGCTTTCTGCCGAAACGGTCGGCAAAAAATCCTGAAACCATAGCACCTATAAGGCATCCAGCTATTGCGATACTCATAGCCAAGCCTTGTAGAGTGGGCTGGTCGGATATTCCGAAATATGCTTCGTAAAAAGGTTTTGCACCTCCGATTACTACCCAGTCATATCCGAAGAGCAACCCTCCTAACGCAGAAACACAGCAAATAAAATAAATGAAATTGCGATTGTAAGTTCTCATAAATATGGTATGTGATTTAAAACAGTGCAAAGTTACTCTCATAAATCAAGTAATAAAATGTATTTTTCAGATAAAAAGATGGACAATATTACTTTTTTTGACTATATTTGGAACGACTTTAATTATGATTCTAAGATAATTAATAATTAAGCACTTAGTTAGGCTAAAATTGCCATGAATTTTTAAAGAGAGAATTATGGAAATTAGACAGCGAGACGGTTTTAGCGGTGAACGGTCAATTGTTCTGCCTAAGATGATACTTGATAAAATTAAATCCGACCCGCTATTATCGGCTCTATATATCACTGATATCGGGTTTTATCCTGATGCAAAATATCACTTTCGGGAACGTAGTGAACCGATAGATCAATATGTTTTTATATATTGCACTGCCGGCGCAGGATGGTTTGCGGTTAATGGTGTCAGACAAGAAGTAAACAAAAACAGCTATTTTATACTTCCACCGGGTTTGCCTCACTCTTATGGTAGTGAGGAAGATAATCCATGGACAATATATTGGATTCATTTTGGTGGCACTCTTGCCGAATATTATGCTGACAACTGCTTAATGCCTCATTATATTACCCCTAATAAGGACTCAAGAATAATGACTCGGATAAATTTGTTTGAAGAGTTGTTTAATGCGCTCGACGCAGGATTCAATCTTGAAAGCATTCGTTATGCGATGTCTTCATTTCATCATTATCTCGGTTCATTACGTTACTTGAAAGGATATAAGGGTAGTGAAACCGGGCATATAGACGAGAATGTGGTTGATGAGACAATCCATTTTATGACTGAAAATCTGGAAAGGAATCTAACCCTGACGGAAATCTCCAATTATTCAGGATTCTCAAAGTCATATCTTTCGGCAATGTTCAAGGAGAGAACAGGCTATTCCTTGCTAAGCTATTTTAACCTGCTGAAAGTTAAGTACGCATGTCATTTGCTTGACACTACTACAATGAAACTAAATCGCATCTGTTTCAAAATAGGAATTTTCGACCCGTATTATTTTTCACGTATGTTCAGCAAGATAATGGGAATGAGTCCGATTGCCTATCGCCATAGGGCAAAGGCATAATAAACCAATAATCCCTTGTGTCAAATATTACAATAATATAGTCTAACTTTATTTATCCAAATCCATAACATTTGTGGGGTGATGATGTTGTCTATAGATTAATATAGACACTTAGGATAGAACTTTTCTCCTTAGACTTGGGACTGTAGGCATGGCTTAATCATTGTCTGATTCGAATGAAACATCAGGGGTTATTGTGGAATCTGTAACTGCATCCTCGACAACCGGCATAAGTTCAAACTCCAATTCTGATGGCAAAATGTTGAGTTCCTTGAATAGATAGCGGAGTATGGATATTTTTGTGGGAGTGCTGCACGATGTAAAGACATAGCAGCCTTCGGCAAATAGGGTAAAACCGTCAGAGGGTTTGCTGCGGACCCATGTGCCGGCGTTGCAAAGTACGTGCATTGATGAGGGAGAGTCCTTATAGAGCAGTTGACATACGGCTACTATCATCTCTTTCCATGACGTAACTTTGACATGTTCTCCCTTATAAGAGAATGCCGTAATCTTTCTTCCTCAAATCTAACCATATTTGATTACCAGAAGTTTATTGTTGCATGGTACAAATATGAGATTTCAAGTTCATAGGAATGACATCGGTTACTTTGTCGTTTTGGGTCTCATCTTGTTTCTTCCCATTCCTTTTTAACTCGCTCGACTTCCGCTATCAGCTGCTGCTCTGTGGGAAGATAGAGTTGATATTTAGATGCAACAATCGTGTTATTGTCCGAGGGAAGGGTCATCTTAACCAATGTGTCGTTTTTGGCAGTGCATAGTAATATGCCGATTGTGGGATTCTCCTCCGGGAGTTTCTCTGTACGGTCGTAGTAATTGACATACATCTGCAATTGTCCCAGATCTTGATGTGTTACCTCGCCTGTCTTTAACTCAAAAATCACGAACCGGCGGGCAAGACGGTTGTAAAAGACTAAGTCAATGAAAAACTCGTCATCTTCGAGTAATATCCTTTTTTGCCTTGCGACGAAAGTGAAGCCATTGCCCAGTTCAAGTATAAATTCCTGAAGGTGATTGATTAACTCTGTTTCAAGATCACTTTCATAGTAATGTGCCTTCTTTTCTAAACCCAGGAATTCCAAAACCATTGGATCCTTAACTATTTCCTGCGGTGCTTCGAGCTCTCTCTCTTTCCGCGCCATTGCGAGCACAGATTCTTTATCATTGCTAAGGAGCAACCGTTCATATAGCATTGAATTAATCTGACGTTGCATCTGGCGTGCAGTCCAGCAATTACTTGCCGCTTCAAGCTCGTAATATTCGCGCTTGTCTTTGTCTGGAATTTGAATTAATGCACGATACTGAGTCCAGTTGAATTGTGAACGCAGTGCGTTCACTTTTGGGTATTCCAGGAAATACTGCCTTGCAAAATTAAGTTGACGATAGCTAAAACCACTTCCGTATTCGGGTTCTATCTCTTGGGCAAGATTCTTTATAAGACCTTTACCATACTCAGCACGCGCACTCCCGCCCTGTTCCTCCTCGACAATGCGACGACCTATTTGCCAGTACATCTGTACGCGACAAAAGTCAACTGAGCGGACAGCATTAGACCGAGAGGTTTCAATAATCGAGCGTATTTCAGATACTAAATTCTTCATGGGTTTATGATGACTGGTTGTCAGTTATTTTGCAAGCGACAAATAGATAGCCTATTATCTATTGGAGGTGATTGAAGTCTTGCCCGACCCGTTGGGCTCGGCAATCACAATCAAAACAGGGCGATGATTATCTGATACCATTCTTTATTCTGTTTATGGCATCGCCCCATTTTTCTTGAGCCGCTTGGGTAGCAACCTCTATCCCGGCTGCCACACGCTCCGCAGCCCGACGGGTACTTTCTCGAGCATCCTCGGCAACCTCACGCATAATCTGAGCCATGCGCTCGTCGCCCGGCTCCTCCATCGACGTCAGTCGATAACTATTCATCTGCTCTTCCGACATAATATAATCTTTTATTATTCAACGCCAAATTTACGAAAAAGTCTGAACCTATCTTCCCTTTTGTGATATACTTGCTCGTGTTTCATCGTGGTACACCATCTGCACACCCGATTTTTTTCCTTCAATCTGAAAATTCAGGAACTCCGCCGTACTATTTCGTATTTCGAATTTCTTAGTCATAATCAATTACGAATCCAGTTGGATAAATATTGAATAGTTTGTAGCATTGGTTACCTTCAACTCCAAAGTCTACGGCTCGACCGCCACTTCGCCCCCTTTCCCAAAGGTCTTTATCCTCGTATTATTAGACATGTATTGACATTAGTCAATAATAATATATGACTACTATTTACGTTTGAAAATGCAATTTTCCAATTCTCTATATACATCCATATCAGAGGTAATATATTTTGCTAATTCTATTTTGAATTTATCTGCATTTACACTCACTCGTAAATTGCAAAAGTTTTTGATTCTTCCGGTTTCATCTTTAACATGCTGATTAACAATGTCTATAACAAACAAATCGTATTCTTCTTCAGAAAATTCTAAACCGTTTGCATCGCAATATTTCTTAAGCACCGATTTGTCATAGAGATAATTCTCAAGTTCCCAACGTTTAATTACCCTATGGTTGCTGCTGTTAAGCATAAGATATTGTTGTCTATCATCTTCTTTGTTTAGAATTCCAGATGACATATCACGATCTTTACATACCCATATCTCTAAATCTGGAAACACTTTAGATAGTACCATAAACGCTATCTGACTTCTTTGATCCAATTCGGTGTTTCCTCCACTGGATACAAACAATGTGTCTGGATATTTTTCACCGAATATAATGTTAAAGACTTGTGCATCCATTCCTTTTTCTAATCCTCCTTTACCGGGATTATCTTTGCCTTCGCAATAAACAATCCTTTTGGGGCTGACTAATCCTGTTAAATCATCAAGAGCCGTTTCAAATATACGTTGCCAATTACTTCTAGTTTTAGCGATTGGGAATAGTGTTTGTACCGTTGATGCCCATGGTATTTCGGCTTTAAATTCGATAATTTGACTTTGGTCTTTTAATTCTTCTTGTAAAGCTCTTAAAAAACCAATACTATGAGTCGCAACCCATAATTGGCAATTATCCTCAATTAACCGATTTATCTCAATTAAAAGTTTTCTTTGTATGGCTGTGTTTATATGTAGCTCTGGCTCATCGATTATGAATATAGTATTGTTATATTCTTCTTTTCTTAAATATAAATCCAAAAGAATGTCAACAACTTCTTTTTCACCGGCAGACAAAACATTATACTCAAATTCTAATCCACTATAATCTGATTTTGTAAAGTATAATGTCCCTTTATTATCTTCAATATCACCCAGACTAGTTATTTCAAGATCGAGGCAATTTTTAATAGCCTGATTGAGCTCACCTATTATATGTCGCTTTGCCTCGCTGGGTTTACAATCTTGAGAATTAAGGTAGCGAGTATATTTAATGCTCAGTCTCCTATAATTCTCTTCCATTTTATCATCAATATCAGAAGATAGTGACGCACCATATCCATTTAGTCTTAATTCTTCTACAGCATGAGTTGAGGTAATTTTTAGATTGCTGTTATAACGATAGGGACTCCTTAAAGAAAAAATAGTATTTTCCTTCCCGAGTTTCTTTTTTTCATTCATTATATCATAGTAACTTCCTTCAACAAATTCTATTTGAATGTTTTGATAATCATATGAAGGAGATTGCTCCATGGAATGAAAATGGAAGTCCTTTATCCCTTTGTTCCCGATATTTCTCACGTAAGCAGAGTGATGAAATAGCATTCCATCAAAGACACTGCTCTTTCCACATCCATTTGGGCCCACTAATGCAATTATTTTCTTAGGATTCTCCCCTAGATCTATTGTTAATGAATGAAATCTCTTATATTTATTTAATATAATCTTTTTAATTCTCATTATCTTTAACGATTATTAGTCATTAATCAAGTGCTGCAATAGATTAGTAACCCCGGATTAATCTTTTAAGATTATCGAAATTTGGTAAGGACAATCTCATCATCTGCGATTTAATCTCTATATTACTTAGTAAGGAAGGGATATTCTGCGTGAGGCATGATTGTCTATACAGTTCTCTTATATCTAATTGATAGGGGTTTTGCTCAGCCACAGAGTAGATTGAAGCGACAGCATTATCATTTAGGAGTATACTCAGTTTATTATTGACATCAATACTTGATAGCATCGATGTTAAAATAATTCTTGTAGCTTCTGTAAGACTGGAAATTATATTGTTAACGATATTAGAGATTTGCTGCATGAGCGGAAACTTTTGACTCCAAAAATTTTGCACAGCATAGAAATTCTGTTGAGTGGGAAATTTATCAAATTGATCGTTTAAGACTCTCAAGCGATCATCCAGCGTCCTAAGCTGATTCCTCATCATTATATATTGAGAGAATACAGACTGAATTTCTGCCAACCAATTGTAGATGGCAGCGTTTGATTGATTTGTTGGTAAACTATTCATGATCTGCTTCGTTTCCGTTATTAGTTACGTTATTAAGCCTATCGATTAGTTGACCTAATTGTCCCATCAGATCAGTCATTTGTTTAATCGATAAATCATACTGTTTATTTTTACTTTCAACTTCCTCCAGAAGTTTATTTATTCTTTCTAAACTTTTTTGAGCTTGTGAATGATCTGTATTAATGGTCGTGATTAATTCACTAAACACCTTAGTATTATCCGCAATAAATGTTTCATTCGATTGTCTTATAGAATTATAAGACTCATTTACTTGTCCCGCTTGCTCTTGTAATTCTTTTATTTCAGCACTAGCCTTTTCTTTTTGGACTTTCACATCCTCTAAAGTGTTTTTGGCTTCAGCTTTTGTCTCTTCAATCTTAAATATCGCGAAAAAACCAAATATGAGAAAAATAATACTCAATATTCCTCCCCATATTCCAATTTGGGAATAATCATTATCTATTTTATCAATATGGAGTGCGACTAAGTTCATCTTTTCCTCTTGCGAAAGCATTATTTCTCGTCGCATTAGAGCAGAGTCGCTCTGTATTTGAGCAAGCAATACAGGTGCATTAGCAATCGTTCCGGAATCATTGCTTAGTATCACTTTTTTTATATCGCAAAAAATAGAATCTGCATTTGCTAGATGTTCTAAATGTTCATTTACAATTCTTTCTTGTGAATCTTTAAACGTTATTGAGGAATGCCATAAATAGCCCACTATAATAAGCAAAGAGACAATAAAGCAACCACAAAACCAACGCGCTAAAATTCTATTATCATTCATCATGTATGATTATTTAAGACATACGAGAATTACATAGGTTTAATCATTGATTCGATGAAAGCAACTTCTTCATCGGAGAGATTGTATTTGGCATAGAGTTGTGCATCGATTTCCTCCACACTCTTGCTCCAGTCGATGTCGCTGCCTTCCGTGAAGTCCTGCATTGGTACAAACCGATAGACTTTGCTCATCGCGTGCTGAGAGACCTTGGACGCTGAAACTAAGATACGTAGGAACTTAGTTTTAATGTATTTGATGAAGTTTATTGTTTCTAATTCCGAGTTAAGTGCAACATAAAGATAGGATTGCGAACAAACAGAGTTAGCTGGGGCTAATTCAGGTACGCCTAAAATCTGATGAGGAAAAGATTCTCCAGCACCATAAGCTCCAGGAATAAAAACTTTGGGTTTATCAATGTCAGAAGGATTTTTCTTAATATCCTTTTTGGAAACATATGCAGTGCATCGTCCAGCTTTTGTTATTAAGAATAGTACAGTATCATGTGAATCTGTTTTATTCGTATAGACCTTAAAAGGTGATTTTGTGCTCGCTGCCGGATTTGTGGGAATACCAAATGGCGTATCAGATGAAATCATACCCTCTATTGTATGATTAGTTTTGGAAACGATTTTAGAAACGATTTCTGCCAATTTCGGTTCTCGAATAAGAACATCGAATTCTCCGAGATTACGGTGGTTAGAAAATACCTTACCATCTCTGATTAAAGAATAATTGCATTCCCCAATATATGCAGGAGAGTAGATAAAATAGCAGCAACCTCCCTTTATTTCGGCATCAGGAAACAAATCTTTTGCATTTGAAAATGCACTTAATCGTGATATATGGTTGGAAGTCAGCATAGTCTGGCGGAAGTTTCCAACAAGATTCTCTCGTCCACCTGTAAACCAACGAGAAGGAATTACCATTGAGGTAAATCGAGGATTAACATCAAATGAAAATTGACAAAAATCCTGATATATGGAAGCATCGTTAGTGCCGCCACTACCTCCGCGGTCTTGATATGGAGGATTGCCTATTATAGCTGCAAATTTCATATTTATTATTCCTTGCGGGATTATGTATTTCTTGTTGTTGTCCTTTGTTATTAAATCGTAACTTGTAAATGTATCGAAGATATGGTCTATGGGCAACGAAAGCAGTTTATAAACTTTGCGGGTAAACTCGTATGCTAACGTTGACGTACAAACTGAATAAATCTTATCCAGTACTCCCATGCCATACCGTTTTAAAAGAGCAATAGTAAACTCTCCTTGTTTGGAGGCAATATCCAATACTGGACCATATGAAAAAACATTTTCGGGAAGGAGTTTTACTACACCGTCAGCCACATTCAAGGGTGTGACTATCTCAGAGTCTGACATACGGCCAAATTTGCGCATAGCAGTTTCTACTCGCTTAAAAGGCGTTAAACTGTCGTCTCGCATCAAATCATTGACATTCTCGATTTTATAATCAAATTTTTGCAAAACAAAAGGATTGCTTTTTCTCTGAACGAGAGTTAGAATATCTATGTTAAGACCAAGATTATAAGCAATTCGGCAATTGTCCTCATTTGCGGGAATCATTGCTATTACATCCTCAAGTGATTTAACTGTTGATTCCGTCAAAAATGCAAAGAAGAGAATTCGCGCATAAAATGCTGCAAGTCTTTTACGGAGATTATCGTTTTCTATGGTTTCTTTTGGTTGTCCTGTATTTGCAGATTTATTGTTGCTTTGTTCTGAATCTTCTGATGCATCTGTTTCTTCCTCATCTTGAGCCTCTATATCATCACCATCTCCTTCAGTGGGCTTTATCTGCAAACCATTTTTAGCGTCGATAGGCTCAATTGTTCGCAGTATTGCTGCCACAGTATCATTTTGCAATAAATAATTGTCAACCGGTATTTCAGTCGCATCGTCCAAAATGCTGCGTGTGCGTGAGTATTCACGCACGGCATCGATAATATTGGTTGGTGTAGCCTGCTGCAATTTGTTTTTGTTCAGAACAATAATTGGTGAAATCTCCAGCTCCTTCGCTATACGTTCCTTTAGTTGTGAATTGCCCTGGACATCTGTATTGACATTGTAAAACTGCGATTTCAGCTCTTGCAAAACGAACATTCGATTAGGGTCGAAATCCACAAGCAATGTCTGTGGCTTCATATTATACTTTATGGTTTTGCCACTTTCATCTTTAAAAGTCGTAATATATTGATTATGCAAACGAAATATGGCTTGATCGTATTCCTGAGGCGAAGCCGTACTTTTGAGATACAACATCGAGTCCCATTGCGGAACGGTCGTGCCAGTCAGCATCCTATTGACAGTTAAGGTCAATGTCTTTTTATTCTGGCTTTCTAATTTCCGAATCTCTCGCTTAACGTCGTCTGTGGATTTATACTTACGTTCATCATCAAATCCGGCAATATTGATTATCTCATAATCACTTAGATTCTTAAATTTGTCTCTATTTCTTTGTATCAAAGTCGACATAGCGTCGCAAGATGCCCTGAATGGTAGTACACAAACCATATGGCGACACATTTTGCCATCCTTGATTTTGTCGTAATCAAGGAATCCAAGTAAGTTTTCGTCTTCTTTCGTTCCGTCAATAACCTCCAACAAATCAAGTATCTCAGCTTCGTGTTTGAATAAGCGGTGACTACCGTCCGTCTGAGTTGTTATTGAAAGTGTACGGAACAATTCCGAGAATGCATATGTGATACCATCCTTACGCAACTGTTCCATCTTTTTGCGCGACGATTCATTGGGATTGAAAGCAAAACGAATCATCTGTGGGAACCCATAATATGGGTTTTCCCACTCATCGCAATCATCTTCTTTTAGATGTTCGTCGTTCCAGTGCTTTTGCGCGTCGATAATATCTGTAAATTGAACAAATGCGATAATATCCTCCTTCTGAAACTCTTCGCTCATCAATATGCGGTATGGAGTACCAGAAAGATGAAGTCGAATTTTTGAATGCAACTCCTTGGTTACATCTTCTACTTGCTCGAGTGTTTCAAAGCCATCGACACCTTTTAGTTCTTTCTTTATTTCCGCCTTGTTGAGGTTTTGTGCTTGTAATACTTTACCATAGGAAGCACCACGAGCTCCAAAATGGGTTTCGTCAATAATCAGTAGATCAATCTGGTGCTCAAATACTTCTTTGTGCTTCTCTTTTATATCATCACCTTGCAAATCCTGCAAAGACAAAAACAAAGCAATTTTTTTGTTCGGGTCGGAAAGTGTATCGGCAATAACTGTCTCGTTCTGTTTCAGTGACTCGCTGTTAAGAAAGCGGTAATTCTCAAAATACTTGTGGCTCTCTACGGTCTTTTTCCATTCCTCTTCTACATCAACTTTAGCAGACACAATAACTACAAAGCGTGCATTAATTTCCTTTGCACAGCACATAGCAGTAAACGACTTGCCAAAACGCATGACGGCATAGAGTAACAAGTTCGTACGGCCTGCTTCAACCGCCGCTTTGAAGTTGTCAATAGCTTGCTGTTGATTGTTGCGAGGAGTGTAATTCTCTGTCCTTGCGTAAGTGAATGTTTGTGGTAGGCGATCAGGAGAATACAAGGGATATTTGTTGCTATTTTCAAGAGCATTCTGAAGAATATCCTTGATCGCTGCATCAACATCTTCTGCTGTTGCATCTTTGAAGAACTCTCGAGAGTAATATGGTAAATTTTCAATAGTATGCGGTAGCAAGCGTTCCCGTCCTTTCTCTTGTTCCAAGAAGGTATGTACTGCATAATCCCGAAAGATAGTATTGGCGTCAATCTGAGCAGAATGTTCGTATTGTTGAATCAGATTCGGAAATATCTTTCTCCATTCATCTAAACGTACTCGCACACTGCGCGATGTGTCTCCAACTTTCAGATAATTGGGAACAGTCTCAGTTGAAAAAGCATATATGTATGGTTCAACACGACCAACAATTATATTGTCGAGGATTGTCGTATCTATTTTCGATAATGTACCTTCCATATTACTTTCGTTTAATCAGAGAAACAAAGGTTAGAACTTTGTCCTCTTTCCAGTCTTTAATTATTGCGTACTTACCTGTGTGAGAGTGAATATCTTTATTCTTGCATCCAGGGCAATCAAATAAAGTCGGTTCTTCTGGCACTCCTAAATCCTCAGAACTGAAAAGCGATGGTGGCTCATTCTTTAATTTAGGTAATTTAATGCAACTATCAGGTATTACCCCTTTGAGACCATCCATCTGCCAGATGTTCCAAGATATGATTTCTGCAATAAACTTTAAGGATTTTAGCAATGGATCTTTCCCAAACTTAACATGGAAATAATCGATAAAGGTGTATAGCAATGCTTCTCGTGCGAGTATCAGGTTATCACCTTGCCATTCATATCCGTAAGTACTCATAAATGCGGCTTGCGCTGCTTTCAGCCAGTCGGTTGCTGTTTCGGTATTCTCACCGACAATGCGAAGTTTGCGGTCGAGAAGACCTATGCGACGTTCCAGCGGAATAGGCTCACCTGTTACGGTGTCGTATCGGCTTACAAGGTATGGAGCCTCGCCGCAAGTAATTTCGAGGCGGTTTTCATTGACATAGTCACGCCAAGTTTTACCATCCGGGAAAACGACCGGCTCTGAATTAACAATCCACGAATGGGAACCATCGGGATTGTCAACTTCGGTATTGAAAACTCCCTCGCGGCCAAACCAGGCATTATCAACAAGATTATTCTGCTTGTTGCATATCCACGAAGGTGTGAATACCTCAGCCATCTCACGACTGCGCTGTTGTTGCTGCTCGCGTGATTTTACGGCACGCGGCACGATTACGTTGCCGTTGGCTCCGGTGATAGCTTCAATCTTGATTTGGTCGCCGTATTGATAACCCTTCCCTCTGTCAGCATAGTTGTCGGTAGCCCAAAAAATGTTGACCTGCTCAGTATCGGTGCTTAGAGTATGGTCTTTAAGCAACGTATTGAGTAGTTCGGGCGACAGCTCGAAGATTTCATTTTCCTGTATGTCGATAAGAGTATTCAAGCTTTATGAGTGTTTTTTATCATGTTCTGCACTTAACGCTGTTTTTATTTCTCTAAGTTCGTTTTGGATATGAGATAGACTCATAACAATTGAGAAAAAACCATTAGCTAATTTCCCATCTGTTGATATTCCATCAAGGATATTATTATAATCTATTTCACAGCTTTCCGTGTATTCGTTATTATATGTTATGTCACATTTTAAAACCTTGGTTTTAAATAGATTTTCATTTGTTTCCCAATCATTTTTGAGAATATATTCTCCCTTAAAAGGATATTTCGCATTTTCTCCCCAAACTTGATGAAAAGAGTCTAATTGCATTCCCGGTATTAAAAATATTTCCCACACCTTTTCACCGTTGGGTTCCAAGACAAAAGGAGTGGTTTTATTTATAGATTCAATAGATTCTCTTACCTTTGTTATCTTTATTTGCTCGATGAAAGCATTATCAAGTGTAATTTTTATGTTAGTTGCTATGGAATGTCCGAGGTTACGACATCTGATAAAAACACGAGAATAGCCCATATCAACTATATCGACAACTATATAGGGTCGATTGGTTTCTTTGGTTGTCATCAGTGTTCTCCATGCAACATATAACATTGCAAATGCTGCAAATCCACTAAGATATTGTCCCCAAAATGTAGTCCAATTAGACGGTTGCTTCCAAGACTCAAAAGGCGCAGGAAGGCATGATAGAAAATTTATAATAAACGGAAGTGCCAAAAATATTAGACACAAACCAATAAATATTTTTGACTTTAATATCTTCATATAGTTATCCAATATAGTGATTGGTTTGAATTTAATAATTGATTTTCTTTCTTTTCCATGACTATGCTTTATTGCTTACAATTAAATCTTTAACATCAATGTCAAGTAATTCTGAAATCCTCACAAGCGTATCAAGAGAAGGTTGCATTTTGTTGGAACACCATCGTGAAACCGTAGCTTCATTTTTACCGACTTGCTCGGCAAGCCATTTACCCGTTTTACCATTCTCAACTAATGCAATTTTTATCCTGTTTATCTTCTGTGATTCCATTATTCACTTGCTTACTGAATACAATACATTGATGTTTAACGCAAAGGTAATAATAATCTTTGGAATGACAATCGAGAATTTAGAATAATCGCAGTCTAATCGGCAACAATTGCATATCCTCTCGGATGCATAATAAGTAAATCAAATGGTTTTCTGTTATGGATAGTTATGATTGGCACCATAAATATAGGGTATCTTTATCTTAATAGACAATTATAAACAAAAGAAGTTTTATTTAGCAAACTACTGAGTGATAGCTATGTATTGTTATCAATGTTTATGATTTGATTATGATTGCGGGTATGGGTGGAATCAGCATTGAATCACCATTGGTTTTTGCTATTCTTTTGCAGAACGCTTCGATATTGAGGCGCAACGCAAATCCCTTTTATAATGGTCGAAAGAACCACTATCAAATTCGAGGATATGCCCAAGGCTCTGGCATATCTGATTGAAAAAGTTGAAGAGCTTGACCGCAAACTTGAATCGCTCGGCGATACTTCGACATCCGGCAAGGATGTGTGGATGGGGATTAAGGAGCTGTGCGCATATCTCCCGACGCGCCCGGCAACGCAGACTGTCTATGGCTGGACGAGCGCACATCTTATACCATTCCACAAGAAGGGGAAGCGCATCATGTTCCTAAAGTCGGAGATAGACAAGTGGCTGATTGGAGAACAGCTCAAATCAATCCGTGAAATCGAGGCTGATGCCGAAGCATTTTGCGCCGGCAGAAAGGAGCGTAAACTATGACCTCCATGCAAGACCCGCTCGGCGGTTTCATCGCCGAAGTAGAGAACGGAGCAGGGCTGCAGACACCTGACGCAGCGGTTGTGCGTTACGAAAGGTTATGCAATGAGGCACAGCTCGACATCGACAAGGAGGTGCCACCTCCGCCGGTTGCCATTTATATAGGCGATTCGCCGGCTTGTACCTTCGGCAATTTCAGTGCCTCGATCGGTAAACCAAAAGGCAAGAAGACTTTCAATGTGTCGGCAATGACGGCAGCGGCCATGACCAATTCCACGATTCTGAATTATCGTGGCAATATGCCGTCGGACCAGAACGGTATCCTATACTTCGACACCGAGCAGAGCAAATATCATGCCTTTCGGGTGTTCAAGCGTATCGCACGACTGACCCACAGGAGCAATCAGGAAATCAACGAGAGGATAAAGTATTTCGCCCTGCGCAAGTATTCCGTTGAAGACCGCATCGGTATGATTGACCATAAGATACGCAATACACAGGCGGTCGGACTGGTTATCATCGACGGCATCCGCGATCTGATGCTTGACATCAACAATCCCCGTGAAGCGACCCTTATAGTCAACTTTCTGATGAAGTGGACGGAAGAATACAATCTACACATCCACACCATCATTCACCAGAACAAGAGTGATGAGAACGCACGAGGACACATCGGAACCGAAATCAACAACAAGTCCGAAACTGTTCTCCGTGTCGAGAAAGACAAGAACGATGATGCCATCAGCACTGTCGAGGCGGTCTATATCCGAGATGTCTCTTTCCCTTCGTTTGCCTTTCGGATTAACTCCGAGGCTTTGCCCGAACTCATCAAGGACTATGTGCCGACACCCGAAGCCAAAGGTAACGAGGCATGGGACCCGTACCATGACATAACCGAAGACACTCACCGCAGTGCTCTCGATTCAGCGTTCCCAAATCCGGATACATTGCTCCGACATGGAGAACTGATGGACGCGCTCCGTGACGCATACGCCGACGAGGACATCGAACTCAGCGACTACAAGCTCAAGATTCTGATAACCTTTCTGAAGAATAAGCGGATGATCGAGCAGGTGGACAAGGGCAAGAAGAAAGGCAATCCTTACCGCTACCTTCAGGATTTTTACTATTGAAAAGTTAGTTGGATGAAGCGGGCCTATATATACACGACACCTCACCCAACCAAAATTCAAAGGGCTATGACCAATGATTACCGATACCGGCTTGATAACTCCCGTCCTCGTATCAAAGTTACATGTCCTGCCTGCGGGCGTCCGAGGAAACTGGTGCGCTATGTCGACACACAGACCGGGATGTTTCTTGCCGATCATGTAGGCAAATGTGACCGGATATTCAAATGCGGATATCACTATACACCATCCGCCTATTTCCGGAACCATCTCTGGCTCAATAATGTTACATCCTATCGACCGGTGAGTTTGCGCATCAATGGGCAGACCTCTAAGCCGTCATTCGTAGAGCGCAGCCGGATGGTTGAATCCATGAATCGCAGTCAGTCTTCGGCTCTGTTCCGATTTCTCAGCTCACTATGGGATAATGACGAAACCATGCGTCTGTTCCGATTATATAATGTCGGTGCAACCACTCGGATGAACGATGCGACAGTCTTCTGGCAAGTGGATGTCAACGGGTGTATCCGCACAGGAAAGATAATGCGATACGGCAACGACGGACACCGCATAAAGGAAGATGGATTGGTAAACTTCATGTGGGTGCACCGTTTGAAATCAATGGTTGACAATCCCGATGACTTCAACCTTGTGCAATGCTTCTTCGGCGAACACTTGCTTTCGGTTCACCCCGGCTCAAAGGTCATGATAGTGGAATCCGAGAAGTCAGCCATAATCGCCTCTCATTATTATCCGCAGTACCTTTGGCTGGCGAGTGGCGGATGTTGCGGATGCCTCAATCAGACGGCTTCACAAGTATTGAAAGGAAGGGAAGTGTGGCTCGTGCCTGACCTTGACGCCGAAGAACGTTGGCGAGACAAATTGACAATGCTCCGTGCGATTACTCCGACTGTCGGGATTGTGACTGCCATATCTGACATGGCAACACCGGAGCACAGAGCCGCCAAACTTGATATAGCCGACTTCCTCTTGGATGCGGCAAGCCGGAATAACCCCATTGTAGGAGCTGCCGACTAAGCCTGTCAGCTTGCTGAATATAGGGAGGATTTTAGTAATAAAATTCCGTAGCTTATTATGGCATTTTCAGCCGAAGTCTCCGACCTCTCCCGAAAAAGCCATCAGTCACCGAGCCACCTCCCGGCTCTCCGTTGCGATTGATACGGAATTTTATCATAACCATTTTAATTCAAGAGTAAATGACAACACAATATGCAGTGTGCCATCTGGAGCGTGGCGCAGGCAACGATTCGGGGATGTCCTGCCACATCGAGCGCAAGACCGCCGAGGGCAAACCGCACATCCCCGACAACGCCGACGAGAGCAGGACACACCTCAACCGCGAGCTTATCGCCTTCCCTGACGGCGTTCACAACCGTACTCAGGCGATTCAACACCGTATTGAAACAGCCGGACTTAAGCGGAAAGTCGGCAAGAACCAGACCCGTGCCGTCCGTGTACTTCTGACAGGTACACATGAGCAGATGATGGCTCTTGTAAATTCCGATCGCCTTGATGACTGGTGCCGATCCAATATCAAATGGCTGCACGACACCTTCGGCAAGGATAATCTTGTGTCATGCGTGCTCCACATGGATGAGAAGACCCCCCACCTTCATGCAACGGTTGTCCCCATTGTAACGGCACCACGCACACGCCGTAAGCGCGAGGGCGAGCAGAAATACAAGGAGAAGACCCCGGCACCGAGACTATGCGCCAATGAGCTGATGACACGCGGCAAGCTCCGTCAATATCAGGACGCATACGCGCAGGCAATGGCCGGATTCGGATTGAAACGCGGTGTCGTGGCGAGTGGTGCCAGACATCAGACGCAACAGCAATACAACCGTCAGCAAGCACTTGAACTTCAGTCAGACATCGAAAAACTGAACGCCGAAATTGAGAAACTTGCAGCCGAAAAGGAGAAGGTCGAGAAAGGAGCGAAGGACGGCAAGAACCGTATCCTGTCGTGGCTCGGAACCGGGGAACTGCCGAAACTGGAGAAGGAAGTTGCAGACAGGGACAGACAGATTACCGCATTACAAAGGCAGCTCTCCGACATGCAGAAACGGTATGATGATCTGAAAGCCGATTCGCTCCGTGAACACAACTCTTACCAGAAGGAAATCGATGCGGCGACCAAACGAGCTGCCGAATGGGAGAGCCGTTATAATGCCGAACACAACCGGGCGAAAAAGCTGCACCGCCTGGCATATCCCGAACGATACCGTCTTTCATCTGGAGCAGAGCTTGTCAGCGGCTGGATTCCCAACCGTATGTACCCCAGTCTGTCCATCACGACACTGTTTCATGGCAACGAGTTCAAGAACACCTCTTACAATCTGCCACAGAGTCTTCTCGAAAAGTACGACAGGGGCGCGATCACTCTTCATGAATTGGTCAACGAACTGTTTGAGCCTTGGGAGCAGGTCGATGAATCCCAACACAGCCTTCTTGCTGTTGCACTCCAGACCGCAGCCGGAGGAATTCCGACACCGCATGTCGGCACCGGCGCAGGTGGTTCATCTTCCGATTTGCCTTGGAACAACAATGACAAGGAAAAATTCCGAAGACCGAAATCCAAAGGTAGGAGATAGCTTTTCAGTCTTTCAGAATCTTCTCATCAACCTCGACAGCATGGGCACCACGGGTGTTGCGAAGCGTCTTTTTGATTGATGAGAGTTCTGTATTGGCGAACCACTCGCCGAAAGTAGCTTTGACAAAGGTTGCCGTGGTGTCGCCATCAATGTTGTATTGGAACGCGATGTTCCATGCAAAATTTTTCAAAGAGGCTTGAGTCACTTCAGGCTTCTTTGATATTTTCATGGCGTCCACATTGAGTACATCCTTATGGCTGACAAAGTATCTCACACAATCCAAAATCTGAGCGACTTCGGTTTGAGAAAAATTCAGGCGCATAAATGTCTCCTTAGTATACGAGAGAATTTTGTCAAGCTTCTCGGCACCCTCTCGGGCCAGTTGTTCTCTTACTATACTGGTTTCTGCAACATAATGGTCGTGAAATTTGATTGCGTCTTCGTAATCTGGCTCCTTGACTATGACTGTCGGCTCAACATTTTTGAGGGCTTCTTCTACCGCTTCCTGCTGTTTGCGCATAATAAAATCGCTATGAGTCTTATCAAAAGCATTGACTACGCGCTCACTAAGTCTATTACATCCGGCATAAAATAGCTTCCAGAATGCAAAATAGGCAGGGACGAGCAGCAGACTCCATTGCAATCCCAAATCAAATTTGGCACAGGTTCCCCACGCCATTGCAGTAGACAGGGTAAGGTTTACTCCGGTGATTATTCCCGGAGTTATTTGGGGGAGAGTTCTCGATATCATTTTCTTCAATTTTCCACAAAGTTAGAAAATTCATAGAAAACGATAAAGAAATCGCATCGTAATTCCCTCACTTTTAGGCTTTTTTATCTATATAAATATAGTCGCTTTTCTATAAATATTGTTACTCAATATCATTGAAATTCAAGTCAAGACTGATAGCGTTTGCAGCTTCATCTTTCAGTCTATCAACAACTTTCGCATATATCTGAGTAGTACGGACATTTGTGTGACCTAACATCTTGCTGACTGTGTAAAGATCTGTTCCACCGGCAATTTGAAGCGTTGCAAAGGTATGTCGAAAGCAATGGAAGGTGACTCTTCGCTTGATTCCGGCTGCTTCAATCCATCGTTTCAGCGGGCGTGAAACCCACGATGGATCAGGCAAATCCTCAAATATGAGTCTATCTGTATCTCCCGGTGTACCACATAATTGATATGCCTGTTCGGAAATTGGCTGGTATTCTACGCCCTTCGTTTTCTGTTGAGTGAAGTTCAGACGGTATTGATCTCCCACCTTCTGAATATCGCCCCAATGGAGCTTCTGAATATCACAATGGCGTAACCCTGTCAACGCAGCAAACAATGCCGCACGTTTGATGATTGGCTTATCGCAGGGCGTTTTTGCCAATGTGTTGAGTTCGGCGATAGTCAGGAACTCACGACGGCTTTCTTCCTCTGCGATTCCTTTTGCCTTAGCCGAGAGGTCGACAGAGATATAACCATCAATAAATGCCTGCTTCAACGCCGCCTTAAAGATTGAGAAATATGTCGCAGCCGAGTTTTGTGACAAAGTTCCTTTCTTTCCACCTCCTTGTGGAGCCGTCAGAAGAAAGTTCTTGAAATCGTTTATCAGCTTAGTGTCAATTCTTCCGAATGGTATTATCCCGTCTTTAGAAAAGATTTTCAACAATTCGCCCATTCGTTTCCAGTTTATGAGAATTGATGCTGAGCTATTTTTATGCCGCTCGATAGTAATCTTCTTCACATAGTCAATGAAATTGGCATTGGCTTTTTCTTGTAATTCAGCCTGAGCCGCATCCTGGTCGGAATATAGTGCAGCCGTGTCATATTCCTTCTGACGGATTTGTCGTACTTTATCGGCATAGATGCACGACTCCTGATCTATCTGGGATTTGCACATGATTACGCCATTGATATCCCGTTTCGGTTGGAAGCCTCCGCGAGTAGGCCTTTTCTTATCCCATATCGGTGTCGTTATGATACGTTTGACATATTCACGCACACGTTTAGGCGTTTCAATTTCTTTCTCATAGACAGGGTATGCCTCGACATAGAGATACCATTCATTGCGAATTTCACTCTTTCGCAGTTTTACGAATACTGTTGTATGTTGGAGTTTCTTTTTCATTTCTCGGACTTGAAGATTTTGTCAATGTCAAACTTCGGTACATATACAAAACGACCGATCTGACGCATAGGAATGCTATGCCTTCGCAGATTGCTGTATACTGTCGACTCGCTTACTCTGTATTTCTTTGAAACTTCACCAATCGTATAACAATCTTCCGGTTCTAATGAGTATAGTCGTTTCTTTGGGGTCTCCTCCAAAGGATTCTTTCTTATCTCCAATATGCCTTCGATGTCTGAGATATCAATGAGAGTCATTCTGTCCCCTGGATTGTGATCTTTTATTTTCCCTTGACGAATCCACCTATAAAGAGTTGGACGAGAAATTTGATAGCGGTTGCAAACCTGTAGGACTGTGAGCAAGGCATTACCCTCTGATTCAGCTAAGAGAGCCTGCCGTTCCTTTTCTCTTTTCTCAGCTCGCTTTTTGTTACGATATGTCTCATTGGAACACTTCTTTGAGCAGTGAACCGAATCAACATTCTTAGCGAGGAATGGTTTTCCGCATACAATGCAGTGTCTCATTATTTTAGCTTTACTTTCAGGCATAGGGTATAGTTGTTATTGTATCACTTAACCTTCAAATTTGTAAAGTAAGTATACTTCGTCTTCACATTTCTGTAATGGTACAAATTTGATGCAAATATAAGCTAAAAATCCATAGAAAACAAGTATTCATAGAGAAAAGTGCAAATAAAAATAGAGTGTAACTCGTTGAGATACACTCTATTTTGTTATCGTTGATTTGTGGACTTATTTCACGTCCTCAAATTCTACGTCATCGACGTGGCCTTCTCCGGGGTTAGATGGACCTGCCTGAGGACCGGCTTGTGCGCCCGGGTTAGCTCCTGCTGCCTGCTGGGCATTGAGGATTTCCTGCTGGATAGCACCGAATGTCTGCTGGATTTCATTGATAGCAGCATCGATACCTGCGAGGTCCTGTGCCTTGTGGGCTTCTTTAAGCTTGTTGAGTGAATTCTCAATAGCAGCCTTCTTGTCAGCGGGAATCTTGTCGCCAAGTTCCTGAATCTGTTTTTCGGTCTGGAAGATTACAGTGTCAGCGTGGTTAAGCTTGTCAATCTTCTCCTTTTCCTTAGCATCTGCTGCTGCGTTGGCTTCAGCTTCTTTCTTCATACGTTCGATTTCAGCGTCAGTCAAACCGCTTGATGCTTCAATACGGATGCTCTGTTCCTTACCGGTAGCTTTATCCTTTGCAGATACATTAAGGATACCGTTGGCGTCAACTTCAAAAGTAACTTCAATCTGAGGTATGCCACGCGGAGCGGGTGCGATACCGTCGAGGTGGAATTTACCAAGAGTCTTGTCATCCTTAGCCATAGGACGTTCGCCCTGAAGCACATGGATTTCAACTGAAGGCTGATTGTCGGCAGCGGTAGAGAATGTCTCGCTCTTACGGGTAGGTATGGTAGTGTTGGCTTCAATCATCTTGGTCATCACACCGCCAAGGGTTTCGATACCGATTGACAGAGGCACAACATCAAGAAGAAGCACATCCTTAACATCGCCTGAAAGCACACCACCCTGAATTGCAGCACCTACAGCCACAACTTCATCAGGGTTAACACCCTTAGAAGGAGCCTTGCCAAAGAATTTCTCAACTACCTGCTGGATGGCCGGTATACGGGTTGAACCACCGACGAGGATTACTTCATCAATATCCTTAGGTGTCATGCCTGCATCCTTCAATGCCTGTTCGCAAGGCTTGATGGTAGCCTGAATAAGCTTGTCGGCAAGCTGCTCGAACTGAGCACGGGTCAAAGTTTTAACCAAGTGCTTAGGACCGGTAGCGGTTGCAGTGATGTAGGGGAGGTTGATTTCAGTAGAGGTAGTGGATGAAAGTTCAATCTTAGCCTTTTCAGCTGCTTCTTTAAGACGCTGAAGTGCCATTGCGTCCTGACGGAGGTCAATGCCTTCTTCTTTCTTAAATTCTTCAGCAAGCCAGTCAATGATAACATGATCGAAGTCATCACCGCCAAGGTGAGTATCACCGTTGGTTGACTTAACTTCAAATACGCCATCACCGAGTTCAAGGATAGAGATATCGAATGTACCACCACCGAGGTCGAATACAGCGATCTTCTGATCCTTGTTAGATTTGTCAAGACCGTATGCAAGCGCTGCTGCGGTAGGTTCGTTTACGATACGCTTTACAGTAAGACCTGCAATTTCGCCGGCTTCTTTTGTTGCCTGACGCTGTGAGTCGTTAAAGTATGCAGGAACAGTGATGACTGCTTCTGTTACAGATTGTCCGAGATAATCCTCTGCGGTTTTCTTCATCTTCTGAAGAATCATTGCAGAAATTTCCTGAGGAGTATATTCACGACCATCAATGTCAACACGGGGAGTGTTATTGTCGCTTCTTACGACTTTATAAGGTACACGCTCAATTTCTTTTTCAACTTGATCGTATGTCTCACCCATGAAACGTTTGATAGAGTTTATAGTACGTTTAGGGTTAGTGATTGCCTGACGTTTTGCGGGATCACCGACTTTACGCTCTCCACCATCAACGAATGCTACGATAGATGGTGTTGTATTACGACCTTCGCTGTTAGGAATTACAACGGGGTCATTTCCCTCGAGTACAGAGACGCAGGAATTAGTAGTTCCAAGGTCAATACCGATAATTTTTCCCATAATTTAATTGTTTTTTATGTTGTTTCTGAATTAATTTAAAGTTATGCAAGTTGTAAGGTCGATTGCCGTTCCGGCTCTGTGCTTTACGAACTTATTGCAGTCATTAATGAAACAAATTTTATGCCAAAAATGTTGCGAAAAATCTAAATAGTTAATGGCTAATTGTTTAAAATATCATGATAAATGACATAATGGCTGACATGACTGACAGAATTTGCATAATTTTAATTAATTTTTAGGCATTTCATGACGTAATATAAAGAATCAGGGAGCAAATGACATCTGCTCCCTGACTCGAAATCATAAATATATCTCTATGGAAAATGTTTTAGTCGAAATGTTATAAGAGGTTTATGCCTGCTTCTGCACATTGCTTAATCTGTTCTTCGGGCCATATTGACGCCTGAACCTCCCCGATATGGGCTTTTCTTAGAAGGAACATACATAAACGGCTCTGTCCGATACCACCTCCGATGGAGTAGGGCAGTTCGCCATTTAGAAGCATCTTATGGAAGTTCAATCCGGCTTTTTCGGGACAACCTCTTTCCTCTAACTGCTTGCTGAGTGATTCGGGACTTACACGTATTCCCATTGAGGAAATTTCAAATGGTATTTCCAATACCGGATTCCAAAGAATCAAATCGCCGTTCAATCCTTTATAACCTTCTTCATTTGGTGATATCCAATCGTCATAGTCAGGCGCACGTCCGTCGTGAGGTTCCCCATCTGACAATTTGTCACCTATACCTATTATAAATATTGCCCCATGTTCCTTCGCTGCTTGAGCCTCGCGTTCCTTAGGTGTGAGTCCGGGATATTTGCGGACAAGTTCCTCAGCATGTATAAATGTTATCTCTTCCGGGAGCACAGGGGTTATGTGCGGAAATTTTTCATAGACCATCTGTTCTACCTCTCTAAGGGTGCGGTAAATGGTCTTGACTGTATCTTTAAGATAAGTGAGGTTACGGTCGCTCTCATTGATGGTTTTTTCCCAGTCCCACTGGTCCACATAGAGCGAATGTAGATTGTCGAGATCTTCGAATGTGCGGATAGCATTCATGTCGGTGTATAGTCCATAACCCGGTGCTATGTCGTAGGCACCCAGTTTATAGCGTTTCCATTTTGCCAACGAATGTACTACCTCAGCTTTTCTTCCGTCCATCGCATCGATTGAGAATGAGACGGCATGTTCCACTCCGTTAAGATCGTCATTAAGACCGGTTCCTGTGAGCAAAAATAAAGGTGCTGTGACACGACGCAGTTTTAGTTCTCGTGCAAGTGTGGTTTGAAATGCGTCTTTAACCATTTTGATCGCCACTTCCGTGGTTTCCGGAAGAAGTTTCTGACGATACTTTGTAGGGATGATTAGGGGCATGATGTAATGCTTTTTTAGAAATTGTACTTATTTGCTGACAAAGGTATGGCTAAAGTTTTATATATGCAAGCAAAATGATAGAAAATTTTCGATTTTACTGTCATTTTGTTATTAAAATTTCGTATGCGCTTTCTTTTGGCTATAATTTTGATTCGTCAATCACACGGGTGGAATGGAGGTAATGCTTTGAGTAGTAACCGCCATCGGGGAAAGTTTGTATCACCACACCCTGTGTCGAGGACGCATGAATGAACTTCACGGTACCTGTTTCATTGTCAACCTCTATCACCATTCCCACATGCCCTACAGTATTCCCTCCACGACGTCCGCTAAAAAACATCAGGTCACCAACCGTCAACTCTTCAATCCCGACTCTTTTCCCTTCGTTGCCTTGCAGACGGGATGCCGGGCTGAGCGATATGTTGAAATTTCGGAAAACATAACTTGTGAAACCTGAACAGTCAAACGCATGAGGACCTTTCCCGCCACGACGGTATCTTCTGCCAAGATGAAGTTTGGCAAAATCAACAAGGTCAGACTGGAATGAGCTTACTGAGCTAAACATGTCGCCAAGACCGTCATCTTCTCCGAGCAATTCCCAAGGAGTCAATGCCAGAACATCATTCTGCTCCGGCTCGGTGGAATTAACCCCGATAGGTATCAGAATGGATACGATAAGTGATGAGATGGTTTTATTTATAAGTGTCATAGTAATCCCGTGTATCGTCGTTTTGTTACTAAGCTGCAAAATTAATTATAAAATTTAACATTTACAACCCGTGCTATTTCTCGTGTCTCCGTCAAATATTTTTATTATTATAGAACTGATTTAAACTTTTTATTTTTTAATCTTTGAAGCTATTTTCGAGATGAATTATTAGCTTGATGAGAGAGCTTAGCGAGCTAAGTGACCGAAGAGATGCTGATAATTCAGCCGAAAAGAGTTTCAAAGATTGAAAACAGGATAATTTTCAGCCTGAGTTTAACATTTTATAAAAAGTTTAAATCAGTTCGTAGGTATAAATACAAAGAAATAGCTTAAATTTGCATTTGATTAATCCATGGGCACAATTAATATGACTCTTCAAAATGATATTTTTAAGGCTGTTTCAGTCATGAAGAGGGGTGGGGTGATTCTCTATCCCACTGACACGGTGTGGGGTATAGGTTGTGATGCCACATCTTCTGATGCCGTTCGTAGAGTTTATGAGATTAAACGGCGGTCAGATTCCAAAGCCTTGATCTCGCTTGTCAGTGATATTGATATGCTGGAAAGGTTTGTCGGCAATATACCCTCATCGGTTGCTGATTTCTTGAAAAAGTCTGACCGACCCACCACTGTGGTGTACCCGTCGTGCCGTTTGCTTGCTCCTGAACTGTTGGCTGACGACGGCAGTGCCGGAATACGTGTCACATCTGAAATCTATTCCCGTGGTCTGTGCCAAGAATTAGGTGTGCCTGTGGTTTCAACATCTGCAAACATAAGTGGCGAACCGGCACCGGCATTATTTAGCGAAATATCTGAGGAGATTATTTCAGCAGTTGATTATGTGGCAGACTTCCGCAGGGATGATTCCACAGTTTCAGCCCCATCACGTGTTGTGAAACTTAATTCAGACGGTTCTTTTATCATTTTGCGTCCTTGATGAGCATTACTAAGCAGAGAATTTTGTATGTAGTAACCGATTATCTGTCCACGCTTGCGGCAGTATTGGTTTTCACGGCTTTCCGCTTTCATTTGGTGGGAGAGTTGGCGCATACCTACGAGTCAATCTCTGCTTTTTATAAGTCGGAAGGTGTCATCCTGACTATGGTATTCTTCCCGCTGTTCATGTTAGCATTATATTGCTTGTCAGGATATTACATAAGTGTGATAGATAAATCAAGAATGAAAGAATTTATCGACACTGCTGTCTGTGTATTGATAGGTGCTGTGTCATTCTTTATGATAGTGCTAATAAACGATGCGTTTCCTGAGCGTCTTTACAATTACGAGTTGATACTTGTGTTGGCTGTTGTGATGTTCGTGTTCATATATGGAGCACGTGTTTCGGTCACTACCATAAGTAAGCGTTTGCTTCGCACTGAGGCGGGTATCAGGAAAATTGTCGTGATAAGTGCCGACGAAAAGTGTCATGAAAGTAAAGCTCTCGATTCATTGCTTGAGGGTGAGGGAATGCGACCCGTCGCGTGGGTAAATATTTCGAAATCTCAGGATATTAATTCCGAAAATGAGTTACGAAAGTTGATGGATTCCATGAAAGTTGATGGATTCCTATTGAATATCCCTGCTGATGAACGTTATATGTGCTTTCGGATTTTGGATATTCTATTTCCGTATGAATTACCGATATACATTACTCCCTATGACTATGAGCTTGTGATGTCGAAGGTGAGATACGACAATGTGCTTTCCGAGCCTTTGATAGATATTTCCCGTTCCGATTTTCCTGACCACGTGCTTGCCATGAAACGTTTTTCGGACATTTTGGTCTCTTTTATAGGGCTTGCGGTTCTCACTCCTGTTATTTTTGCCCTCGGAGTTGCTGTAAAAATGCAATCTCCCGGACCTGTGATATATTCGCAGGAAAGGATAGGCTATCATAAGCGCCCTTTCAATATATATAAGCTGCGTTCCATGTATGACGGAGCGGAAGCTGACAGCCCGCTTCTTTCCGGCAAGGACGATTCTCGTGTTACTCCTATAGGAAAATTTATGAGGAAATATCGCCTTGACGAGTTGCCGAATCTCTGGAATGTGCTTTGTGGTGACATGTCGATAGTCGGACCTCGACCCGAAAGAAAATATTTTATAGATCGCATATTACAGTCAGCCCCTTATTATTCGCTCCTTCATCAGGTCCGACCGGGACTCACGTCATGGGGGATGGTGAAATATGGATATGCGTCTTCCGTCGATGAAATGATCGAACGGCTTCGGTATGATATTTTATATATTCAGAACTTAACACCTTCGCTGGACTTTAAAATAATATTTTACACGTTCCGCACCCTCGTAAGGGGAGAAGGTATATAAATAATAATCTTAATGGTTGCATTTATTCAAAAAATAGGGGATAGTTTTCAGAACGCATTCATGTCTCTCTTGGTGTGGCGTGAACATCATGTCAAGGAGAAGACATTTGTCATTGTGCTCGCACTCTTGGTCGGTGTGCTTGGTGGCGTTGCCGCACTCGTGTTGAAAACATTGATTCATCTGATTTCAAACTTTCTGACCTCTCATCTTTCTATTTCCGAGGGTAATTATCTGTTCTTGTTTTATCCTGTCGCAGGTATCTTGCTGTCAAGCCTGTATGTCAAATATGTGGTTCGTGACAATATTTCGCATGGTGTGACCCGTGTGTTATACGCCATATCGCAAAATAAATCGCGTTTGAAAAAACATAACATGTACACCTCAGTAATCGCCAGCTCTATAACTATCGGATTTGGTGGTTCTGTCGGTGCGGAGGGTCCTATAGTATATACCGGTGCGGCGATAGGAAGTAACCTTGGCAGGGTTTTCCGTATGTCACCTCGAATCCTGATGATATTGGTGGGATGTGGGGCTGCAGCAGGTATTGCCGGTATATTTAAGGCTCCGATAGCCGGGATGCTTTTCACCTTGGAGGTATTGATGATTGACTTGACCACGGTTTCGGTGATGCCGTTGCTGATAGCGTCAATTACCGCTGCTACCGTGGCATACGTCTTTACCGGTTATGATGTTGAATTCTTCTTCTTGCAAAGTGAGCCGTTTGTCACCGGGAGAATACCTTTTGTGGTTCTGTTAGGTGTGTTTTTGGGCTTTGTGTCGTTATATTTCACAAGGACTATGAATATGATGGAGAATTTTTTCCGCACTCTTGGTTCTCCATGGAAAAAGGTTGCAGTCGGCGGAAGCATACTTGCACTCTTGGTCTTCCTTTTCCCGCCTCTCTATGGCGAGGGTTACTCTTCGATAGTTGATCTGTTAAGCGGTCATACTTCATCTATTGTAAACAGCTCCATATTCTATAAAGACCGTGAGCAAGTATGGTGGATTCTTGGATTTATCGCTGCTCTGGTGCTACTTAAGGCATTTGCTACATCAGCCACAAATGGCGGTGGTGGTGTCGGCGGTACATTCGCACCTTCACTTTATGTAGGTTGTATGGCTGGTTTTTTCTTCGCATATTTCCTTGACACCATATTTGATCTCGACCTTTCCACTAAGAATTTTGCTTTGATGGGTATGGCGGGAGTAATGTCGGGTGTGATGCATGCTCCGCTAATGGGCATCTTCCTTACGGCGGAACTAACGGGAGGGTATGACCTGTTCCTTCCGTTGCTTATCTCCTCTACAATTTCATACGGCACTATAAAATTCTTTGAACCGTTCAGCATTTATACTATGCGTCTTGCCCGTGAGGGTAAATTGCTAACCCATCACAAAGATAAGGCAGTGCTTACACTCCTTAAAGTTAATAATGTGATTGAGAACGATTTTGTCGCAGTTAGACCGGAGATGAATCTTAAAGAAATGGTAAATGCTATCTCCAAATCGTCACGCAATCTGTTCCCGGTTGTTAATGCCGAAGGTGAATTGCTTGGAGTCGTCCTCCTTGATGAAATTCGTAATATTATGTTCCGTCCGGACTTATATAAACGCATGTTTGTCAATCAGTTTATGTCTATTCCACCGACACGTGTGGAAGTGGGCGAGAGTATGGATACGGTTATGAAGAAATTCGATGACACGGGTGCATGGAATCTGCCGGTGGTTGAAAATGGCAAATATGTGGGCTTCGTGTCTAAGTCGAAGATATTTAATTCCTACAGACGTGTGCTGAGACATTACTCTGAGGATTAAACCTGAATATATATGTAATACAGAATATAAAAGGAGAGAACCGGTTAATAAATCAGTTCCCTCCTTTTCTTTGATATGGAATTTATATCTGTTGCTATCGGTGATTTAATAGGTATATGTGTTGGATGATTTGTCGAGATTTCGCTCCTTGATAATTCCGTGTCGGAATGCGTAGAGAAGCTCGGTCAGTTCTTCGATTTGGTTCTGTATTATCTTACCCTTATCAGTATCTCTCACACGTACACGTTGTGAGGTCTGCTCCACCATTTTTGTAGTGCTGACAATATCTGTGCCGTTTCTGATAGCTTCTTCAACAGTGGTGAATGGCTCATGTTCCACCAACTCAAAGTTGGTGCTGTGATATATCAGAGTATATCCGGCAATTCCTGTGGTCTTATGATACGCCTTGGCAAAACCGCCGTCAATAACCATAAGCTTGCCGTTTGCCCTTATCGGACTTTCACCTTTATGTGTCCTTACGGGAACATGTCCGTTTATAATATGTCGTTGCTTACCTTCCACCCCGAACTCATCCAAAATCATGTCACATATTTTTTCATCCTGACGCAGGGTGTAATAATGACCTTTTTCCTCCTTATGTGCCTCTGGATCTTTTATAAAATACCGTTCAAAGGTAGTCATTTTGTCCTTGTCAAATAGGGGAGAGTCCGGTCCGCACCACAGATACCAGTAGTAATCACGTGCGTAAGCCTTATCCTCCGGAGTGGTGTCGTCGTTGAACGCTGAGCGCACAAGCATACCTATCTGATGCATCAATTCTTTACCCTTATATTTCACTCCATGTACTTCCACCTCTTTTAATGAACCGTCCTCATTCAACGGCATAGAAGCGTGAAACAGGAGATTGGAGTTGTAAATCCCATACATACATCCATGGCTGAATAGACATTCAACATGACGTCGCAATGCTGTGCTCACGGTGAATGAATGATGAAGCTTATGGAGCAGATGTCGTTCTTCGTGGGTGAGGGTGTATGGATCCGCAGGGTCAATTGTCGGGAAGTTAGTGTCGGAGAGCTGGTACACATTCCCGTCAAGATTTATGGTGCCGTTTTTCAAATCCATCTTATGCAGAAGGTTGCGATTGTCCATCTTCCATTCAGGGTGTCGGTTCACCATAGCGCCTTCAAGTTTGAACTGTATGACTGCGATAGCTTTGTGCATTTTCGACACAAGGCGTAAGGTCTTTTCTGAATGAGTGTGGTCATCGGCATCCACATGCGCCAAAAACTCACTGCAAGGGTCGTCACCGTATGTTTCCATCGCAAATGTGGCAAGCGGAAGCAGGTTTATTCCGTAACCGTCCTCAAGCGTGGTCATGTTTCCGTATCGCAGAGAGATTCGAAGCACGTTAGCAATGCAACATTCATTGCCTGCGGCGGCTCCCATCCATAATATGTCATGATTACCCCACTGGATATCGAATCTTCCATATTGGCATAGTGTCTCCATTATCAGGTGAGCGCCGGGACCTCTGTCATACACATCTCCCAATATATGCAGCTGGTCGATGCTCAGACGCTGTATGACTTGGCACATGGCTACAATGAAAGCATCCGCCTGTCCTGTCGATATGATAGTTTCAATAATGCGGTTGAAATATGCCTGCTTATCGTAATCTGACGGCGATTCATGAAGAAGCTCCTCTATAATATATGCGAATTCTTTTGGTAGAGCTTTTCTAACCTTCGAACGTGTATACTTCGAGGATACGCTTTGACAGACGCTTACCAACTGATGTAAGGTGATATTGTAAAAATTCTCCAGATTCTCTTCGGATGCCTTTATGAGTTGAAGCTTCTCCTCCGGGTAATATATCAGTGCGCATAGACCCCTTATCTCATTTTCTCTTAAAGAGGTGCCGAATAAGTCTGTGACTTTTCGTTTGATGTTGCCTGAGGCATTTTTCAATATATGACGGAATGCTTCGTGTTCTCCGTGAAGGTCTGCCACAAAGTGTTCGGTGCCTTTGGGAAGATTAAGTATTGCTTCAAGATTTATTATCTCAGTGCTTGCTACACTGACGTTTGGGAATGTCTGCGCTAAAAGTTCAAGTATTCTGCGGTCACTCTCCACTTTTTGTGTCAAACTTTGATTGCCTGTTTGCGTCATGATATAACGATATAGTCTTTCAGTTGATTTTCGGGTAACGTGGTGTTGTCATGTATGGCAACAACAGGCAAATTTACAAAGATTTTTAATAGGAGCAGCAATTATTTCGGGTAAAATGTTAAATAAATTTAGATATGCTCTTACTTTAGTTCTTGTACATTTACTTTTCACAAGATTTAAGTCGTTAAATTTGTATGGTAGTGTTAAAAGTCGTAATTTTACAACCGAATTTTGCTCTCTATCGATTTATAACCATCAATTAGTAAAATATTAATTGAAATCCGAACTGTTAAACGAAAGATAATTCTATACCTGAAAATATTCAATAATAACTTAGCAAAATATGGTTAATTTCTCACTTGAAGGTAAAGTTGCCCTTGTAACAGGCGCAGCTTACGGTATCGGTCTTGCAATCGCTCAGGCATACGCTGAGGCAGGTGCTAAAATTGTATTTAACTGCTCGCGCCAGGAAACTGTTGACCGTGGCATGAATGCTTACAAAGAGCTTGGCATCGACGCTAAAGGCTATCTCTGTGATGTTACAGACGAAGAAGCTGTGAAAGCTATGGTGGCTGATATCGAAGCTACTGTCGGTACTATTGATATTCTTGTAAACAACGCCGGTATCATCAAGCGTATCCCGATGACAGAAATGGCTGTTGAGGATTTCCGTCGTGTTATCGATGTTGACCTTGTGGCTCCATATATCTGCGCTAAAGCTGTGATCCCCGGAATGATTAAGAAAGGTCACGGTAAGATCATCAATATCTGCTCTATGATGAGCGAGCTTGGTAGAGAGACCGTTTCTGCTTACGCTGCAGCAAAGGGCGGTCTGAAAATGCTTACCCGCAACATCTGCTCTGAATTCGGCGAATACAACATCCAGTGTAACGGCATCGGTCCGGGTTATATAGCTACCGAACAAACAGCTCCTCTTCGTGAGATTCAGCCCGACGGCTCTCGTCATCCTTTCGATCAGTTCATCATTTCTAAGACTCCGGCAGCTCGTTGGGGCACTCCCGAAGATCTTATGGGACCCGCAGTGTTCCTCGCATCAGATGCTTCTGATTTCGTAAACGGCCATGTGCTGTATGTTGACGGCGGTATCCTTGCTTATATCGGTAAGCAGCCTAAATGATAAAGTATAGTTAAGGTTTAAGGTTTGGGTGTTATATCACTAAACCTTAAACCTTTACCATAACTTGTGCAAACATTTCAATTTTAACATGGAACAAGTATTTTCTTACATTATAGGCTTGGGTGCGGCTGTGATGATGCCTATCATCTTTACCATTCTTGGGCTTTGCATAGGCATCAAGTTCGGAAAAGCTCTGATGTGTGGTCTGAAAGTCGGTGTCGGTTTCATCGGACTTTCAGTTGTTACCGCCCTCCTTACTTCGAGCCTCGGACCCGCACTTAACAGCGTCGTTGGTATCTATGACTTACAGCTTCAGGTGTTTGACATGGGATGGCCCGCTGCGGCAGCTGTGGCATACAACACTGCGGTAGGTGCGTTTATAATCCCTGTGTGCCTTGGCGTTAACCTTCTGTTGCTTCTCATCAAGGGCACACGCACAGTCAACATTGACTTGTGGAACTACTGGCATTTCGCATTCATTGGCGCAGTGGTTTACTTTGCCTCAAATTCAATCTTATGGGGATTCTTTGCAGCAATCATCTGCTACATCGTGACCCTTGTTATCGCCGACCTTACCGCTCATAAATTCCAGCATTTTTATAAGGATATGGAAGGCATCTCTATCCCTCAGCCATTCTGCGCCGGTTTTGTACCTTTCGCATGGGGTATCAACAAGATTCTTGACAAAATACCTGGCATGGCAAAATTGGAGATCGATGCTGAAGGTTTGAAGCGTAAATTTGGTATCCTTGGTGAGCCTCTTTTCCTCGGTGTTATTGTAGGTGTTGCTATCGGTTGCCTTACATGTACTTCCGGCGGTGAAATAGTTGATAAGATACCTTATATACTCGGTTTGGGTATTAAGATGGGTGCCGTGATGGAGTTGATCCCTCGTGTAACAGTACTGTTTATCGAAGGTTTAAAGCCTATCTCTGACGCTACCCGTGAGCTTATTGCTCGCAAATTCAAAGGCGCCAAGGGTCTTTCTATCGGCATGAGCCCCGCTCTTGTCATTGGTCACCCGACCACACTTGTGGTGTCACTTCTCCTTATCCCTGTGACTCTTCTTTTGGCTGTTGCTCTTCCAGGAAACCAGTTCCTCCCGCTTGCGTCACTTGCCGGCATGTTCTACATATTCCCGCTTGTGCTCCCTTACACAAAGGGTAATGTCATCAAGACCTTCATCGTGGGTCTTGTTGTGATTGTGCTTGCATTGTTCGCAGTAACAAATCTCGCTACATTCTTCACAGAGGCAGCTCGCGACGTATATGCCAACACCGGTGATGCGGCTGTTGCAATACCCGAAGGTTTCTCCGGCGGCAGTCTCGACTTTGCCGGCAGCCCTCTTGCTTGGATTATTTTCCAGTGCTGTCATAACCTCGCATACGTTGGCGCAGGTATATTGACTATCTGCACCGCAGTGCTTGTTGCGTGGAATCGTCGTAAAATTTCAATCGAGGATCGTCCTTAAGAGGTTATTAAACAACCTCTAATAGTTGAACAATAAAACATCAGTATAAAAATGAAAAAATTCTTTATTTCAGCATCTCTTGTATTAGCTTCTTTAACTGCTATGGCTCAGACAGATTATACAGTAATGCGTGCATGTCACCCCGACGACGTTAAGCATTATGATACCAAACAGCTTCGTGAACGTTTCACAATGCCTAAGGTCATGGAGCAAAATAAAATCAACCTTACTTACTCTATGTACGATCGCTTGATTTTCGGTGGTGTTGTGCCTGTCGGTAAGGTGGTCGAACTTGAAACTATCGACCCGTTGAAGGCTGAATATTTCCTTGAACGCCGCGAGCTTGGTGTGATCAACATCGGCGGTGCAGGTATCGTTTCGGTTGACGGCAAGGATTATGAGCTTAACTTTAAAGACGCTCTCTATGTGGGTCGTGGCAACAAGAACGTGACTTTCCGCAGCAAGGATGACAGCAATCCCGCTAAATTCTATATCAACTCTACTCCCGCCCACAAGGCATACAAGACTCAGCTTATCACCATCGACGGCCGCAAGGGTAGCCTTAAGGCTAATTCATTTGCCGCTGGTTCTATGGAAGAAAGCAACGACCGTGTTATCAACCAGCTTATCGTGAACAATGTCCTTGAAGAAGGTCCCTGCCAGCTCCAGATGGGTCTTACCGAGCTTAAACCCGGTAGCGTTTGGAACACAATGCCGGCTCACACTCACGATCGCCGTGTGGAAGCTTATTTCTATTTCAACGTTCCTGAAGGAAACGCTATCTGCCACCTCATGGGTGAGCCTCAGGAAAACCGTGTTATCTGGCTCCATAACGAGCAGGCTGTGATGTCTCCCGAATGGTCAATCCATGCTGCTGCCGGAACATCTAACTACATGTTCATTTGGGGCATGGGTGGTGAGAACCTTAACTATGGCGACATGGATAAGGTTACTTACCTTGAAATGAAGTAATTATAATATTCTTAACTCTCTCCTCGATTCACAATGAATCAGATCAAGGATATAATCCGACATTCCGAACACACTGCCGAAGTTGTGATTGAGTCAGAATCAATCGCAACTTCGGCTCGTGCCGGACATTTTGTCATTATTCGTTTCGACGAGGAGTGCCCCCGTATCCCGTTCACTATAGTGGATACAGACCCTGAAAACGGTACCTTTACCATAATAATCCATAAAGGTGCCCGTTTGAGCAAGCTCATAAACTCACTTGAGGTAGGATATGAGATTCTTGATCTTTTAGGTCCGTTGGGTCAGGCTTTGGAGATTAAAAACTACGGTACTGTGATATGCAGTGGCGATGGCGCCGGATTTGTGCCGTTGCTCCCGATTATAAGGGCTTTAAAGAAAGCCGGCAACAAGGTGATAGCCATACTGTCAGAGTTTACCGAAAAGACCTCTTGTCTGCGCAGCAACGCTGAAAAGTATGCTGATGAAATCATCCTTTCGGAAGACGAGGACGAGACCATAGCTCATATCAACAGGCTCTCTTCCGAAATGCCTGTCAATCTCGTCGTTATGACCGGTCCCACTCACATGATGAAAAAGATTTCTGAATGTACCCGTAAAGTCAACATTCCGACTTTGTGTGTTTTGAATATGGTTATGCTCGACGGAGTAGGGCTTTGTGGTATCTGCCGTGTAATGGTGGACGGTCAGCGCAAACTGACATGTATCGACGGTCCTATCTTCGATGCTCACCATGTGGATTTTGACCAATTACAGAACCGTCAACGTTATTTTGTATGATGAACAAGGATATTATATCAAGAGATAGCGAGTGGCGTGAAGAGTTGCGAAAGCTCCACACTACAAAGGAACGCACTGCGCTCCCACGTGTCGTGATGCCCGAAATACCTGCTGCATACCGTGTGACTTGCAATGATGAAGTCAATCAGGGACTTTCTATCGAACAGGCTGTGCTTGAAGCTCGCCGGTGTCTCGATTGTCCTGATCCGGGATGTATGAAGGGGTGTCCGGTGTCTAACAATATACCGTCGTTCATAAAGAACATCGAACGTCGCAATTTCACCGAAGCCCTTGAGGTGCTTAACCTCACCACAGTGCTTCCTGCGGTGTGCGGCCGTGTGTGTCCTCAGGAAAAGCAATGTGAGGCTGGATGTATCTACAATAAGATGAAGAAGCCACCGGTGGCAATCGGCAACCTAGAACGTTTCGTCGCTGATTTTAACAGGGAAATGGAACGAAACACACCCGCTGCCGAACGCCGTGACTCTATTCATACATTGGCATCCCCGTTTTTTGCCGGTATAAAGATTGCAGTTGTCGGTTCAGGTCCCTCAGGACTCGCATTTGCGGGCGATATGGCTAAGCGTGGGTATGATGTTACCATATTTGAAGCTCTTGACCGTTTTGGGGGCGTGCTGAAATATGGTATTCCCGAATTTTGCCTACCTAACGATGTGGTCGATGCCGAAATTGCGAAGCTAGACACTCTCGGTGTCAAGTTTGTCAAAAACGCATTTGTCGGCAAGACAATCTCTTACAAGCAGCTTCAGGAACAAGGCTTTAAAGGCATTTATGTGGCTACAGGTGCCGGAAAACCTCGTTTCATGGGTATCCCCGGTGAAAACCTCCCCGGTGTGATGACTGCTAACGAATACCTCATACGCCTTAACCTTATGGGCGACAGCGAGATTTACGGTCAGAGCAATACTTCTCTTCGCCGTAAACGTGTGGCTGTCATAGGTGCCGGTAATACTGCTATGGATGCCGTGCGTGCTGCGCGACGAATGGGTGCCGAGAGAGCCATGATAGTCTATCGCCGTGGCGAGGATGAAATCCCTGCCCGTGCTGAGGAAGTGCGTCATGCTCGTGAAGAGGGCGTCGAATTTTTGACGTTGCATAACCCGGTGGAATATCTGGAAGATGAAAATGGCATACTTCGTGCTATGCGTGTGCAGCGCATGGAGCTTGGCGAACCAGACGAATCCGGTCGTCGTAAGCCTGTCGAGATTCCGGGTGCTATTGAGGAGATCGAAGTGGATCTCGTGGTGATATGCGTCGGGTATCTTCCAAATCCTCCTGCGCTTCTTGCCGATGTTGACAAGTCACGCCAAGGCAATATCGTTGTCGATGGTGCTTCCATGAAGTCATCCTCCCCCGATATATATGCCGGAGGTGATATAGTCAGAGGTGCTGCCACTGTCATCCTTGCGATGGGCGACGGACGCAAAGCTGCAAAGTCAATGTCAGAGGCGTTCGAAAATATAATCCGCAACACATCCCTCCTCTAATTCAGGTTCCGGTCGCTATATCCAAATATAGTCATGCCGGTTCTTCAATTTTAACTAATGAAATCTAAACCAATTTAATTACCATAAAAATTATGAAAGTCGTAACTTTAGGCGAAATTATGCTCCGCCTTTCCCCCGAAGGGAACCATCGTTTTGTGCAAGTAGATAACTTTGACGTCATCTGGGGTGGCGGTGAAGCTAACGTTGCTGTTAGCTGTGCCAACTACGGACTTGACGCTTATTTCGTGTCAAAACTCCCCAAGCATGAGATTGGTCAGGCAGCTGTAAACGCTCTTCGCCGTTATGGTGTTCACACTGACCATATCGCTCGTGGCGGTAATCGTGTGGGTATTTACTATTGTGAAACCGGTGCTTCTATGCGTCCTTCAAAGGTTATCTACGACCGTGCCAATTCAGCTATCGCTGAGGCAGATCCCGAAGATTTTGACTTTGACAAGATCATGGAAGGTGCTGACTGGTTCCACTGGAGCGGTATCACTCCCGCTATCTCTGACAAGGCTGCCGAACTTACCCGTCTTGCTTGCGAAGCTGCAAAACGTCACGGTGTCACTGTTTCTGTTGACCTCAATTTCCGCAAGAAACTCTGGACAAAGGAAAAAGCACAGTCTATCATGCGTCCTCTCATGCAGTATGTTGATGTCTGCATAGGTAATGAAGAAGACGCTGAACTCTGCCTTGGCTTCAAACCCGATGCTGACGTTGAAGGTGGCGAAACCAATGCTGAAGGCTACAAGGGCATATTCAAAGCTATGGCTAAGGAATTTGACTTCAAGTATGTCATCTCTACACTCCGTGAATCATTCTCTGCTACCCACAACGGTTGGAAGGCTATGATCTACAACGGTGAGGAATTCTATGAGTCAAAGCGTTATGACATCAACCCCATCATTGACCGTGTAGGTGGTGGCGACTCATTCTCAGGTGGTGTCATCTATGGTCTTTTGACTATGGACAATCAGGCTGACGCTCTCGAATTTGCTGTTGCAGCTTCTGCCCTCAAGCACACTATCCCCGGTGACTTCAACCTCGTTACTGTTGACGAAGTTAAATCGCTTGCCGGTGGTAACGCTAACGGACGTGTTCAGCGTTAATACATCTTTGTGAGATAAAAAATAAGATGGGTGTCGGATTGCTCCGATACCCATCTTTTATATATAAGTCAGGTTACTTATACTGTTAACTTATACTATAAGTTTAGCGTTTCCGCCGGCATTTATGCGATAGCGGTGACATACACCACTGTTGCGGTCGGTGACACTATACACATAGTCATCCGCTGACCCGAGCAGCGACTCATTGGCGTTATAGGCAGTCATGATCGCATCGCCTACCTTTGAAAACCCTGAGCCTTTATATGCGCTCACCACATCCCCGTTGATGTTCTCTATCTCCACTCTGACATTATCTTCCGGATGCAGGCGGTCAATTTCTGTGGGTTTAAATCTCTCGTTACTCATCTTTTTTACCTTAAATCAATTCTATAATAATAAACAAATATTCACCTTAAAAAGTTAAGGCGACTCCTGTTTTTGAAGCGCAAATATCCGATGCTATCCCTTAATTATACCGTTCGGCACGTATGTCACACCCTCCTTCAACGCCTTTAGCATAATCTTTCTGTTGACCGACTTGTTTTCCCTGCTATTTTCAACATGATATACATGAAATGCCACTGCCGAGAATTTAAGCCATAGCTTCTTTAATCCCATGTTCGACAGTCTGATCGAAAATTCGCAGTCCTCACATCCCCAGCCTATGAAATCTTCATTATAACCGTTGATTTTCAACGCATCATCCCTCCAATATGCCATATTGCAGCCACGTATGGTGGTCTTGTTGCGCAGTCGGCGGTATTTAAACAGTGGTGTGAGCATAGGTACTCTGTAGGCGTTGGTCAGATGCTCGCAATTTTTTGCAATCTCCTTATAGTCGATATTCTCTATTTTTAATATCCTGTTAGAATATTCCTCGGTGATAAATGTGCGTATCCCTGCCACGAAATATCCTCTTTTGGCACTCCGGGCATGGTCAGATATGAATTTCGGGTGCATGATTATATCACCATCTATCTGCACGATATAATCGCCTGTGGCTTTTTCAATAGCTTTATTACGGATGGCACATAATCGGAACCCATCGTCCGGCTGCCACACATGTATTAGGGGCACGGGGTACTCCTTTTTTAATCTCTCTATAAGTTCTCTTGTCTCATCACCTGAACCGTCATCGGCTACGATAACCTCGTCAGGCAATCGCTCCTGAAGCATTACCGACTTCAACGTCAGCGCAAGATATTTTGGAGAGTTATAGGTGGTGACAATTAATGAAACCGTCATGATAAAGTTTTAAATTAGAATTAGCTGATAGGATTCATTTCTATGAAGTTGAGATGAGTCCAATGATTATAATAAGATTGCAGAAGTTTTTGTTATAATTTCGCCACAAAGGTAATAAAAATATCCAACAAACATCGGCAAACCACCCCGATTTATCGATAAAATCCCCGAATTTATCGGAAATATTCATTTCTCAGCCTAAAATTTATTTTTAACCCTCATATTCTCATAGTGATAGCGCCATTATTGATTAAGTAAAATCAACCTGTCGCCGTTATTTCTTTATTCCATTAGGCACATAAGTGGATTTTGTATTTAGTGCATCATACATAATCTCGTTGTTCTTTTTATGACTTGCTCTTGAAGCCTTTTCATGCCAAATATGATATGCTATTGCCGAGAATTTAAGATAGTTTTTCTTTAAGCCTGAATTAGATAGTCTTATGGCAAACTCGCTATCTTCGCTTCCCCAACCTTGAATATCTTCATTGTAGCCATTTATCCGAATAGCATCTTTCCTCCAATATGCCATATTGCATCCTTGTATACGTACTAAATTATGGGATTTGGATTTTAGAAACAATGGTGTTAGCAATGGTATTCGTTTTGAGTTAAATTTGATTCGACAGTATTCCTTTATCTCCCTAAAATTAATATATTGTTCCTTTAATATCAATTTGGAATATACCTCTTTAATATAGCAGCGAGATGCACCAATATATGTGTTAGGCTTTGCATACTTAATATGGTCAGCTATGAAATGTGGATTTAAGATGACATCCCCGTCAATCTGTATGATGTATTCGTGTTTAGCCGCTAATATGGCTTTATTACGTATAGCTGAAACACGGAATCCACTGTCCGGTTGCCAAACATGTTTTATAGTAATTGGAGAAGATTTGCTATAATTTTCTATCAATAAGCGAGTCGCTTCCCCGGAACCATCATCAGCTATTAATATTTCATTAGGCAGTTGAGTTTGGGTTAAAACAGATTTTATACATAATGATAAGTAATCTGGAGCATTATATGTAGTTATAATTAAAGAGACTGATAATGGTTTCATGGATTAATTATTTGTCAAAGAATTTATTAGTTTTGATTGCAGTAATGATAAGTCGCCAAAATAAATCTTTACGAACATTCCCTTTCATTAATATTTTAGGTGTTTCATCTGATTTTTTCGAGCTGAATGATTTTACAAATCTTGTTATAGCCGATTGCTTTTCGTATGGTTTTACATCCTCGCAATTATAAAGGTTATAGAAACAACCACTGTCGGTTATAAACCCATGCAATAATGCATCTCGTATATGTTTAAGAAAATCGTATGCAATATCATTGTCTGTATGTGTGAAATATATCGTATTGTCTGCAATTGAATTTTCAGGCTTATCCGCAAGAGTTATGTGATTGGAACCTAAAAAATTTTGCAGCTTCTTATCTTCCCAATTAAAATCCCCACACCTGTATGCGATTTGCGACTCAAATAATGAGATATAAGCTAAGGCTTCCAATGTGCATGAGATATTTTCAGGTATATATTTCATGAAAAAATCGTAGGTGGTACTGTCACTTTCCGATTTGCAATATACAAGCATCATAATGTTAGGAATTTATATATGTAATAATGGCATCACCAATTTTAAAATAACATGGTGATGCCATTTTATTTTGAAGGTTTATTTTTTGCGGAATTTAGCTACATGTGTTTCGAACTCTTTATCCATTTCCTCATTACCATAAGTCCAAACTTGATATCTGTAGGTATAGGTCATTTCTGATCCATTAATTTTAATATTACCGACAAAACGGTCCATGTCGCAGTCAAATATTGTTAAGACATTTCCTTTAAGAGTATATAAGGGCTCAAATTCTTGATCTCCATGATACCATATTATTTCTTCATTCCATTTATTTACAGTGTATTTACTTGGATTTGAAGCGTATGCATCTTCAGAAACCCAAAAACATTTTTTCCCGGACATCAACTTATCTGCCGAAGTGAAGTCGCTGTTAAAGCAAATAAGTACATCACCAAGCTCTATTCCACTTTCTGAAATTTCATCATCGTGAGATGAATGATGGATATAATCTGACTGTATGCACACCCAAGTTCCTTCAAGACTTTCTGATGCCGGTTCGTCATTATCATCACTGTCACTACTGCATGATGAGAAGTTAACACATGCAAACATAAGCATTAAGCTTGCTAAAAATTTAATTTTTTTCATTTTGTAATGAATTAGTCTGTCTCGCATCCTCCGTTGAGACTTATATGTATACACATAAAAAAGGTGTGAGGATTGTATCTTGTCTTATCCGTTATTCAGGTCTTCGCATTACCTAATGGTAAAGTCTCGAAGTTTGACCTTAGAAGATAAAATTTCAATAACACCCTTTTAATTTATTGATTGAAATTCCTGTACTTTAGCGTTGAAATAACCTTTGCCCAAAAGCATAACGCAATAGCAATATTTTCGTCGCACTTCCTTGGCATAATGGAAATAGTGAAAGCTTGCCGCTGTTATATCTTAGGAATAAATGGTATCAAGTATCCCATTTATAAATATTTAAGAATCTAATTCAACCAATAAGTATTCTTGATTTTTAGAATTTATAGGCTATTCCGAGCGAAATCGGAAGACGTGACCATTGGGACGTTGTTGTCACATACTGATATTTCACCTCAAGACCAAGAGAAAATCTTTCAGAAAAGGAATATTCTGCGCCAATACCTGCATTAATAAGAAATTCCGGATGTTTGTGTTTGCAGGTTTCCTCAGTCTCCTCAATCTCATGTTTGTACATATCAAGCGCATACCCCGCTCCAACAAGAGGATATATGTTAAAGTTCTTAGAGGCATGGAATAGGTAGTGAAAATTAACCGACACATCAAACAGAGCCTGTTCTGCTGAGCTGTGAAAATTATCTTCCTCCTTTGCCATAAACCAATAATCTATATCCGCTTCCGCTCGAATAACATCTGTTATGAAATATTGATATTTGATACCAACTCCCATATTATTTGCAGTATAACCGGAAATAGACGGAGCAAATCCAACATTTAACCCTAATGCACTTTTTCCCTTTTGCGCAGAGATTGCGCCAACTGATGCCATAGCTATGATGGCAAATAACAAAATTCTTTTCATTGATGCGAAAAATTAAAGTTTATATAAATGTATTTGGAATACAGAAATTCCAATCTTTAATAGGAGTATGACGTGCGATGCTGGTATTTGGACTTTTGAGCAAAAATATTAAGCGTGGATCCTATCTTTGCTCATTTGCATGTCATTCAAACATCGCACATCAATTTAATCATACTTTAAAGTAACGAGCAAACGCCCAATCTATAAGCTTACCAGCAAACTTATCAACAACAAACCCGGTAATAGGATCCAAATAGATATTGCAGGCGATGCTTATAAACGCTTTCAAGGTTACTTTAGAAATCTATAATAATTTCTATTTCATATGAATTTTATTTTTTTAATGTTCGACAATATGCAAGTTCACGCCCTTGATTTCAACCACCAAGTTAAACTCGTCAACTGGCTGGATAATGGGTTAGCCATTTCACATTACAAAATCGGATATGTCTAACTTATGGAGATCATAGTTCACTTATCAAACACAAAACGGACTCCTCTATTAGAAGTCCCAGACCTATCTACAGGTGGCGTAACAAATCCGTCAAGATAACTCCAGTGAAAAAAGTCATCGGAATAATCGTTTGTGCGAATTCTCAGGGAATATCCATTAAGCTGTTCCCCAAAAAACACTTTCTCTTGTAAATTTGAATTACATAATCCGGGAAGTGCGCTACCACTGTGAACATTAATACCAGACGCTTTGTCGCATGGGAAAAGTGCTAATTCTTTATAACCGGAGAGCGTTTCATATAAGGGCATACGACTCGTGAAAGGCACGTAAAGATGAGTACCCGCATTATTGGTTAATCTAACATACCTATCTTTGAAATCAATCAAGGTTACGATGCAATTGTCGCAGAGGTATTGAAGTTCGTTTTTTGTAGGATATCTCCAGTCTCCGGGTATTATTTCGTCATTTGGGTTAGGAAGTGTATATGAGAAGAAAAGATCCTGCGTGTTAAATTGTGAAGGTTCAAATGTTTGTCTATCTGCTTTGTAGTTCACACTACACCAATAAATATCTCCACCTAAGTCTACATACGAGGGCACGTTTTCTGTTTTTATATTCTTTTTTGAAGAAATTTTAATCATGTCGCCCTGCCAATCTTCGATAACACCTATAACAAAATATTTAGTATTGGGGGTTAATCCTCTGATAGTGCATTGGTCATTACTATCAATGTAGTAATCAAAAACCAAACTACTTCATTAGTGTCCACTAAAAAATCATAAAAGTTCTTTGAAATAATTGAAATTCAA